>NZ_JH976064.1:0-993152 GCF_000305755.2 Vibrio sp. HENC-03 | reverse complement strand
CGCTAGAAATAGCGAGGCTTTTTTCATTTCTGATGTTTGAGAATTAGACGGAATTTGCATTAAATCCCAAGTCAGTCGCGACTTAGGATTAGTCGTCCTCGGACTCAGAGACTAAATAGAAAGCCCGTTGAGAAATCAACGGGCTTTTGTTGTTTTAGTGTCTGGAAGTGAAGTGAGGCTTTACCACAACGGGAGGTTTAAAACTGAACAGGTTGCACTGTCACTCGCCGTTTAAATAGATTTCAACTAAAACCCAACTTACTGAATTTAAATTACAAAAAAGCCCAAGCTAGCTGCTTGGGCTTTTCAATATCCGTTGCTTAATAGAGTTATTAGAACTCTTTTGGAGCAAAACCTGTCATTACGTCTAGGCGCAGTTCTTTACCCACTTTAGTCAATGGGTGAACGATAACTAGGCCGCGTACACGCTTTTTAAGCTTGCCGATATCTGCTTGCTCTGCTTTAGTGATTTCACGAGAGAATGGCATATCAAGCAGGCTCTTACGCTCTTTGTTCAGCTCGTATGTTTGCTTGTGCTTAAGTTGATTTAGTTTCTTGGTTAGATCGTCAACTTCATTCGTGAACTTAGTAATCATTTCATGATCACCACGAGAACGTGCCGCATCCAGTTTGCGTTGGCAAGTATCTAAACGGTTGTGCAGCTTTTGAATATCGGTTTTTATGCTCATGGTAATTGGACTCAAATTTTTAATGGTCGAGGAGTATAGCATAGCTGAAATTCAACGCTCTACTATACTGCTCGATCTATTGATTTAGTTGATCAGTTCATTACCTGACGGGTTGCCGGTAAAGAAAGCATCCACGTTGCTTAGAGTCACGGACGCGATGTTATTCAGAGCTTCATGAGTCAAGAATGCTTGGTGGCCAGTGAACAATACGTTGTGGCATGCAGATAAGCGGCGGAATACGTCATCAACAATTACGTCATTTGATTTGTCTTGGAAGAATAAGTCTTTCTCATTGTCATAGACGTCCAAACCAAGTGCACCAATCTTGCCTTGTTTCAATGCTTCGATGGCCGCCACGGAGTCTAGTAACTCGCCACGGCTGGTATTGATGATCATTACGCCATCTTTCATTTGCGAGAAGGAATTCTCGTTGAGGAGGTGATAGTTTTCTTCGCTCATCGGGCAGTGTAAAGAAATAACATCGGCCTCTGCATAGATTTCTTCAAGAGAGCAGTAGCGTGCGCCCATTTCCAACGCAAGTGGGTTTTCATATGGATCGTAGCATAGTATTTCCATGCCCAAACCTTTAAAGATGCGCATGGTTGCGATACCAATTTTGCCCGTACCGACGACACCTACGGTTTTGCCATGGAAGTTAAAACCCACTAAGCCTTCCAAGTTGAAGTTAGCATCACGAGTACGTTGGTATGCTTTATGTAGGCGTCTGTTTAAACACATCATCATCCCGACGGTGTGCTCTGCGACCGCCTCTGGCGAATAAGCAGGGACGCGCACCACTTGCAGCCCGAACTCTTTTGCTGCTTTTAAATCTACTTTATCAAAGCCTGCACAACGCATGGCGATCAACTTAGTGCCACCGAGAGAAAGCTGTTTAAGTACTGGAGCTGACAAATCGTCATTTACAAATGCGCACACCACTTCGCAGCCTTGTGCCATTTTGGCAGTCTTAGAGGTCAATCGAAAATCATGGAAATGGAATTCGAAATCACGATGATTTTTGATTTTGTTAAAAGACGCTTCGTCATAGGATTTTGCACTGAAAAAAGCGATGTTGAGCATAATACCCTCTCTATTTGTGCTGGATTTATAAAGTAATATCCTTATAAAGTAATCCAAGTTCGTTACAAAGAGTAGCGAAATTTGCACACATTCAGTTTGCTTTAGAATCACCATCTGACTAGCATGGGTTCTCTTTTTTGTTTTCCCTATGAGTGGGTGAGTTAGGCGTTCTGGCGATGTCAGTAAAATGGTTGTCTTTAATCTTATGTTGTACGTTTGTGTCCGGTGCTCAGGCTGCGGTTGACTTGGTCAAAGTTGATAAGTCAAAACGCAGAATGTATCTGATGGACAATGGCGAAGTGGTTAAAGAATATCGGATTGCGTTAGGGGCTAATCCGAAAGGACACAAGCAAGAAGAGGGTGACAATAGAACGCCGGAAGGGGATTACACGCTAGATTACGTGATTAACGACTCCGCTTTCTATCGCTCCGTTCATATCAGTTACCCAGATGCAATTGATCGTTTGGAGGCGCATCGAAGAGGAGTTTCTCCTGGTGGTGCGATTAAAATTCACGGCCTAAAAAATGGAGAGACTCAAGCTCCACAGTTTATTCAGAGCTTTGACTGGACCAATGGTTGTATCGCCATTACCAATGAAGAGATGGATGAATTTATCAGGCTCGTTAAAATGGGAACTCCGATTACTATCGAGTGGTAGTGGACCCCCATTTCCGACTTTATTTTTAAGGCATAAAACGGCTTGGGTGATCACTAAAGATACCATCCAATGCAGGTAGGTGTTTTAGCTTGTTGGGGTTGTTCACGGTATAACACATCACCTTATAACCCGCTTGTTGCAGCTTCTTGATTTGACGAGAACGCACCCAGTTAATATTGAGGTTACAGCTGTAAGCATTAACTTCTTCTAATAATAATCGGTCTCTACGAGTAAAAAACTCGCTCAAAACACCTAGCCTATAGCCTTCACAGTGCTTGTGTAGTGCCCTGATAACCTCGTGACTAAAGCTTGATAAAAGGATGTGGTCTTTAGCTAATGGGCCTTCTAGTAGAGTATGAGTGACCATCTTGGCAACATCTTCCGCTGAATGATGATCGACTTTCACTTCGATATTCAGGTTTAGGCCATTTGCCGCAGCGAGTTCTAGTAGCTCTGTTAGAGTCATGATGGATTCGTTGGCAAATTCATTGCTAAACCAACGACCAAAATCTAACGCCTTGAGCTCAGCAAGGGTCATTTGATCAATACGACCTTTGCCATTACTGCAACGATTCACGGTATGATCGTGGCAAACTACTAGTACGTTGTCTTTGGTTGGCTGCACGTCAACTTCAACCCAAGTCAGTCCCATATCAATAGCAGCTTGAACGCTGACTTTTGTGTTTTCCGGGTATTTACCTGCCACACCTCGGTGACCTATCAGTAGCGTTTTCATATACGTCTATTCTCAATAAGAAACTGCAGAGAATTGTACTCTTTTTTCTTTCTGAGAATAGAGCGCAAATGTACGAGGTAATCTAAAACAGCGCCTATTGATGCATATATAAAGACGAATTTTTCATCATTCAAACGTCGTCAAGCAGAGAAATACTGGTTTAGGTCGGTGTTCTGGGTCAAATTACGCAATGGGACTTTTGTGCTCTCATGCCCCTATTTTTAAGGTGGACACAAAGTGAGAGCTTCGTTTTATTATCAGGGAGAGAAGTATGAAAATCGGTGTCATTGGTGCTGGAGCTGTCGGTGTCGGGGTATGTAATTACCTGCTGACTATGGGCAGCGTGAGTGAATTGGTTCTACTAGATCAAAACTTAGAACGTGCCGAAGGTGAGGTATTCGATTTTCGACATACCGCAGCACTTACCTTCTCAAAGAACACTCATATCATTCCTACTGACGATTACCTTGACCTTTTAGGAGCTGATATTGTCGTCATCACTGCTGGTGCGCAGATCAAGCAAGGCCAGACTCGTATCGATATTGCTGAAATCAATGCCAAAATTGGTGTTGAGATCGCTCGTAAAGTTGAGCGAGTTGCACCAAATGCTACGCTTATCGTTGTCTCTAACCCGTGCGACATTGTGGCCCACTTTATCGCTACCAATACTGGCTTTGAGAACAACAAAGTGATCAGTAGTGGTTGTGTGATTGATACTGCTCGCTTGATGAGTATTGTGGCAAGTCGTGTCGATTTAGATCCTAAGAACATCTTTGGTTATGTTCTTGGAGAGCACGGCAGTAACTGTTTCACGCCTAAGAGTTTGATTTCCATCGCGGGTCAACCAGCAGATTTCTACTGTGATGCCAATAATATAGAGCGTATCGATGCCGACGAACTGCTCGAAGCGGTAAAACAGGCAGGATATGAGATTTTCCGTCGTAAGCAAAATACGGTTCACGGTATCGCAGCAAGTGTATTTCGCATCATTCAGGCTATTAAAATTAATGAGCGCTCAGTTCTCCCTGTCGGTACCATGATGTCGGGGCAATATGGCGTTGAAGGTGTCGTGATCAGTTTACCTACAATCGTTGGCAAAAAAGGCGCGGAGTCAGTGCTTACTCATCCATTTTCTGAAGAAGAACTAGAAACGCTTCACTCCATCAGCATCAACCTGAGGGGAATAGTCGAAGATGTTGCAAAAGTAACCGGATTAAAGTGCTGATTTAAAAGAGTAAAATATACTGAATATTGCAAGAGAGAGCCTGCTGAAAAGTGGGCTTTTTTTACGCTTGTTTTTGGGCAAAAACCTTAAAAACTATGGTTGTTTAATCTGCAAATGAGTAATAGAATGCGAACCATTTTTATTTAAGTGGTGGTGTGCAATGTCTCGAGTTTTGATCGTAGATGACGACGTTCCTTTGTGTGAATTGTTGGAAACCGTATTGCAAGAAGAAGGGTATATCGTCTCCTCTGTTCATTGCGGAGAGAGCGCATTGCAGTATATGGAAAAGACACCCGTTGACCTCGTACTTCTCGATGTGATGCTACCGAATCTAAACGGTATGCAAGTCGCTCGTCGCATTTGCCAGCGCTTTGCTACCCCTATTTTGATGCTTACAGCCTTAAATGACGAGAATTCGATGTTAGATGGTTATCAAGCCGGTGCGGATCAGTACATTGGTAAGCCATTTAACGTCTCGGAACTCCTGATGAGAATCAAAGCCATTCTTCGCCGAGTTGGCTTGGAGCGCCAGAGACAGGCTATGTGTTCTACGGTACAGAGCATTAGTGATCAGTTAGACAGTCTACCTTTAACTGGAACAGAAGCTGAGCTGTTGAGTTACCTCGTAAAAAACCAAGGTGTCGTGATCTCTAAAGCGGAATTACAAACAAAAGTCCTTAAAAAGGAACTGAGTCCGTTTGATCGAAATCTGGATATGCACATCAGTAATATTCGACGTAAATTGGTAGAAGCGGGGTTATCCAAACAGCACATCAAAACGTTTCGTGGTAAGGGTTATAGCTACTTAGAGGCTGTGACTGGCTAATGCGATTTGTGTGTCCATCCTACTTTGTGAAACGAAGAGACAGCCTGGCATTTCAGCTTTTTAGTTACATGACCGCTATCGTCATTAGCATCTTGGCCGTTCAAGCGGTTGCTGAACAAGCCTTGGTCAAAGCCATGCTAAAGGTACCTGCTAGTGTAAAGACTGAAATGTTGGACCTAGCACATCAAGCTAACGTGTTGATTGAAGAAGGTGACATGGACGAGCTGGCCGATTGGGCGAATGCACAACACTTTTACTTGTTTGTACTTGACGAAAATCAGCGTCCTCTTACACACCGTTTGATGCACCCGCACTTTGAATTCAAGTTGAAATTTAAGCGACGTTTGGACGAACAACTGGAAGGCCGAGTAAGTCGTCCGATATTCAATATTCCTCTTGTCGGAAACAACAGCCTAGTGATTCAGTTACCTCATCGTTTGCACCCCGCTCATGATTTCATCCTTTATTTCTCTGTATTAAAGGTTGTGATTGCGGCGGTCATCTTGGCGCTGTTCTCTTTGTTAATGGCACGGAATTTACAACAGCCATTGGATCGCTTAAGAGAAGCAAGTAAAAGACTTTCGAATGGTGACTTTAACGTCAGTGTGGTGGATGAGCTTAAGTCGAACACTCGAGAGTTTAACGAATTGGCGCAAGACTTTGACCACATGACAAAAGAGATTCATTCTCTTGCTGAAAAGCAGCGTCGCTTGATTCGTGATGTTTCCCATGAGTTACGTACACCATTAGCGCGCCAAAACTTAGTGTTACACCTATTGCGTAAGCGAGTAGGGGAAAATGAACAAACCCTAGTGACGCGTATGGAAGAAGAGGCCAATGAGCTGAACCATCTTATTGGTGAAATCTTGGAATTCAGCCGTTTAGAGAATGCTCGCTACGATACGGAATTAAAACGCAGCGATTTAGAAGTGCTACTGGCGCCTCAAGTCGAGCGCTGCAAAATCGATTTGCAGATAAAGCAAAACCTTACATTTGTTTCTGAGGCGACAAGAACAAAAGCGCAATGTGACGATACGTTAGTGGTGCGTTGTTTGAATAATTTGATTGGCAATGCCATTAAGTATGCCGGTAAGTCAGCCCAGATTGATGTTTCTCTAGCTAACAAAACAACGGACAAGCACAGCTACTTAGCCGTGACGATAGCCGACAATGGCCCTGGCATCCCACAAGATAAACTGACAGATATTTTTGATCCGTTCACACGATTGGATGCTTCTCGAGACAAAAAGTTAGGTGGTTACGGTCTGGGGTTGGCCATTGTAAAAGAATCCATGCGAATGATGGGTGGGAAAGCCGTTGCAAGCAATCGTTCAGAAGGCGGGCTTGCAGTAACATTACTTTTTAGACAGTAAAATCCATGTCAAAAGTGCTGATTTAATGTGATCTAGATCTCGATTGTCGGCGAGTATGACCCTTTACCGCTTTACAAAACTTTACGAATGCAAAGAATGTAAATTTAATGCAAATAGTAATAGTTATCACTTATATTCACTCGCGAAATAACTAAGAGGGAACCACATAGCAGTTATGTGCTACCCAATAATCGGAGTGAATGGGTATGTTTTCTAAGAGCCAATTGGCATTAGTGATCGGTGCGGTGTTAGCGGCACCTGCAGTGGCAGAAGTTCAAAATGCGGATGAGCACCTAGTCGTAGAAGGTCGTGAATTCGGTTACAAAGCAGATACGAATACAACAGCAATGCGCATGGAAATGACGCAACTGGAAACTCCAGGACAAGTTGCTGTGATTGATGAAGCAGTAATCGATGAGCAGCGTGCAAGCACGTTAGGTGAAGTTCTACAAAATGACGCGAGTGTTAGTGCGGGCGGTACAAGCCGTAACCGCGAACGTTTCTCGCTACGTGGTTTTGAACTGAGCAGTTCAGACGGCTTCCTACGTGATGGTCGTCAGCATTGGTCACACTACCGTCAACCAATTGAGCTTTTAGAGCGTGTTGAAGTTCTTAAAGGTCCATCAGGTCTACTTTACGGTAAGTCAGAACCAGGTGGTCTTGTGAACATGGTTTCGAAGAAGCCAACAACAGAAAGTCACGCAAGCCTAAGCCAAGATATCGGTTCAGATGACCATTCACGAACTGTACTTGATGTCAGTGGTTCGTTGAATGAAGAACAAACGTTGCGTGCTCGTGCCATTCTTGCAAAAGAAAGCTACGGCTCATGGCGTAAATACGGTGATGGTACGGAACCACAAACTGACCGCGTAGTGGGTGGTTTAGTGGTGGAATACGATATCACTGAAAACATCATGGTGTCAGCGCACTATGACCGTACAAAAGATGACGGTAGCGTTGATTCAGGTGCTTACATTGTCGATGGCAAAGCCGTTCGCGGTGATAAGTACATCTGGGATGCACAATGGTCAGAGATCGACAATGACGTAGAAAACTACGGCATCGACATCAATGCACAGATGACGGACAGCGTTAACGTAAAAGCGGGCTATAACCGTCAAGACTTCAAACGTTTCGACGTAGAGTCTTACCCTAAGTTCGATATGTACGAAGAAAACGGTACGATCAAGCACAAGGGTAACGAGCGTTCTGACCACTGGGTATTTGATACTGCTTACGTAGATGTGACGACTGACTTTTCTCTGTTTGGTACAGATAACACTTTCTTAGTCGGTGCAAACTACTTGGATTACAGCTACGACCGCTTTATGGCTTTCCATGACGGCGAGTATGTTCCAGCAGGTGAGACGGTAGTGAAGCCAGAGCCAACGAGTTCTAAGAAATGGCCTACTAGCGAATATGATACTTGGGGTATCTACGCGCAAAACATGATGACAATTAACGATTACTGGCAGGTTCTTGCTGGCGTTCGTTACGATGAAAAACGCAGCGATGACCTAACGGAAAGCCAAGTATCACCAAAACTAGGTGTGATTTTCCACCCTGCAAGCAACGGTTCTATTTACGTTCAGTACTCTGAGAGCTTTATGCCTCAAGGCACGGTAAACAGTACTGATTACACCAACGATGGTGAAGAGCTAGACGCAGAACGCGGTATCTCTTATGAGGTGGGTACTAAGTGGGAACTGTTCGATGAACGTCTGCTTCTTTCTGGTGCTGTGTTTGATATCACTCTAGAAAACATCGCGTTAGATGTTGAAGACGGCGTTAATGCTGGCGGTGATGTGATGTACAAGAAGACTCAAGATGGTGAGCAAGTACACCGCGGTGCGGAAATCCTAGCGCAAGGTTTTGTGACTGAGGAGCTTTCGCTAACGGCTTCTGCAATGTACTTAGATGCAGAAATCACTGAGAGTGCGGATTACAAAGGTAACCGTCCTGCGGACGTTCCAGAGTTTTCAGCAAGTGTTTGGTCTCGTTACAAAGTGCAGAACAACACTGATGTTAACCTAGGTCTGATTTATGAAGGTGAGCGCTACGGAGACGCAGCGAACACATTTAAGAAAGATGGGTATGCACGTATTGATATGGGCGTTGCGTACACACACAAGTATGATGAGAACTTAGATATTGTGGCTCGTTTCAATGTTGAAAACGTGTTTGATACTGACTACCTAGCAGGTGGTGGTAGCACCAACAGTAAACAAGAAGGAGCTAGCGGTGTAGTGATAGGCGAGGGCCGAAACTACATGGCGACAATTCAGTTCAAGTACTGATAACAAACTGATTTTTAAAGGGGAAGAGTAGTCTTCCCCTTTAGTCGTTTTTGGAAAACAGAAAATATAACTCGTATGAATCTAATGAAATCAAGTATCGCTCTGTTGATCACATCGGTTTTGATTCCCGTTCAAGCGGAAAATCTTAACGATGCTCAAGCAGTGCAGAATAAAACTAACCAAGCGTCAGCAGTAAGCCAGAAGCGTATCGATGCAAGTGCTGAGAAGTCTTTGTCACTAGAAGCTGAAATTGAACAGTTGAATGAAGAAGTCAGCAACTTGAAGATTTATCGCGACCACCTTTCAAACCTTGTTGATAGTCAAAACGAGGAAGTGGCAAGCTTGAATGAGCAAATTGAGCAGATCGCTCAAACTCGTCAAGGTGTGGTACCGCTTATGTATCACATGTTGGATGGTCTAAAGACTATCGTTGCGAATGATAAACCGATCCGCAAAGCGCAACGTGAGGAGCGTATTGCTAAGCTTGATGCCATGATGACTCGAGCAGATGTCGCGGATGCTGAGAAGTTCCGTCGTATTCTAGAAGCGTACCAAATCGAAATGGACTACGGCACTAAGATTGGTATCTACCAAGGCAAGATTGCATTGGAAGGTAACGACCAAGTTGAGGCTGATATTCTTTACTTAGGTCGCGTGTCGCTAGTTGCTCGTAGCCTATCTGGTGAGCAGTTCTGGAGCTGGTCACAACAACAGAACGCATGGCAGTCCGTTGGTTCAGAACAAAAATCTGAACTCGATAAAGCGTTTGCCATGGCAAATAAACAGATCGCACCAAGCATGCTAACTCTGCCAGTGTCTCTAAACGTAGCGGAGGGCAAATAAATGATGAAGAAATGGCTATCGGTTGCGTTGATTTCTAGTGCTGCGCTTTTACCGCATACGACGTTTGCAAGTGACACTCTGCTGCAAAAAGCACAACAAGAAAATCGCCAACAGCAATCCCATAACGTGGCTCGTGAGTCTGGTTTTAACAAAACTCAGCAAGAGCTACAAGCAATGAAGAATAAGCTTGTAGCAGAACGCGCGGCGCTACAAGCAGAAGCTGACACGCTTGGTGTCACTTTTAGTGAAAACGAAGCTGAACTGGCTCAACTAGAAGAAAAGCTACGTTTAGAAACAGGTAGCTTGGGTGAGCTATTTGGTGTCGTTCGTCAGAATGCTAAAGAGCTAGAATCAGAGCTTAAGCACTCGGTCACTGGTGTAGACGCAAACTCATATCAGCAAAATATCGATGATATCGTTGCGGCGAAATCCCTGCCTACTCTGCCTCAGCTTCAAGCGATGTGGCGCAGTATGGAAGAACAAGTTAAAGCAAGTGGTGAGATGGCGAAAGTGTCATTCACTCTGCTTGATGGTGAAGGTCGTGAACAAACGGTCAACGGTGTTCGCCTTGGCTCAATGGCGCTATTGGATGACGCTGGTTACGTTAAGTGGAACGGTCAACGCGGCGATGCGATGAGCTACCTCCGTCAACCAGAAAATGGACCAACAGCAAGCTCGTTGAACTCGGGTGAAATCGATTCTTTAGTGATTGACCCATCTCGCGGCATCTTGCTTGAGCAATTGGCAAATTCTCCGACAATGGCGGATCGCCTGAATGCAGGTGGTGTCGTTGGTCAGATCATTCTTGGCTTGTTAGCGGTTGGTTTGATCATCGCGTTGGTTCGTGGTGTGTCATTGATGATCGCTCGTCAAAAAATCGCCAAACAGTTAAAGAACCCAACTCAACCAGAAGACAACCCGCTTGGTCGTATCCTTGCTGTGTATCAAAAAGACAAACATCGTAGTGTTGAAGCATTAGAACTTCGCTTATTAGAAGCGGTAGTTGACGAGCAGACTCACCTTGAAAAGGGGTTGTCGATGCTGAAACTGCTTGCTGCTCTAGCACCGATGCTTGGTCTATTAGGTACGGTAACAGGCATGATCGAAACGTTCCAAGTGATCACTCAGTTTGGTAATGGCGATCCAAAAGTCATGGCAGGTGGTATCTCTATGGCGCTAGTTACAACTGTTCTTGGTCTTGTTGCGGCAATGCCATTGCTTCTTGCTCACAACGTCTTGAGCTCTCAAGCAGAGAACATTCGCAATATTCTTGAAAAGCAAGGCATTGGTCTTGTTGCGGAACAAGCTGAGCGCGATATGCCAAAAGGCAAAAACAACCCTAACACGACAGCGGAGAACGCAGCGTAATGGAGCAGATCCTACTCAACACATTGGGTTTGATCAGTGAGGATTGGGCCTCAACCTTGATGAGCTTTATGCAGCAAGGAGGCCAAATCCTATGGTGGCTAGCGGCCGTTGTTGCGGTGTGCTGGCTACTGGTTATGGAGCGTGTACTTTACCTGACAACGGAGTTTCCGAAGGTGAAGAAACAGCTTTGTGAGCAGTGGCTAGCAAGACCTGACCACCACTCTTGGTACGCGCATCAAATCCGCGAAGGATGGATTGCAAAAGCACACATTGAACTGCGCCAAAACCTATCAACCATCAAAGTACTCGTGGCGATTTGCCCGATGTTAGGTTTGCTAGGTACGGTGACTGGCATGATCACAGTTTTCGATGTGATGGCCACACAAGGCAGTAGCAATCCAAAATTGATGGCTTCAGGCATTTCACTTGCAACACTGCCAACTATGGCAGGTATGGTTGCGGCACTTGCAGGCATGTTTGTCCATGCGCGTTTGAGCAAAGTGTGTGAGCGTAAAGCCCTCCAGTTAGAACAATCTTTAAGGAGTCAGAAGTGAGACTCGGACGTAGAAATAATCAACAAGATGAAGCGCAAATCGATCTAACATCGATGCTGGATATCGTGTTCATCATGCTGATCTTCTTCATCGTGACCAGTTCATTTGTACGTGAGTCAGGTGTAGAAGTTAACCGACCACAAGCCTCGAACGTGGTTAGCCAAAAAGACGCAGGCATTTTTATTGCGGTAACAGCGGCGAACGATGTGTACATCGATAAACGTTTGGTGGATATCGAACGTGTAGAAGCGACCATTGAGCACTTGTTACTTGAGCAACCAGAGGCATCACTTGTCATTCAAGCGGATGAACATGCATACAACGGAACGGTTGTGAAGGTGATGGATGCGGCGAAAGGTGCTGGTGTGAAGAACATCGCATTGGCAGCGGAGAAACCTTAATGGGCAGGCTACTACTCGCGCTACCAGCGTCAATTTTGATTGCGGTGAGCTTGTTTAGCTTTATGGCGTGGATGGTCGACAAAGGCAATCAACGCGCACCTCAACCGTCAGAGGCGGTGCGCTTTGACATGGTGATGGTCGAGAATGATGCTGATGTTCAACGTCGTCAACGTTCTGTTCCTGAACAGCCAGAACCACCAAAAGCACCAGAACCGATGGATTTGTCTCAAGCGGAAACCCAAGTAGAGCCGATGAGCCAAGTGACGCCAATCAGCGCATTGGGTTTGAACACTGCTCTGGATGGCATTGCGATCAGTGCACCTAACTTAAAAGGCACCATGGGCAACCAGCAAGCATTGCCTCTGTACCGCGTTGATCCTCGTTATCCAAGCAAAGCACTGAAACGTAAAATGGAAGGTTACGTAGTGATGCGCTTTACCATTGACGCGACAGGCCGCCCTAAAGACATTGAAGTGATTGACGCTAAGCCAAAACGTATCTTCGAAAAAGAAGCGATTCGAGCGCTGAAGAAATGGAAATATCAACCGAAAGTTGAAGATGGTGTCTCAATTGAGCAGTTCGGACAAACCGCTAAAGTGGAGTTCAAGTTAGCCAAATGATGAAGCAATTCTTAATCGGTGCGGTATTAAGCCTAAGCGCTTTTACCACCGTCGCGAATGAACTGAGTCAATACACGGCGACTCGTGTTCAACGCGCTCATAACCTAGCGCAAGAAGAAAAACTGCAAGAAGCCATTTCAACTCTTGAAGGCCTCGATTTATCTCGTGGTTACGATCAAGCGTTTGTGGCGCGAATGCTGGGTATTTTCTACTGGCAGAATGAGCAAGTTAAGCCTGCAATTAAACAGCTTGAGATTGCGGTAAACAGTGGTCTTCTGGAAGATGAACAAGCTTGGCAAACGCGCAAAATGTTGGCTGATATGTTGCTCAATGAACAACAGTTCTCTAAAGCTTTGCCACATTATTACGACTTGAGTAAATCGGTTCCTGAGAGCCAAAAGGCGTATGAAATTTGGCTGCGTATTGCACAGTCTCATTACCAGTTAAGTCAGTGGAATAAAGTTCTCTCTGCAATGGCTCGTTATGAGAAATATGGTCAGCCAGACGAAATGGCACCACTGTCCATCAAGCTATCTGCAGAGCTAGAGCTGAAAAAGTGGCAGCCTGCGATTGGCACGATCAAACGTTTGATTGCGATTGAGCCAGAGCGTGTGGAATGGTGGCGTCAGCTTGTTGCTCTGTATCTACGTGTGGATGATGATAAGCGTGCTCTTGATGCTTTGGCTCTTGCGAAGCTGAAAGGCGTAGAGTTGAACCAAGATGACCTCAAACTTCTTGCTCAGCTGTATGGTAAGCGCGGTATTCCAGAGCGTGCAGCAAAAGTGTTGGGTGAGTTAAATGAAGTTAACTCAGACAGCAAGCTTAAAGCGCAGCAAGCTACGTACTGGCAAATGGCGAAAGAGTGGGATAAGTCGATAGCGAGTTGGCGCGTAGCCGCGAAGCTGGATCGCCAATACTATTGGAACTTGTCTCAGTTGCTTGTCCAAGAAGGGCACTACAAAGACGCTCTGATTGCATTGGATAAAGTCTCGGGTCGCAAAGCGGATGTGGCATTGGTTAAGACTCGTGCCTACTACAAGCTGAAACGCATTGAAGACGCTCTTGCCAACGCAAAACGCGCCAATGAGATTGAGCCCTCAACTCAAGCTGAGAGTTGGGTGAAATACCTATCTCAGTTGCGTAAAGTGAAAGCGAGCCAGAACAGCTAAGTCCATGTGACAATAGACCATATATTAATGATCGAAAGACCCGGGTTGTATCTCGGGTCTTTTTGTTTATAAATATTGAGTCTGGTTCGATCTCTTTTTAAATATCATAACGTTATATTACCGCTATCCAGCGATAAGACTGGAACGTCAGCTTTTGTTTATAAGGATAATACAATGATTCTCGATTCTGACATCTGGCTATGGTGTCCGTTAATTTTGGCGATAGCAGTGGCTTTTCTCCGCCACACTGGAGTCGCACTCGTATTGGTTGGCATCACCTTGGTTAGTGGCTTCATTCTTGGCCGTATTGAGCTTATCGCCTTGGTCGGCTCTTTGTTTGTGCTTGGCGTGTCATACCGAATTCCCAGTCTCGCTTCAAGGCTAAAAGTGAAGCCAAAAACGAAACCCATTTTCTATTTGGGGTGGGGAATCGTGATCGTTTGGTGTGTCTTGTTGTTTGTCCATCTGATCCCGGGATTTAATAATCTGCAAGTGCTCGACAAGGTATCTGCGGGGCCGTTAAGTGCTCCATTCTCTATGTACCTTAACTTAGACAAGCCGCTTGCCTTCTTTGCACTCTTACTGGCTTATCCGATTTTGCTAGGTGGTGAGTCAAAGGTAAGAGTCAAACCGGCATTGCTGGTGATGATTCCTTTACTTCTATTGTTGCCTATTGCGTCAGCGCTTGGTGCTTTAAAACCTGAATTGAGTTTGCCATCTTGGTGGTGGTTATTTGTTTTGAACAACTTAGTCCTGACTTGTGTGGCAGAAGAAGCGCTATTTCGTGGATTTATACAACAGTCGCTATCCCGCCGCTTTGACTGGCGAGTCGGCTTGGTAGTAGCGAGTCTTTTGTTTGGCTTGGCTCATTTTTCTGGTGGTCCACTATTAATGATATTTGCCGCGCTTGCTGGGGCTGGGTACGGTTTGGTCTTCCATTTTACTGGCCGTTTATGGTGCGCTGTGCTCGCTCACTTCGCGTTTAATTTCTGTCACTTGGTTTTCTTTACTTATCCCATTCTCGCTCGATAACGCCCCCCTCTTATTTGCTCCCGTCAGTATCGACGGGAGCAATGCTTTTTGACCAAACGTAAACAATGTAAATTAAATGCCAATACGAATGATTATCACCTAAATTACTCCCTCATTTACTGGTGATGATTGTTTTCTATGCTGCTCAAAAGCAAAGGCGTCCAGACTTGGGCACGCCGTCTGCACATTTACATTTCTATGGCTCTTTTATTGGTGACACTGTTTTTTGCGTTAACTGGTATTACGTTGAACCGCCCAGAACTGTTTGAGCGCAGTGAACCTATCATTCAGCAACACACACTCACAGTCCCTTCCGAGCAACTATTTGCGAATGAAGGAAGCTTCCAACCCAATCGCTCTGCCCTGTTGAGTTTCTTAACACAAGAAACAGACCTACGAGGCACACCATCAGCACTCGATGTGTATACCGAAGTTGAGGATGGTGAATTGATGATTGGTGAACTCTCTTTAGATTTCAAAGGCCCGGGCTACAACGCCACCGTTTTCGTCGATATGACGACGGGTGAAGCTGAAGTTGAAACCACTAACTACGGTATGGTTGCGCTGCTAAACGACCTACATAAAGGTCGCAACAGTGGCGATACGTGGAAATGGTTTATCGACATAACAGCCTTGCTAATGGTGTTTTTTGTGCTGACAGGTGTGTGTTTGCTGCTTCCAAAGAAAAAGACTTTTAGAACATCAATGCAGTGGATGAGTTTTGGCACTGCGTTATCACTCGTTATTTATTTTTTCGCTGTGCCATAACAGCCTATTCAGAGAAAAAACCAATGTTAAACATGGGCCGAATTTTTCGCCGTCACTCGTTTAGTAAAGCCGCATTGATCGCGGCTTTATCTCCTTTGCCGCTTATGGCCGCTCCTTTCCCAGAGAATGCCAAAGTCGACTTTGAGTTTGAGCTACCAAAGATTGATACCTCGATGTACGCAAGACCTTATGTCGCAGTATGGATCGAAGATGAAAAGCGCAAACCAGTCAAAACCATTCAGCTTTGGGTAGGTAAAGATGAGTGGTTAAAAGATCTTCGTAGCTGGTGGCGCAAAGTGGGTCGTTACGATCGCGAATTGGTCGATGCCGTAACGTCAGCCACTCGACCTGCAGGCCAATACCGATTTGTTTGGGATGGCACTAATGATGATGGTCAACGACTCGAACAGGGCAATTACACCCTACATGTAGAAGTCGTACGTGAACACGGTGGCCGTAATTACCTACGTCAAAAAATGCAGTTAGCGGACAGTGAAGTGCGCTACCAAATAAAACCAACCGAAGAGACGGGCGTCATTACCGTCAACTACCAAGTTAAGTGATAGAGAAGGAATAACAATGAAAACCAAAATGAAAGCGGTGGCATTAGCAAGTGTAATGGCAATGGGGCTAACGGCCGCGACAACAGCACAAGCGCACCCTCGTTGGGTTCTCCCTTCTCACTTTACGGTATCAAAAGAAGGCGGTGATTGGTTAACGTTCGATGTGACAGCGTCTCACGGTACGTTTGTATTCGATAAGCCAGCAGGTAGCGAGCAAGCGTTCGTGATCATGCCAGATGGTCGTTCTGAGCGCCCGAATTTTGTCGTACGCGGCAAGCGTCGTTCAATGTTCGACTTCTTCTTTGTTGAAGAGGGCACACACAAAGTGGCTATCAATAACCAACCTAGCTACTACACCCAGTACAAAGCAGGCCGTCGTGACACGGTTAAGTGGGCGAAAGCGAGCAAAGCAGATCGCGCAAGCGTGATTCCTGAAAAAGCACGCGATGTCGTTACCCAACTTAGCTACACACGTGCAGAAAGCTATGTAACGGTTGGTATGCCAACAGAAAAGGCGCTAGAGCTTGAAGGTAAGCTGTTAGAAATGAAGCCGATTACGCACCCTTCAGACATTATTGAAGGTGAAGAAGTGACATTCCAATTCTTCTTTAACGGCGAGCCTCAGCAAGGTGTCACGGCGGAAATTACGCGTGAAGGTACTCTGTATCGCAACCACCAAGAGCAAATCGATGTAGTCAGTGACAAGGATGGAAAAATCACCTTCACTCCAGATGTAGCGGGTCGCTACCTAATGAAAGCAAACTACAAGGGTGAGCTGAAAAACGATCCACTTGCGGACAAAGCAAGCATGAACGTTCACCTAACATTTGAAACTCAACTTAACTAATCAAAATTTGGCTCAGCCCTTCGCTGAGCCAATTTGGATGCATCATGAAAAACGTTTCTATTTTTAAATCCTCAGTATTGGTTGCTGGTTTTATCTCTTCTCAAGCGTTCGCGCACTTTCCATTGATGAGTTGCCATTTAGAGCAAGATAAAGTGATTTGCGAGGCAGGCTATTCAGACGGTTCTACCGCAGTGGACTATGACGTTGAAATGTACGATTACGACGATAACTTGATCGCCAAAGTAACGACAGATAAACGCTCCATTGCTGAGTTCACACATCCTCAAACCGATTTTTATTTGGTTTTCGATGCGGGGCATGAAAACCCAGTAGAAGTGGATATCGTTGAGTTAAAAGAGAAATGATTACCCAGAAGATCAGACCGGATAACGGCAGTCGAGAAGGTAAATGGGTTGCTCTAACCATCGCAGGTATTCTTGCGGTCTCCACGATTTTGCTGCCTCACCATCAAGCCGAGACAGAACATACCGAAGTGCTAGCCCATCAAGTTCTCATCACTGATCTTGAACAAGAAGAACTTGCGATGATTGCCGAGCTAAAGTTGGCCCATGAAGAAATTCGAGATCTTCATCTAGATGCTGGCGAGTGGCCTGCCGTCAGCGAATTGGAAGAATTTTGGGTTGCCCCATTTGTGCAAGACCAAAGCTGGCAGCGCAAAGGCTCTCACCAATGGCAACGGTTAGATGCAGGGATTTACCTCGGTGTAAGGCAAGATGAAATAGGCGCGGCTTCCATGCTTCTCGATAGTCGTAATGAACACGCCGACATTTGGTTTATTCAATCTACAACAAAGGCATCTGATTTGTCTCTTGCGGAAATAAGCGAACGCCAGAAGCAAGGTTGGCAACAAATAGTTCTTGTCCCTGCTACGTCTTCAAATGCTCACGCCCATTAAGCTCAATTTTAACGATAACAACTATGATGAAACGATCTTTTCTACGTCGAATTATAACGGCTAGTGCATTGCTGGCAGTAGCTTCATCGAGCTTCGCAGCAGATAAGCTCAATATTGGTATTACTCTTCAACCATACTACAGCTATGTGAAAGCTGTGGTCGGTGACAAAGCAGAAATTCTACCGCTGGTGGATGCAGGTTTTAACCCTCATAACTATTTACCTCAACCTAATGATCTAAAGCGTTTGAAGCAAATGGATGTGATTGTGGTCAATGGTATCGGCCACGATGATTTTGCTCTTAAAGTGATTCAAGCTTCACAACGTGACGACCTCGTGGTGATAGAGGCGAACAAAGAAGTGCCACTGCTACCTGCGATGGGTCAATCAGTCGGTAAAGGCGCAGTGAATCCACATACGTTTGTGGGCCTATCGACCACGATTCAAAAGGTTTACACGATTGCGAGTGAGCTAAGCAAACTCGACCCAGAAAACGCGGCGTTTTATCGAAAGAATGCGCGCTCTTACGCAAAAACGTTTCGCCTTTTAAAGCGTGATGCGATGTTGTCTTTGGGGCAACTTGATACAGCAGGTATGAAGGTCGCTACTACGCATAATGCTTATGGTTACATCTTGCAGGAATTCGGCGTTGACGTCGCAGCAGTTATCGAACCTGCTCATGGTGTAGAGCCAAGCGCAAGCCAGTTACAAGAAACCATAGAGAAGATTCGTCAATCTGGTATTGATGTGCTGTTTTACGAGTTAAACATGCCCAACCGCTTTGTTGACACGATCGAAGAAGCGACCGGTGTTCAGCTTTACCGTTTTTCTCACATGACTCATGGCGAATACGAAGCCAATAAGGTTGAAGTCGAAATGCGTGAGAACGTCGCAACTCTGATTGAAGCGATGAAGTTCGTTGCAAGCAAGCACGAACAGGAGAAAGCTTGATGTTAGGGCCCTCTATCTCTCTCGACGGGGTAAGCCTTCAATATGGCGACAACCTGATTCTGCAAGACATTCAAACCCAATTTGAAGCTGGCCAATGTCACGTCATCATGGGGCCTAACGGTGGCGGGAAGACCTCTCTTTTGCGCTCTGTTTTGGGCTTAACCCCATTTACTGGTGACATTTCTGTCCATTGGCCAGACAGCAAACATGCTGCGAAAATCGGCTATGTACCGCAAAAAGCCATGTTTGAAGCCAGTCTGCCGCTCACGGTTATGGATTTCGTTTTGCTTAACCAAACCAGAGTGCCTCTGTTTTGGCGACGTAAGACCAAGCAAACTCAACAAGCGCTTGCTCAACTAGAGCGCGTTGGTATGGCTTCGCGTAGTGATCGCCGAATGGGACAGCTATCGGGTGGTGAGCAGCAGCGTGTTTTGTTCGCTCAAGCGTTATTAGACGATCCAAGTCTGCTTGTTTTGGATGAGCCAACGACGGGCATGGATGAGCAAGGTGTTCGTTACCTTGAAAGTTTAATTCATGAAGTTGTTGGGGAAGGAAAAACCGTGCTTGCTGTGCATCATGATGTGACGGCTGTACGTCGTTTGGATGCTCAGGTCCATGTCGTGAATCGTCAAATTGTTGCGTCAGGGCACCATTCAGAAGTATTGAGTCCAGAACGTATCGAGTCTCTGTTTAAGCACTACACAGCAAAAGTGGAGGCGGCGTAATGGATTGGTTAAGAGATCTCGCTCTGCATGGTGTGGAAGCGGGTTGGTTAAGTGACAGTTTTGCTTATGCGTTTATGGTCAACGCGATAGTGGCTGCGCTTATTCTTGGGCCCTTATTGGGTGGGTTAGGCACGCTAGTCATTGCCAAGCGTTTAGCGTTCTTTTCAGAGGCCGTCGGCCATGCTGCACTAACAGGTATTGCGATTGGTGTACTGCTTGGTGAGCCACCAGAAAACCCATTTATTGGATTATTTAGCTTCTGCATGATCTTCGCACTGTTGCTGCATTTCGTGCGAAATCGAACCAATGTTCCTTACGATACATTAGTTGGTGTATTTCTAGCACTAGCACTGGCGGTCGGTGCAGCCTTGCTGATGTACGTGGCACGCAAGATCAACATCCACATGCTAGAGAATGTTCTATTTGGTTCAATTCTGACGGTAACAGACAGAGACATTACGATTCTGGCTGTGAGTTGCTTGATCATTTTATTGCTTTTGATCCCGACATTTAACCGCATATTACTGACTTGTATTAGTCCAGATATCGCACGTGTCCGTGGATTCAATACCAGCTTCTACGATTACTTGTTCGTCATGATGATCACGCTTGTGACCATTGCAGCGGTGAAGATCATTGGCGCTGTATTAGTTGGGGCATTGCTGCTGATTCCTGGTGCAACAGCCCGCCTTCTTACTAAGAGAATGGGGAGCTTTGTATTGCTCTCATCACTGCTGGCGACCATCGCGTGCTTGGTTGGTACGGTCTTACCGATGGAGTTGGAACTCCCTGTGCCATCTGGCGCGTCGATCATCATTGTGTCGGCAATCTTCTTCTTAACTGCAACCATGTATCGCATTGTGCGTAAAGCCTAAACCTGGATATTCGAATATGAACACGAAAAAGATAATTATGGGATTGAGCTTGGCAATAGCGAGTACAACTGCGCCGTTTGCTTTTGCGAAAGACATCGTTACGAGTACTCCTGTGACCTACATGTTGGCTCAGCAGTTGATGCAAGGTACGGATATCGAGACGACTTACTTGCCGCCTAAACGTTACGGGATTGAGCGTTTGGTGAATTGGTTTGCAAGTAAAGGACATGAACAAGTTACCGCAGCAGGAAAAAATGCAACGGTAGCGATCACGCTAGGTGCTGTTTGGCATCAAGACCCTACTTTTGTTTATGCGCGTCAGGGAAATGTGCGCTTGATAGAGATTGATGCCTCTCAAGCGATTTCACCGAGAGCACAAGGTGTTGCGGCATTGACGTTGGATAATGGTGAGACGTCGAAATACGCATGGATGAATCCGAGTAACTTGATTCGAATGGCAGCGATTGTTGGTGAGGACCTACAAAAGGTGTACCCTCAACATCAAGCTCAGATTGAAAAGAACCAGCAAGCCTTGATGCTGGACGTACGGGAACTGATTAATCAACAACAAGAAGTAATTTTCGAAAAAGAGATCGATTCGGTGGTATTGTTGGGTGAATCGTTAGAAGATTTTGCATCAGGAAACCAACTGTTTGTGGTCGATCGCCAATTCAAACCAGAATTGGAATGGTCAGAGGCAGAGAAACTATCTTTAAAAGCTCAATTTGAGGAAGATGAAACTCTGTGGCTGATCACTGATAAACGCCCGTCAAAAACGTTAACTTCATTAGTTTCACGGGATCGCATACTGCAAATTGATGTTATTGACCGATGGGGCAGTAAAGGTATCAAAACTGAGAAGCCACTCGCACGCTGGCAGTTGTAACACGCAAAACACCACACAAATTATGAAGGGAACTGAAAAGTTCCCTTTTTTTATGGGATCGTGATCAAAAATTAGTCATAAATAACACCAGTTGCATAAGAAAGTATTTGTTTCATTTATATTTCATTACTACTTTGTTATCTGTTCGTTGCGATTGATGCATTTTATTTTGCTGTCGGGGCGAACCAGTACAAACAACTATATGGATGTTAACAATGAAAATGAAAACTCTAGCCGTTGCAGTGGCGGCACTAGCATGTGGTTCTCAAGCTTTCGCAGCTGAAGTTTACAACAGCGATGGCACATCTCTTTCTATCGGCGGCCACGTTTCTGTGGGCGTGGGTGAGTATTTTGAAGACGAAGTAAAGGTTCACCAAGTATCTCCTCGTATTAACATCGGTGGTAAAAAAGACATCGGTAACGGCGTAACTATCGATGCTAAAGGTGAATGGGCACTGAACTACCTTAATGGTGGCGATACTTCATTCAAAACACGTCTAGGTTACATTGGTGCTACTCACGAGCAGTACGGCCGTGTTGTTGCTGGTACACAGTGGGCTCCATACTATGACGTAGCAGGCGTTGCGGATTTACCAATCGCGTTTGCCAACGACTTCTTATATGACAACCAAGGTAACCTAGGTACTGCACGTGCAGATAAAATGCTTAGCTACCGCAAAGGTTTCGAGTTTGGTGAAGGTTTTGGCCTGAATGTTGGCTTGGGCTGGCAAGGGGAGCAAACTTCTAATGCAACAACTTATGAGCAACGTGGTCAAATCGCGCTTAGCACAGAGCTAGCTGGGTTTGGTCTAGGCTACGTATACAGCGGTGGTGACGTTAAGAACGCGACTCTTGGTACAAAGTCTGCTGAATCACACGTGTTCTCTGCTAACTACGGTAAATACGGCTCTGGCATCTACGCAGCAGTTGTTTACGGTATGAACGATTACTTCTACGATATGTTAGAAGAAACAACTCAGCTTGAAGGTCTATTGGCTTACGGCGTTAACGATTGGACATTCAGTATTAACTACGAAGGTGTAGAAAACGATAAAGACAGCAAAACAATCACTAGCGAAACGGCTCTACAAGCTGAGTACGCAGTGACGCCATCTTTCTACACGTTTGCTGCTTACCAGTTTGACCTAGGTAACGACTACAACAACGAAGAAAACGACTACTGGACTCTAGGTGCTCGTTACTACTTCTAATAAATAGGACAGTTTCTACTGCCTAAACACATTTATTGTGTTAACGCCTACTCGCTGTGAGTAGGCGTTTTTCTTTCTGTTCAGCTCATCTGAGTCATGTCACCGAGTATCTAGATTGAAAAATGCCCGCGTAAAAGCGGGCATTGTTTTCGATGACTCATAGTGAATGATGACTAAAGCTTATTTGGCCTCCAACAGATCTAGGAAGAAAGCGTACTCAAGCGCGTCTTCTTTTAATCGTTTGAATCGACCAGAAGCGCCACCGTGGCCTGCTTCCATATCGGTTTTGAACAACAAGACATTATCATCAGTCTTCATTTCACGAAGTTTGGCTACCCACTTCATTGGCTCAAAGTATTGAACTTGTGAGTCATGCAAACCCGTAGTCACTAGCATGTTCGGGTAATTCTGAGCTTTCACGTTGTCGTACGGTGAGTAGCTCAGCATGTAGTCGTAGTAGGTTTTGTCATTTGGATTGCCCCACTCATCGTATTCGTTGGTGGTTAGAGGAATTGATTCATCCAACATGGTCGTTACGACATCAACAAACGGAACGTGCGCGCCAATACCACGGTAGAGCTCGGGTGCTTGGTTGATAATAGCGCCCATCAGTAGGCCGCCTGCAGAGCCACCAACAGCAAACACTTTATCTTTGGCACCGTAGCCTTCTTCAACAAGTCCTTTGGTTACGTCGATGAAGTCATTGAAGGTGTTTTGCTTAGTCAGCTTTTTGCCATCTTCATACCAAGGACGCCCAAGCATTTCTGAACCACGAATATGCGCGATTGCGTACACGAATCCGCGATCAAGTAAGCTCAAACGAGTTGAACGGAATGTTGGCTCGATAGTGGAGCCGTATGAGCCGTAACCGTACTGGTAGATTGGGTTAGTGCCGTCTTTCTTGAATAGGTCTTTGCGATAAACCAATGAAACTGGCACTTGTTTACCATCACGAGCAGTCACCATGATTCGCTCTGACTGGTAGTTATCGGCATCAAAATCACCCAGCACTGGTGTTTGTTTCATGATTTCAGATTCACCTGTATTTAGGTCGAAATCATAGTAAGTCCCCGGTGTCGTCAGGCTGCTGTAGTAGATGCGAACTTTTGAATTGTCTAGCTCAAGGTTGCCCGTGAGGTAAGCAGCAAAAGCCGTATCATTAAACTCGAGTGGAAACTCTTTGCCTGTTGATAATTGACGAACCTTCACGGTCGACAGGCCATTCGTACGCTGCTCATAAACAAGGTGATCGTCAAACAAGTCGAAATCGACTAGTTGAGAATTGTCGTTAGCAGGAATGACATCGACCCATTTAGAGCGGTCATGCATCTCTTCAGCTTTCACTTTCATCAAACGGAAGTTTACGGCTTGATAGTTGGTGTAGATGTAGTACCAATCGCCTAATTTAGCGATGCTGTACTCAATACCAGTCTCTCTAGGGTAGAAAGCTTCGGCTTTGGCGTTCGGGTTGTTAGCATCAATCACAGACACGCCACTTGTTTCTGTACTTGAGTGCCAAATGTAAACTTGCTCACCGTCTTTACTCTTACTCAAGAAGGTGTAGTAAGCGCTGTCGGTTTCTTCGTATATTAGCTCATCGCTTGTTTGAGGCGTGCCCAATACATGGCGGTAAACCTGATAACCTAAAAGTGTTTGCGGGTCTTTCTTGATGTAGTAGAAAGCTTGGTTGTCGTTTTGCCAAGCAATCGCACTTGATGCACCTTCAATTTCATCTTTTAGATATTCACCCGTCGTGAGGTCTTTGATCTTGATGGTGTAAATACGGCGACTCAGGGTATCTTCGCCATAAGCCAACAAGTTTTCATTTGGGCTGATCGTTAAGCCGCCAATACTGAAAAACTCATGTTCTTTTGCCAGCTCGTTAACATCTAAGATGACTTGCTTATCTTTACCTGCAAAGTCTTTTGCACGCAGATGTACTTCGTATTCGTTGTCGCCTGTCACTTCATTTGAGTAGTAGTAACTGCCTTTTCGAACGGGTACTGAATTGTCATCTTTTGCAATACGCCCTTTGATCTCTTCAAAAAGCTGTTCTTGCAGTGCTTCGGTGTGTTTTAAAACGGTTTCTGCGTACTGATTCTCTTGCTCAAGGTGTTGCAAGATTTCTGGATCTTGGCGCTCATCATCACGCATCCAGTAGTAATTATCGATTCGTGTATCACCATGAATATTCATTGCATGAGGGACTTTTTTAGCAACGGGTGCTTGGGTTTGTTGAGCAACGAGTTGCGATTGGGAGTAATGGTTCATGGTTGGTAATCCTTGATTGCTGCATCCGGCGACTAGCGCGACCGATACGGCCAACGTGGTTAAAGTGAAACGCATCTGTGTATCCTTATTTTGTACTCTTCTCGTGTTTTTTCGCCATTCATTTATCTTGCGAGTAAAAGTACGTTTGTGTTCTTCCAGTGAATGTATTTATATCGAATGGCAAACGAATAATTTCTGTATAAGCAACTGTTCTTTTTAGCAAAGATTGGATGGGATGTTAAATGCAATTGCTGGTGGATGAGAGCTAAAGGGTAAGATGTGTGCAACAAAAAAGGGACACACTTTTCAGCATGTCCCTTTTGGGTGATGAGAGCCAGATTTTAGATCGCCAATGGCATTTCGTTTGAGTGATCGTGCTTGCGATTAACCCAACGCAAACCAAGCATGGCGATGATCGACATTGCCATCATCAAACAACCAAGTGGCATTTGGTCTTGCGCCGGGAAGAACGAAGCCAACAGCGTCGCGATACCCGCACCTAGGTTTTGCATACCACCCAAAATAGCACCGCCAGTACCTGCGTGGTATGGAAACGGTGAAAGTGCGCCTGTTGTTGCCGCTGGGAACAAAATGCCCGCACCCAAGAAGTAAATGGTTGCACCGCCAATCAGAGTTAACGCCGTTGTGAGACCAAACAGACCCGGAATCAATACCACTGCTGAGCCAACTAAGATAGCCACTAGACCAACATTCAAAGCACGGCGCTCAGAGCGACGTTGTGCGATGTAGCTAGATAAACCTGCACCGACTAGGTAACCCGGAATCGGCAAGACAAACAGCAAGCTTACTGTGGTTGCCGGTAAACCAAGTACGCCACCTAGTAGTACACCGGCTGCTGCTTCAAATACTGCTACGCCTGCGAACGTAGCAACCAACACCAATAAGAAGCCTTGGAAGCGTTTGTCTGAAAGTACGAACTTGTAGCTCTTTGCCACAGACTCATGTTTGCGACGCTCTTTCGGCAAGGTTTCCATCATGCTTGTCATCATGGTGATGACCACCGCGATACCAAATAGTGCTAGGAACAAATAACTAGAACGCCAACCGAAAGCTTCTGTTAGGTAGCCGCCCAATACTGGCGCAATCAATGGTGAGAAAATTACACACATGCTGATCAAGCTGTTTGCGCGGTGCAGCTCTGCACCCTCAAAGCAGTCACGAGTCAGTGTACGAGACATCGCCCCGCCACAACCGATACCCAAACCTTGGATAAAGCTACCTGCTAGGAACCATTCGTACTCATGAGCAAATAGCGCCACCAAAGTACCAAGAATGTAGATGATCAAACCCGCAATGATGATCGGCTTACGACCAAGGCGATCAGAAAGCGTACCGTACACAAACTGCGATAGACCATAAGGGATCAGGTAACACGCCATCACAGCTTGAAGTGAAGACGCTGATACCAAGAACTCACCCGCCATATGACCGATAGAAGGCACGTACATCGTTTGAGTCATTTGACCTACGGCAGTCAGAATTGCGATTAAAAAGGTAAGTTTCGCTAATGGAAACGAGGCGGACATTTGCGTATCTCTCCAGAAATTTAAGACGTAAAAAGCCTTAGCGCTCCATATAGGAGAGCCAAATAAACAAAGTGATTAGGGAATCTAGGCGCGAGATATTAGAGCTTGAGTGCTGACTTAGCAATCAAAAAGTGTGAAGTTGAGCAAGATAAAAATCTATGATTTGGATTAGAAAATCTAATCTATTTTTATTGGGTGTTGAAAACGAAAAAGGGAGCCGAAGCTCCCCTTAAAATACTGTGCTCATTGAGAACAACTTTCGTTATTCACGACCTGAAGCGTAGGCGTAAAGCAACTCAAGTGCGATAGTTGCGCCAGCCAAGGCCGTTACATCGCTGTGGTCGTAAGGAGGAGAGACTTCCACTACGTCCATACCTACGATGTTCATGCCAGCGAAACCGCGAATGATCTTCAGAATTTTATCTGAGTTCAGACCACCACAAACTGGCGTACCTGTACCTGGAGCAAACGCAGGATCCAGACAGTCGATGTCAAAAGTGACATACACAGGCTTATCCGCAACCGTGCG
Organism: Vibrio sp. HENC-03; assembly: GCF_000305755.2. NCBI lineage: Bacteria > Pseudomonadati > Pseudomonadota > Gammaproteobacteria > Vibrionales > Vibrionaceae > Vibrio > Vibrio sp. HENC-03. The sequence goes on along the minus strand of NZ_JH976064.1, from coordinate 966,192 downwards.
ACGAATCTCTGCCAGAATCTCTTCTACCGACATGTCGTTCGCTTGCATCGCGTTGATCACATTGAAGCCGTGATCTTGTTGGTCATATTCAGTACGAATACCAATTTGAACTGAGTTCTTCGCAGAAATCAGACCTTCTTTTGGCGCATGGTAGAACATAGTACCGTGGTCGTAAGAACTGCCGTTTGCGTATGTGTCAGTGTGCGCATCGAAGTGAATCAGTGCCATTTGACCATGGTGTTTTGCATAAGCACGTAGGATTGGTAGCGTGATGAAGTGATCACCACCCAAGCCTAGCATTGTCTTTCCGCTCTTTAGAATTTCACTTGTTGCTGCTTCTAGGCGGTAAGTGAAATCTTCAGCATCACCACAATCGAACACAAGGTCACCTGCGTCGATCACTTTCAATTTATCAAATACGTTGAAGTCCCAAGGGAACTTCTTGCCTTCCCAAGCAAGGTTTACTGACGCACGGCGGATCGCATCTGGACCCATACGCGCACCAGGACGACCTGAAGTCGCCATGTCCAGAGGAACCCCTAGCACTACAACGTCTGCGTCTGCCGATACTGGATTTTTGATGTACGGTCGACGTAGAAACGACATAGAGTTGGAGTAAAGCGAATAATCGGTTTTAGTAAACAAATCATTCATATCAGAAGTCCTCTAAATAGGTGTAGCCTGCCAAACCTTGTTCTAGTTCAGCTAGGATTTGTTCTTGTTCACTGGCTTCAACACGTGCTGAAACCAATTGTTTGTAATTGTCACGAATCGCATCTACGTCGATGTGAACGTAGCGCATCATGTCTTCTACGCTATCACCTTCGTTGATGTAGCTGATCTCAAATTGACCTTCTTCATCAACATTGACTACTGCACTGTGGGTATCACCAAATAGGTTGTGCATGTCACCAAGGATCTCTTGGTATGCGCCTACTAGGAAGAAGCCCATTAGGTACGGTTTGTCGTTGCTCCATGCTGGTACTGGTAGTGTGCTCTCAATGCCTTGGCCATCAACGTAATGGTCAATTGCGCCATCGGAGTCACAAGTGATGTCCAACATCACCGCACGACGCTCTTCCACATCGCCAAGACCAGAAAGCGGCAGAACAGGGAATACCTGATCAATACCCCATGCATCTGGCAGGGACTGGAAAAGAGAGAAGTTCACGAAGAACTTGTCTGCAAGACGTTCGCTCAACTCATCCAAAATAGGACGGTGGAAACGGTTCTTGGTACTCATTTGACGACTTAGCTCGAAGTAAATGCGCAGCGACAGTTGCTCTGCCCACGCACGTTGTTCAAGGTTCAGTACGCCAGTAGCGAATTGTGAGTGAACCTCAGCCAAATCGCTTTGGGTATCGTTGTAAATTTCAATTAATGCACGCGCATCCGTACCATCTTGCAGGTTCTCCCAGTTTCGCCACATGTTTTGTAGCAAGAATGGGGCGTCTGCTGCTGGCTCGAACACTTCTTCCGGTTGGTATGTTTCAGTACCAATAACGTTAGAGATAAGTACAGCGTGGTGTGCAGTCAAAGAACGACCTGATTCAGAGATGATCACTGGCATCGGTTGTTCGTACTGCTGACACACATCACCGACGGTATTTACGATGTTGCGCGCATATTCTGCAAGGCCATAGTTCATCGAGTTCGAAGATTGGCTACGCGTGCCGTCGTAGTCTACTGCTAAACCGCCGCCAACATCGAAGTAATCAATGTTTGCACCCATGGCACGTAATTCACAGTAGAAACGTGCTGATTCGTTTACACCATTACGCACGTCACGGATGTTTGCCATCTGTGAGCCAAGGTGGAAGTGAACCAACTGCATGGTGTCCAGTTTGTCTTCGCGTTTTAGACGATCAATTACGCTCAATACTTGAGACGCAGATAGGCCGAACTTCGATTTCTCACCGCCGCTTGCTTGCCATTTACCCGCACCTTGAGATGCAAGGCGGATACGCAAGCCAAGACGTGGTGTTACGCCCAAGCTTTTTGCTTCTTCAAGTACTAGATCAAGCTCAGATAGCTTCTCTAGTACGATAAATACTTTGTGACCTAGCTTTTCACCGATCAGTGCAAGACGCACGTATTCACGGTCTTTGTAGCCATTACACACGATCACGGAGCTGCCTTGTTGAGCCAGTGCAAGTACTGCCAATAGCTCTGGCTTACTGCCTGCTTCAAGACCCAGCTGTTTATTTTCTAGCTGTGCTTGGCTTGCTAAGATCTCATCAACCACTTCACGCTGTTGGTTTACTTTAATTGGGTACACCAGCAGGTATTTGTTTGGATATTGGTATTCTTCAATTGCTTGGTTGAAAGCTTGGCAAATGCCATGCACGCGTTGGTGTACGATTTGTGGGAAGCGCACTAATACAGGCAGATTCAACTGCTTAGCTTCTAGTTCATTTACAATCGCACTGAAAGGGATTTGGTGTGCACGGTCACTACGAGGAGATACGTATACCTCGCCTTGGTCATCAATTCCGTAGAAGCCTTGGCTCCAGTAGTGAACGTTGTAGTCCGCGCGGATGCGGTCTAATTTAGTTGCTTTTTCCAACTCGATTCTCACAAAAATGTATTTAAGCCCTCATTGGAAATAGAGGAGAAAATACAAAAAAGCAAATCATGAGGCGCTAACCTCATACCCTGACACGAACTCCGTGTGCGCGCATTAACGGATAAAACCCAACCAGAGTCTAATGATTAAAATTTGTGCTTTCGATTAACAACTGTTGTTGATGGTTGGTGTAAACATTTATTTAACAGACTGTCCATTCTGCTGTTATATTTGGTCTGACCAGTAAGGAATTGGTCGACAAAAAATAAGAACAAAGACTCAACAAAACAAGGACATGTTTTGCAGCTGCACAGAATTCAGGGATACATCCAAACCATGTATCTTGCCGAGTATCCAGACAAATTGATGCTGCTTGATGGCGCAAGTCGAGCGGATATACCTCATCTCAAAGATTTTATCGAGCACCAGCTCAATCGCCCGTTCACAGACCTAAAGTTGGTCGTCGTTACCCACATGCACCCAGACCATGCTGGTGCGGCGCACAAGCTAAGAGATTTGACGGGCTGCAAGCTATTGGCAGCAAAACGAGACACGCATTGGTATGGCGGTTTTGATGGTTGGCTAATGCATCTTACGGATTTGATTTTGGCACGTTGGATGGCGAACCGAATGCGCAAACCCAAGCGCAACTTATGGTATTCGCGAAAACTAAAGCCAGATATTGAGCTGGTGGATGGAGAGGTGATTCCCGGTTTTGCTGATTGGCAGATATTGGAAACACCGGGGCATACCGACAGGGATTTATCGGTTTATCACGCCGAACAGAGTGTGTTGTACGTGGCGGATTTAATGGTGCAGGTAAAAAGCCATTTGATCGCGCCATTTCCTATCTTTCATCCTAACCAATATCGAAGCTCGTTAAAGCGCGTTTTTGAGATGAAACCAAGCTGCTTATTGGCGGCACATGGGGGAGAGGTTGAGTTTGATGAAGACGCGTATCAACACATCATCAATACCGCACCGGTTAGACCCATTACGCATTGGCGAGTAACGAAGATAAAACTGAAAGGATTAATGCGTTCTGTTCTGAAAAGGAAGAACGATAGACAGGAGAAGGGCAGCTAGAAAATCAGAGAAGAGCCAGATGAGCGACCACGGAGTTCGCTCATCTGAAGCTACGGGGATTATGGAGCCAATAAGTGAGATTGGCTCGGGTCTACCAGAACTTTGTCTGCCATACCCTGACGACCTAACAACATCATGTAAGTCATCTTTTCACGGTTAGTTAGCGTGATGTCGATTGGCCACTCTTGGTCGCCCATGCGCAGCATCGTTGTGATCACGCAGCGGTGTTCGAAAGTACCGTTTGATGATTTCACTTTGCGGTTCGCCTTCAGTGGAGCTTTACAGCGAACGACTTGCTCTAAGTGGTAAACATCTGGGTGTAGATCGAACTCTACGTATGACTGACCGTCTTGTTCAGTGCACTCTAGGTTATCTACGTGCAGAGAAGAAGTCTGTGCGCCTGTATCAATACGCGCTTCAAGGTGAGTAATCCCTAACTCAGGTAAGCAAATTGCTTCGGCGTTCCCAATGATCATTTTCTGATTCATAGTGTCATCCTAGCGATGAGTTAAAAGAGAGCCATTTATCAGACTCTCACTCAAACAATTATCAGCCTTTACCGCGAGTACGGTTAGCGTTTGGTTTTGCGTTCTTCTCGATGAAGTCGAAGATCATGCCTGCAACGTCTTTCTCAGTTGCTGATTCGATACCTTCAAGGCCTGGAGAAGAGTTCACTTCCATTACCACTGGGCCGTTCTTCGATTGAAGAATATCAACACCACATAGGTTTAGACCCATCACTTTCGCTGCGTTGATTGCAGTTGCGCGCTCTTCTTTGCTTAGTTTTACAAGCTGAGCAGAACCACCACGGTGAAGGTTAGAGCGGAACTCGCCTTCTTTTGCTTGGCGTTTCATTGCTGCGATAACTTTGTTACCCACTACGAAACAACGGATGTCTGCGCCGTTTGCTTCTTCAATGAACTCTTGCACCATGATGTTTGCTTTTAGGCCCATGAATGCTTCGATAACACTTTCTGCTGCTTTCGTAGTCTCAGCAAGAACAACACCGATACCTTGAGTACCTTCAAGTAGCTTGATAACCAATGGTGCGCCGCCAACGTTTTTGATCACGTCCTGAATGTTGTCAGGGTGGTGAGCAAAACCTGTGCGAGGTAGACCAATGCCTTTACGTGATAGCAGCTGCATAGAGCGTAGCTTGTCACGAGAGCGGCTGATTGCTACTGACTCGTTCACACAGAATGTGCCCATCATTTCAAACTGACGTACAACTGCTGTACCGTAGAAAGTGATAGATGCACCGATGCGTGGAATAACCGCGTCGTACTTTGGCAATTCTTCACCCATGTAACGGATCTTAGGGTTGTTACTCGTAATATCCATATAACAGTGCAGAGTATCGATAACATCAACTTGATGTCCGCGCTCTTCACCCGCCTGCTTTAGGCGCATGGTTGAATATAGATTCTCATTACGAGAAAGAATAGCAATACGCATGGCAATTCCTTAGTAAGTCAGTACCAAATTAAAAATGTAAGTATAGAGTATAGTGAGTGGGTGTAATTGATGTGACAGAATCCACTCTCTTCAGCGACTTAGAATTGTGGTTGGACAACCACGTCGTCAGAGGTGCGAACCTTAGGGCGTTTTCTCAGTAGATGAAAACGAAAAAATATCGTCGATACGACAAAAATAATTTATCGAACTCTCACGCCTTGCTGCATGCGACTGTCAAGGGAATGAAAAAGAAAAATGAGTCAAAATTTCATCAATTTACTATGGCACAAATCACAAAAAAGCGGCCATTCAGCCGCTTTTTGTTATTGAACTAAGTAATGACTTAGGAAGAGTTCAGCCGTTTGGGTGGCTAAAACTCTAGATTCTTCCAAGGTTAGCGAAGCTCGCATCCCCATCAATTGTGGCCAGAATGCGCTGCCTTTAATTAAGTTGTGCAATTGAATGCTTGCCACGTCCACATCATTAACCTTCAATGTGTTTTTTTCTGATTGTTGAGTGAGCCAGCGGTACAAGGCCGTTTCTTGCTTCGACATGTGTTCCGCTTGTTCTTTGAGATCTTCCGGCTTAAACAAGAAATGTCCGAAAGCCACTTTCGCCAATTCAATATAGTCAGGTGCGGTTACCACGATAATTTCGCTGTACAGCAATTCGACCAGTTGATCTTTTAGCGGGAGTGTTGGTAAACGTTCAATGTCGCTATCCATCATTGAAGAACGCCATAGTTCCGTTAGTAACTCTGTCACGATCGCTTCTTTAGAAGGGAAGTGGTTGTAGACCGTGCGCTTGGAGACTTGCGCAATAGCAGAGAGCTTATCCATGCTGGTGTTTTGCACCCCAAACTCTTGGAATGCTTGCTTTGCTGCGCACAGGATGGCTTCTCTTTTGGTCTCACTGCGACCTTTTCTTTTTACATTCATAAACTTGCCGAGTTAAGAAGATCATTTCTGGATCTATTTTACACTAAGTAGTTTACTTTTGATAATTAGAATGTAAACTGCACCGTGTAGTTTACTTTTGTTCGGGTTAACTTTTTATGAAAAAAACTTTGCTAGCCACAGTAGGAGCGTTCGCGATGGGTACATCAATGATTTCTTGTTCTAATGTTGATACTGAAAAAGCGCCAACATACCCGGACAAATTTGCAAACACAGAGTTGGAATACAAAAGCAGCTTGGGTGACATGTTCGGCATCATGAAAGCCTACTTTACGACCGAGCGCCTCAATCCAACACCAACGATTGAAATTCCGGTTCATGTCATGACGGCGAATCAACTGTTAGAAGAGCAAGATGACGTTATCTACCGTTTAGGTCATTCAAGCGTGTTAATGAAGCTCGATGGCAAACTGGTGATGACTGATCCTGTATTCAGTGATCGCGCGTCTCCTGTGCAATGGGCAGGGCCAAAACGTTTTCACCAAACACCAATTACGCTAGAAGATTTACCAAGTATCGATGTAGTGGTGATCAGCCATGACCATTACGATCACCTAGATAAAGCTTCTATTAAAGTGCTAGGTGACAAAGTGGGCACTTTCTTGGTGCCGTTAAAAGTGGGGCAATTACTGGTTAACTGGGGTGTGCCGAAGGAGAAAGTGATCGAGCTAGATTGGTGGGAGTCACATTCTGTCGACGGCATTGAATATACACTGACTCCAACTCAGCATTTCTCTGGTCGAGGTTTGACAGACCGTGATACGACGCTGTGGGGCAGCTGGGTTATTAATGCACAACAACACAAAGTGTTCTTCAGCGGTGACTCTGGTTACTTCAATGGCTTTAAAGAGATTGGCGAAAAGTATGGCCCGTTTGATTTCACTATGATCGAAACTGGCGCATACAATGAACTTTGGTCAGACATTCACATGTTCCCAGAGCAAAGTGTTCAAGCACACATTGATGTGCAGGGCAAAGTAATGATGCCGATTCACAACAGTACGTTTGATCTATCGATGCACGATTGGAATGAACCGATGCAACGCGCGTTAGACATCAGTGAAGAGCGCGGTGTAACGTTAGTTAGCCCTGAGATTGGTCAACGCTTGGCGATTGCGGAGCCTCAGCCTGCGAAGGCATGGTGGCAATAATGTCTGAGCTAAACAGCCAAACACCACAATAGTTAAGTCACTTATTAGTAGTTACTTGGTATTAGGTACTTGCTATTAGTTACGTGGTCAGGGATAAGGATAAAGGTGCGATGAAAGCAAAGTGGACGTTGTTACTTACATTAAGCATTCTGCCTACCTTTGCACTAGCAGGGGTAGAGCAAGATATCTCGACGTTGATAAAACGAGTTGAGCAATCCTCTTGCACCTTTATCCGCAACGGCAAGGCGTACACTAATCAAGAAGCAGCAGAACACATGCGCAATAAATGGGATTACGCCAAAGATGACGTTGATTCTGTGGATGTGTTTATAAAAGAGGTCGCGTCAAAGAGCTGGTTATCTGGCAAACCATATTGGGTGGATTGCCAAGATAAACGCATTACCAGCGAAGAGTGGCTAACATCATTGATGAGCCCCGCCAATCACATCCAATAATACTTCTTTGATGGTCTGGTATCGCAGCGGCAGAGTGCGGCTGCGTTTTCTCACCAAAAACAAATCTTCGTATACCGGTTGTTTTAACTCAGCCACATACAACTCTTCTCTTAATGGAAAACTTTCCACCGCACTGTAGGGCAAAACGGTAAACCCCAGTCCTTTGCTGACTGGCAATAGAATCTGACTGAGTTGGTTAACGTAGCCTGATAATGGCATGTCACTTACCTTGATCTCTTTGAGTAAAGGTTCTGCACATTGGTCGAAAAACAACGTCATATAATGTTCAGCATCCGGGTGACCAATCACGCCGCAACTTCGAAGCAGTTCAGGCGTTAACGTCTTTCCATGATAGGACTTTGGTAAGATCAGACACAGCGCTTCTCTGCCAATTTGTTCACTTTGGAAAACACTCTTGTTGGGAGAGTATGTCACGATGCCCATATCAATACGGCCGTCAGCAACCCCATTTAGAATTGACTGATTCGGTGCCGCTTCCAAGTGAATCGACAATCCGCGATGCAGGGTTTGTTTTTCAAGCAGTGGATCAAACAGCATCAAGGCAAGTGCTCCGGAACAAGCCAGTTTGCAATGACCTGCAAAGGGATCATCGAAGCTTAGATCTTCCAGTAAGTTTTTCTCTTTCTCTTCCAACTCTAACGCGTAGGCATACACCATTCGGCCTTGCTCTGTCAGCTCAAAGCTTTTGTTCTCGCGCTTAATCAATGGGTGCTGACAAGCTTGCTCTAGCTTTTTGATGTGCTGACTGACACCGGGCTGGGTCATATAGAGCTTTTCTGCTGTCTGAGTAAAGTGGCCGACTTCGACAAGAGTTTTGAATGTGTGTAACCAAACTGGATTAAGCATAGGACGTTGTTTGCTCAGCGTTTATTAAAGAAAGCGTTTCGAGAGAAAGTGTAGAAATAATAGCATGATGCGTGGAATAACGCAGAGGAGGATGATAAATGACAGGCAAAATAAAACCCCGCCTGGTTTCCCAGACGGGGCTTATTCTTTTTCGCAGCAATCCGGCTACTAATAGGTGCTCCCTGCATCTATCCTTGATTGTGGCTAAGTCCTTTAACCGAGTTCCTTGTTCATCGCCTTCCTAGCGGTGTCCATTCTTGCCTATCATCCTGACGGGCGAACTCTATCCTAGAGCTTAACTACATCCTTGCTGACAACTCATCCTAAGCTATCAAATCTTCGTCCTGAAGATACCCAATCCTTTAGGCTTTTTTCCTGTTCCCGCCAACATCCTGTCGACACAACTAGTATTGTTGTTTTGCTGATTACTCTCAATCAGCTAGGTAAAAAAACTTTGGCAGCGAATATTGCTTAAAATAGGATAATTATTAATTTTCAGTTAGTTAGGTTTGTTGTTCGATTTGTTCTTAGTCAAAAATGGTCGTTTTGCTTACATCGCTTGTGAGAGATCTCGCACAAGGTGACGAGCGAATGTACGAATCGGCGTCTTTTTCATCTTGTTTAAGAATTTGCTCAAGATCACAACTCGACTTGTAGCCATAAGATTTGGCGATGGTATTGGATGAAATTCCCATTTCCTTTATCGCAAACGCAGCCCATTCATCACGAGTTTTTTGCATGATCTGGCGTAGCTTGGTCTTAAAGTTACTCATAAAAGCTCCTTAGTTAGCTTGTCTTTACAAGAGAAGAATAAGGAGCGTGATGAGGCTTAGTTGATAGTATGCCGCTCAATATCAATACTATTGAGGCGTGATGAAGAATATGTCGGTAATACTGATATTATTTGCGCGTGAAACAATACTATCTTGTGGGGTATCAAATGGCGCACATCGAAAAAGTACCGCAAAGGCCTGGTTTTTCTTGGCGCTACCGTCGTATTGATGAACCAGCGAAAGAATACGATTTTCATTTTCACGATGACGTCTTTGAGTTGGTCATCCACCGCCACTTTACGGGGACTTTGCACATTGGGCATCACGAGCTAGAGGTGACCCACAACCAGATGCTGTTAATTGCGCCAGGTGTGCCTCACTCTATTCACTCCACGTCGGTAGAAAGCAACTGCGAGACTCATGTGATTTGGTTTAAGCGTGAGTGGATCGCGAATCTAATGTTCTATTGTACTGAGTTACGTAAACTAGACCCGTTATTAAAAGCCGCAAATAAAGGAGTGGTGTTCTCTGAGCGAACGGCACAGCAAGTCGTGGATCTTCTGCAAGAGTTGATGAAAGTGCCCGCGATGGAACAATTGTCGAGATTCATTCATATCTTATCTTTGGTTGCCCATGACGAAGCAGCAAAAACCTTGATGACCCATTCATACCTTTCGATGAGTGAACACGAGCAACAAGAAAGAGAGCGCGTCGCAAGTGTGAATGCGTATCTTGAGCAGCATTTTGCCAACAAGGTGACATTGGCAGATTTAGCCAACTACTTGTCGTTGAGTGAAAGTGCGGTCACACGGTTGTTTCAAAAGCACTTTAAAGAGCCGTTTAGCCAACGTTTGATGAAGCTAAGAATCAACCATGCCGCGGATTTGTTGCAATCGACAGGGTTACCAATAGGAATTGTGTTTGAACGAGTAGGCTATCGCAATCAAGCTTTGTTTAATCGCCACTTTAAAACTTACAAGGGACTGACTCCGAGAGATTACCGACAGCATTACCAGCAGCGAATCCAACCTTAGTTTGTGCATGTGCGTACTTTTGTTGTGTACTAAACTGGAATTTATGTGCAACTGGTATATTATTTGCTAGGTTATCTAAGAATCGTTATTAAGATTCGATGACAGGTTAAATAGGGAACTTGATTGCCATATTTCTGTCATAAGTGATGAGTAAGTTGACCGTATCAACAAGATAAAAGCAGGTTTACTGGTCAAAAAATGACTGCAACGCTTCTACTTTTATCATTATGTTGTGAAATTAGTCACGGTTAATTGATTCGTTCCTCGATAGATTGAAGGGGAATACAACCTTAGACAATAAGCTCAAGATGAGCGTTACCTATATAGATGAGGGAGATTGCTATGAAAAAGATGAGAAGAGCTCAGCTACATCGTGTTCGTATCCAATACTGGAAAGACACAAAGACTGAGACTGCTAAAAAAGCATAGTAAACCATACTCAATGGCACTGAGCTGGCAATGGACGGATAACCTTCCATAAAATGCCAGCTCTAAAATTATCTAGCACATCCATACTTTCCAAGACTCTAAGCTTCCTGCTTTCCTAAACAAAGCTTCCAAAACAACCAAACGTTCCACTCTTTCTAGCTTCAACATTTCAGCACAAAACCATAGCCTTAAATGCAAAAAAGCCAGTCCGAAGACCAGCTTTCTCATTACTCGCTCAACTCTGTTTATTACAGAGTGATTCCGTAATTACAGGTAGTTTGCGTCAACCAATTCGCCAGCTTTTGCGCTGCTTACTTCTGGACGAGCTTGTAGCCAAGCTAGAACCTGTGCTTTTTGTTCTTCAGTTGCGCTTTCGTAACGCTCTGTTGAACATAGGAAGCCTTCAAACAGCTCTAGACCGCCGCCACCAAAGCATAGGTTTAGGCCATCAATGTAGTCGATAAACTCATCAACGAATGCATCGTAACGGTCGAAGTCGTTGATGTCTGTTTCACAGCTGATTTCAAAGCCTAGGATCGCGAATTCACCTAGGAATAGCTTCTTACGCAGACGACGATTTTTGTTATCGATTTTATCTAGTTTCATGATTATCTCTCGTGGATGATTTGAGTACACCTTATACCCCCAAATCTGGCTTAGCCCAAGTAAAATCGGGAGTACATAGAATAGATGGGTGCTTTATAACATTTTCTAAACACAAAGTTCATAAAGATAGACTAGTTCTGTCACTTTTCTCTTCCAAACTTCGCCTCGCTCAATGATTTACAAACCTATAATTCAACCTAACACTGGGAAAGCAACACCATGAGTAAGGAAACCTTCGACGCGACGCGTTACAACCAGAGTAATAACAAGCCTTTTGAAGAAGTACTGGAAGCGAGCCTATCTCGACGCAGTATCCTGAAAGGTGGCCTAGGTATCAGTGCGATGACCGCTTTTGGCGCATTTGGTCTATCTGGGTGCAACTCTTCTAGTTCAGGCACTTCTGCTGGTGGGGGCTCTGGCGTTTCAAGTGCAGTCCTCAATTTTGATTCGATTCCAGGCTCACTGACGGATGCAGTATCGATTCCGCAAGGTTACGTCGCACAAGTATTGGTGCCATGGGGTACACCTCTAAACGCACAAGGTAACGCTTGGAAAGACGACGGCAGCAACACGAGTACCGACCAGCTTAATGCATTGGGTATGCACCACGACGGCATGCACTTTTTCTCGCTAAACGACAGCGACACTGACGGCTTGTTGTGTATCAACCACGAGTACATTGATACCGCAGCTCTGCACCCAAGCGGTCCGACAGCTGTGGGCGGTGTGCGTACTATCGTCGACGAAGTTCGAAAAGAAATTAACGCACATGGTGTGTCTGTGGTTCGCGTTCAACTTGAAGACAACATGTGGAAGTTAGTCGATACCGATCCACTAAACCGCCGTTACACTGGCGCGACAGTCATGGACCTTTCTGGGCCTGTCGCAAATACAGAATTGACCGTAACTCGCTTCTCACAAGATGGCAGCCAAGCGCGCGGTACACTGAACAACTGTGGTAATGGTTTTACGCCTTGGGGTACTTACCTAACTTGTGAAGAGAACTGGCCGGGTTACTTTGTTAACGCTGGCGTTCGTACTGAAGAACAAGATCGTATTGGTGTTGATGACACGAGCACTCGTTACCTATGGGAAACGTTGGCGGGTAATGCCGAAGAGCGTTTGGACGAATTCACGCGATTCAATGTAGAACCAACAGGCGCAAGCGCATTGGACGATTACCGTAACGAGGCGAACGGCCATGGTTACATTGTTGAAATCGACCCTTACACGCAAAACTCACGTGCGAAGAAGCGTACTGCACTAGGTCGCTTCCGCCATGAAGGCTGTACATTCGGCAAGCTTGAAGAAGGCAAACCAGTGGTATTCTACTCTGGTCATGACTCTCGCTTTGAGTACCTATACAAATTTGAATCTGCGGCAGCGTGGGATCCTGCGGATGCTAACCCTGATAACCGCTTGGCGATGGGTGACAAGTACATGGATGAAGGCACACTGTATGTGGCGCGCTTCAACGAAGACAGCTCTGGTACTTGGTTACCACTGACACTAGATAGCACGACAGTTTCTGGTGGCACACTCGCAGACAGCTTCAATTCTCTAGCAGAAATCATCCTGAATACGGCGGGTGCAGCCGACCTTGTTGGTGCGACGCCAATGGATCGCCCAGAGTGGTGTACTGTTGACCCATTCACAGGCTCGGTTTACCTGACGCTAACGAATAACACTAAGCGTACAGAGGAAACTAACCCTGCAAATCCACGTTTGAACAACAAGTTTGGTCACGTAATCCGTTGGGATGAAGGCGAAGCAGCAACAGACTTTACGTGGGATATCTTTGTGTTTGGCTCTCCAGCAAACGGTGATGCGGACACTAACCGTTCGAGCTTGACCGAGCTTAACCAGTTTGCGAGCCCAGACGGCTTAGCGTTTGATCCTCGCGGCATTCTGTGGATTCAAACGGACAACGGTGCAGATGAAGTGACGTCTTACACCAATGACCAAATGCTTGCGGTTGTACCTTCTAAGCTGACGGATGAAAACGGCACACAAGAAGTGATCGGTGCAGAAAACCAAGCTGAGTTGAAACGTTTCTTTGTTGGCCCTAACGGCTGTGAAGTGACGGGCTTTACCATTAGCCCAGACTACAAGTCTCTTTTCGTGAACATTCAGCACCCAGGCAACTGGCCTTACAGCGACAATGCAGCAGAAGAAACACCTGCGGGGATGACACTGCGTCCACGTGCCGCGACGGTGGTTATTCGCCGTGAAGACGGTGGTGAAATTGGTGTTTAACCAATAGGTCATACGACTGAATATCGGGAATAAGAAAAGCCCTGCGTTTGCAGGGCTTTGTTTTTTCTATCTAAATATACATGCACTTTGTATCTAGGCTTGTATCTAGATAATAAGCTTAGTTTTTGAGCGAGCCGCCCGCAGTGCGAATCACATCTTGATACCAGAAGAAGCTCTTCTTACGTTTACGTTCTAACGTACCTTGGCCATCGTTGTGGCGATCAACGTAGATGTAACCGTAACGTTTGCTCATTTCAGCAGTTGAGTTTGCGACCAAATCGATTGGTCCCCAACTGGTGAAGCCCATCAGCTCAACGCCATCAAGAATCGCTTCGTGTGCTTGCACAAGGTGGTCGTTCAAGTAAGCGATGCGGTAATCATCCTGAATCTCACCGTTTTCATCGATTTCATCACGTGCACCTAAGCCGTTTTCTACGACGAACAGTGGTTTTTGGTAGCGATCGTGAAGGAAGTTCAGCAGAATGCGAAGGCCTTTTGGATCGATCAACCAACCCCATTGGCTCTTCTCAAGATATGGGTTTGGTACGCTATCGACGATGTTACCTACTTCCTTCTGTTTCGGATCCGCACTTGCACAGCCACTTGCGTAGTAGCTGAATGAGATGAAATCGACACTTGCCGATGCGATCTCTTCTAAGTCGCCTGCTTCCATCTGAATTTCAATGCCATTTTCACGGAAGTAACGCTTCATGTAGCCAGGGTACTGACCACGTGTTTGCACATCACCGAAGAACAACCACTTGTTGTTTTCGTGCATGGCAGCAAGCACGTCATCAGGGTTACAAGTGTACGGGTAGTTGATTGCGCCAAGCAGCATGTTACCAATCTTGCCGTTTGGTACGATTTGCTGACACAGTTTTACCGCTTTTGCGTTTGCGACTAGCTGGTGGTGAATCGCTTGGTAAATCTCTTGTTCACTGGCGTCTTCTTGCAAACCAACACCAGTAAATGGTGCGTGCAGTGACATGTTGATTTCGTTGAACGTTAACCACAGCTTCACTTTGTCTTTGTAGCGTTCCAGCACAGTGCGAGCATAACGTTCGAAGAATTCGATGACGCGACGATCGCCCCAGCCGCCATAGTTCTCGACCAGTGCGTAAGGCATTTCGTAGTGAGATAAGGTCACGAAAGGTTGGATGTCGTGCTCGGCAAGTTCGTCAAAAATTTTATCGTAGAACGCCAAACCTTCTTCGTTAGGTTCTAGCTCGTCACCGTTCGGGAAGATGCGGCTCCATGCCAAAGATAGGCGCAGACAGTTAAAGCCCATCTCTTTGAATAGCGCAATGTCTTCTGGGTAGCGATTGTAGAAGTCGATCGCCACGTCTTTTATACCCGGCGTACGTTCTTCACGGGTTTGATGCGGACTCAAAATACCGTTTGGCAGCATGTCTGATGTCGATAACCCTTTACCCCCAAGGTTGTACGACCCTTCTACTTGGTTTGCAGCAATGGCACCGCCCCAAAGAAAATGTTCAGGAAACTTAATCATGTTTCTCACTCTTTATCGTTCGGAAGTTATTCGTTCTATTTGCTTGAGAATAGTGTAGGTCAAGGAGGGATTCTTGTATCGAGATCGTGTTTTTCTCAGTCCTTGGGGAGAATTGAAACAATTGAGCGGATTTTGAGCAAGAAGCTCCAACATCGAATTGCGAGTTGGAGCGATATGATTAAAACGTAAAGGCTAGATTTGCAGCGGCACCAAACTGGTTGTCGCCAGCATATGATCCCGCTAGATCAATACTGAATACATCAAAAGGGCTAATACCCAGCCCCCCAGTGATGGAGTCTTCCAAATTATCTTCAAGATCGAGTTCATAACCGGCCCGGATTTGCGCCCAACCCCAAGCATTACCTTCGAGGCCTAGGCGGATAAATTGAGTATCATCTTCCAACTCTCGAAAACGTTTTTGCTTGGTAAGATCAGTATCTAGACTGAAGGTGATGTAGTCACCCACGTAGCCTAAACCTAATGTAGCTTGTGGTGTTAACTCATAAGTGTAATCACCAATTTCAGTCTTTATCTCTTGTTCAAAAATATCTTTGATAGACAAACCTGCACGAAACTTGTCTAGATACCACGCAACCCCTAAGTCTAGATTAAACACATCTTTAGACACTTCGCTTTTGTCATAGTCGTCAATATCGAAGTCATCCAACGAGGTTCGTTGAGTGTAAGTTCGGAGTTGTTGGTACTTAGGGCTTATTCCGATAGCCACATTCTGATGGAGAAAAGAAAAATTTCGCGCAAAAGACAACCCGTACTCAATATTGCCAAATGCAGCGAGGTTTACCTTTGAGTCAAGGTATCGCTCTAGTGTGTTGTCAGAGTCTGCAATATCCGGCTGAGCAAGAATCTCGACGTAACCGGAACTGAACAAATTTACCGATACATGCTGGGTAGGGACTGCAATAGCGAAGCCTATTCCACCGTTCATAACCACGGGCACACTTTGACTTAATTGGTCTAGAAGCTGGTTAATGTGGGCTTCTTCTTCGGGAGTAGGGAAACCATGTAAGCTTTCATATACGTCTTGCACATCTTCCACGGTTGATAATGCCTCGTCTTTGTCATTGATGTTGACTCCGACTGCTGGAATTAGCAGTCCTATGTCGTCGTTTTCTCTATACAAAGCGCCTAATGCGGGGTTGTGGAAGGGGGCCGTCAAATAGTCAGCTGATACGACTCCGGTATTACCCATGCCATGACTGCGGGCATCAGCAACATAGGGAGCGGCAAGTAATTGGGTGGAAATTGTTAAGGCAGTAAAAGTCGTAAATAAGATTGTTTTTCTCATAGCATTTCCATTGCTTGAAAACAGACTAAGTCTGTTTGGTGATGTTACGTATGAGGAGTAAACTGCATTTTTAATGAACAAGTGGTTGCTTATTCAACAATCTTAAGCGTAGATTAGGCGGTAAATTTTAGAAAGTGATGTTTTTTAATAAGAGGAGTTGAGCGAAGTAGAGGATTATTTGGATATTTGAAACCTGAGGGAAAAAGTCATTCCACCTTCGGTATTTGTTTTTGCCGCAATATTTCCATTCATATCACGCATATTGTTGGCCGTAATCGCTAAACCCAGCCCTAAGCCTTCACCAATTTTCTTTGAGGTTTGGAAGGGTTCAAACATGGATTCAAGCATCTCATCCGACACGCCGCAGCCATTGTCACTGACGATCAGTTCGACCTGATTACCGGTTGGGTTGACGATCAAGCTGAGCTGCGGGTTGGTGGTATGGTTCATCGCGTCTAGCGCATTCGAGACAAGATTACCGAGCACCTGAAGCAGTCGTTGTTCTTCACCCATGATGTCGGGTAAATCATGAGGAACCCGAACACGCACGTCCACCTTGTCTAATTGGGATTGATAAACGCGTAAGGTCTCTTCGAGTGCGGAGGTAAGAGAAATCGCCTGTAGGCTTTCTGGTTTGTTGTAGGCGAACGTCTTTAACTGACTAGTCATGCTTGCCATGCGATCAATCAGCTTCTGCACCAAAACATTGTTGGCTTTCATCATTTCGGTTTCGCCACGTTCTGCTAACAGTTCGTTTGTTGTAAGCAGGGTACGCAAGCCTGTCAGTGGCTGATTGAGCTCATGAGTGATCGCGCTCGACATGCGACCCAAGGCGGCCATTTTGCTCGATTCAATTAACTGGCTTTGTGCTTCTTTTAGCGCTTGAGTTCGCTCTTCTACTCGCTGTGCCAGTTCTTGGTTGACCTGTTGCAGTGATTGCTCGGCTTTTTTCCGCTTGCTGATGTCGATGATCGTTGCAAGGAAATACTGCTCGCCATGCCAAGGGAAACTGGTTAGCGAGAACAAGACAGGGAAGACGCTTCCGTCACTGCGTCTGGCAATGGTTTCGACCGTGCTGATCTCTGCGAGCTCTTTATGTTTAGGTAAATCCTTAAGCAACTTGAGTGTGGTGGAATTGGGATTGCCTGCGTCGAATAATTCCCAAGCAAAAGCGTGTCGATTGACGCTTTCTGGTAGACAGAACAAACGCTTCGCCATTGGGTTGAGATCGAACAGTTGCCCTTGCTCATCAATCAATAGCAAACCAACGTGGGTCTTATTGATCATCTGTTTCAAGCGGCGTTGGGACTCTTCCAACAGAGCTTGAATTCGTTGTTGATTGATGTGCTTTTGGCGACGTTGTAGACCAATGATGACGAGTAATACAGCCAATAAGAGCAGCGCCGCTACGCTCCAACCAATCACGTTGATGGTTTGTTGAATCGGCTTAGAAGGGGTGAGGTAGCTGACGTACCAATTCAAATCATCCAATTTAACGGTGTGCGCAAAATAGCGTTGCTGATTGAGCGTCCACACACTGATATTGGTGTTGTCGTATAAGCGCTGCGTTTCTAACTGAACGGTGTTGCTCGGTTCGTTAAACCAGTCTGCGTTATAAAGCGAGCTGCTTGATAGGAAAAAGCGTTGCTGGCGATTTTGCAACGTAATGATGTCTTGGCTAGTAATGGTCTGTTCGGTCAACAAGCTGAGGTTGATCTGCACCACCACAATGCCTGCGATATCCAGACCGTCGTAGATAGGGGCTGCAAGATAGTACAACGGACTCGAACCTTTGGTTTTGTTCACCAAGGAAACACCGCCGCCTTGATTGTGAATTTGTTCCACAATGGCTTTTCGGTCAGACAAGCTAAAGCGCTCTTCGATTAAACTTGAGACCAATACTTCGCCAGAGTTAGACAGGATTAGCCAACCTTCCGTATTGGCGGCTTTATCTAGCTGAGTCAGTTGGGTTTGCAATGGCTCGTAATAAGTCAGGTTCCCTTTCACAAACGCGATGGTTTCTGGGTTATTGGTGACGAGGTAAGGCAGGTGATAGAAGCGTTTAAGTGCACGACGAACTTCACCAATATAGTCGAGCAGTTTTTGTTGAGCTTCGGTTTGAGTTTGTACACTCAACCACTGACGGGCAACCTCTCTGCTGGCGCTGTAACAAGACAACATCAGCACTGCCGCAATTGCGACCACAAGCCATGTTTTGCCATTCCTTTTGCGCTGCATACCGACTCCATTCAGCTAGTGCGTTCTCACCAACAGTCATTAAAGAGTGCGCCTAACTGGTTGGATGTTAAAGACTTGTAAGCAAGAAGTGAGATCTAGCTCCTTTTCTCCTCAGTGGTTTTTGCTACCGTTAACAAAGAGCTATTTCTTTCCCACTCCATAAAGCAGGCAGTAACTCATGGCTTTTGACGACACCCCTAAAATTGCACTTATCGAAGACGATGATATTGTTCGTCAGGCTACCAGCCAATGGCTGCAACTGGCGGGGTTTGATGTGACCGCATTCAGTTTAGGCGAAGAGGGCAAAGCGGCCATTCTTAGCCAAGAATTTGATGCGATTGTCAGTGATGTTCGCCTGCCAGACACCAATGGTTTGTCGATACTAGAAAGCCTGATTGCCAATCACATTCCAACGCCAGTTATCTTGATTACCGGACATGGTGATGTCGATATGGCAGTAGGCGCATTACAAAACGGTGCGTTCGATTTTATCGAGAAACCTTTCCAACCTGAGCGCTTATCTCAACGTGTGACCGAAGCGGTCGAGAGTTATCGCGCACAAACGTCTACTCAAGATCGCCAAGAGTACCTATCTAGTGTTAGCGGCTTAGAAGAAGTGTTGATTGGGCGAAGCCGAGTGATGCAACAGCTTAGAGAACAAGTAGCCAAGTTAGCGCGCATTGATACTAACGTGATCATTTACGGCGAAACAGGTTGTGGTAAAGAGCTGGTGGCGACGAGCTTGCATAATGAAAGCCAACGTAGAACCCATCATTTTGTGCCAATCAACTGTGGCGCTATTCCTGAGAACTTGTTTGAAAGTGAGCTGTTTGGGCACGAAGCTGGGGCATTTACTGGAGCGGGTAAAAAGCGCATTGGTAAATTGGAATACGCGGATAAAGGCACCTTATTTTTTGATGAAATCGAGAGTATGCCGCTGTCCATGCAGGTGAAAGTGTTACGTTCATTACAGGAACATACAGTTGAGCGCGTTGGAGGCAATCAACAGATCTCAGTTGATTTGAGAGTGATCGCCGCCGCGAAAGAAGATCTCAATGATCATGATGAGTTTCGTCAGGATTTGTACTATCGCCTCAATGTCGCGCAGATCTATTTGCCACCACTACGTGAGCGAGAAGAAGACGCGTTGATCTTGTTCGAACACTTTGCCCTGAAAAGTAACTCTGAGAGTCGTCCGCTTAGTGAAGCCGATAGAAAAGCCATTCTTGCTTACGCTTGGCCCGGTAACGTGCGTGAGCTAAGGAATGTCGCGATGCGTTTTGCTCTGGATGAAACCGTCTCCGTGATGGAAATTCTTTCCAGTCGACCATCTTCTACAACCGAAGAGACACAAGCGGGCGTTCCGTTGGCGATTCAGCTGCACAATTTTGAACGTAAGGTACTACACGATTCCTTAGTTCGACACCAAGGACGAATTACGGATGTGATGGTTGAGCTAGATTTACCGCGCCGAACCCTTAACCAAAAGATGCAGAAGTTTGGTCTAAATCGCTCTGATTACACCTAACTGAATCAATTACGGGCTTTGCTTTATGCGCTCTCTTTGAAGGAAGAAAACGTCAGCTCTTTGCCTTGCTCGGAGAGAACAGTCACGCGGTCGCGGCCATTCTCTTTAGAGCGATACAACGCGTGGTCGGAGCGAGAAATTACATCGTGCAGTGTTTCGTCCAGCTTCATCTGAGCGACTCCAAAACTCATGGTCACAGGCGTGTTGCTTGCGGCGCAGCATGGTTCAGTTCTTACCCAACTGCGAATTTTCTCAGCATACTCTGCAGCTTGTTGGGCCGTATGTTTCGGAAGAACAATCATAAATTCGTCGCCTCCAAAGCGAATGGCTTGGGCTTGTTGAGGAAGATAACGGCTCATAATGTTTGCCACTCGTACAATTGTCTCATCCCCAGCTAAGTGTCCACATGCGTCGTTAATGTGTTTAAAGTTATCAATGTCCGTCATGATGATGCTTAAGCTTTCGTGTTTGTCGATTACTCGCTGCACCATCTTCGGTATAACCTTTTCCATGGCTCTGCGATTAAGTAATCCAGTCAGTGCATCTTGAATCGAAAGGTTTTCAATCGAAATTAATAAACGAGCGTTGATTAGCCAAAGCATGCAAAAGCTCATTGAGACGACAAGGCAGATGCTAAATAGGAAGGTGAGCTGATGGATCAGTCCTGCAGACATAAAGCTCGATAATTCTGAACCAAAATAAGACCAGATGACTCGCACGGCCATAAAAGCGCCATATCCAACTAGCGAAGCAGCCATGCCGATCATTGGCCATTTATCGTCTTGATTGTCGCCTTTCATCATCGCCCAACCACTTGCTAACGTTACTGCTGATAAGTAAACACTGATCACCAGAATACGGATACGGATAGAGGGCACATGGAAAGTGAAGTAGTAAGTGAGAGCTACAACAATGGGCAGCACAGCAGTGAAGCCGTAAGCGATCCTAAGTGTAAAAGCGCGGAAGATACAAACACCATAAAGTGTCAGCAGAAAGCCAATGAGCAACGTAGTATTAGAAGCGACAACGGTGAGCCAGTCGGAAGCGCTGTCCCGAAAGCTCAGGAGTAAAGGCCCACCCCCAATGAATAACAATGAGATAGCAAAACAGGTTAACCCAGGAATTTTTCGCTGTTGGTATTGGGTAAAAAGCAGCCCAACTGAGTAGATACAAGAGAAAAGAATAATGATGAAGTTGAGAGTTCTTATATCTAAAGAAAAGTTGTCCATGTCGCCATCCTAGCCGCTCATCTTATATTTTATAAATCATACGCTTATTAAATATAAACACGACTTATACTAGAACAATTGATGCGAGATGTCTTGGATAGCTGATACTTTTGGTGATTAATGGAACAAGCCCACACTTGGTGGGCTTCGGTCTGAAATATGTCTTAATTTGTAGATTCTGCAACCGTCAACTGCGCTTTCGGTTTGGTCGCCATTACACCCACAATCACCATCGCAATCGTTGGAACAATCCAGCTTGCAAAGTAGTGGTACAGCGGCATGTTGCTGTCTAACCATTGGTTTGCGGCTTCTGGCATGTAACCTAGGATGTGCAGCGCATCAATACAACCAAACGTTAGAGCAGTGAACGCCGTCGCGACGACCATGATTTGCGACATCTTGTTGCGCACTGGTGCCATGATCATCAACGCAATCGCTACTGGGTGAAGCGCCACAACCGCAGGCAATGTGATAGCCAATAGTTGCTCTAGACCTACGTTGGCGATCAAACCAGCCAATACCATGGTCGTGATAACGCAGCCTTTGTAGTTCACTTTGCTGAAAGTGTTGTCGTAGAACTCACTGCCTGCGGTGGTTACGCCGATAGCAGTAGTCAAACACGCTAATACCATCACGGCTCCTAGTAATAGTGAGCCAAATGCGCCGAAGTGGCTGAAGGTGAACGCCGTTAAAATGTCGCCACCATTGCTGAACTCAGAACCCAAGTATGAGCTTGTTGAGCCAATGTAAGCCAATGAGATGTAAACAAACGCCATGGCAACCGCGTACATCAAAGCTGCGATTAGCGTGTATTTTGCGGTGGCTTTCGGACAATCCACACCCATGCTGCGAATCGCGCGGAAGATAATCCAACCAAAACCGATAGAACCTAGCGCATCCATCGTCATGTAGCCTTGGGTCAAGCCTTCAGCAAATGCGCCAGATACGTATGGTCCCGTTGCGGCAGTTAGCTCTCCTGCAGGAGAAACCAAAGCAGTCACGGACATGATGATTAAGATAGCCATTAATGCAGGCGTTAAGATCTTGCCTAGGTTGTCGACCAATTTACCCGGATATAGGGCAAATAGAATGGTGATAGCACAGAAGGCAATAGTGAAAGGCACCAAAGCGGCATCACCAAACATTGGTGCAAAGCTAAATTGGTAAGCAACGGTAATCGCACGTGGGATTACGAACGCAGGGCCAATCACGATAAATACCATTACCCAAAAACTGGTCGCCAAAGGTTTAGGTAGGGCAGCGGTTAATTTGTCTGAACCGTTTACGATAGCCACCATCACCAGTGCCATCGCAGGCAGACCTACGCCCGTTAAGAGGAAGCCAGACATCCCGCTCAGAAAGTTTTCACCTGCTTGATAACCCAAAAATGGAGGGAAGATCAGGTTACCCGCGCCTAAATACATGGCGAAAGTCATGAAGCCCAAAGCGGCGATATTGCGTGCGCTTAACATTGTTATTCCTCTTATGTTTCGCTTGGAAGAAACTGAAAGGAATGGGAGGAGTATGTGGTGTTCCCGTCAGCTTCTTCTCAAGCTGACAGAAAGTTTAGATATAGCCTGTCAGCTCTGAATCAGTTTCAGAGAGAGCAGGAGGATCGCAGCAGCAACGCCAGATGGGCGTTTTAAAGCGGATTGTAATTGCGCAGTTGCTGACATGGGTGATCCTTAATGACGAAAAAATACCAAGGAATACGTTTGCCTTGGTGTGTTGTTACCCTAACGAACATAGGGCTATTGGCACAACCCCGAAGTAGAAAATAAGTTGATACGGTCAATGTTTGTTTCTGAACTGGTGGATCGAACTGCTTTTTAAATTCAAAATTAGAATAAATGACTTTTCATTTCTTTAACATGGCTTGTTTTGCTGTATTTTTGTGCTATTTGTAGTCGTTTAGGCTATAAACCTCCGCTGATAAAGTGAGCAGTTTAGAATGATGCGCTTTTTCTTCTTATTGTTGAGACGCTCATTAGTTGCAATTCAATCCAAAATTGCATCGGCAAAATATTGCTTATTAGTGAATCGTGCATTTATTTTGTCTTGATCACATTTTATTAACCTTTTGCGATCTAGGCGTGCAGCCTTCTTCTCTTGAATAAGCAAGATCTTGCTCATTACTTTGCTATCAAATCAGCATGATTTTGCTCATTTTTGATGTCCTTCAGCACTTAGTTCAATAAATACAAAGAGTTAAAAGTTGGCATTTCAATTGCTCTAGGAAATGTGTTGTTAATAAAGATTTAACATGATGTAAATCCCCAATCGTGAAACGACTACACGGAGAGTAATAATGAAAATGAATAAGCTGGTAAAAGCTTTGGCTGTCGCTGTAACTTCTTTTGGTATTGCTGCTAACGCTGCGGCAGAAGATCGTAGCTACATTCTTGCAACGGCATCGACAGGTGGTACTTACTATCCTGTGGGCGTAGCGCTGGCGACGTTAAGCAAAGTGAAATTGGCACCAAAGCACCACTTCTCCCTTTCTGCAATCAGCTCTGCGGGCTCTGGTGAAAACGTCAAACTGCTGAACGAAAACGAAGCACAGTTCGCGATTCTACAAGGTCTTTACGGTGCATGGGCTTGGTCTGGAGAAGGTCCTTATGAGAAGAGCGGTCGTCAAGAACAGCTGCGTTCGGTCTCTATGCTGTGGCAAAACGTTGAGCACTTTATTGTTCGCTCTGATCTAGCAAAAACTGGCACTGTGACTGACCTGAACAACCTAGATGGCAAGAAATTCTCTATCGGTAAGAAGAATTCTGGTACAGAGAACTCTGGTCGCCAAATCATGAAAGGTCTGAAGGTCGACCCTGATAAATTCAATCTTGCTTACATGGGTTACGGCGGCAGTGCGAGCGCACTTCAAAACGGCACCATTGACGGCATGAACACGCCTGCAGGTGTACCTGTTGGTGCGGTCACTCAAGCTTTTGCTGCGTTGGGTAAAGACATTTCGATTCTTTCGTTTACTGACGAGCAAATCAAAGAGGCGAACGGTAACTACAACCTATGGACGAAGTACGAAATTCCTGCGAACACGTATCCAGGTCTAGATAAGCCGATCACTACCATTGCACAGCCAAACTTCTTGGCAGTTCGTGAAGATATCTCGGAAGAAGACGTTTACCAGCTAACCAAAGCAATTTACGAGAACCTGCCTTTCCTACAAGGCATTCACAAAGCAACAAAAGCAATGGCGATTGAGAAAGCGATTGCTGGCTTGCCAGTGCCTCTTCACCCAGGTGCGGCGCGTTACTACAAAGAAATGGGCATCGAAATCCCATCAGACTTAATGGCGAAATAACGCCAACTTCGCCCCGAGTTTTGGCTCGGGGCATTTTATCCCTACCGATTTCTAAGATGGAAAAAGCCGCCAGAGCTTGGAGTATGAGATGAGCGACTCAATAGAAAAGGAATTGCAGAAGTTTGAGCTGCCCACGCGCACTGATTTTCCGTGGGTAACCACCACAATCACAGTGTTTGGCGTGGTGTTGTCTGCTTTGCACATTTGGTTTAATACCTTATCGACGTTACCAGAGTTATGGATTTCCGCGACCCACTTTGCTGGCTTTGCGGTGATTTGTGCGCTTTGGTATCCGGCTCATATCTCTCTCAAGCAGAGTAAGATTGCACTCGGTATCGATGTGTTAATTGCCATGGGCGCGGTCGCATGTTTACTCTATATTCCCTATGCCGAAGATGCGCTGTATGAACGTGGTGTTAAGTTCGTGACCAGCGATTGGGTCTTCGCCATCATGGCAATTCTGATTGTGATTGAGCTGATCCGACGCACCATGGGCTGGTTTATTCCAGTGCTGATTGTGGTGTGTCTGAGCTACGTTGTGCTTTGGGGTAAGTGGGCAACAGGTATTTTCCACTTCCCAGGTTTGAGCATGGAAACCTTGCTCTACCGTAGCTTCTATTCTTCCGAGGGCATGTTTGGCTCTATCTCGCGCATCAGTTGGACTTTCGTATTCATGTTCATTCTGTTTGGTGCGTTTCTTGTGCGCTCTGGTGTTGGTGATTACATCATCAATGTGGCACGTGCTGCGGCTGGCAAAATCATCGGTGGTCCCGGTTTTATTGCGGTGATTGGCTCCGGTTTAATGGGCTCAGTATCGGGCTCAAGCGTGGCAAATACGGTTTCAACCGGTGTTATCAGTATTCCTTTAATGCAAAAAGCAGGTTTCCCTTCGCGCTTTGCTGCGGGGGTTGAAGCTGCAGCGTCAACAGGTGGTCAGTTGATGCCACCAGTGATGGGCGCGGGTGCTTTCATCATGGCGTCTTACACGCAAATTCCTTATGTTGATATTATTGCGGTTTCTTTCATTCCTGCTCTTATCTATTTCTTGTCTGTTGCGTTCTTTGTGCGCATTGAAGCCAAACGCAGCGGCGTTCAGAAGATCACGACCAGCGATGAATCTCTATTAAAAGTGCTGATCAGCGGTTGGCACAACCTTATCCCGCTGGCGGTATTGGTTACTTTGTTGGTTCAAGGCTTTACGCCAACTTATGCTGCGGGCTTGTCGATCATTTCTGTGGTGGTGGCTTCTTGGTTCTCGAAAGATCACAAGATGGGACCAAAAGCGATCATCGAAGCACTTTCACAAGGCGCGAAAAACATGGCGACAACCGCCGTATTGCTGGTGGGTATCGGTTTGGTGATCAACGTGATCAGCACCACGGGCATCGGCAACACCTTCTCATTGATGATCGACGGTTGGGCGAATGGTGACTTGTTCATCATGATCGTTCTGATTGCGCTCGCTTCTCTCGTTTTGGGTATGGGTTTACCCGTGACAGCGGCGTATATTGTATTGGGAACACTGTCTGCCCCTGCGCTTTACAAGTTGATTGCGGAAAACCAATTGCTTGAATTGATGGTGTCGGGTCAATTGCCAGAACAAGCAAAAGCCATCTTTATGTTGGCGGCGCCAGAAAAGCTGGAACTGCTTAATGCGCCAATGGCGTTGGAAACCGCGAAAGAAATGGTGGCGCTAGTACCTGCGGACTTTATGGAAACTCTACTGGAGCAAAGCCTGGGTATGGAAGCGGTAGGCTTGGCATTGCTGGCTGCTCACCTCATCATTTTCTGGTTATCGCAAGACAGCAACGTTACGCCTCCAGTGTGTTTGACCGCATTTGCAGCAGCGACCATCGCTAAAACACCGCCAATGCGCACTGGTTTGATGGCATGGAAAATTGCCAAAGGTTTGTATCTTGTACCGCTGTTGATTGCTTACACAGGCTTAGTCAGTTGGGATGTGACGTCGGTAATTACCGTGGGCTTTTTTGCCATCATCGGTACCTATGCATTGATTGGTGCGATTGAAGGTTACTTGGAAGGCCCTCTAAACATTCTGACGCGTCTCTTGTTGGTAGTGGTGGGTACATTGCTGGTTTGGCACGACATACCAATGTTGGTTCGTGTGGCAAGCTGCGCGGTATTTGTCGCGGTGTTCATTTACAGTGGTCGCAAGTTCAAATTGCAACAATCTCAACTATCGGTTTTATAAGAGGTCGTATGAAATCAGTCTATGACTACATCATTGTTGGTGGCGGTATCGTTGGTGTGTCGACAGCATGGCAACTGCAGCAACGCCACCCAGACAAATCCATTTTGTTGGTTGAGAAAGAGTCCGGTTTTGCGAAGCACCAAACCGGACACAATAGCGGCGTGATTCATGCTGGAGTGTACTACGCACCGGGCAGCCTAAAAGCCGATTTTTGTAAGCGTGGGGTAGAGCGAACCATTTCGTTCTGTGCTGAGCACGATATTCCGGTGGAGAACTGTGGCAAGTTACTGGTTGCGACCAATGAGCAAGAAGTCGAACGCATGAATGCCCTCTATGAGCGCTGCCATGTCAACGGCATCGACGTAAAGCTTCTCGATGAAGTTCAACTCAAGCTGGCTGAGCCAAACATAACAGGCTTGGGCGCGATTTATGTTAAAACCACCAGTATTGTCGATTATCGTTTGGTCACTGAGCAGATGGCGGAAGAGTTCAAAAAGCTCGGTGGTCAAATCAGCCTGAGAACCAAAGTGGTGGCTGCCGAAGAGAAAGACGAAGAAGTTCAATTGACCTGCATTTCTGACGGTCAAACGATGCAGCTCAATGCCAAGTTCTTGGTCACTTGCAGCGGCTTGATGGCGGATCGCATGACTAAGATGATGTCTATTCCGACCGATTTCCAAATCATCCCTTATCGTGGTGAATACTACCGTTTAGATAGCAAACACGACCATGTGGTGAATCATCTTATTTATCCAATTCCCGACCCTGACTTGCCATTCTTGGGCGTTCATCTGACTCGCATGATTGATGGCAGTGTGACCGTTGGTCCAAATGCGGTGCAAGGCTGGAAGCGAGAAGGGTACGACAAGGTTAATTTCAGCTTGCAAGATACTATGCAAATGCTCAGTTTCTCCGGTTTCTGGAAGGTGACACAAAAGCATCTAAAAACCGGATTGGATGAGTTTAAGAACTCGTGGTGGAAGCCGGGCTATCTTAAATTGGTTAACAAATACTGCCCAAGCATCAAGGTCGACGATCTCAAACCATATCCTGCGGGTATTCGTGCGCAAGCAGTGTTATCCGATGGCACTTTAGTTCATGACTTCTTGTTTGCCGAGAGCGCCAGAAGCCTGCACGTTTGCAACGCCCCCTCACCTGCAGCGACATCTGCAATGCCGATTGGGGAATACATTTGCGATAAAGTGAATGAGAAGATAGAAGCGAAAACGGTATAAAACAAAGGCGACGTAACTGTCGCCTTTGTTGTACTTGAATCTGGGAATTAGGAGTTGCCATCTTTAGGGCAGAGTTCGCCTTTCTTGGCGTGCCTTTCTATCATGTAATCGCCGCGAGCACTGTGCAGGACAATCGCGTTCCAGACTTCACCGTCTTTCAGCTCAAACTCCATCGCATAGTGTGTGCCACCGACGATTTGAGTTCTGACATCATTGATTTGCTTTAGCTTATCCGTCGCATTCATTTGATGCAGAATCATGCTGAGCGAGCGCTCGGCATCCGGTGTCACTTTCGCCACTTGCCAACCACCAGGGACACCGCCTTTTGAGCCGCAGATGGCTTGCATTTTCTTCTTCAAACCAGGAGACATTTGCTTGTCTACGGCCAATGCGTTACCTGCAAATGAAAAAGCGGCCAACGACATCATCGCGGTCCACATCATCCTTAACTTCATAATCCACTCCATTGTTTTGTCATTGATTGAGTATAAGCACGCCTTTCACGGTTTACATAATAGCAAGGTCTTCTGTGCCAACAGATAAATACGTAATGGGGGAGTTAAACAGGCTAAAAACGATCGCTTTTGATAGCGGCTCGTAACATTCTTTAGAGGAGGAGACGTTATGAGTCTGAAGCATTATTTTGAAAAGGTCTCACCAAAGTTTGAACCGGGAGGCCAGTACCACAAGTTCTACCCACTCTTCGAAGCTGTTGAAACCCTTTTTTATACGCCAGGTAAAGTGAATCACGGCGTAACCCATGTTCGAGACAGCATCGATTTGAAGCGCATCATGATCATGGTGTGGTTAGCCGTATTCCCCGCGATGTTTTGGGGCATGTATAACATCGGTCAGCAATCCAGTGATGCTCTGCTGTACGGCCTTGACCAAGCTGCTGCTCAACAAGCCATTGATGCCTCTTGGGGGCTGAGTTGGGTTTGGGGTTCAGTAGAGGCGGCCAGCCAAGCGGGCTGGGCGAGTAAAATGCTGGTCGGTGCAACCTACTTTTTGCCTGTCTACGCGACTGTGTTTGTAGTTGGTGGCTTCTGGGAAGTGCTGTTTGCTATTGTCCGCAAGCACGAGGTGAATGAAGGCTTCTTTGTTAGCTCCATTCTGTTTGCGTTAATTCTCCCGCCTACCATTCCGTTGTGGCAAGCCGCACTGGGTATCACTTTTGGTATCGTGGTAGCGAAAGAAATCTTCGGTGGCACGGGGCGTAACTTCTTAAATCCTGCATTGGCAGGGCGTGCGTTCTTGTACTTCGCTTATCCAGCCAATATGTCTGGCGGTGCCGTTTGGGTCGCGGCTGATGGCTATTCCGGTGCAACCCCTCTTAGCCAATGGTACGAAGGTGGTCAGAGCGCATTGACCAACAACATGACAGGCCAGCCTATCTCTTGGATGGACGCTTTCGTCGGTAATTTGCCGGGTTCTATGGGAGAAGTCTCGACCCTGCTGATCGCGCTTACAGGCCTAGTGCTGATCTTTATGAAGATCGCGTCGTGGCGGATTGTTGCGGGTGTCTTTGTTGGCTTAGCCGTGACGTCGTTATTGCTTAATGCGATTGGCTCGAATACCAATCCCATGTTCTCTATGCCTTTCTACTGGCACTTTGTGATTGGTGGCGTCGCGTTCGGCACTTTCTTCATGGCCACCGACCCAGTATCGGCTGCCTTCACCAACGGTGGTAAATGGGCTTACGGTATCTTGATTGGTGTGATGACGATATTTATCCGAGTGCTCAACCCTGCTTACCCAGAGGGCATCATGTTAGCGATTCTGTTTGCCAACTTATTCGCACCTCTGTTCGACTACATGGTGAAAGAGCAGAATATTAAACGCAGAGTCAAGCGCCGTGCCGCAGGGTGATTTGCAATAAGTAGCCCTAATTATATTGAGGTTTCTACCTGCAACGGGTTGCTAATAAGTCCTTAAAAACTTGGAATTTTATAGTTTATTGGTATGAAAAGTGAGGGCGGGTTCACTGAAAATTGTTTAAATCTTGCTCTATAGTGAAAAGGTCAGCGGCGCAGTGTCACTGACCTTTACTTTATTTAAATCAGGAGGACGAGAATGACGAGAATTAAGGATATTCTTGATAGCCGTTTAGTGCTGTCGTTCTGGTATAACCTCGATTACGGTTTGTCCCTTCTCAGTAAAATCTCTGTTCGTTAATTTCCTCAATGCACCCGCATTGAACCTTTCTATTTTTCTAATAAAAATCAAGAGATTGAAGCAGATTGCGCTTATTCGCGCAAAGCAATGCGTATAAGGAAATTAATAATGAAACGTATCCCAGAACCGTTCCGCATTAAAATGGTTGAGCCAATTAAAATGACGACATTGGCTGACAGAGAGATTGCCCTTAAACAAGCAGGTTTTAACCCATTTCTTCTTCGTAGTGATGATGTTTACATCGACCTGCTGACCGACTCTGGCACTGGTGCTATGAGTGACAATCAGTGGGCAGGCATCATGATGGGTGATGAGTCCTACGCGGGGAGTCGCAACTACTACAACTTGTGTGATGCAGTAGAGCATTTCTTTGGCTATAAGCTTACTGTGCCAGCGCACCAAGGCCGTGGTGCCGAGCAAATCTTATTCCCAGCTCTGATTGAGCGTATGCGTCAGGTTCGTGGAGGTGAGACTCCAGTGTTCATTTCTAACTACCATTTCGATACTACCGCAGGCCACATTGAACTCAATGGCGGTAAAGCGATTAACGTGGTGACGGAAGAAGCGTTCGATACGACAACGCCATATGACTGGAAGGGGAACTTTGACCTCAATAAGCTGGTGGCAACGATTGAAGAACATGGTTCTCATAACATCTGTGCGATCATCACCACGGTCACGTGTAACAGCTCTGGTGGTCAGCCTGTGTCGATGGAAAACATGCGCAGCGTGTACGAAATCGCAACTAAGTACGACATCCCTGTGGTGATCGATTCAGCTCGCTACTGCGAGAACGCTTACTTTATCAAGCAGCGTGAAGCGGGTTACGAGAACAAGTCGATTCTGGAAATCATCCGTGAGATGTACCAGTACGGCGATATGCTCACCATGTCTGCGAAGAAAGATCCAATGGTGAACATTGGTGGTATGTGCTGTATTCGCGATCACCAAGAGCTATTCCAAGCGGTACAAACACGATGCGTTCCGATGGAAGGTTTTGTCACTTACGGTGGTATGGCTGGACGTGATATGGAAGCCTTGGCTCGTGGTCTGTATGAAGGCGCTGATGAAGATTACCTTCACTACCGCATTAGCCAAGTTCAGTATTTGGGTGAGCGTCTGCGCGAAGGGGGCATTCCAATCCAATACCCAACAGGTGGTCATGCCGTCTTTGTTGATGCGGCTAAGATTTTGCCTCATATCCCACCAGAGCAATTCCCTGCACAAGTGTTGTGTAATGCTTTGTATTTAGAGGCGGGGATTCGAGCGGTAGAGATTGGTTCACTGTTGCTTGGCAGAGATCCGGAAACAGGTGAACAGAAAGCCTCTGAGCTGGAGTTGATGCGTTTGACCATTCCGCGTCGTGTGTATACCAACGACCATATGGACTACATCGCCGATGCAATCATTGAGTTGAAGGACCGAGCGCATGAGTTGAAGGGGTTAACCTTTGATTACGAGCCGCCAGTGCTTCGTCACTTCACTGCACGTTTTCATAATATTGAATAAGATGGGTTTCTAGAAAAGCAAAAGGCTGCGGTGTTCGCAGCCTTTTTCATCTTTGCCGTTTGCGATTACGCTAGCTCTAGCGTGATTCGCACAAATTGCTCGTCTTGATACAACACTTCGTAATTGAAGGTGTTATTCGCATAAATACTACCTAGGAACAACGAACGTTGGCTCATTGGCCCGCGGAAAAGCATCGAAATTGGTGCGATCAAGGCGTTATTGTCGTCGAAATGTTGGTTTAAGTTCTCTGACAACACACACAACAAGCAACCATGTTGGTCGTGGGAAAGATCTACATCTTCCGGACGAGAAAGTAGTACGGTCGTACCCAGTTTTTTCTCAACTTCATTGATCAACAGTAGGTAACTGTCGAGGTGAGGCTGTGGGTTTCCTGGTTTATCGGCACCTACACAACGTTCGAGTAAGGCTTCTAAATTGCCATTTTCCCCTTTTGCCTGTTGAGTCAGAGACTTTAATGGCTTTTTAATCAGTTTGTAGCGATTGCTTTTTAGTTTCGGTTTTAACCACTTCTGGAGCAGGTCGTTACGTTCTTTTAAGGGGATAATTCGCGATGACGCGTGGATTTTGAAGTGCAGGTGTAATAAAGCGTGCACCGCAAGTTCGCTAAGTAATTGATTAGCGTCCGCGGATTGTTTTGCCTGCTTAGAACTTTGCATTACACTCTAAATTTCTTTGTAAAGAAAGGAATGGTGCCGAGAGAGGGACTCGAACCCTCACACCAAAGGCACTAGCACCTCATGCTAGCGTGTCTACCAATTTCACCATCTCGGCATCATGATGCTCTGAATACACAGAGGCTTCGGAATGAAGCGTTCCAAATTGTATATCCAAAATCCATAGATTGGCGAGAGCAAAATTGCTCATTTTTGGTCTTTGGTGTTCAACTGAACATTTATTGTCCATTTTTGGCCATTTCATCTTATCTTTTCCTCCTAATACCCCTATTTTCCCTACAAGTATGACCATAAAAAGGCATCTTTGCTCAAATTATGAACGCTTGAACGTTTGCGTAAATAAATGTGATGAAACTCTCGTTTTGATGGCTATACTTGCGACCCGTTTAAGCGGGAATTAGGGTTCGTTGTTCAGGGCCCTTACCCATACAAGCCGTCACATGGAGCGAGATGAGTTACGAACTCTCTAACAGTGAATGACCCCACGGACCGGACCAGCTACGTTCAATTGCTTGTATAAGGTAAAAATAAGATGTCGAACTATCCGTTCTTCCTCCAATCTGGATCTGCGAGTGCATTGTCACTCGATACGTTGTTTCTTTCTTCTGCCAATGCTTTTGGCGCTCCTTTCTTTTTCAACGTTCAGTAGGTCCGATTCATGAGTGTTCTATTTAGTCTATTTGGTATTGTTGCACTACTAGGTTGTGCGTTCCTGCTGTCAGAGAGCCGTTCTTCAATCAATTGGAAAACCGTGTCTCGAGCATTGTTGCTTCAAATGGGTTTTGCAGCTTTAGTGCTTTATTTCCCTTGGGGGCAAGCGGCACTGGCGAGTTTGAGTAGTGGTGTTGCGGGGTTATTAAGTTTTGCCGATGAAGGTATCAAATTCCTCTTTGGTGACCTTGCTTCTACTGGCTTCATCTTCGCGGTTCGCGTTCTTCCTATCATTATCTTCTTCAGCGCTCTTATCTCTGCCCTTTACTACTTGGGCATCATGCAAAAAGTGATTCAATTTATCGGTGGTGCAATCCAAAAATTCTTGGGTACCAGCAAAGCAGAATCTCTTGTTGCAACAGGTAACATCTTCCTATCTCAAGGCGAATCGCCACTTCTTATCCGTCCTTTCTTGCAAAACATGACTCGTTCAGAACTGTTCGCGGTAATGGCGGGTGGTATGGCATCAGTAGCGGGTAGTGTTCTAGGTGGTTACGCAGGTCTAGGTGTAGAGCTGAAATACCTAATCGCAGCAAGCTTCATGGCAGCACCAGGTAGCTTGTTGATGGCAAAAATCATTGTGCCAGAGCGTCAAACACCAAGCGATTACAACAACATCGAGCTAGATAAATCAGAAGAAAGCAACGTGATCGACGCGCTAGCAAGCGGTGCGATGGGCGGTATGAAAGTCGCGGTTGCGGTAGGTACAATGCTAATCGCGTTTGTGAGTGTGATTGCGATGGTGAACACCGGTCTAGAAAACCTAGGCGAAATGTTCGGCTTTGCGGGTATCACGCTACAGGCAATCTTTGGCTACCTATTTGCTCCTCTTGCTTGGTTGATTGGTGTGCCTAGTCACGAAGTTCTAGCGGCTGGTTCTTACATCGGTCAGAAAATCGTAATGAACGAATTCGTGGCATTCATCGACTTCGTACAACATAAAGCAACGCTGACTGAACACACACAAGTGATCATCACGTTTGCGCTGTGTGGTTTCGCAAACATCGGTTCTATTGCCATTCAACTTGGTTCTATCGGTGTGATGGCTCCAGAGCGTCGTAAAGACGTAGCGAACATGGGTCTGAAAGCGGTAGCAGCAGGCACGCTAGCTAACCTAATGAGCGCATGTTTGGCGGGTATCTTTATCTCGCTATAAAGGGATGCCTGCACATAAAATACTTTAATGAAACCCGCCAATTTGGTGGGTTTTATTTTATTAGGCTACCGAATGAGAGGTTGGTTAAATATTTAAGAGTACATCGCTCTGTATTATTCATTTCTGAGTCATTTGCTCCTTATATCGAATAGTATTGCCGTACGGTTTGGGCTTACTTTCTAATTTGTTAATATGACAAGGAGGAAGAGCGTGACGTCAAAAGTCGTATCGGTGGTGCTTGCCGATAGAGAGCGGACAGGGCTAGGGCCTCTCACAGAAACATGTTGTAAATCGGTCACGCAGTTTGCGGGATCTCATCGTTTGATTGATTTTGCTTTAAGTAATCTGATTCAGGCAGGCGTTAAACGAAATCTGGTTTTAACCCGCTTTCATTGTGCTGCGTTAAACACTCACATTGAACAGGCGTGGCAAAACTATCAAGCACGCATTGAAGTGCTTGAGCCGACTTATCCTCAAACTACTTATCCTCAGACTCGGCTTTTGCCTGCATTGGAACAAAATTGGACCGATGTACTGTTGCAGAATCTTGATTCGATTAATCATCCGACCGATGAGCATGTATTGTTGGTTGGTGGTGAGCAAATTCATCGCAACTACATTGCCTCGTTACTTCAATACCACCAAATCCAAAAAGCAGAACTGACTTTGGTTGTCGTACAGGTGCCAATCGAGCAAGCCTCGAAATATCATGTCGTAGAACTGGATACTCAACGTCAAGTTGTGAGTATTCAACATCAACCAGAACATCCTGCAGAAATACCAAACAAGCCGGGCTTTGCCATGGTGCTGACAGAGAACTATCTCTTCCAACGTCCAGTGTTAGTAAAGGGATTGTTTACCAACGCGAAAAAGCTCGATGGTCAGCATGATCTGACTAAGGATATTGTTGGTTTATTGGCCCGTCGTGTGAAGGTTGAGCTGTTTGATCTCGGAGTTCTTTATTCAGAGCAAACGCCTATGTACTGGCATGGATTGAATAACGTTGACGACTATTGGCGTGCACAAATGATGTTGTTGACGGAAAACCACCGTTTGAAAAAATCTCAATCAGAGCCGCTGTTAAGTGAAAAAGCGCAGTCAGATAGACCTTGTCAACGCAATGAAATTGATGGCATTAAAGTGCGCATTAAAGACAGTTACATCGCGTCAGGATGTAACATTGAAGGGGCTTGTTCTATCCGCTCAGTGATTGGTGTTGACTGTGACTTGGGCAGAAACAGTATCCTGCATGAAGCGGTGCTCATGGGGCACTGCCAAGTTGGGGCGAATAGCCGAATTACCCGTGCAATCATCGAAGAAGATGTTCATATCGCTCCGGGTACGGTCATTGGAGAAAAGCCGGAAAAAGACAGTGAGCAATTCTTCATTACCGAGGGTGGACTTGTGGTGATCCCAAGGGGCAGTCGCGTCGGGTTTGAAAGTGAGCTTGCGCCTCTGCACGAGAATTACCCCGAAGGCGTTACAGCCAACACTTTCTAATAAAGGTATGGTGGTTTCTAAAGAAGGTTCTACCAAAAGACAATTTGTTGTCTATTCTAATTTATAAAGATAAATAAAATTCTAAATTACAATAAGTTGGCTAGGAGAGAGCATGCAGTTTGAACGCGCTCATTTTGCAGATGCACTAAAACATTTCAGGAAAAAATCTAAATATTCGCAAGATGCCTTGGCCGAGTTGCTTTCTTCCGCTCATCGTGTGTTTTCAAGTTTGAATCAAGCCACACTCAGTCAGTGGGAAAGGGGACGAATAGAACCGACACTGTTACGTCGCCTAGGTATCGCTCACTTCTTTCAGCAGCCTTATCATTATGATGAGCAAGAGCTAAAAAGCGTCAAGAAGGCATTGCAACACCCGGTGAATTTTCAGAACTTAAGCACTGTATACGATTATGAGATTACTCATCGTAGCCATGTCGCTTTTGAAAAGCTGGACGAAGATGACAAACAGTTGATTTGTGAGTCACATCATCGACAAAACGGCAGTGCGGTGACGGATACATTAGACGCACTGCACCTCACGCAACCAAAGGTATTTTGTTTCTATTACAAAAAGATGCTGGTGGGGCACATTCTTTATGAACAAAAGCAGAACGCGATTTATCTGGTGAGTGTGGTGTTTCTCACGAAAACCATCCGAACGGCATTGCTTTCCCATATTGCTGAAATCAGTAAAGGTTTGACGGTTTACTTCCCGATCCGAGACCACAGTTTGAATCAGTTTATGGAAGACTGCTTTTTAGAGAAGTGTTGTTATAGCCACAGCGTCACGTTTTATGCAGGAACCAGTGAGCAGTTTTTTGAGAATCCGATGATCTTAAGCGTTATGCAAGGGTTTCAGGACTTTCGATTAGTACGCTACGAGCAAGTAACAAAAAAGCAGAGTTAACTACTCTGCTTTTTATTTATTGCTGTTGTTCGTTTATCGCGACTGTTCGGTCTTCTTTGGCATGAGACCATAAGGCAGGGATTCAAAGGCGTAAGGCTGATTTTTCACTGTCGGTGCTTGATGCACACCTTGCCAATCGAGCAGCATAATCGCTAATACGTTGCGGTGTTCTCCGTATTTTAGATCGTAATCGCCTTCCACCGAGGGAATCATGCCTTGTTCGGTGTTGATGGCGCCTTGAATCGCCTGACGTGTTTTATCAACCACCGGATCGTCATCCAAACCAGCCAACAAGAAAGTAATCCCAACCTCCGCTATCACGTCTTCTTTTGAACGTAGGATGATGGTGTCGATGTTGTCGCGAAAGTAGTCATAAATCCATTGATGATCCGCTTCATTCACCTGCTTTTGGTAGTATTGCGAATCGCCAAAGATGATGTGCGTCATACCATAAATCTTGTTGCTGTATTGCTGAGGCGACAGTTTCTTGTCTTGGCTATCAGGGTACGTGCTACGGAAGGCTTTGGTAAACTGAGCGACCACATCTTGCTCTCCAAGCTGTCGCAACCAATACACCTGATTCGCTAACTGCGCAGCCCATGCTTCAATCATCTCGGGATCAGTGGCGTATCGAGAGAAATCATAGCGGCGCAAGACACTTCTCAAGGTCTTATCTTGCTTGTGTTTTAGGCCATATTCATCTGCTCTCGCCATTGCCCCGAGCAGATCCACACCTAAGTAGAAATATTCTGGCTGGTGCTTGGTCACGGTATAGCGGCGCTGACCTCTTTCATCTTCTTGGTCGTGGTAATTCGCGAGGCGCTCTTCTGAATAGAGGAAGATCTGTTCTTGCGTGGTGACATCGCTGGCAAAATGGTTCAGGCGACTAGCGACTTGTGCCATGTCTGTCCAAACGGCTGGAAGGTATTTGTCATCTAGGGTTTGGCGATACATTCGAAGGCCAAAGTGCCCTTCACGAAACGCAGGCAGTGTGTAGAGCCGCGATTCATAGGTATCTTTAATTAACTGAGCGGATTGTGAATAGGTCAAAACAGGAGACTCTTGCGCGGCTTGCACTTGGAAAGCCAGTGAGCATGAAAGCAACACGGCTAAGCTGAGAGGTTTGATACGCATAAACACATTCCGTTAGAAATCTAGAATTCAAACCTACCATCAATGCTTATTTGCTATGTAATAA
Source organism: Vibrio sp. HENC-03 (assembly GCF_000305755.2). Lineage (NCBI taxonomy): Bacteria > Pseudomonadati > Pseudomonadota > Gammaproteobacteria > Vibrionales > Vibrionaceae > Vibrio > Vibrio sp. HENC-03. The sequence continues at coordinate 928,130 of NZ_JH976064.1, read as the reverse complement.
CTCAGTCAATAGTTGGTCACGATATGGCGGAAAGTCAGATTAATACGTTCGCCTTTTGGTTTGGCTGTTTTTGGCACTGCATGCTTCCAGTGGTGCTGAAGCTCACCCGCCATAATAAGTAATGAGCCGTGGCTAAGTTCATATTCTATTTGGGTTTTACAATGTAAATTTCGCAGTAAAAATCGGCGGGTTTCACCGAGGTTAATCGATGCGATAACAGGATTTCTCCCTAGTTCCGGCTCGTTGTCTTGGTGCCATCCCATGGAGTCTTGTCCATTGCGATATAAGTTGGCTAATACTGAGTTGAACTGCACTTCAGCGATGGCTTCACTGCGCGCCTTCAGTTCTGTCAGTTCAGGTGTCCAAGGGTGTGGTGCCATGGTTAATCCAGAATAGGTGTAATCCACGTCGCCATGCCAAGCTTGCAAGCGAGGTTGCAAGACAGAACGGCCAAACATCATGATGCTTTCTTGTTGCCAAGGTAAGGTAGAGCGGAGTTGCGAAAAGCAGCGATCAGCGTCTAATTGACTCAGAAAGTTAGGCTCATAGTAGATCTTTCCCTGTGCTACTTCTTGCCAAAATGAGCTTTTAAATAAATCACCTTGTACTTGCATCTCACTTTACCTGTCTCATTTATAAAAAGGTTCGATATTTATTACCTTTCCGATAAGTATTGGTTATTCTTAAATTAAATAAGTATTTTAACAATAAATATTAAGCTTCGTGGCGAATCGCTACGAGCTAGTGGGGAACAAATGCGTTATTCACCCAGAAAACAGTGTTATTTTGCATTGTTCTTCCTCACTTTTTTTGCCTTGTCTGTTGGGGTTATCGAGCTGTTGCACCGAAACCAGCAAAACCTCCATCAAGAGCGAGTTCAAGTTGAGGCCAAAGAACAACTTTCCATTCTCCGTTCCAATTTGGAAGCGGAACTCATGGCTGACATCTACAACGCGAGCACACTTGCTACTCTCATCACTTTGCTACCCAATGAAGAAGAGCGCAAGCTGAATATCGCGGTTAACCGTATCCTAAACAAGAGTAAGCGCATTTCCGTTATTGGCATCGCGGAAAACGACATCGTTCGTTATCTCTTCCCTCTTCAAGGTAATGAGAGCGTTTTAGGGCTTGATTATCGCACTGTTCCTGAACAGTGGGTCCAAGTACAAAAGGCCAAAGACATTGAAGAAATATTCATAGCGGGACCAGTTAAGCTGGTGCAAGGCGGGTTAGGGCTGATTGTGCGTGTGCCCGTTTTTCGAGATCCGCCTTTTAATGATGATTATTGGGGGGTGATCAGCGCTGTTATTGATTTTGACAGCTTGCTCCGTGAAACCGGTGTAATTGATTTCTCTTACCGCTATCACATGACTATCAGTGGGTACGATAGCGGAGGTGAATTCGGGGATGTGTTTTTCGGCCAGCCAAGCAAAAGCGGAAAAATATACGCAAAAGAGCAGGTTCACTTCCCATACGGAGGATGGAGCCTCGCCGTTTATTCGGATGACCGGTTAGAGCAGCAAGTACCTTGGTATATTTTACAATTGGCTCGCTTAGTCGGTTATCCCATCGTGTTAGCGATGAGTATTGCGTTGATTGTGATTTATCGCTTATACATCGTCGCCGACAGCCGAGCGTTGCACGATGAGCTAACGCAATTGCCAAATCGACGCTACTTTATGCAGTCATACAAGCAGCAGTTCGAAATTGCGAAGCGCTACAAAAAGCGTTACAGCTTCGCTTTGATCAACATCGATCTCGACCATTTCAAACACATTAATGATACCTATGGCCATGATGCGGGCGATAAAGTGCTGGTGGCGTGTGCAGAGAGGATCAAAAGTAGTCTGCGTCGATCTGACATCGTGGCGCGGATGGGCGGTGATGAGTTCTTGGTGGTTGTACACAATCCAAAGACGGAAGAGAACATTCAAGCCTTGTTGAAGAAACTGAGGTTTGCATTGTGCTCAACGCCAGTTATCTATGACGAAGAGCTGATCTATTTACGAACCAGTATGGGCTACGCCATGTTTGACCCAGAAATGACCTCACCGCAGCAAATGATGAAAATCGCAGACGAGCGTATGTATCAACAAAAACACTATGGCGGGTAGCGTTTAAAACGAAGTAGGCTTGCAAAGCAACGTCTATGAGCGAAATGCAACGTTAGAATACAGACAGTTAGAGCCTCGTATACCTACGGGGCTTTTTCATCTTGACAGTCTTTCTTATTTAAACGCTGATTTGCTGATAAAGGGATTAGTAGCAATGTGTGCAGTAGCATATTTTGCATTGATTTGCATTTTGCAACTGCGATTTGCAAAATGTGTGCTCAATAAAGCACCAATATGCATCAAGATCGAAGAAAAAACGGAGTTTTAAAAGTTGGCACGCATCGTGCTTTATAGAGAGTGACCCTTATTAAGCCGAGGGTCACCTAGCCAACTGACGTTGTTAGTGAATACACATTGTTCACAGATATATACCGCCAATCACCTTTATTGTGATTGGCGTTTTTTCTTTCTAGAGGTCAAGAATTTGCACCTCATCGCCCGCTTCCCCTGAATCTCCGCACTTGTTGTAACAGCTTGGCTGTCTTGGACACACCGCACCTCTCGAACAAATCAATCGAGCTTGAGTTTGAATCCCACGTTCAATCCAGTTGATGTTGAGTATCTTAGCTATCGTGGTGAGATCTTTCTTAATGTGCTGAGGAATCACAGTACTACCGCCTGACGATACACATAGAGACTTCAACTCTTCTGCAATCGCAATAGCATCGCCACCTTGGGCTGAAATCGCAGGGTTGAGGTCTATACCTGCACACAGAACACGATTGTTACCGGCTGGGTCGAAGACGTTGACCGATTCACAGCAGTAGATACGCGGCTCATTACCGACATTTAGAATCGAAATTTGTGCAGAGCTGGTATCCAATGGTTGGGACAAGCGACGGAATACTGCCCAATGCTGACAAGGGTCGTTTACCTTGCGCATGTTACCCCAAGGAAGCGGGATACCATTACCGCGATACACGGCTTTGAGTTTGCCCGGACCATAAGCATCGAAGTAATGCCAGTGCGGGTAGGGCGATACCACCGTCATGCGACGCATTGCGACCGAAGGGGAGACGCCAGCTTTTTTATGAACATCGATTTCATAGCCAGAGCGGTCAAGCAACTGACGAAATGGCACTTTTGGACACAGCAAGGCACCGGCAAAGAAGCTTGACTCAAAATCGCGCCATGCTTGCAGAATGTCTTGTGAGTTGAGCTCAGAGTTTGAAACCTGCGAGCCACTTTGCTCCCAGTTGTTCTGATGCCCAATAGACAGCACGTTACTCATACCATCACTGCTGTGCAGCACTCGATGGCCGATGTACACAGCTAGGTCGTACTTCAAACGTGTTGGGTAATCACGCATGCGTTTGTTGAGGTAAATCGTCCCCGGCGCTTCCATAAACGACGTGATCAACTGCTTTGCACTCACGCCAAGCTCATCAATCACATCTTGCGGTGCGCGGTCTACCCAGCGAATATCCAACCCCATGCTTTTTGCAATGTCGATCAGATCTTCCACTGACAGATTAAGTCGCTTTAAGCCCACTTCTTCCGCTGCCCGTTCCAGATCTGGGAAGTGGTTTTGGTGGTTTTCTTGGTGTGCTCGAATCAATAGATGAGCAAACTGCCGCCCTGTGATACCAGTTTGGGAGAGCATTTCTGGTATCGCGATTTGCAAGATATCGTTAGAGAACAGGAAGCTGGGTTCGAGCGCCATCCCGTTAATGCCGCCACGGTTACCTTTATTGGGCGTGATGGCTTCGAGCTCTGGCTCGTCGTCCAAAAACCAAGCGGGTTCTTTTTGGAAAACTTCGGCGATCACTTCCAACATATCGATGCTCGGTACGCGTTTTCCACGTTCGATCATCGACAGATAAGAAACCGACGGCGCGTATTCAGGATTGATCCTAACGCAGCGCGCAGACAAATCTTCCATCGTTAAATGGTTATTCTTCCTTAGGTTACGAATTTTCGTCCCTAAGAAATGTGATTGGCGGATAAGACTTTTTGACACAGACATTTTGTAAAATTCACATTGTAAAATTTTTGTTGTGAAATTGTAGTCAAAATTTCGCTAGTCTACATAATGAGCAGGCAAGGAAATTAACCATCCACTTCACAGATTTGCCTGAAACTTAAACGGAAGTTTTAAGTTTTTACTCTAGGAAGAGTGTTTAAGTGCGAGGAAACGACGATGAATATGCTGAATTTCGATAAAAAAGACATCCAACAACAAGAACGCCCATTTATCGCTGAAGCCGTATTTGCCGTCGAGGCGGTAAGTGCTGAACAGCAGAGCGAGAAACAAGTTAAGGCGAAACAACTACTAGACCGTATGTTCCCATTGGAGAACGGTTCTCACCAAGACGTATCAAGCTACGTGATCGACTACCGCCATGTAATGGCTTACTTCAAAGACGGCACCCACAGCGGTCTTAAGAGCCCAAAGCATTTTGTAGCGTACACTGGCGAGAAAGAAGACCCTAAATCGATTCTGTTTAAAGACGAATCAGGTAGCCACGCAGAAGTGATGTTTGGTTGTCACAAAGGCACCGGTTGTGTGGAGTTGATGGACATCGACGATATCCAATTGGAAACACGCACCACCTTTAGCCCTGAACTAACCGGCAATGCACCAACTGCGATGCGCCACTGGATCAGCCTAATCAAAGGCGATAAGAAAGGTAAACCAATGGCATGCAGTGAAGACAAAGAATACACCGCGAAAAACGGCGATGATTACTTCTTAAGCTACTGCTACAGCATTGATTAATGATTTAAGAAACAAATAACGAGCCAGCCCAAGAAAGACAAAACCCCAAGCAAGCGCTTGGGGTTTTGTTTATATTTTTAGCCTGTGTGAATTGCTTTCGCTAGTTTGCTTTACTGGCGTTACAGGGGCATCACACGGTTGCGACCCAGTTGTTTGGCTTCGTAGAGCTGTTTATCCGCTTTGTTCACTAAGCTTTCTGGCGTATCACCTACTTCAAACTCGGCCACACCAAACGATGCGGTAATGCTTTGCACTTGAGTGCCAGAGCGTTTGTCACGGACGCGAAGTTTCTCAATCATTCGACGCAAAGTGTCTGCGTATTGGCGAGCAATACGTAGCGACTTATTCGGGATAATAACGGCGAACTCTTCACCACCAAAACGATAAGCGCTGATACCATCACGGCAGCTTTGTTGCAGACGGCGCGCAATGGCTTTAATCACTGTATCGCCAAACAAATGGCCGTAGTTATCGTTAAACGCTTTGAAGTGATCAATATCCAACATCACCAAGGTCATTGCTTGGTTACTGTCGATCAGCATTTGCAGGTCGTTATCGAAAGCACGGCGGTTGTATAGGTTTGACAGGCCATCAAACAGCGCGTCTTTTTGTACTTCAGCAAGCTGGTTTTTAAGACGGGAGATCTCTTCACTGGCCGTGGTGAGTTGGCTATTTAGGAATTTGGTGGAATGGCGGATCTCGCGGGATTCAACGACAAGCTGACGAACAACATTCATCACTTCTTCGATGCTTAGGCTGTTATCTTCAACTTTTTCTAGTTTGTTGAAGCTCTTGTCCACCATGTCTGAGAAGGATGAAGTATCCGTAATGGTGTCACTCATTGAGCTAGAGACTTCACCCAGCAGCACTTCGACGTTCGTTTTGAGCTCTTCTAAGCTGGTTTCAGCTTTGCTCGCCACGTAGTTGTTGTAGAGCTGCTTATGCATAGCGGGTGGACAGACGTCATAATTCTCCAGAACCATATCTAACTCTTGGTTTAGTTCTGGGATCGTCTTGTCTACGTAGGTGTACCACAGCGCGTAGTTGGCAGGTGTCGCCGCTACGTGGTTCTTTATCATTAGTGGCACCGCTTTTTTTAGATTCGCGGTTGATTTCTTAAATTCGTCGGTCATTTCTGCGGTGTTACAAGCAAAATGGAATTAGGCTAAGGGTAACGGATATAAAACAATATCGCTTTAATTTTTGTCATTTTTGCTTGGTTTTCTTAAAAAAAATGAGCAAATAATCAAACAGTTTCATGAATGTAAGGTTTGATTATTAAATTTGATAAAATTATCCGTAACATTCTGTTTACTAAAGAGGTTTGTTTGATGGAGTTTTGAGCAATGTCGATGGCACGCTGATCGTGACCAACGAAGATGCGTAAAAACTGGCATGCGCGCAATAGAAAAGAGCCAAAAGGAGCTTCTTTTGAACAAAACAATCGGACTGTACTGGTTTACCAACGATTTAAGATTGCACGACAATCCGCTCCTACTAAGAGCTTCTGCAGAAGTTGATATGCTTATCTGCATATACTGCTATCCAAAAGTGTCCTCCTATCTAAAGCAATACGCACAAGAGCCGGAGTTCGGGTTTGCCAAACAGCAGTTTTTGGATGAGTCGCTGCATTGCCTGAATTTGTCTTTGAATGCGCTTAATCAGCGTTTGCAGGTTGTTGACTTACATCCGTATCAAGCCGTCAAGCACGCTGCTGACAAACTTGGCGTGACGCACCTCTATGTGGATGCGGTTGCTGGATCAGACGAACAAGATGTGGTCGATAAGATTCAGGCAGAAGCGCCCCATTTAGCGGTTATTCAAAGTGAAGTACGTAGCTTGTTCTCTGTCGAAGATTTACCGTTTGAGCTTGAAGCGCTTCCTGACACCTTCACCAAGTTCCGAAAAAAGGTTGAGAAACTTGCTCTCGCTGAACCTGTAGAAGCAGTAACAACTTTGCCTCCACTGCCAGACGGACTCGCACTGCCGACGTTGAGTTTGACCCGTGACATCCAACCAAGCCTGTTTACCGGCGGTGAGCGAGCAGGGCTTGAACATTGTCGTCAGTATTTTGCTTCAACACTAGCAAGTGAATACAAACAAACGCGCAACGGTTTAGATGGCATGGATTACTCCACCAAGTTCTCTCCTTGGTTAGCTCATGGGTGTCTTTCTCCGAAAACCATTTATGCCATGTTGAAACGTTATGAAGCCGCGAATGGCGCAAATGATTCAACCTATTGGATTTACTTCGAACTGCTTTGGCGTGAGTACTTTTATTGGTATGCACGTCGATACAAGCGGCAGCTGTTCCGATTCGGTGGCATCCAAAATCAAGCACCACTCACCAGCTTTTACGCGCACCGTTTCCAGCAATGGAAGAAAGGTGAAACGCCATTTCCTATCGTGAACGCGTGTATGCATCAGCTAAATGAAACCGGTTATATGTCGAATCGTGGCAGGCAGTTAGTCGCCAGCTGTTTAGTGCATGAGCTTGGCCTCGATTGGCGTTATGGCGCGGCGTACTTTGAGTCACAACTGGTTGATTACGATGTGGCATCGAACTGGGGAAATTGGCAATACTTAGCAGGCGTTGGTGCTGATCCGCGTGGTTCACGACAATTCAATCTCGAAAAGCAAACCGAAATGTACGATCCGCACATGGAGTTCATCGATAAGTGGCAAGGTCGTTGTGCTGGTGCACATTTGGATAGTGTAGACATGGTCGATTGGCCTATCGTAATGGGCAGCAGTGATAAAGCTTCGTCATCGGAGAAACCGTAATGCAATTTGAAACCGTACGATTGATCTTGGGCGATCAACTTAACAGTGAGCACTCTTGGTTTCAGCAACCGGATGAGAAAGTGCTTTACCTGATTTCAGAGCTCAAGCAAGAGAATACTTACGTCACGCATCATATTCAGAAAGTGTGTGCGTTCTTTTCTGCAATGGAACAGTTTGCGAAAGAGCGTCAGAGCGAAGGTCATCAAGTTCTGCACCTCACGTTGGATGACACACAATCCTTCGACGATCTTGAGCAAGTCTTGCAACACTACGTGAGCGAAGTTGGTGCAAGTAAGTTTGAATATCAACGCCCCGATGAATACCGTTTAATAGAGCAGTTAGCCAAACTAAAGCTTGATGGGGTCGTTACACGTTGTGTCGATTCGGAACACTTTTTGTTGCCGTTTGAGGAAATTGAATCGCAATTCCCTCAAGGCAAACACATCATGATGGAGCACTTTTACCGCCGTATGCGCAAGCGCTTCGACATCTTGATGCAAGACGGAAAACCCGTCGGCGGAAAATGGAATTACGATGCCAATAACCGTAATAAGCTCAAAGCCAAAGATATTGAACAACTGCCACAACCTTTGATGTTCAGTACCGACGTGCGCGATGTTACTGGGCGGTTGGCACGACATGACATCAAAACTATCGGAAATCTCGAAGGGGATTTGTTGTGGCCAATTAATCGCGCGCAAAGCCTCTCTTTACTCGCGCATTTCTGCCAAGTCTGTTTACCGTTGTTCGGACGTTTTCAAGACGCCATGACAGGTCAGCACGATGCTAAGTGGAGCTTGTACCACAGCCGAATTTCATTCTCGCTCAACAGCAAATTGCTGCACCCGAGAGAAGTCATTGATGCATCACTCAAGGCATTTCATTCCAACGCGGACATCGACATTTCTCAAGTCGAAGGGTTTATTCGCCAAATCTTAGGATGGCGAGAATACATCCGAGGCGTCTATTGGGCGAACATGCCTCATTACCCGAAAAAGAATGAGTTGGGCGCAGACAGAAAGCTGCCAGATTTCTTCTGGAATGGCGAAACTAAAATGGCCTGTGTGCGCAATGCGATTGAGCAGTCTCTCGATTATGCCTACGCACACCACATCCAACGTTTGATGGTCACAGGTAACTTTTGTTTGCTAACCGAGATAGATCCAGACCAAGTGGATGGGTGGTATCTCGGTATCTATGTGGATGCAATTGAGTGGGTAGAAATGCCAAACACTCGTGGCATGGCGTTGTTTGCGGATGGCGGCATTGTTGGCACCAAACCTTACGCGGCGAGTGGCTCTTACATCAACAAAATGAGCGATTACTGCAAGGGTTGCCATTACGACAATAAATCGCGCAGTGGAGAAGGGTCGTGTCCGTTTAACAGCTTGTATTGGCGCTTTATGAACAAGCACGACAAGCGTCTCGCAACCAACCCACGAATCGGGATGATTTTCCGCTCTTGGGACAATATGGAAGAACAGCAGCGCCAAGCGATACTTGATACCGCAGAGCACTACATAGAAAACGTGGAGAACTTGTGATGGAAATACTCATCGTCGGTGGCAATGGTGGAATTGGTTTGGCGATGGTTCAAGAAGCCGCAGCTCGGTTCCCTCAAGCGCACGTGCATGCCACTTATCGTAAGCAGCAACCAGATTGGCAACATCCAAATGTCGTTTGGCATCAAGTGGATGTATCGCAAGACGAGCAGGTAAAAGCGTTCAGTGAGCAGATTGAACATGTCGATTGGTTAGTGAACTGTGTTGGTATGTTGCACACCCAAGAGAAAGGCCCTGAGAAGAATCTTAGCTCGCTCGACGCAGACTTTTTTCAGCAAACCATCATGGTTAATACTCTGCCAAGTTTGCTGTTGGCGAAATATTTCACGCCCAAGCTAAAGCGCAGTACTGCACCTAAGTTTGCGACCATTTCGGCCAAAGTTGGCAGCATTAGCGATAATCAGTTAGGTGGTTGGTACAGCTATCGAGCATCGAAAGCCGCATTAAACATGTTCCTTAAAACCATGTCGATCGAATGGCAAAGAATGGTCAAACACGGCACTGTGCTGTCACTTCACCCAGGCACCACAGATACAGTTTTGTCGGCACCTTTTCAAACCAATGTGCCAGAGGGAAAGCTGTTTACACCAGAGCGAGTAGCTAAGGATCTATTAGGCTTGATAGAAAAAGCAACCCCGCAAGATAGCGGGGCTTTTTGGGCTTATGATGGGACGTTATTGCCTTGGTAAGAAAACGCACACAAACGTTGATACAAAGGAAATAGCGTTTCCCAGAGAGGGTCGGAGTGACCTACGTTTTCGTTGATTTATTTCTTCGGCAACGCTCAGAACAATAAACGATTTCCTCCCAATTTCGCGCCCACTTCTTTCTCCAAGAAAATGGGCGCTGACAGACCGGACAGACTTTCATGGGAAGGTTGGATTTAAAACCTTTCATTACGCTGAATGTTCACTCCTAATTTGGTTAAAACAGTGGTCTAGCTACTTATCAAATAGGTACAGGTAATCGCCGTAGCCTAAACTCGCCATCTTGTTCACTGGTACAAACTCCATTGCAGCTGAGTTCATGCAGTAACGTAATCCCGTTGGCTTAGGGCCATCTTTAAATACATGGCCAATATGCGAATCACCAAACTTACTGCGGATCTCAGTGCGCGGATAAACCAGTTTAAAGTCGGTTTTCTCTACGATGTAGCCTGGGTTAATTGGTCTGGTAAAGCTTGGCCAACCTGTACCCGATTTGTACTTATCCGTTGATGAGAACAAAGGCTCACCAGTGACAATATCAACGTAAATGCCTGCTTCTTTGTTGTCCCAATACTTGTTGTTAAAAGGACGCTCCGTACCTTCTTCTTGTGTCACGTAGTATTGAAGCTCAGTCAATTTAGCTTTGATTTCTTTGTCTGAAGGTTTCTCGTACACCTTCACTTTCGTCACCAACTCTTTTTCGTTGATAAGTTCACGCAGTGTTTTTGGGTTCTCTTTACGGTCTTCACCAAACACTTCGTCGAGGTACTTATCGCGACCTGATGCGTAGCGGTAGTATTTGTACTTCAGGCTACTCTTCTTGTAGTAATCCTGATGGTACGACTCCGCAGGGTAGAACTTTTCAAACTCGATCAGTTCTGTTTTCAACGGTTTTGGATAGATCATCGCCTTGTCGATTTCCATCATAAACTGCTCAGCAATCTGTTTTTGCTCCGCATTATGATAGAAGATCGCCGGGCGGTATTGGGGACCACGGTCGACGAATGAGCCTTTGTCGTCAGTCGGGTCGATATGGCGGAAGAAGTAGTCCAGCACTTGTTCGTAGTTTACGACAGCAGGATCGTACTTCACCTCAATCACTTCAATATGGCCAGATTTGCCAGAAGACACTTGTCGATAAGTCGGGTTTTCTAAATCACCGCCTGAGTAACCAGAGACAACATCTAACACGCCGGGCAATTGTTCTAAGTCTGATTCGGTACACCAGAAGCAGCCACCTGCAAGTGTTGCGATGTCAGTTTTACCAGATGCGTTCATCTTATCCATGGTATCGGCGGTACCTGTTTTACTTAGCAAGATGAACAGTACAGGGAGTGTGAATGAGAATCCCACCAATAGCTTAGATACTTTCTTCATAACTTCCTCAAACGTCATTTTTCTCAATGAATGTTACGTAAGAAGACAGAAGTAAGAGCGAAAAAATTGCAGTGATTACGAAAAATTCTTTGCCCTTTCTCGCAACAGGGCTACAGTAACGGCACGAAACAAGCGCTCATTGGTAGAAGGTTTCCGATGAGGCAAAAGCAATAATGAGGGAAACCATGCAAGCAGAAGTAAAATGGGTCGAAGACTTTAAATTCCTCGGTCAGTCTCAATCTGGTCACTCAGTCGTGATGGATGGCAATGGCGGTGCAACGGCACCAAGCCCAATGGAAATGGTGTTGATGGCTGCTGGTGGTTGTAGCTCTGTGGACGTTGTTGATGGTCTAAAATCAGCGGGCCAGAAAGTGGCTTCTGTCAACGCGAAACTCACCACTGAACGTCGTGAAACAGCTCCACGTATCTTCACTCAGGTGAACATTCACTTTGAAGTCTCTGGTGAAGCACTAGACCCAGAAATCGTAGCTAAAGTGGCGGCGGACTCATTAGAAAAATACTGCTCAGTATGTCTAATGTTGGGCGAAGGCGTTGAGATGACTCACAGCTGGGAAATCGTATAACCTCTGCGTGACACAACAACAAAATAGGAAAGAGAAAAGCCCGTGCTTTTCTCTTTTTTTATTCCTCTTTTACGTTAATCTATCTTGGTCAAAAGTTGTAGGAATGATCCAGTGACCGAATTAGAAAAAATGATGTCTGGCCAAGTGTTTAACGGCACAGACGAAGAGATCGAAGCGATCCGTACTCACGCAACTCATGCGTTGAAGGCCTTCAATAACAATACCGACGAATCTCAACGTGATGCTTTGCAAAAGGATCTGTTTGGTAAAGTTGGAATGAGTATGGTCCGAGCGCCGTTCCATTGTGAGTTTGGTAAGACGATTGAAATCGGTGAAGAGACTTTCATCAATATGAATGTCGTCATGCTTGATGGAGCCAAAATCACCATTGGTAGCCACGTACTTATTGGCCCTAGTGTGCAACTTTACACGGCATCACATTCGTTGGATTACCGTAGCCGACTTAAGTGGGAAACGTTTTGTAAACCAATCACCATTGAAGATAGTGTTTGGATTGGTGGCAACTCGGTGATCAACCAAGGGGTCACCATTGGTGCTCGTTCAGTCATTGCTGCTAACTCCGTGGTAAACAGTGATGTTCCACCAGATTGTCTCTATGGCGGTACGCCTGCCAAATTGATTCGTCGCTTAAACGAGGACGAGTAATCACACATACTCACGGCGCTTATTCTCATAATCAATAAGCGCTTGTTTACATATTGGTTTCATTAATTTATAAATTTCATGTGCTTATATTTGTTGCCTACGAAATTTGTAAGAAGAATGTATGAAGCTGAAAGTTGTAAGTATTTGCTTAATTTTTGTTGCGGTGTTTGCGAGTGCTCGCCTCTATTTTGATGCCCAAAAGCTCGCGCTTCCGCAATGTCCCCAAGAAGAAAAAGTCGAGACTTGGGTTCAATTCGTCTTTGACTACTCCATTCTCAGCGATTTCGATATAGAAGCATTGGAAGCACGAATCGAGGAAGACTTAGCCCTTTCAAATCTTATTCTCTCAAACTCATGTATCCCCATGATTCGTAAGAGCGCTGGTTATGAATTCTTCGATGCTCACAACGCGAAGCCAGCAGACATGTTGTCCTCCCATTATGAACTTAATCTGCAACACCGCAATTTGTTGGAGCGTGCGTACCAAGAGCCAAACTTCTATGTTGTGCTAGTGCTAAGTGAAGACAACAGTTACTTTGATTTTGAGTACAAAATCGCCGAAACGTGGGTCGATCTGTTTCCTAACTTTGTGGTTTCTGATGTACGAGCTGCTCCATTCGCCTTGGAGCATGAGCTAGGGCATTTAGCGTGGGCACAACATGATTTAAAAACACTGTCATCTCAGCTTCAGAGTAGAACACTCAACTCCATGACGACAGAGGATAACCAATCACAGATCAAGCGTTATGCTCATGCTGCTTTGTGTGGTGATTCTGGAACCATCATGAGCTACTCAGACAACCTCCTACCTGTGTATTCCAGCCCAAATATTACCTATCAAGATCAAGTCTGTGGGGACGTAGAAACCGCCGACAATGCTCGACGATTAACTGAGTATGCACGAGCGCTGAGGGAGAAGGTCAGTGCGAGGCTTTAACGAGACAATTTTTAGAAAACAGAATCGATTTCAAGGAGCTTATTATGTCTAAAAAGACGGAAGTTGTTATGTGTCCTTCGTGTGGTGTGGAAACGCATCATGTTGTGGTGTTGGTCAGAAAGAAAAGTGCTTTTGAGGGAGATAAGAATCGCAGTAAGAAGGAGTTCATTTCTGGTTTTCTAAAAAGCACAGTCTTTGGTGCTTTCCTTGCGTCTATGGATGAGTTCTCTCGTCATCTAATCTGCGAAAACTGCGGCAACAAGATCATTCAAGATTGATCGTGATAATTCACCCACCAATCAAACAAAAATGAGCTCCAATTTGAGCTCATTTTTTATCGATGCCTGTTACTTAAGAATGGAAGATGACTTGCTCGTCTTCCGTCATTACCAGCGTCGCTTTGTTTTGCTCAATAAGCTGTGCGGCATAAGAAGGCGTCACAGCTTGCATCTCGCCTTTTGCTTTTAGCGTCAGTGATTCCCACGCTTGGTCACGATATTTACCCGCTTGGGTGTATTGAATCAGTACTTTCATAGCTTCACACTCCGGTGTGGTTGACGTGCTACTTAAGTTAGCGCTCCTATGATGGTTGCGCACCTGTTAAAAATGAAACATTAGATTAACCAAATGCTAAGAAGTGCAGATTGAGTCTATCTCGCACCATTCTTATTGGTCAGATTCCAAAGGTATTTTGCGGTTCTCCATTGCTTTGCACTAACTTGGTGATCCTTGCACTAAGTTAGTGGGCTTTTATGTGGTGGGCTATTACGAACTCCAAGTAAGGTTATGATATTTAAAGGCTTAAGTTTTTGGCATGAGATTTGGATTACTGATAACTGTGTCGCAAGAGCATAAGGTTAGAAGCACAGTTATGTGTATCTAACGGACAATTTGGCAATAGACATCTAGGGTTCCGGCTGTTGATACAGTGTCTGGGTCAAGAGTTGTCAACCTCGCAAGAGGTCACACGGAGGGATAGAAGCCCGGGAGATTAAACCAAGCCATTTGGTTATGTCTCTTGTGTTGATATCTAAGTGTGACTCATGGAGGAGATTCCAATGAAAGCTCGATTCAGGAAAAGCGTACTCACCGCAATGCTTGGCACCACTCTGTTGGCCGCTGCAATTCCCTCAACAGCATTAGCAGAAGAGAAACAGAAGTTTACGCTCGCGTGGTCTATTTATGTAGGTTGGATGCCTTGGGATTATGCAGACCATTCTGGCATTTTAGACAAGTGGGCTGAGAAGTATGGCATTGAGATTGATGTCGTACAGGTCAACGACTATATCGAATCGATTAACCAGTTCACCACCGGTCAGTTTGATGCCACTGTGATGACCAATATGGATGCCTTAACCATTCCTGCTGCAAGTGGCGTAGATTCAACCGCGCTGGTTGTCGGTGACTTTTCTAATGGTAACGACGGTATTGTTCTCAAAGGTGACAAAAGCCTCTCCGATTTAAAAGGCCAATCTATCAACCTCGTTGAACTGAGTGTTTCGCACTACCTAATGGCTCGTGCGCTAGAGAGTGTTGGGCTGAGTGAGCGAGATGTTAAGGTCGTCAATACGTCGGATGCGGATCTGGTCGCCGCGTTTAGCACTAATGATGTCTCTTCCGTCGTGACATGGAACCCACTGCTCAGCGAAATTACTTCTCAACCAGATACCTCTTTTGTTTTCGACTCTTCTGATATTCCTGGCGAAATAATTGACCTTCTTGTGGTGAACACAGACACTCTGAAAAACAATCCTGCTCTGGGCAAAGCACTGACTGGCGCATGGTATGAAATCATGTCGGTCATGCAATCCGACTCCAAAGGCGATGAAGCGAAGTCATACATGGCACAAGCTTCAGGCACAGACCTTGAAGGTTACAAGTCCCAGCTGCAAGCGACCAATATGTTTTACTCCGCCGATGATGCCGTGACTTTTACTCAAAGCCCGAAACTGGCCACGACAATGCAAAAAGTCAGCGAGTTCTCTTTCGAACATGGGTTACTGGGTGATGGTGCTCCGGATGCTAAGTTCATTGGCGTAGAGACGCATGCAGGTGTGTACGGAAACCCAAATAACATCAAACTCCGATTTACTTCTGAATACATGCAAATGGCGGCAGAGAACAAACTGTAATTGCTGTATTTGGTTATTGGAAATGGAGTTGTTATGACCAAAGTTATCAATCGTTACCCATCGAAGTTTGGGCGTGTCATGTTGGGTGTGATGCCTTTCCTAATCATGCTGGCTGTTTATGTCACGGCATCTGATGCCCGGTTAGCTGAAAATTCAGCAGACAAGTTACTGCCAGCATTTAGCAGCTTTGCTGACGCCATTGACCGCATGGCTTTTACGTCAAGCAAGAGAACGGGCGAATACCTCATGTGGGTAGACACCAGCGCCAGTTTGGTTCGTCTTGGTTGGGGTATAGGGATCAGTGCACTGCTTGGACTTTCGTTAGGGATTGCTACTGGCATCATTCCTTTGGTGCGCTCGTCTTTGTCACCGGTGATTACCGCGGTTTCACTGATTCCACCTATGGCGATTCTACCTATTCTGTTTATCTCGTTTGGTGTCGGTGAAGTATCAAAGGTGGTGCTGATCGTGGTCGGAGTGTGCCCGATCATTATTCGAGACATTCAGCTACGTGTGCAAAGTTTACCTGATGAGCAACTCATCAAAGCTCAGACTCTTGGGGCTAATAGTTGGCAGATCATTGTCCGAGTCATCTTGCCCCAAATCATGCCCAAATTGATTGAAGCTGTGCGACTCACATTAGGCAGTGCATGGCTGTTCTTAATTGCGGCAGAAGCGATTGTCGCAACAGAGGGCTTGGGTTATCGAATCTTCCTTGTTCGTCGTTATTTATCAATGGATGTGATCTTGCCATACGTTTTGTGGATCACGATTTTAGCCTACTGCATGGATTGGTTATTGCGTTTGGCATCGCAAAAACTAAGCCCTTGGTATCACCAAGCTCAAGGAGAGAATCATGGCTGACCAGCAACCGATTATTGAAATCAATCAAGTGTGGAAAGAGTACGGTGACAACATTGTGCTAGAGCGTTTGAACCTCACGGTGAATCAGGGCGATTTTGTCAGCATTGTAGGAGCTTCTGGGTGTGGAAAAACCACCTTTCTGAATATGTTGCTAGGAACAGAAACACCGTCTAGAGGACGCATACTTTTGGATGGTCAACCTTTGGCTAAAGAACCGAGTGTTGAGCGCGGTATTGTATTTCAAAAGTATTCAGTGTTTCCCCATTTGACTGTACTTGAAAACGTTATGTTGGGTTATGAGTTTGAAGGCAAAGGCGTAACCAGCACTTTGTTTGGGCGTTTACTAGGTGCCAAAAGACAACAAGCAAAGCAACAAGCTCAAGCCATGCTAGAGCAGGTCGGGCTCATTGCGGCTCAAGATAAGTATCCCCATGAGTTGTCAGGTGGCATGAGACAAAGACTGTCGATTGCTCAAGCTTTGATCAAGAAGCCAAGAATACTCCTACTGGATGAACCGTTTGGTGCACTTGATCCAGGTATTCGAAAGGACATGCACACCTTGGTTAAGTCTCTGTGGAAAGAGCAGCAACTCACCGTATTTATGATCACACATGATCTCAGCGAAGGTTTTCACCTTGGTAATCGCCTATGGGTGTTTGACCACACTCGACAAGATGACCAAGCCCCGGAAAGGTTTGGCGCTCAAGTGACGTTTGATATCCCGACGGAGCAAATTGAACAAACGCCTCGAGATCTTATTCTCAAGAAAATCGCATAAGGAACTGAATATGTTAATAGGACAGGACGTGTCTTTTTCCGACACACTACCCGGTGCTGCACACTGGTCTATGATGGTGCCGAAAGGGCGCACGGTAAGGTTTAAAGACTTAGAAGGCGGAGCAAACTTGAGTGTGTTGTTCTACAACCCTGCAAACCCTCTAGAGCGCTACAATGCGCCAGATACATTGAAGTGCCAACACACCTTTAAACTGTCGACGGGTAACTGTTTGTACTCGGATATGGGGCGAATTTTCTGTTCTATCGTTCGTGATGATACCGGATGGATCGATACCGTTTGTGGTGTCGCGAACAAGCAGAAAGTGGCGCAAAAATGGGGGGAAAGAGACTACCAAACTGAGCGAAATCAATGGAAGCAAAATGGCTACGATGCCTTGCTAGTTGAAGTGGCAAAATACGGCTTAGGAAAGCGAGATTTGGCCGCAAACCTCAATCTGTTTAGCAAAGTGGCGACGGATGAAGAAGGCAATCTGGCTTATCACTTAGGCCACAGTAAAGCCGATGACTGTATCGAACTTCGCTTTGAGATGGATACCTTGGTTGTGATGACCACGTGTCCACATCCTCTCAATCCATCAGAGACCTATCCATATAAACCAGTAGAAGTATCCGTGTTTGAGTCGGAGGCGATGTTAGAAAGTGATGCATGCCTAAATCATCGAGAAGAAAATGCGCGCGGTTTTGAAAACAACCGACGCTATACCAATGCTACTCAGCAAGCGTCCTCTCAATCTCATCATCGTTATTAAAGGAGTAAAACATGATCGTCGAAAGCCAATTAATACCAAGTGAAGCGCTCTATCGAGATGTCGTTCCTGCGGGTGACTACTACATGAAGGTGGTCAAGAAAGGCCACACCGTTCGTATTCTAGATATTGAAGGCAACCAAGCGGCGGATGTGCTGTTTTACAATGCGAATGACCCATCAGAACGTTACAGTGCAATTGATACGATACGAGAGCAAGGCAATGTTTACCTCACCGCAGGCACTAAAATTCTCTCAGATCTTGGTAACGTGATGCTTGAAATCGTCGCAGACACATGTGGTCGACACGATACTCTTGGCGGTGCGTGTGCGACGGAGAGCAATACGGTCCGCTATTCGATTGACAAAAAATGCATGCATGCCTGTCGTGACAGCTGGTTACTTGCGGTTTCAGAGAATGAGCATTTTGGCATGAGTAAGCGCGACCTTACTCATAACATCAACTTTTTTATGAATGTGCCTGTTACCGCGGAAGGTGGGTTGACCTTTGCCGATGGGATCAGTGGCGCTGGTAAATACGTTGAGCTCAAAGCTCACATGGATACCATCGTACTCATGTCAAACTGCCCGCAATTAAACAACCCATGCAACGCTTACAATCCAACACCTGTTGAGGTTCTTGTTTGGCAGTAAATCCCAGTAAATGAGCTGAGAAAACGAGCTAGGGACGACCCTATTTGATGCTCTTTATTCTTCCGGGACGACCCGGATTTTAGGGACAAAATTATGTTTAGTAAGGTGTTAATTGCTAACCGTGGTGCCATTGCCTGCCGTGTTATTCGTACATTAAAACAACTCAATATCGGAAGTGTCGCCGTTTACAGTGAGGCCGATGCGCAAAGCCTACATGTTGTCGATGCAGACCAAGCTTTCTCACTTGGAAAGGGTGGAGCATCGGAAACCTATCTCGATCAAGAAAAGATTATCTCTATCGCCAAACAGGCGGGTGCGGAAGCCATTCATCCCGGCTACGGCTTTCTTAGTGAAAATCCAGAATTTGTAGAACGTTGTGAACAAGAAGGGTTGGTCTTTTTAGGACCGACTGCGGAACAAATGCGAGCGTTTGGCTTGAAGCATTCAGCTCGCCGTATTGCAACACAAGCGAAGGTTCCGTTGCTTCCCGGGACGGAGCTTCTCAGCGACAAACAGCAAGCACTTATCGCGGCAGAAAAGATTGGTTATCCAGTGATGCTGAAAAGTACCGCTGGTGGTGGTGGCATAGGCATGCAATGTTGCTTTTCTAGTGATGAACTGACGGAAGCTTTCGATAGCGTAAAGCGGCTTAGCGCAAACAACTTCAGTAATGACGGTGTGTTTGTCGAAAAGTTTATTCAGCAAGCTCGTCACATCGAGGTACAGATTTTTGGTGATGGACGCGGACATGTGGTTGCACTCGGAGAGCGAGATTGCTCAGCTCAGCGCCGAAACCAAAAAGTCATTGAAGAAACGCCTGCTCCGAACTTGAGCGAAAGTACCCGAACAGAGCTCCAGAACACGGCAATTCGTCTTGCTAGCAAGGTGAACTATCGAAACGCGGGTACGGTCGAGTTTGTGTTGGACCAACAAACCCAAGCGTTCTACTTTCTGGAAGTGAACACACGGCTGCAAGTTGAGCATGGTGTGACGGAAGAGGTGTTTGGTGTTGATCTGGTCGAATGGATGATTCGACAAGGTGCACAGGCATTCGATCTGGAAAAAGCAGGCACAAACCTAGAATCAAAAGGCCATGCCATCCAAGTTCGACTCTATGCGGAAGACGCCAATAAAAATTTCCAACCTTGTGCTGGGTTATTGAGCCATGTGGACTGGGCGAAGCAAGATAACTTACGCATCGAACATTGGATTGAGGCCGGGGTGGAAGTCTCTCCGTTCTTTGACCCTATGCTTGCTAAAGTCATCGTTCATGCGAAAGACCGAGAGACCGCGTTATCAGAGCTTAAACGCGGCCTTGATAGCAGCACTGTCTATGGCATTGAGCACAACCAAGCTTATCTGAGCCAACTACTCGGTAGTGAGTTAGTCAAAAAAGGCGAAGTGCTGACTCAATCTTTAAACAGTTTTGAATTCCAACCTCATACTTTTGATGTGCTCAGTGGCGGGACGCAAACCACGATTCAAGATTACCCTGCACGCACCGGTTATTGGGATATTGGTGTGCCACCGTCGGGCCCCATGGATTCATTAAGTTTCCGTTTAGCGAACTGCCTTGTTGGAAACCTTGAGTCAGCGGCAGGGTTAGAGATCATTGTGTCTGGCCCAACGCTAAGATTCAATCAAGCCACGTTTATCGTGCTGTTTGGGGCAACGATAGAAGCTTCACTGGATGGTCAGCAAATCGAAATGAAAACCCGTATAAAAGTGGAAGCGGGACAAGTGTTAAAACTGGGCAAGGTACTTGATGGAGCTAGAACTTATCTGGCAGTTCATGGAGGAATAGATTGCCCAGAATACCTTGGCAGTCGTTCAACATTTACCCTTGGGAAGTTTGGTGGTCACGCTGGGCGAGCACTTGTGGCTGGTGATGTTTTGCACCTCAATAGAGAAGTGTCAAAGGCAGAGCCAAAGCTAGACGCGATAACACAAACCGAATTGGATGGTGAGTGGCAAATTAGGGTGATTTACGGCCCACATGGAGCACCGGACTATTTCACCCAACAGGATATCGACAGCTTCTTTGACGCAGAATGGAAAGTGCACTTTAACTCCAGTCGTACTGGCGTTCGCCTAATCGGACCGAAGCCAAATTGGGCGCGCTCTGATGGTGGTGAAGCAGGGCTACATCCATCCAATATCCACGATAATGCGTACGCGGTTGGCACGATTGATTTTACTGGGGATATGCCAGTCATTCTGGGGCCTGATGGCCCAAGCTTAGGTGGCTTCGTTTGTCCTGCGACCATCATAAAAGCAGACCTATGGAAAATGGGACAACTCAAGGCGGGTGACAAAATTCGCTTTATTCCGGTGTCGGTGCAAGACGCAGAAAATGCCGAGCGCGTGCAACTGGCTCAGATTGAAACGGGCGTGATCAGCGAACTAGCACTGCCAAAAGCCGAACCTATCTCACCGGTCATCAAAACCATTCCAGCTGACCACTATGGTGAAGAGGTTATTTATCGTCCAAGTGGCGAAGATTACTTACTGGTTGAATATGGCCCTCAAGTATTGGATATCCGTCTTCGCTTTCGTGTTCATGCCCTCATGCTCAAGTTGCAGCAGAAGCAAATTTTGGGTGTTGAAGAGCTCACTCCGGGGATTCGTTCCTTGCAGATTCACTACGATAACCTTGTGTTACCGAGAGAGCAGTTACTAGCAGAGTTAGAAGCGATTGAAGCGGGGTTAGATAACATTGACCAGTTATCGGTGCCCGCCCGAATCGTGCATTTACCGCTTTCTTGGGACGACGAAGCAACACGACTTGCGATTCGAAAATACGATGAGGTGGTTCGTAAAGATGCGCCTTGGTGCCCTGATAATATTGAGTTTATCCGCCGTATCAATGGCCTCGATTCTGTCGAGGACGTAAAGAAAATCGTCTTTGATGCCAGCTACTTAGTCATGGGACTTGGGGACGTTTATCTTGGAGCACCAGTGGCAACGCCGATGGATCCTCGACATCGCTTAGTCACAACAAAATACAATCCAGCTCGTACTTGGACACCGGAAAATGCGGTGGGGATTGGTGGTGCATATATGTGTGTCTATGGCATGGAAGGGCCGGGAGGGTATCAATTTGTTGGGCGTACCCTGCAAATGTGGAACCGCTACCGCCTAACAGAAGCCTTCACTAAACCTTGGCTGTTGCGATTTTTTGATCAGATTAAGTTCTATGAAGTCAGTGCAGAAGAGCTCCTCGATATTCGTGAGAAACACCCACAAGGTCATTATCCAGTGAAAATTGAACAGACTGAATTTTCACTCTCGGATTATCAAGCTTTTCTCGATGAACATGCTGATGAGATCAATGTGAGCAAAACGCGTCAGCAGAAGGCTTTTGAAGAAGAGCGTCAACGCTGGGAAGAGTCAGGACAAGCGAACTTTGTAGCGACAGAAATCGAGCAATCATCTGTGAAAACGGAACTCGAAGAAGGGCAAGAGGCGATAGAAAGCCATGTCGCAGGCAATATTTGGCAAGTGCTTGTTGAGCCGGGACAGACGGTCAAAGAAAACGAGGTCGTGATGATACTTGAAGCCATGAAGATGGAACTAGAGGTGACAGCAAGTGTGTCTGGTGTTGTCGATTCCATTTGTCATGATGCCGGCGCTCAAGTTCATGCTGGTGAGCCACTCCTTGTTGTAAACACGTGTGCCGCATAACGGTTCTAAGGATAGAAATATGAATGATTCAACCGTATCAAACTTCTCTCAATCAGCCCCTTTAACGATTAGTGATTTGCTAGAAGCTTATCGCTCTGAAGAACTCGACGTTAAAGCGTTTCTGACTGAAAAACTTCAGCAAGTGCGAGAGGATGAGTTTAACTCTTGGATTTCAGTGATTTCAGATGAACAACTGGATGTTTTTATTAATTACCTAACGGAAAAAGGCAGCCACGACTTACCTCTGTTTGGTGTTCCTTTCGCCATTAAAGACAACATTGATCTAGCCGGATTAGAAACGACAGCGGGTTGTGAAGCATACCGCTATCAACCTTCTGAATCTGCATTCGTTGTTGAACTACTGATAAAAGCGGGTGCTGTACCACTTGGAAAAGCCAATATGGACCAGTTCGCGACAGGCCTAGTTGGTACTCGCAGCCCTTGGGGGGCAGTGAAGAACAGCTTCGACCCAAGTTATATTTCGGGCGGCTCAAGCTCGGGCAGTGCGGTCTCTGTGGCGACTAACCAAGTCTACTTTTCGTTAGGTACTGACACAGCTGGCTCCGGGCGCGTTCCGGCTGCGTTTAATAACCTATACGGTCTAAAGCCGAGTAAGGGTTTGTTGAGTTGCAGTGGCGTTGTTCCTGCCTGTCGAACCTTGGACTGCGTAACTTTCTTTGCAAAGAGTGCAGAGGATCTCAGTGCACTGTATCAAGTCGCTGCCAAATACGATGAGAAGGATTGTTTCTCACGATGTTCTATTGGGCCAAGCTTTGACGACCCGAAAACATTTGCAGGTGTTCGGGTTGGTGTTCCAAATGAAGCGCAATTGAAGTTCTTCGGTAATGATGAGTATCGTAAGCTTTATGCTCAGGCTGTAGCTCGCTTGGAAGCATTGGGCGCCGAGGTGATTCCGTTTGATCTTGAGCCATTTATCCAAGCTGCAGATTTACTTTATCACGGTCCTTGGGTTGCGGAGCGCTATGCTGCGATACAAGAGTTCTTTGAGAGTAATGAAGAAAACTGTTTGGATGTGATTCAAAAGATTGTCGGTGGAGCCAAAGCGCTCTCGGCGGCAGATACCTTTAAAGCCATCTACCAACTTCAAGAATACAAAGTGCAGTGTGATCAGTTAATGGATGACATTGATGTTGTTCTTACCCCAACGGCAGGCACCATCTACAAGATTGAGGAGGTCAATGACGACCCTATTGCACTCAATACCAACCTCGGTTACTACACTAACTTCATGAACTTGTTGGATTACAGCGCGATTGCGATACCTGCCGGATTTACCGATGAAGGGCTACCATTTGGCGTGACTTTGTTTGCTCAGGCATATCAAGATGAAACCTTAATCAACTTGGCTGGTGAGTGGCAAACAATGATGAATTTGCCTCTTGGTGCGACTCAAATTCAGCTTGTTAATCTTGATAGCGTAGATCTGCTGGTATGCGGGGCGCACATGAAAGACTTAACGTTAAATCATCAGTTGATTGAGCTAGGGGCGAATTTCAAGCTGCGAACAACAACGTCTGAAAACTACGCGCTTTATTGTCTTGCTGGTGGACCACCATTAAGACCGGGCTTGGTAAGAATGCCAGAGCAAGGCAAGAGGATAGAAGTCGAAATTTGGCGAATACCAAAACGTCATATTGGAGCATTGCTTGAACAAATTCCACACCCTCTAGGATTAGGTAATGTCGAGTTAGATTCCGGCCAATGGGTGAAGGGCTTTATATGTGAACCCATCGCTGTCGATGGTTCAACGGACATTACACATACTGGCGGGTGGAGAAGGTTTATCGCTGAAACGCTCTAGCTGAATACAATACTAAAAATTCTGTAATTAGCAGATTTTCTCCCTCACCTCATTACTATGCTTGTGCTGAGGGAGGTCACAGTATCAAACGATCAATAGCGATCCCAGTACGGTGTATCAGTGCCAAGCTTTTCGCTGATGAAGTCTATGAATACACGCACTTTCAATGGCATGTGTTTGCGCTCAGGAAACACCGCATAGATGGCATGCTCTGGGAGAGAGAAGTCTTCCATTAGCGGTTTTAAGTTGCCTGCTGCAAAGTCTTTGGCTGCGATAAAAGTTGGTAATTGTGCGATGCCAGACCCTCTTAATAGCAACTGGCGAATCGCTTCACTGTTGTTGACCACAAAGTTGCCCTTAGGCAGTACCTTATATTCGTTACCGCTGTTGATGAACATCCATTCGACCCCGCCTCGGAAATACGAATAACGCAAACAGTTGTGTGTCACCAAATCGCTTGGTTTGGTTGGTACGCCAAACTCTTCTAGGTATTCGGGAGAGGCACACAGCACGCTTTTACACGGAGCAAGGCGCTTAGCGACAAGGTTAGAAGTCGCAAGTTCGCCAATGCGAATTCCCAAGTCAAAGCCTTGTTCGACCAAATCCACCATGGCGTCTTCTAGCTGTAAATCGACCTCAATTTTCGGGTAACGTGCAAGAAATTCGCTGATAAGTGGTGCAACGTGCAATACGCCGAAAGACATGGGAGCTGTGATTTTGAGCCGACCTTGCGGTGAGCCTTGTAGCTCAGAAACGGCATCGACACCTTGTTGAGCAAGGTTCACTGCTTGTGAAGCGTACTCGAAGTATCGGCGTCCAGCCTCGGTTAGGCTGAGCTTTCTCGTAGTGCGATTAAGCAAGCGAATGCCAAGGTCATCTTCGAGTTGGTTAATGCGTTTGCTTATCGCCGATTTGGTGAGGTTTAACTGCTTGGCGGCAAGGGAAAAGCTGCCGCATTCGACGACAGCGACAAATACTGGCAGTGACGCAATGGCATTCACGGCGTGCTCCTAGGTTATTGGGGTATCTATTATTAGTTATATTGTTGAGAAAAACGATACAATCATTTTCCAATTATAGAGATTATCTTCAAGAAGAAAACAATTAGACTATGCGGCAGAAAACGACCTGGATATTGGAAAGAAGAAAATGAAATACGATTGGATCTTGTTTGACGCTGACGAAACCTTGTTTCACTTTGATGCCTTCAAAGGTTTGCAGCTGATGTTTTCTCGCAAAGGCGTAGACTTCACCGAGCAAGATTTTGCCCACTACCAAACGGTCAACAAGCCACTTTGGGTAGATTACCAAGATGGCAAAGTGACGGCAAATGAGCTCAAGCACAAACGCTTTACTGAGTGGGCAGAAAAGCTCAACACCACAACGGCGGATCTCAACAGCGCCTTCTTAGAAGCGATGGCTGACATCTGTACTTTGTTGCCGGGTGCGAAAGAGTTGATGGAAGCGCTGCAAGGTAAAGCCAAAATGGGCATCATCACCAATGGTTTTACTGAACTGCAAGCGATTCGCCTAGAGCGCACTGGTATGAGCGATTACTTCGAGCACGTGGTGATTTCTGAGCAAGTTGGTATTGCTAAGCCGGATCTGGGTATTTTTGAATACGCGATGACGCAAATGGGCAACCCATGTAAGACGCGCGTGTTGATGGTGGGCGACAATCTGCACTCTGATATCTTGGGTGGTAACAACTTTGGTATTGAAACGTGTTGGTTGAACACCACAGGCGCAAGTGTAGATGAGCGTATTGCTCCAAGCTACACGGTGGAATCGTTGAACGAGCTTAAGAGCATCCTTGTGGCCTAAGTGAACAAACAAACGAAAAAAGCGCTGGTTTCTCAGCGCTTTTTTGTTTCTATCGATGCTGTTTTGCATTCATCGAGCTTGCTTATTAGCTAGCTTTGTTTTCTGCCAACTCACGTTGTGCTTGTTGTTCTTTCTCGCCAAGTTTGAAGTAAATCTTACCGACGATGACTTCTGAAATCAGGATAGTAAACACCACCGCAAAGAAGGCGACGACACCGTTCCAAGGACCACTAAAGTCAACCTTGTCACCGAACAGAATGTTAATGGCTTCTAGCATCACGAACTTCGAACCGACCAAGATAACGTAAGTCGAGATACCACGGTAAATCTTAGGTGCCGTACCCGGCTTCGATTTAAAGTACTCTGCAATTTTGTGTTCCGCTTTAATAGACAACTTCAAGAGCAACTGAAGCAGTAATGCCGCGGCGAAAGAAATCGTAAATGAATCAATGGTTACGAAATCCCAATATTCGTCATAGAAGTTCAGTACCGTAAGGTCTACCAATACCGCCAAGGTATAACCAACAAACAGACGTTGTGGAGTGTTGAAACCGTAGACTTTATCCGATGCGCTCATAAGAACCCTCAATCAATAATGAACAAGTTTGCAAAGCCATGCCTTGCGTCGATGGGTTAACTATATGAGTTCCTTGAATTGAAAACTTGCCATTTCGCGCCATCCTAATCATTGCGATGAATGATTGTTTTGATTGGATATATTGAATACCAATAAGCGCCTTGAATTTGAAAACCGTCTACAAACTGACACGCAAACAGCGCTAGAATGGCTTCTAATCCAATAACTAATTTCGAAGAATCAAGCAGTAAGGACTCTCATGGCAGACATCAAGCAGCTCGACAGCAAAGTGGTGTATCAAAACAAATGGATGACGGTACGTGAAGATAAGATCCAACGTCCTAGTGGAGCAGAGGGCATCTACGGTGTGGTCGACAAGCCAGACTGTGCAGCGATTCTGGCTATCGATAACGGCGTGATTCACTTAGTACAGCAGTTTCGTTACACCGTAGGTCAACGTTGCTGGGAAATCCCTCAAGGGGCGTGGGAATCAAATCCAGATGCGGATCATCTTGAGCTAGCAAAAGGTGAGCTTCGAGAAGAGACGGGCATGCACGCCAATAAGATGGAGTACGTTGGTGCGCAGTTCATCGCTTATGGATTCTTAAACCAGACTTGCCATGTCTATTTCGCGAGTGAGTTGTCTGAAGTAGGCAATCAGCTAGACAGTGAAGAAGAAGACTTGATCACACGCTCGTTCTCAGTTGAAGCGTTCGAGCGCATGATGATCGATGGTGAAATCAAAGACTGCGTGACTATCGCTGCTTATGGATTAGCGAAATTGAAAGGCTTGGTGTAAGCAAAACGAAGCTTCTAAGTTACTCAAGGTGATAAGCTAAAAGGCTCGTGATGAGCCTTTTTGTGGTTAATATTGAGATGACTTAGCGTCGCTTTTTATTGCCACAGATGCTGGCGTGATGCTATTCACCACCACCATCCCCACCGCCGTCTCCTCCAAAGTCTCCGCCATCAGCATCGAAATCATCCGAATCGGTAGCGGGCTGTTGTTTGTGACTGTCTTGAATCTCCGCGTAAGTCAGTAAAGCACTGACGCTTACAAGATCTGTCGCTTGGTCAAACAAAGCAAGTGAGACTTCGGATTGGAAGTCAGCATGTTCACCTAGCTCTTGGCTCAGGCCCATCGGCACGTAAGCAGCTTGGCTAATCAACATGCCGTATGCGATCAGGGCAAAGGTATCATCTGTCTTACCATTTTCTTTCAGCGCCCAGTCGATCTCTTCCTTCGAATAATCTGCTTTCTCACCATATTTGAGTGCTAATTTTGGCGTGATGTCCTTTGCGACCTCGCGAATTTGACGGTTTCGTTTCCAACTTCCAAACATAAAACTTCCTTTTCTATGGGTGGTGAATGTTATGGTTATCGCTTCTCTAACACTTCAATCAGCTCATATCGATACAAGCTCGCATCAGCTGGTGCATTCTCTGGAGTAAATCGTTGAGTGCGTTTGATTTTTAAGGTGTACTCGGAACCTGATTCAAATTCAAAACCGTCGATTTGATCATAGAAGTAGTTACCATCGACCACCATGCATTTCATTGGCCCGACACCCACACAGTCCACCAGTTCTGGACCTACATTAACGGTCATGATTTTTGCGGTGTCATCGGATTCGTGTTGAGCACAGCCAAATAGCGCTGCTGCCATCATAGGCAACACAACATAGCGTTTTAGATTCATTCTTTGCTCCTTAAAGGGTTACCAAATCATCATAGCAAGATTGACGAAAAGTGATGGTAAACCCACGATAAAAAAGATAAACCCACCCTAACAATTTTTGCTTGTGTCTGTCTCTAAACGCTGTTTGTAGAACCCGACACTGTGCATTCTCGTTGTAGAGACGATTACTCATCGGGAAAAGGGATTGAGAGGATGAGCTTGAACTTTGCGATGGTGGCTTTATAGTATTCCATTCACAAACCTTTTGGCGGAGCAGTAACGTGAAATTATTGGCAGATAAAACGGGTGAGCAGTTCTTGCAGATTTTAGATGAGCAAGGTGACGCGCTAACGGTGCAATTCATCTCCAATGAAGGTGAGCCAAAAGGACAACCATTCAAAGATTCTCTCAAGGGCTTGAAGCTAGCGGGATGGTCTCATCGAACAACGTCGACTGCGATTGGCATCTCTCGATTCAAAAAGGGTTATCTAGAGGATGCACATGTGAGCTTTGCGCTGCATCGTTTGTATCCTTTGGGACGCAAAGTCAAACTGCCAAGCGGCGAGATTGTACAAATAGCCAGCTACGCCAATACCCACGCAGATGGCTATTACATGTTTGTTCGCCGTGATGATGAGCAAGAGTTGGTGCGCATGAAGATGTCACCAGATTGGCTGTTAATGCCATCAGAGAAGTTACTTGCTCTACCGTATTACCCGCGCCCTCGTACTCAACAAGAGCTTAACGTGATCGACGATTTCGACAAATGGGCTGGTGGCTTTTAATCCCCAGTCTGTCGATAATCAAACCCAAATCGCGCTAAGTAGTGCCAGACTTTTTTCAAATCTTGCTCGTCAAACGCTTTTGCTTTTACCGCTTCACCAATAATGCGTGGTGTTAGCGTGCCATTTTCTGCAACCTGATTGGCGATGTTTAATATGGCTTGTCCTCGATAGTATGGATAAAGATTGATGTCTTCTATTGAGACACAAAAACCACTGTGCCAACGAATTTCAACTGGCAATTCACGAGCGTAATCTTCTATCTCTGTGCCTTTAAATGAAGGGTCGAGCACCAAGGCTTGAATATCTTCCTCTAAGCGCAAATCGCCGTGGATTTGAGTTTCGATATAGGCGTCCAACCTGTCTGGCGCTTGTGCGTTTAACTCATCCAACAAGGGTTGAACGCGTTCAATGGTGGCAAAGTGCTCTGGCTCGAAGAAGCTATCTGGATAACAGAATGTCGCTCGCTTGCTGATCTCTGGTTTCAATAAGAAGTAGCTCGAACCAAATCTTGGTGAAGCGCCAACTTCTGAACCTGAGAAGTTTAACGCGCCATACTTTGGGCGTTGATTTGGTTGGCTATTGTCGTACACCCCATCAAACACACGCTGCTCCCAACGCCAACGCTCTCCACCTTCGTAAGCCGTCAGTCCGCCATTGCTTGTACCGGTTTCAAATTGGGATTTGATCTTTCCATCTTGGGCTATTGCCTTAAGCAAAGGCTCGCCTCTTGAGGTAGTTCGATCTGGATGAAAGTTGATGGTCACTGCGAAAGGATGTGATTGCGGCGCTCCTGCGGATTTCGAGCGAATCACATCAAGAGCGCGTTGAGTAAATGGATGATCGAGCACGACATTGACCTCTGGTTTTTCTTTCAACTTACCGAGTTTATCCGTGCGGTGCAATTGGCAGATTTAGCTTTTCTCACCATCCTGCGGCCAGTCGCGAACGTGCACATCCATTTGTGGGAAGGCGATTTCGATGTCGTTCTCTTTGAACAGTTTATCGATGTTTTTGTTGATGATGTGAATGGTCGATAAGCGGTGATCGATGGAGTTAATGTGCACACGTAACTCAAAGTCCAAACTGCTTGCCCCGAACGCTAAGAAAAAGACTGATGGAGACGGATCGTTCAACACTAATGGGTGCTCTTCAGCCACTTGATACAACAACTCTTCGACTTTCTCGACATCAGAGCCGTACGCCACGCCAATTGGAATCACAATACGAGTGATTGAATCGGTGAGCGACCAGTTGATGAGTTTTTCGGTAATAAAGGTTTTGTTCGGCACCACAATCTCTTTGTTGTCCCAATCGATGATGGTGGTAGCGCGAGTTTGAATTTTACTCACTGTGCCTGATAGGTCATTGATGGTGACGATATCGCCAATACGAATTGGGCGCTCAAACAACAAGATCAAACCAGAGATAAAGTTCGCAAAGATCTCTTGCAGACCGAAGCCCAAGCCAACACCAAATGCCGCCACGAGCCATTGCAAACGCGACCACTGAAAACCAAGAATGGCGAAAGCAGACAGCACACCCGTCATCAAAATCAGATAGCGAAGCAAAGTGGTCACCGCGTAGCCCGTTCCGGGAGATAACTCTAAACGGCGCAGAATCAGCAGCTCCAGAATACCCGGTAAGTTGCGTACGCCAACAAAGGTAACAAGCAAGGTGATTAGCGCATAAATCAGAGACTGTAGCGTCACGTCAACCAAGGTCGAACTGCCGCTGACCACTTCACTGACTTGCCACACCACCACTTTATCGAGCCAACTGGTCATCTCTAACGCACTCGACCATAAAGTCAGAACCGCAATAACCAAGCCAATCAAGGATAAACCGCGCAACAGTGTCATGGATTGTTCGCTGATCTGCTCGCTACCCAAGCCTTGCTCTTCCACTTCTGGGAAGTTTTCTCTGAGTTCGGCGATTTCCGGTGGTTCGTCTGCTTGTTCTTGTTGTTGAGCAATTAATTCTTCACGGCGCGCTAGTAGGCGTTGGTAATTAAGTTGACGATGTTCGAGTTTGAGCCAGCGCTCGCCAAGCTGATACGTAAACAAGACGCCAAGCACGACAAACAGGGTGAGTTGCTGGTAAATGAGCAACAGCCATGCAGCAATGTACAAACCCATCAACGCCATAATGATGATGGCAATGAAGGAGCCGAGGATCATCACCTTAAGCAGCAACAATCCAAGTCCGCGATTGAGTGGAACAGGTAGTGTCGATGGGATGCGATCAGACTTAAGTAAAGCGCCATACACCATCGTCATGCCGACCATTAGCATCAGGAAGAACAGGCGAGATATTTCTGCTTCTTGGTCGCCGGCAACCAACTCTGCAAAGAAGATCAGCAAGAGGAAGAGGGCAAACGGAAAACGCAGGCGGTTACTCTGCTTATGAACATAATCACAAATGCGTTCTGGCCAATTTAGGTGCAGCTCCAACAAGCCTTTTTTCGAGCTCATGGCATAAATCAATTCAATCACAAACAAGGCAGAAGCGCTGGCAACGATCAGCATTTTGGATTCGGTTGCGTTGGGAGCAGGCCACAACCAGAACAGTGCTGCTGCGGTGATGGCATACCAAAGTGGCAGAATCACTGCTCGACACATCGCCATAAACAGCAGTGAAATACTGTTTTGGAAGCGGTCCTTGAGCGGGTGGCCAAACACCTTTTTGTATTCATGACGAAGTCGAGTCGTACGACGAACCAAACGACGCCCCAGATAAAACAATGCCAAGGTGTAGAAAACAAACGCACCACCCACCATTTTGAGTTGGTCAGGATTGACCTCATCTTGCAGGGTTTTCAATGGGGTTTTGGTGCCAAACCAAATCTCTTTATCGAAGTCAGTCAGGTGCTGCCAGAAAGGCACATTACTGCGTGTCCAAAGTTGTTGTTCACGTAAGAAGGCTCGCGCATTTTCGACTTCGATGGCGTACTGGTTGATGGTCAGTTGCAGTTTTCCTAAGGCGATAATGAGTTTTTCATAATCTTGTGAGAGCTGTTCAACTAACTCGTGTGATAAGGTTTCTAAACGCTCTGGAGCTTTGGCATTGGATTGCGTTGCACGAACCGCATCTTCAAGCGCAAAATCATCCAGCAACTGACTGATTTCGTATTTGCGGATGTGAGCATTGGCGATCTCATCGGGAATGGTCTTGTTTTGAATTTGGTTTGGCAAACGCTGCAGCTGAGCGCGAATCGAGGCGCCAAATGCTGTGCTGTCTCGCAGCCATGAGAGGTTTTCTTTGATTAGGCGCTGTTCTTCCGACAAGCTCCGGCGCTCTGATTCAAACTTTTGCCCAGCAATGCGTGCTTGGTCGATTTCTACCAACACTTGTTCTAGCTCTAGCGTGTACTGACGAAGCTGCTCGATGAGTCGCTGTTTCTCCACGTCAGATTCATCGGCTTTCGCGCTTAGCTCTCGCGCTTCGGCAATCAAACCTCTTACCGATTCTTGTTCCACTCGGGTGAGCTTGTCTTGCAGTTCAATCAGCATGGGAGAGGCTAACTGAAGCTTCTTCGCCAACAATTGCTGTTCTAATCGCACAAGCTCTGTGCGCTCATCCAAACTTTGTAGCTCGGCGGTCATCACCTCTTTTTGTAACTTAAGGTAGGTGAGATTCGCGGTCTCTAACCATTGTTCTATCTCTGCGCCGTTTTCACTTTTGACCAATGAAGCTTGCTCGATTTGTTGATTCAATTGAGCCAAAGAAACGGGGAGGGAGGTTCTTGCTGCGTTGAGTTGTTTGGTCTTTTCAGCATTTGCTTGTGAAGTGGTGCGCCATTCACTCATCGCAGCCTGAAGTGACGCTATGGATTGAGATAGGTCGCTGTAACTATTGAGCTGCTTGGCCTTGAACATGTCGAGTTTTTCGGCTTCTTCGATTTGTTTGAGAAGACGTTCTCGCTGCAAGGGGAACTGGCTAATGATTTTTCGATAATCGTCACGCGATGCTTTTTGCGCGTCGAACCCTGTAATTTGATTGAGTAGAGTTTCGTACTGACCAATCAGCGTGTCGTTTTTTGGTGACTCCGTGTTCAAGCGTGCGATTTCGCTTTTCAGAAAGTCGGTTTCGGGTAGGGTCTGCGCGACGGTGACAAAGGAAATCAGCAATAACAACACAGCGGTTAAGCAACGCAAGCTGCGGGCAAACATCGGCTTTCTCATTCCCTTCACACCAACCTCGACTCTGAATTTATTGAGTAGAAATAAGTGTATACGCTAGATGGAATGTACGCCTGTTTTGACAAAAAATCCCCGAGCGCACCAGAAGCAAAGCACTCGGGGATAAACTAAGAAAAGATAGTTGGGGGTATTAAGCGACCGCTTTTTCGCCAAGGGCACGTAGGTCTTGCATGGTGTCTGCGTAGCTCTTTGGTTTACCAAACAGCCCCGCAGTACCAAGAATAAAGTACTCCACTTTGTCGCTCAGACGTTCAATTACTTCTGGGCTGATCGCGCCGTCGATGGCGATCTTAGTGTTGGTGCCTTTCGCTTCGATCATTTCGATAATACGCTCGATGCGGTTGTAAGCATTTGGAATAAAGGCTTGTCCTGCAAAACCAGGGTTTACCGACATAACCAAAATCACGTCCGTCACATCCAGTACGTCTTCAATTGCGCTCAATGGCGTACCTGGGTTGATTGCTAAGCCAGACTTAATGCCTTTCGCTTGGATGTTACCGAGTGAACGATGCAGATGTGGTGGCGCTTCTGCGTGGATGTACATCAGCTTAGGGCCTAGTGCTGCAAACAAGTCGATGAACTGGTCTGGATCCGACAACATTAGGTGCACATCGTATTCGATGTCCGTTAGGTTACGAATCGCTTTGATGTCTTCTGGGCCAAGCGCGAAGTTTGGTACAAAGTGACCGTCCATGACATCAATATGCAGCATATCGACGTTTGCTTTTTCTAGCTCTTTCAGCTCGCTTGCCAACTTGGAGAAGTCGACACACATCATTGAAGGACAAAACTTAGCCATCTTATCGCTCCTCAATTTCTGCAATTTGGTTTACACGGTTCTGATGACGACCACCTTCGAACTCTGCTTCTAACCAGCTGTCGATGATCATTTTTGCTAGCTCAATGCCGATAACGCGAGAGCCGAACGCAAGGATGTTGGTGTTGTTGTGCTGTTTAGATAGCTGCGCCGTGTATGGGTCGCTACAAACGACGGCGCGAATACCCGGAACTTTGTTTGCTGCTAGCGAAATGCCAACGCCTGTACCGCAAATCAAAAGACCTTGGTCTGCATCGCCACTTGTTACCGCTTTCGCGACGGCTAAACCGTATTGAGGGTAGTCAGTACGCTCTGCTGAATGCGTGCCGAAATCAATCACTTCAATACCTTTACTTTCTAAGTGTTTGATAACCAATTCTTTATGTTCAATCCCTACATGATCACAACCGATAGCAATTTTCATATTCGTAACTCTCAAGCGTTCAGATTTGCTTTAAAGTTTACAAATAAAATCACAACTGTAAACAATGAATTTAATCGAAATTCATTAAATGTTATTTAAGTTATTGTATTTGAAGTAAATAAAAGTTCACAATAAAATTCACGGAAATAAAAAATTCACAAAAAGTTTATTTTTGTGATCTCGGTAGAGGCAGAGTCTATGACTTATTGATAGCTTAATAGGCAGTTAATCCATTAATCACGAAACAGGTTTGAATATGTCTTACACGATGATTGCAGAAGAGTTGGTGGGCTCGTTAGGCGGAGAAGAAAACATTGTCTCTGTCGCTCACTGTGCCACTCGATTACGCGTAATGGTTGCCGATGAAAACAAAATTGATAAGAAACGCATCGAAGGCACCGACAAGGTAAAAGGCGCATTTTTTAACAGCGGCCAATACCAAATTATTTTCGGCACCGGAACGGTGAACCGAGTCTTTGAAGCGTTTGAGAACTTAAAGCTGAAGACCGCTTCGAAAGATGAACAACGTAAAGCGGTTGAAAAACAAGGGACGGCTTTCCAACGTGCGATCCGTACGTTTGGTGATGTTTTCGTGCCAATCATTCCAGCGCTTGTTGCGACAGGCTTGTTTATGGGTTTGCGTGGCTTGTTCATGCAGCCAGAGATCTTAGGCTTGTTTGGTCTAACGCCAGAAACCATTCCGCAAAACTTCATTCTTTATACTCAAATTCTGACGGATACTGCTTTCATTTTCTTACCAGCACTGATCGCGTGGTCGGCGGCGCGCGTGTTTGGTGGCTCTCCTTTAATTGGTTTGATTTTGGGTATGATGCTGGTGTCGCCAGCGCTGCCAAATGCATGGTCTGTGGCGTCTGGTGAGCTTGATCCAATCATGTTCTTTGGCTTTATTCCTGTGCTTGGTTACCAAGGTTCGGTTATCCCTGCCTTTATTGCCGGTATGTTGGGAGCCAAACTAGAGCGCCGTATTCGTAACTTCGTACCAGAAGCTTTGGACTTAGTCGTCACGCCATTCCTAACGCTATTGGTGATGATTACGGCTTCCCTATTTGTGATTGGTCCTATCTTCCACTGGTTAGAGCTTATTATTCTGCAAGGCGCCCAGTTCATGCTGGATCTGCCACTGGGTCTGAGCGGTATCTTGATTGGTGGTCTACAACAAATCGTTGTGATGACGGGTGTTCATCACATCTTCAACCTGCTTGAGATTCAATTGCTGACCAACACTGGTGCAAACGAATTCAACGCAATCATTACCGCTGCAATCGCTGCACAAGGTGCTGCTTGTCTTGCGGTAGGTGTGAAAACTAAAGACAAGAAACTCAAAGCTCTGGCAATGCCATCAACACTATCTGCATTCTTGGGTATCACTGAGCCAGCGCTATACGGTGTGAACCTTCGCTTCTTCAAACCATTCATCATGGGCTTGATTGGCGGTGCAGTTGGCGGCTTCTTCGCAACGGTATTTGGTTTGAAAGCAACAGGCATGGCTATCACGGTAATTCCAGGAGCGCTGCTCTACTTGAATGGTCAAATGCTGGGTTACCTAGCGGTGAACTTAATTGCTATCGGTACGGCATTTACTCTGACTTACCTATTTGGTTACTCAGACAAGATGCTGCAAGACAAGTAATCCCTTGTGTTTTCATCCCCCTGACTTCAGGGGGATTCCTGTTTCTAGATTTTAATAAGGCTTACCATGACAGCAGAACAAACCTACATTAACGACGTGTTGGCGATTGCCTTAAATCAGATGGCAAATCCGCAAGAAGACCCTTTCCGTCCGACTTGGCACTTTGCACCGCAATTTGGCTTATTGAACGACCCAAACGGCTTGGCGCACTTTGCGGGCGAATATCACCTGTTTTATCAATGGAATCCAAAAGCGTGTGCGCATGGTGCGAAAGCATGGGGACACGCCACCAGTAAAGATCTTATTCACTGGCAGCATCAACCTTTGGCGTTAGCACCAACAGAAAACTACGAAACGCACGGTTGTTATTCTGGCTCAGGCTTGGTGGTGGATGGTGCGCTGGAACTGTTTTACACCGGCAACGTGAAGTTTGAACAAGGTGGCCGAACCGCTTACCAATGCAGAGCTACGTTAGAGGCGGGCAAACAGGCTGAGAAGCAAGGCATTGTGCTCGACTTACCACAAGGCTACAGCGGCCATGTGCGCGATCCAAAAGTGTGGCTGCACGATGGTGAGTACTACATGGTGCTGGGTGCAGAAGATCTCGATTACAAAGGCAAAGTGCTGCTGTACCGTTCATCAGACAGAAAACAATGGCAGTTTGTTGGTGAAGTATTTGGTGATGGCTGCAATCAACATCAAAGTGATGACTTTATGTTGGAATGCCCAGATCTTTTCCCGATTGGTGACCAATATGCGCTGATCACTTGCCCGAAAAACTGGTTAGAAGTGGACGGTCGTAAAGTGGAAACCTTTGATGTGACTTATCATCTCGGTCAGCTTGATTACCCAACGGCGGGCTTTGAACATGGCGAAGGCGTATTGATGGATCATGGTTTCGACTTTTACGCGCCACAGACGTTTGAAGATGAACAAGGTCGTCGCATTCTCTTTGGATGGATGGGAAAACCAGATGAGTTCGAATCTTACCAACCAACCATAGAGTTTGGTTGGATTCATCAAATGACTTGCCCGCGAGAGCTGATTCTTCAAGATGGCCGCTTACTGCAAAAATCAAGTGCAGAACTCGAATCTTTGCGTTCTCAACCACAAAGCTTTACCAACCAATCGCTGCGTTTTTATGGATTGTCTTCTGAACTGCTGATTGAAGATGTTCCGGCACAACTGACCATCGACGTTGCCGCCGATTTGAAGTTGCAAGTGACGCCACAAGGGCTAGCAACTATTCGCCGAAATCTGAAAACGGGTGAGTGGGAATCAAAGCAGTGGGAAGGTGAGGTTCGTCACCTACAAATTCTACGCGACCATTCATGTGTGGAAGTATTTATTAACCAAGGTGAGGCGGTGTCGACATCACGCTTCTTCGGCCAAAACGCGCAAGGTGTGGGCTTTGTGATTGAGAGCGAAAGCGCAGTCACGGCAACGCATTGGCAATTAAAGGCATAACCGTAGCTGCAAGTGCAGTTACCATGACGAGAGAGCGGTAGCTATGTATAATGATCCGACTGTTTCACAAGGAATGATATTGTCCGTGGATGTCAATCAAGTAATTCCCAATATTCGTATGCGTATGCCTTCACTCACGCGTACCGAACAATCCATTGCGGAAAACTTTCTCAAGCCTCACTTCATGCAGAAGTCGACTTCAATTAAAGAAGTGGCGGAGCGATTGGGTGTGTCAACGGCGTTGATCGTTAAGGTGTCAAAGAAGCTTGGCTTCAGTGGTTTCAAACAGCTTAAAGACGCGTTAAACGCCCATCATCACTCAGATTCTTACGCGCCAAGTGAGCAACTTCAGCCGGATGATTCTTGCGAGCAGATTGTCACTAAGGTGCTGCAAAACTCCATCAATGCCTTGACGGAAATCCTCAACTTTGTGGATGCCAACATGGTGAGCGCTGCCGCCGAGGCCATCATTAACGCGCGTAACATTGAGTTGTATGCAGCGGGTGGTTCGAACATTATCTGTGAAGATTTCCAGCACAAGCTTTTGCGTTTTGGTATTCGCGCATCAGTGCCTCGTGACCGTCACTTAATGTTGATGTCGGCTAGCGTGCTGAGCGAAAAAGACGTAGTGCTGGTGGTATCGCATTCAGGTCAGACCGTTGATTTGATGGATGCTGTCCGTCTTGCGAAGCAATCAGGTGCGACGATCATCTCTATCACCAACAACTTCCACGCTGAGTTGTCCCAACTTTCCGATTACCCGCTATACGCGCCGGCATCACCAGAACCGCTATTGGGTAAAAACGGCATCGCGCGCTTGGTCAAACTTGCCATGATCGACAGCTTGTATGCGACCATCGCGAGTAAGATTCCAGATCAAGCGGAAGAGAATTTAGAGAAGACCACCAAAGCGGTGGCGATTCTGCACCGATAAAGGTCGCTGAACGAGGCAAAGCTTCGAGATACGCAGAATTCGAAATCAATAAAGGCTGACATTACGTCAGCCTTTTTCTTATCTGTACCTCAGGTTCTAGGATTAGAACGGATGGTTCGATAGCTGGTTGCTGCTTTCTAACATCTTCTCTGCTACGTAGCGATGCGTGGCGGTAGTTGGGTGAGTCACATCCCAGAACACAAACTTGTCAGAGCCAGAAGAAGCACACTCAGAGCGCAGCGCATGGTGATACAAGTAATCTGCAGAAGACGAACGGTTGATGTCTTGGCAAGCTTGGCTCGCATTAACGAAGCCGTGCTGCTCTGGGTTCGCTGTTAAGCTTTCAAACAGGGCGTGGGTATCATACAGGGTGATGTTGTAGCCTTGCGCTGTGTAGTACGCCGCTTGCGCCTTGATGAACTCGTTCATCTCGACAATCTTCGCACGGATCTTGTCGATTTCTTCTTGAGTTGAGTAGGTAAACTGTGGCGCACGAGTCGCGTCTGGTAGCGTCATCAACAACAAGTTCTTCGCACCCGCATCAGTCAGTTTGATCAATGCTTCCGCGTAGTCTGATTTCACTTCTGGCACGCTGCGGTTGTAGTTCATGAAGTCATTCAAACCAAACTCAAGTGTAAACAGGGTATTGGCTGGCTTGTAGTTTTTGGCCAGTTTCGCATACGCCAAGTAAGATGAAACTTGCTCACCCACTCCCGTCAGAGCGATGTATTGGTTTTCACCCGCTGCGCCGCCTACAGCCCAGTTGTAGAGCGGTAGGTTTTTGGCTTGAGCAATGTACTCTGTCCATACAAACCCGTTAGAGAAATGCCCTAAGAACCAGCTATTTGGATTCGGGAATCGCCATTGTGATGCGTTAAAGATGTTGCCTGTATCCGACAAACTGTCACCCAGCGCGACGACCTTGTTGATTTGATCGGGCTGCATGACTGGATCGTTGCTCCAGATGGTGTGGTTGTAGGAGAAACGGTTATCGGCAGCAAAGAAGGTGATGTCAGCGTTTTCATTCGCTAGATCTAGGGTCTGCTCACAACGCTCTTTGATGATGCCTTGTGGCGTGTCGGTGTAAAACATGTTTTTGAAAGAAACAGCACTCCACCAATAGCCGTCAATTGTGAAGTAACTGCCGTCAGGATTCTCGGCCCACTCCCAATCTGTCGCAGGCTCGTCTTCTGAATAACTGCTGCGGTACCAACAGCGAACATAAGTGTAGGTTTGTTTCGCTTGCGCACTTCTGACTTGCGAGGCGCTTACCATTTCAGGAGTCAGTGATGGCTCGTCGGCGTGAGCCAAACTCAGTGGTAGTAATAATGCACTAAGTAACGTAATGGTCTTATTCATGATTCACTCTCTATGATGATTATCGTCATGATTTAAGTGAGAATTTATCTCACTAAACGCCCTCATTCTGAGTAAATACCCTACTTAGTCAAATATCTAATTATTCATTCTGTCAATTTTGGTACCGCAATCGTATTTCAATAGATTTGGTAAATACTAAGATTTTATAAAGTCTAGAATAATTACTCACTAACATTAATTTAACATGCACTTTTTGTGTTAATAAGTAATTGCTTTATAAGGTTTTGATGGTGTTTTTATATGTTAACTAAATCTGTTGTTTAGATGATCTTTTGTTCATTGTTGTGTATTCATGAAACAAATTGTTTGGCATTTTTAGGCGATAACCTATAGCTGAATCGCTCATGCATAAGTCAAGGTTATGATTTTTCATGAGGATAAAGTGAATAAAAATCAGCTCAAAAAGGAATAGAGCAAATGCATCACACAACAACTAAATTAAATGGCTTGTTTTCATTGTCTGCCGTTGCAGTAGCACTGACATTTTCGATGTCAGCGCATGCGGCTCCTTTAACGGGGTTCGACGAATCTAACTTGCCGACTAAATACATCGTCAAATTTAAAGAAGATACGTCCAGTCCTTCAGCATTGGGTGGGAACTCATTCTGGGGGCCACGCATCGCGCAAGAGTCGGTTTTAGATCAACTCAAAGCGCGTAAAGTGGAAAAGCTAGGAAACCGCGCGATCTACAGTGTGGAAATGGAAGACTCGGAGTTGGGGCAACTGCGTAACCGCAACGATGTGGAATACGTTGAAATTGACCCACCGCGCTATCTGTTAAGCGAGACTATCCCTTGGGGCTATGAGGCGGTGAATGCTCAGCTTCTGGATGACTCAAATGCAGGGAATCGCACCGTGTGTATCATCGACTCGGGTTACGATCTGGCGCACAACGATCTGAGTGGTAACCGAGTGTCGGGTACAAACGACAGCGGTACAGGTTCTTGGAGTGTTCCGGGGAACAACAACGCTCACGGTACGCACGTAGCAGGTACGATTGCCGCGATTGCCAACACAGAGGGCATCAAAGGCGTTATGCCGAACCAAAACGTGAATTTGCACATCGTTAAGGTGTTCAATGAAGCGGGTTGGGGCTACTCATCCAGCTTGGTGAAAGCGGTCCAAACTTGTGCTGATAACGGCGCGAACGTCGTCAACATGAGTCTTGGTGGTAGCCAGTCGAGTGTGACGGAGAAAAACGCGTTGCAAACCATTTACGACCAAGGCGTGTTGCTGATTGCCGCTGCGGGTAACGATGGTAACACTGCGCACAGCTACCCAGCGTCTTACGACTCAGTTATGTCCGTTGCGGCGGTGGATGATAAGCGTGATCACGCGGCGTTCTCTCAAGCGACAGACCAAGTTGAAATCGCAGGTCCGGGCGTAGCGATTCTATCTACGGTGACTGTGGGCGAGGGTAAGCTTTCAGACATTCGTTTGAACGGTGTTAGCCAGTTCGATCGTGGCATCGTTCCTCACAACCGCTTGATCCAATCGGGTGGCAGTTACGGTCCTGATCCAGTAGCCGGTTCTATCACGGCGACACTGGCAAGCTGTGATGTATCTGGTAGCAGCTTCAGCTGTGGCGATATGTCTGGCAAGATCTGTTTGACCGAGCGTGTGGGCAACCAATCATCAGGCAACTACCCAGAAATCGATGCAGTTCAAGCGTGTTACAACGCAGGCGCAAGTGCGGCGATTGTGTACAGTAACTCTGAGCTACCGGGTTTGCAGAATCCTTTCCTTGTCGATCAAAACAACGCGGCGCGTATTGTGTCAGTAACGGTTGATCGTGCCTTCGGTCAGGAGCTGTTGGGCTATGTTGGTCAAGACATCACGGTATCGACCACCAAGGGTGAAGACTACGAGTACTACAACGGTACTTCGATGGCGACGCCGCACGTAACCGGTGTTGCAGGTTTGGTGTGGAGTTACCATCCAACTTGTACCGCTGCGCAAGTACGTAACGCACTGATCAAGACAGCAACGGACATCGACGTAACAGGTCGTGATAACCGCACTGGTCATGGTCTTGTGAATGCTGAGGCTGCGAAACAATACCTAGACGCTGGCTGTAATGGTCCGGATGGCGGAGGTTCTGGCAGCGACAACGTTCTAGAAAATGGCGTGGCGAAAACGCAGCTTTCTGGCGGCAGCAAATCAAGCACAGTATTCGTGTTTGACGTCCCTGCGGATGCAACGCAAGCGACATTCAACATGAGTGGCGGCTCTGGTGATGCTGACCTTTACGTACGCTTCAATGGCACACCAAGTACCAGCACTTACGACTGTCGTTCATGGGCGGGCGGTAATGGCGAAAGCTGTAGCTTGAACGTATCTGGCGCAGGGCAATATGAAGTATTGGTTTACGGCTACAGTGCGTACTCTGGTGTTTCTCTTGTTGCAGCGCATAACGGCTCGGGTGATTCATCAGGCGGCGGTTCTGCACCTTCTAGTTACACCAACTCGAATGCAGTAGCGATTCCTGACAACAGCTCTGCAGGCATCGTAAGCCCATTAGATGTGGCTCGCTCTGGCGATGCAGGTTCAGTGACTATCGACTTGGATATCACTCACACCTACATTGGCGATCTTCGTGTCACGCTAACGTCACCAGATGGTGGTCAAGTAGTACTGCACGACAATGCAGGTGGTGGTGCGAACGACATTAAAACCAGTTTCCAAGCGGACTTCTCTGGTTTTGAATCGCAAGGCACATGGGAACTTAAAGCGGTGGACAATGCCAGAAGAGACACAGGCACCATCAACAGTTGGACTCTGACCTTTCAATAAGGAGTGACTATGAAGAAGTTGACCTTACTTTCTTTGTCTGCGGTAGGCGCTACCGCACTATTGGCAATCGGACTGAGCTCAAGCAGCTTGGCAAACAATCAAGGATTTCCTCTCGTGGATGAACGCCAAGATCAAGCCGAGCAGCAACCTGCACGTTACTTTGTTAAGTATCATGAAGGGAAAGAGAGCGAAGTGAGAGCGCTTCTTCGTCAGCACAACATTGAAGTGGTCGACGCTCTGGTGAAACAACACGTGTTGGTTGTGGTGGGTGAACAGGCGGAAGTCGATAAACTTGCCGATCACGATGCGGTTGAATACACCGAGCAAGAGCCGACAAGAAAGCTGCTATCTAACGGAACTACGCTTCAATAAGCCAAACCTCCTTAAGATAGCGCCAAAAAGAAAAACGCCCCTCACGTAAGGGGCGTTTGTTTTCTTTCATGATCCGGTTCTTATAAAGCCAGTCGTTTGCTATGACTAGAGGTTCTTTAGGATTGATGCCGATGAGCCTATGCGCGCATCAATCAAGCCAGTTATCAGCTGGTCATATTCAGACTAACTACTTAGCGAACAATCAGACCCAGTAGGATACCTACAGCGCCGAAGTCTGCGTCACTAAAGGTCGTGTTAGCAAAGCCTAGGTCGCCCAGTACTGGCATTAGGAATACT
The DNA here is from genome assembly GCF_000305755.2 of Vibrio sp. HENC-03. NCBI lineage: Bacteria > Pseudomonadati > Pseudomonadota > Gammaproteobacteria > Vibrionales > Vibrionaceae > Vibrio > Vibrio sp. HENC-03. The sequence goes on along the minus strand of NZ_JH976064.1, from coordinate 884,783 downwards.
GGTAGGAAGGTAATCAGTAGACCTTGTGCAAAAGCACCCAAGATTGCACCGCGACGACCACCTGTAGCGTTACCAAATACACCTGCTGCAGCACCTACAAAGAAGTGTGGAACAACACCAGGGATAATCACAGTGAGACCCATCACGTAAAGTAGGAACATGCCCAAAAGACCCGCCGCAAAGCTCGATAGGAAGCCAACCAATACTGCGTTTGGTGCGTATGGGAATACAACCGGACAATCAAGCGCAGGTTTTGCGTTTGGTACTAGTTTGTCTGAGATACCTTTAAACGCTGGAACGATTTCTGCGATAACCATACGTACACCTTGAAGAATAACGTACACACCACCGGCGAATGTGATGGATTGCATCAGCGCGAACATGAACCAGTGCTTACCACCGCTAACTTCGCGTACAAAGTCACCGCCAGCGAAGATACACGTCACCATAAAGATGATGCCCATAGTGAACGAGATTGCCACTGGCGTGTCACGTAGGAACAACAAGCTCTTAGGTACGTTCATCTCTTCAGTAGAGTGTTCTTTGTTACCGAACTTGCTGCCAATAAAGCCAGCTAGCACGTAAGAAAGGGTAGAGAAGTGACCAATCGCAACGTCGTCAGAACCTGTTACTTGCTTCATGTACTTGTGAGCAATCGCAGGGAAGAACACCATCACAGAGCCCACAACCAGAGAGCCAAGCGCGATCAGTGGAACACCTTTCATGCCGCTAGAAGCAAGGATCGCCGCTACCATCATCGACATAAATAGCGTGTGGTGACCTGTTAGGAAGATGAATTTCCATGGCGTGAAGCGAGCGATCAAGATGTTCACTAACATACCGAAGAACATGATCATCGCCATCTCTTTACCAAACGCTTCTTGCGCGATAGAGACGATAGCTTCGTTGTTTGGAACCACGCCTGTGATGCCAAATGCGTGTTGGAAAATTGTCGCAAAGTCACCCAGTGAAGTCACAACCAGACCTGCACCCGCGCCAAGCACGATGAAACCAAGAATGGTTTTTACCGTGCCTTTAATACACTCGGTGACCGGTTTTTGCTGGGCAATTAAGCCGATTAGGGCGATAAGACCTACCAGAACCGCCGGCTCTGATAGGACATCGTTCATTAAGAAACTGAAAAATTCCATAACGCCACCTTATAGAGCGCCAAGCTCTTGAAGTGCCACAGATAGACGCTCTTTCATTGCCACTTTGTCGACCATGTTATCAAGCGCAACGATTCGTGGTTCAACGCCAAGCGCGTTCAACTGTTCAACGATGTCGTTAGTACCGATGAAGATGTCACAATCCGTACCTTTTGCAGAGCCCAGATCGATATGATCCACTTCTGCGTTTACATTCAATTCTTTCACGATGCCTTTGATGCTCATTTCCATCATTAGGCTAGTACCAAGACCGTGACCGCAAACAACCATAATTTTCATAATTCAGACCTTTTCTTTTTATAGGGGGGTATGCCCATTTTTTAAGGGCACATCAGGAGTTAGTATTTTTCGATGATCGCGAGAACATCTTGTGTGTTTTGAGCGGTGCAGATGGCTTCTACATGCTCTTCATTCATAAACAACTCTGCCAGTTTAGAAATCGCATCCACGTGCGAGTTACTGTCTGTCGCGGCTAGTGTAACCAGCATTTTTACTGGATCGTTACCTTCAGAATCGAAGTTCACGCCGTTTTGAATCACCGTGATAGCAAGAGACAAACGGTTAACGCCATCTTCAGGGCGAGCGTGTGGCATTGCCATACCAGGACCTACCACGTAGTAAGGACCGAGCTCTTCGTGTGAGCGGTAAATAGCGTCCACGTAGCTTGGTTCAATCGCGCGATTTTCAATCAGTGCTTCACAGGATTTGCTCACCGCATCTTTCCAGTCAGTAGCATCAGAATGGATGCGAATCACATCAGAGGTAATCAGTTCACGTAGCATTGGATCTTTCCGGTTTGTTGTTTTGTTGATGGGTACTTTATCGATCAATTTGTCAGAAAAACCTGAGAATGATCACAAATGGTAGCGCTATCTGATAGCGCTATCATAAATTGTGATAGCGCTACCATTTTTATCAGTCATCCGAGTTTCATATGCTTGTGATCGAGTTCTAATGCGCTAATATCAAAACCACTAAAACGCTGTGGTAAGATGTCGCGGCAGAAAATAGAGAACACTAAATAAGAACAATGAGCGAACCTCGCAAACGAAGAAGTACTGGCAATGTCACCTTGGCGGACGTCGCTAAAAAAGCCGGCGTAGGCACCATGACGGTGTCGCGAGCATTACGAACGCCCGAGCTAGTATCTGACAAGCTGAGAGAAAAGATTCAACAAGTGGTTGATGAGCTCGGCTATATCCCGAATAAAGCGGCAGGGGCTTTGGCGTCTGCTGAAAGTTACTCCATCGCTCTTATCATTCCTTCCCTGTTTGAAAAAGCGTGCGCGCTTTTCTTACCGAGCTTTCAACAAGCGTTGAACAAAGCGGGTTATCAGTTGCTGCTTGGCTACAGTGATTACTCGGTAGAGCAAGAAGAGAAACTGCTTTCGACATTTCTTGAGAGCCGCCCAGCCGGAGTAGTGCTGTTTGGTAATGAACACAGCCAACGCACTAATCAGCTTTTGGAAGCCTCGAACACGCCAGTATTGGAAATTGCTGAGTTAAGTTCGAAAGCGAGCTATCTCAATATCGGTGTTGACCATTTTGAGGTAGGTAAAGCCTGTACCAAGCATGTGATTGAGCAAGGCTTCAAGAACGTGGGCTTCATTGGTGCGCGTGGGGATCACTCCACTTTGCAACGTAAGCTACACGGCTGGCAAAGCGCGATGATTGAGAACTACCTTGCACCGGACCATTTCTTAACCACCCACGAAGCGCCATCTTCACAATTAGGTGCGGAAGGGTTGGCAAAGTTATTGCTGCGCGATTCAAGTTTGAATGCTCTGGTATGTAGCCATGAAGAGATTGCGATTGGCGCGTTGTTTGAGTGTCATCGCCGAGTGCTGAAAGTCCCGACTGACATTGCGATTATCTGTTTGGAAGGCTCTTCTATGGGTGAGCACGCCTACCCAAGTTTGACCTGTGCGGAATTCGATTACGAACGTATGGGGACGAAAGCCGCAGACAAGTTACTGCAAGCCATTAAAGGTGAGCCTGTAGAGCACGCAACGGACATGGGCTTTAAGCTAAAACGCCGAGCAAGTACTGCGATCAACTAATTTGATTTGGTTAGCGACAAAACGCGATACAAAAAACCTCTCGATGCTGAGAGGTTTTTTTATGCGTGAGAATAGTGATTGTCGACTAAGGACGCTCACCTGCCGCTAGGCGACGTTCGATATCTGCAACCACTTCTGGGAAGTCAGCAATGGTGTCGATGAGATAGTGCGGCGAGCTCTTGAGCAGTTTTGTGCGCGCTTTTTCACGAGCGGCATTAAGTGTTGCTTCGTCCGCGGCTTGGTATTCTTCAAACGTTAGACCCGCTTCGTTACCAGAAAGCAGCAAACCAACGGTCCACATACCGGCGTTGTGACCTTCATCGATGCCCGGTGCGGCGTCATCCACTTTGATGCACGCATTAACGTCGGTAACATTCAGCTCAATCACGTTCTTCAGTGCCATAAATGGTGCAGGGCGACCACCTTGTGGCAGGTCATCCGTTGCTACTACGTAATCTGGTTTGTAGCCGTAATCCGCTGCAACAGGAATCAGTACATCCATCACTTCGCGAGGGTAACCAGAACAAGAACCGATCTTGATGCCTTTGTCTTTCAGAGCGTTCACAACTTCAATCGCATTAAGGATTGGGTCTGCATGGTCTGCCACTTTTGCTTTTTGCAGAGGCATAAATGCTGCGTAGATAGCGTCGATGTCTTCGCTGGTCATTGAGCGACCGAACTTCTCATTCCAACGCTTATCAACGGCAGGAATACGACCCACAGCTTGGATGTGATCCCACTTACCAAGCCCCATTGGTTCGCGCGCTTCCTCAAGATCGATATCGAAATCAAAGCCTTGTTTGAACGCTTCCACAAAGATACTGGTTGGCGCAAAAGAGCCGAAATCGACGATAGTGCCAGCCCAGTCAAAGATCACTGCTTGAATTGGTGAGTTGCTCATGTTCAATCCTTTTTCTTGCTTGCCAGAGCGCTTGCCTACACGTTGGAACTGCGCTCAGGATAAATTGGTTTTTGTTGAGGTTAGAAGTAGTTAAAGTCTTTGCACACTTTGGCGATGGCTTCTTCGAAGATCGCCAATGCTTCTGTCAGTTGTTCGCGGGTGATGATCAGCGGTGGGCTGAGTTGAATCACATTGCCTTGCGATACTTTGAAACTCACTCCGTTGTTGAGGCATTGGTACAACACAGCTTCCGCTTCGTCATACGCGCGTGCTTTGCTTTCGTGGTCAGTGACTAGCTCAATGCCCCACAACATGCCGATGCCACGCACATCACCAATCACTGGGTATTTGGCTTTCATCTCTAGCAGCTTTTCACGCATGAACTGGCTGTCGGCTTTGGCTTTATCTAGCAAGCCGCCTTGCTCAATAGCTTCCATGGTCGCCAGTGCCGCAGCACAACCGATAGGGCTTTTCTCATGAGTGTAATGACCCATTGAGATTTGCTCGGCAGTGTTGTATTTGTCTTTGGTGACAATGGCTGCGATAGGCACTAAGCCTCCGCCCAAACCTTTACCGATGCACAGCATATCTGGCTCGATGTCGTAGGCTTGGTAGGTAAACCATTCACCGCTGCGACCCATGCCGTTAGGGATGTCGTCGATGATCAGCATGACATTGTGTTTGTCACAGATTTCTCGAATGCGTTTCCAGTAGGCTTTGCTCGGCACTTGTACGTCGGTATTACGAACCGCTTCTGCGATAAATGCGCCCACGCCGCCTTCTTTCTCAATCACGTATTCAAGGTAGTCGGCGTAATGCACATCGCTACCGTCGGCAACTGGAAAAGCGCCTCGGTAAGACACTGCTGGTGGAATGCGCTCAACACCTGCCATTAATGGTCCCATACCTTGGCGGAAACACGCTTCGCCACCTACTGAGATGGCATCCAATGATGCGCCGTGGAAGGAATCCCACAGAGACACCACCTTGTAGTTGCCCGTGATGTGGCGTGCTAGTTTAAGAGCCATACCAACCGCAGATGTGCCACCCGGAGCAAACAGCACGCGGTTCAATTCACCGCCACAGATTTGGGTGAGCTTTTCGGCACATTCAATCGCGGTCTTGTTGGTAAAACGACGTGGTGAAAACGGCAGTTTGGCAATTTGCTCTTCTACGCGTTTGATCACATGCGGGTGAGCATAGCCCAGCTGATGGACGTTATTGCCATGGAAGTCCATGTACTTTTTGCCCGTGGCATCTTGGATGTAGATGCCTTCTGCTGCTTCCAAGGTATCTAAGCAAGGCGTCGACATGGCTTGATGAAGAAAGACTTCCGAATCACGCTTCAACAAGGCTTGCGTGCGTTCGTCGTCCATCGATGCATTCCAAGCTTGGCGTGCCGGTGTCGTGTTGACATCACCTTCGCTGCGGAAATGAGTCGGTTTGATATTCTGAGTCATAACGCTCTCTCAATCAGAAGGCTGCTTTACGCAACTTGCCAGTACATTGCTTTTTCAATCGCACCGATTAAGCGCTCGATATCTGCTGGGTAAACTTCGCCAATGTTGCCGATACGGAAGCAATCTGCGTTCGATACCTTACCCGGATAAATCACAAAACCTTGCTCTTTTAAACGTGTGTAGAACGCTTTGAACTGGTAATCACTGTGCGTCGGAGAGTAGAAAGAAGTGATGATTGGCGAGTGAAGGTCATCACTCAGTAGTGGCTCAAACCCCAAAGAGCGCATACCTGCAACCAGTGTTTTCTGGTTAGTTTGGTAACGGTTATGACGAGCCTCAATGCCGCCTTCTTGTTCCAGCTCTAACAATGCTTGATAGAAAGCGCGAACCGTGTGCGTTGGAGACGTAAAACGCCATTTGCCGTGGTTCACTTCCATGCAGTGCCACTGGTCGTAAAGATCAAGGCTTAAAGAACGAGCCTGACCTTGGCACTTTTCGAGCTCAGTTTGTTTCGCAATCACAAAGCCAAAGCCCGGCACGCCTTGAATACATTTGTTTGCAGAGCTGATCATAAAATCGATGCCTAGCTCAGCAATATCGATAGGAATGCCACCAAAGCTCGACATGGCGTCGAGAATCACCACTTTACCGTGTGCTTTCGCTGCAGAAGCAAATGCCTCAATTGGGTTAAGCATGCCAGTGGTTGTCTCGCAGTGAACAATCGCCACGTGTGTGATCGCAGGATCCGATGCCAATGCAGTTTCCACCTCGTTCAAGTGTGGCTGTGATGTTTCGCCTGGGGAAACTACATGGCATGGAATATTTAGGTAATCAGCGATCTGAGCGATACGTGCACCGTACGCACCGTTGTCGACAACCAACAATTTTCCATCTTTGCCAATGACGCTGCCAATCGTCGCTTCTACTGATGCGGTGCCGCTACCTTGCATTAGTACGCTGGTGTAGCCGTCTTGTTGAGTTGCCAGTTTTACAAGCTTAGTGCGGATCACTTCTACAATGTCTTTGTTGTATTCATCATCCCAAGTACACCAGTCTTTTAGCATGGCTTCACGTACTGTTTCAGAAGTAGATAGAGGACCTGGAGTCAGTAGTAGGTATTCGTTTTTCATCTCGATTTCCATCAGAATAGGCTAATTGGTCTACACCAAATTTCAAGTTCACTCTAGCGAGGAAGAAAAGGGCAGTAAATAGGCGAATCTCCAATTTCATAAAACTTTAATATCCAGAAAATGGCGGATCAATTGAACGATTATTCATCGATAATTTTCGTAAAACTGCCATTTAATGGTCATGAATTCGTCACAAAGGCTCAGTAGGGTGTATATCGTCAACTGGTACAGACCAAATGAAAACTTAGCCAAATTAACTGGAGAAAATGATGAAAAACCGTTTGATGAAAGGATCGCTGGCTGCACTTGTCTCTCTGCTAGCTACGAATGCAATGGCAGCACAGGAAGTCACGGTTTACACCGCTTTCGAAACTGACATTCTTGCGAAATACAAGTCTGCGTTTGAGAAAGATAACCCAGATATCAAGATTAAGTGGGTTCGCGATTCCACCGGTATCATGACGGCGAAATTGCTGGCAGAAAAGAACAACCCTCAAGCGGAAGTGGTTTGGGGTCTGGCTGGCTCATCAATGGCACTGCTTAAAGATGAAGGTCTTCTTAAGCCTTACACACCAAAAGGTTTGGAAGAGCTGCACGCGAACCTAAACGACCCTCAATCAAACCAAGCTTGGTTCGGTAACGATGCGTTCTTTAACGCAGTTTGTTTTAACGAAGCTGTAGCGAAACAACTTAACCTACCGAAACCAACGTCTTGGGAAGACCTAACAAAGCCGGTTTACAAAGGTCACATTGCAATGCCAAACCCAGCGTCTTCAGGCACTGGCTACATGCAGGTTTCTGCTTGGCTACAAAACATGGGTGAAGATCAGGCATGGAATTACATGCGTGACTTAGACAAGAACATTGCACACTACACGCACTCGGGTTCTAAGCCATGTGTTCAAGCGGGCATGGGTGAAGTGGCTATTGGTATTTCGATGGCGAGCCGCGGCGCGAAGCTAAAAACACAAGGCGCACCACTAGCGGTTATCACACCAAAAGGCATCGGCTGGGAATCAGAAGCCGTTGGTCTAGTAAAAGAGTCTGATGCAGCGAAGCGCGTGGTCGATTGGTCAATCTCTAAAGCAGCAAACGAGCTTTACGTAGAAATGTACCCAGTGGTTGCACATAAAGAAGTGAAAGCGACCGTATCTAACTTCCCGAACGTTCAAGAGAACATGGCGAAGATGGACTTCGCGCAAATGGGCAGCAAGCGTGCAGAGATCCTAGCGGCATGGTCTGAGAAGTTCGACGCGAAATCAGAGCCAAAATCTTAATTGAATTTGCTTTGAGTTGAATACTGAAATCCACCTCGGTTGAGGTGGATTTTTTTGTTTTCTCTGTTATTTCAGAGTTTGCTGCAAGTAGATTCCTAGTCTCACCTAGGTTCGCTGGAATGACGGACTTAAGAAAGTTGGGATCTTCTATCCACACTTACCACGTCATTCTCGAGAGCGACGAAGGAGTGAGTCGGGAATCTCTGAATATAGTGCTTGTAAGAGATTCCGGATGGCTCGCTTAGGCTCGTCCGGAATGACGATTTTAAGGGGATGGCGTGAAAGTCAAAGCTCGTAATTCTAGGCAATGAGTGTGATTCAGAATTTATAATCCACACTCACCACGTCATTCTCGAGAGCGACGGAGGAGTGAGTCGGGAATCTCAGAATATAGTACTTGTAAGAGATTCCGGATGGCTCGCTTAGGCTCGTCCGGAATGACGATCTTAAGTATATGGAGTGAAGGTCAAAACTTGTCGTTCTGAGCCGCGAATGTGATTTCAGAATTTGTAATCCACACTCATCATGTCATTCTCGAGAGTGACGAAGGAGCGAGTCGGGAATCTCTAATTGTCACGTAAACAAACTTCGCTTCTCTTCATCTATTTGTCATCTTCTGGCTATAAATTTGTCATTGGAACGTAACACTCCAAAACTAAAGTTGGTATATACCATTTGGAGCATGTGTTATGTCAACTAACCAACATTACCTAAATATCGAAAATGTAGTGAAGCAATTCGGACAGTTCACTGCATTAAAGAAAATCTCGCTAGCGATTGAAAAGGGCGAGTTCGTTTGTTTTCTTGGTCCTTCTGGCTGCGGTAAAACCACTCTGCTACGTGCCATTGCCGGTCTAGACTTGCCAACGTCTGGTGCGATTTTTCAAAACGGTCAAGAGACCACATTCCTACCACCAGAGAAGCGCGATTTCGGCATCGTATTCCAATCTTACGCGCTGTTTCCGAACCTTACCGTGCAAGAAAACATTGCGGTGGGTTTGAAAAACCAAGGTATGTCGACCAAAGAAGCGTTAGAGAAGGTGGATTACTGGCTAGAAACCATTGGTCTTCCAACCTCTGGCGAGAAATTCCCTAATCAACTTTCTGGCGGTCAACAACAGCGTGTTGCTTTGGCTCGTGCATTGGCGTTGTCTCCGGGTTTATTGTTATTGGATGAGCCGCTGTCAGCGCTGGATGCAAAAGTGCGTGTTCACTTACGTGACGAGATTTGTAAGCTACAACGTAAGCTGGGCATCACCACCATCATGGTTACGCACGATCAGGATGAAGCGTTGTCGATGGCGGATCGTATCGTGGTAATGAACCATGGCGTGATTGAGCAAGTTGGCACACCTCAAGAAATCTACCAACAACCAGCAACGCGCTTTGTCGCTGAGTTTGTCGGCAGCATGAACTTTATTGAAACCTCAGCCGCAACGGACTCCCAAGTACGCATTGCGGAAACCTTGATGCCAGCGCCCAGCTTGACTAATCGTAAGATCCAACGCGGTGACCGCTTCGACCTTGCGGTGCGGCCTGAAAGTATCAAGTTCGTTGAAAACTACACCAACTCTTTACCTGTGCGAGTGACGGCAACCGAGTTTCTGGGTGCGTTTTTCCGCATTGATTGCGTATTGCAAAACGACAGCTCAACGAAAACCATCGTAGTGGATGTGCCTGTGGAAACGGTTCAAAAACTCAATATCAAGGCGGGCGATGTACGTTACATCCAGTTTGCTGAAGAAGGGCTGCATGGTTACGCCGTGCCCTCGGTTGATAAAGCGCTAGCAGCGTAGGTGTAAACATGGATGCGAAGACAATGACGATGAATAGCCTAACCACGCAAGACAAAGCAAAATCCCTACTCGGACGTGTTAGCCGCGACAACCTTGTGTTGTTCGGTTTGCTCGCTGGTTTGTCGACCATGATGGTGCTGTTCATCTTAATGCCGCTTTGGGCAATGTTGACCAAGAGTGTGCAAAATGCCAATGGCGAATTTGTCGGTCTGGCAAACTTTGCGACATACTTTTCCTCTTCAAGCTTGTGGGTGTCAGTGGGAAACACCTTCACTTTGGGCGTGATAGTGACCTCGGTAGTGGGTGTGCTTGCGTTCGGTTATGCCTACGCGCTGACTCGTTCATGTATGCCGTTTAAAGGTTTGTTTCAAATTCTAGGTACTGCGCCGATCCTTGCGCCTTCGTTGTTGCCGGCGATCAGTTTGATCTTCCTTTTCGGCAATCAAGGCATTGCTAAAGAGATGCTGTTAGGAAACTCGATTTATGGCGTGATTGGTATCTCGATGGGTTTGATCTTCTGGACCTTCCCTCATGCATTGATGATTTTGACCACTTCACTGCGCACTTCAGATGCCCGCTTGTATGAAGCAGCACGCGCACTTAAAACCTCACCCATCAAAACCTTCTTTATGGTGACGCTACCTGCGGCGAAATACGGTTTGATCAGTACGCTTATCGTCGTCTTTACGCTGGTTATCACGGACTTTGGTGTGCCGAAAGTGATTGGGGGCAGCTACAACGTTTTGGCGACTGACATCTTCAAACAAGTTGTGGGACAGCAAAACTTTGCCATGGGTGCGGTGACAAGCATTATGCTTCTATTCCCTGCGGTAATGGCGTTCGGTGCAGACCGTTGGGTACAGAAAAAACAAAAGAGCTTATTTGACACTCGCTCGGTGCCATATCAGCCAGAACCCAACAAAGCGCGCGACAGCATCTGTTTGGTTTACTGCAGCATCATTTCTATTGCAGTGCTGGCTGTGCTTGGCATGGCGGTGTATGGCTCGTTAGTTACGTTCTGGCCTTGGAACAAAGCGCTTACGCTAAACAACTACAACTTTGCTGAAATGAGCACTTACGGTTGGAGCCCATTCTTCAACTCACTAACACTGGCAGGTTGGACAGCGGTTATTGGTACAGCCATCATCTTTGTCGGTGCGTACTGCATTGAGAAAGGGCGTGCGTTTGGTCCAATTCGTCAAGTGATGCAAATGCTTAGCGTGGTGCCAATGGCGGTTCCGGGTATGGTGCTTGGCTTGGGTTACATCTTTTACTTCAATGATGCGAACAATCCTTTGAACGTGCTTTATGGCACCATGGCATTCTTGGTGATTAACACGGTAGTGCATTACTACACGGTGGGTCACATGACCGCCCTGACAGCGCTAAAGCAGTTGCCATCGGAGATTGAAGCCACGGCAGCATCGGTGAAGCTTCCTCAATACAAGTTGTTCTTTAAAGTGACATTACCTGTGTGTTTACCTGCGATTTTGGACATTGCGACTTACTTGTTTGTTAATGCATTGACCACCACTTCTGCGGTAGTATTCCTTTACTCAACCGATACGATTCCGGCTTCGGTCTCGATTCTGAATATGGACGATGCAGGTCAAACTGGCGCTGCAGCAGCAATGGCGGTGATGATCATGATGGCTGCCGCAATTGCGAAGATTGTTCAGATGACTTTGGGTAAATTGTTAGAGAATCGCACACAAGCTTGGCGCAAAAGATAAGGACACTTCGTGCAATACGTAAAAATTAAAGATTCGATTGTTGAACAGATTGAAGCGGGCATGCTATCGCCGCGTCAAAAACTGCCAGCAGAGCGTAAGTTGGCGGAGTCGTTCGATACTACACGCGTTACTTTGCGTGAAGCTTTATCACTGCTAGAAGTGGAAGGTCGAATCTATCGCGAAGATCGCCGAGGTTGGTTTATCTCACCTGAGCCATTGCGTTACGACCCTACCCAAACGCTAAACTTCCCGAACATGGCGAAAGCGCAAAATCGCGTGCCAAAAACGGAGTTGGTCGCCGCAAAAGGAACCTTGGCAAACAAACAAGCGGCGCGCTTGCTGGACTTGCAGCCTTTCTCGGACGTGTATCGAGTCGACCGTGTGCGATACCTTGAAGATAGACCTGTAGTATTCGTAACAAACTATATTCGCCCAGAGCTGTTTCCGAATCTGCTGGACTATGATTTGTCAAACTCACTGACGGACATTTACCGCGAGCATTTTGGCGTGACGTATCAAAAGATTCGCTACCGCATTTCAACCAGCACTTTGTTGGGTGAAATGGCTCAGGCACTGCGTGCGACAGCCGGTACGCCAGCGATGGTAGTGGAGCGCATCAACTACAACCAGCACGGTGAGTTGATTGATTGCGATATCGAATATTGGCGACACGATGCCATCAGCATTGAATCTCTGGCGGAACTCAATCGTTAAGTGGATTTTCTCATTATCTAAGGCTCCATCTCGGGGCCTTTCTTTTATTCAGACAGGAACGTTGAAATGGATTTGTTGGCGATTGGTCTCGTCGTTTTCTCTGCTGTTCTCCATGCGGGCTGGAATATCCTTGGCAAAAGCAACTCAGGCTCTGGACTCGCGTTTACTATGGCGGCCAGCTTTTCTGCCTGTGCCATTCTTACCCCTTATTTGATTTGGTATTTGGCAACCATTGGCTGGACATCATTACCGAGTGAGTTTTGGGGGTTGCTGTTCATTAGCGGCATTTCACAAATGGTTTATCTGGTTGGTTTGATTGTCGCTTATAAGCACGCAGACGTGGGTGTGGTTTATCCGATTGCTCGGGCACTGCCTGTGATGATGGTCGGCGCAATCAGTGTGGCATTGGGACATGAGTTATCCAGTCAGCAGTGGCTTGGATTCTTGTTGATTACCCTTGGTTGTATGCTGGTACCACTGACGAACTTTCGTCAGATGACATTGGGCTCTTATTTAAACGTCGGTGTGTTCTGGGCATTGATTGCTGCAATAGGCACAACGGGTTACTCGGTGGTCGACAAAGAAGCGCTGAGTTTACTCACAGGGCAAGCATCAGAGATCTTGAATGATCAGTACAGTGCGATCTTCTATTTAGGCGTGCAGTTTTGGGCAATTGGTATTCCAGCTCTTGTGTGGTGCTTGGTTACAGGCAAGCCAGATGAGATTAAGACTGCGTGGCAGATCCGCAAAACAGCCAGCATGGCAGGGGTAATGATGGCATCCACCTACGGCTTGGTGCTGTTTGCGATGACCATGACAGACAACGTTAGCTTGGTCGTAGCACTAAGGCAAATCAGCATTGTGTTTGGATTGTTTATGGGGATTTGGTTTCTGTCTGAGAAATGGTATCTCACCCGAGGGCTTGGCGTTACTTCGATCGTGGCGGGGATCATTCTTGCGTTGACGAACTGACACATATTGATGAAAGAAAAAGGCAGCAACTCAGGCCATCGCGGCCTTTTTCTTTTTTATTTTTTGGGGAAGGGGTAGGAGTATAAGGGACGTCAGAAACGCAATTGAGCGCCGAACATCACGCCACCAGAATCAAAATCACTGTTCTTTGAGTACACATACTCTGCGTTTAAACCAAAGTGCTTGTAGCTCCATCCTAATCCTGCCGCCGCTTCACCACCAACGCTAGTGTGTTCAATGTTTCGACTCTGCCCATTCACCTTGTAAGTGTACTCAAGGGTGTAGAGCGTCATACCTGCTTTACCGTAAAGTTCGAAACCAGCACCAAGAGGATAGCTAGCATAGCCGCTTAATCGTGGGCCGGAAAAGCTCGTATCGGTAACCTCTGAAATTGGGCTTAACAGCGTTGAGCCAATACCATCAAACGCCCCTTTAAAGCCAGCTTCAATCCCGAAGTTTTGGGTCGGCATGTATCGGTAATAAACTTCACCAAGAAACATATCACCGGATTCTTCACTTGCGGGGGCGTCATAGCTTACACCGCCATAACCTAGGTTCGTGCCTATGATGTGCTTGCTTGTACTTGCGTTCGCCGATAGGGAAAGAGTCGACAACACCAGAGCAGCAACGAATGAATAACGCATGAACGTTTCTCCTCAGCTTTTTAGCTTTTTTAGTTTCTTAGTACTTGTTCGAATGTTGCTTTGGTGTTGTCTAGCCATTCATAACGACGACGGTACATCGAACGTTTAGAGCGCGACATCCCATCGAGATCACGGCGCGGAGCATTCACTGTGAGTGAGTAGAAGTTGCGATCGTATTCAGTACCGCCAAGTTCCTTCCACAATGCATCGTAATCCGTTTTGATTCGTCCTTTACTGTAGCGCTTTGCCGCATAAGTGTGAGATTGGGTTTTCACTGCAAGAATGGTTTCAACGCCCCAAATCTGAGCCAGAAGATCCAGCAGACTGACCATCAAACTTTTTGGACGCTGACCGTACAATTTACGAGTCAGCTTTTTGATTTTTTCATTGCTAGTTTCGTTGCTGCGTGGGCCTTGTAAGCCACCAATCATGATGCTGCGAGCGCCGTTCTCGTGTCCCAATGTGAACGACAGAGTATAGAAGTTGCCATCTTCTTGGCTGTGTAATACCAAGCTCATGTCGCCTTCTTTTTGGTAGCGAGCTTCATAAACCAATCTGACCGTGTAGAGAATATCCTCGATCTCAAAGGTCATCAGAGTGAGTCCCTTGGCATCGGTATAGATCTGTTTCATTAGAGCAGGTGAGACGAGTTCCGACACTGTGTTGTAGTGATCAACCACAAGCGCTGAACGATCAATCGCAGGGCTATTTTTTACGATATACGGACGAAATGGCTTTTCTAAGAAACGGTGAGTACGCGTGCACAACATCTCCAGCAGTGAAGCCTCAATGTTGTCTGCCAGATACTTAAATGACTTTCGATAGAACAACGCACGAGCAATGAACTTGATGCGGTATGTCCAGATTGGATGATAAATCTCAGCATACTCATCCGAGTAAATGGTTTTGCTGTGGTGAAGGATGGATTTATTCATGGTTATTTCACTCCAAACTCATTTCCAGTGGTGTCGGTTCTGTCATGTGGCTGTGAGCGTTAGGTATCGAACGCAAAAAGGGAGAAAGCAAAGTGAGCCGTTTTTCACTCCAGCTAGACAGGAATTAGTTTTGAACAGTGTTCTTTTGTTGAGGATTCTATGAGAAAAGCGTGGCGAGGTATTGTAAGGCTTGGTATGAGAGTGTCAGGATTCGCGGTCAGAGCGCGTACAAGAGATAGGCATTGTGTCATATCCAAAACGCACTTATTTATATCGATTAGATATATTCAATCCGATAAGAAAAAATTTAGACGGTCTGATTAAGCTATCGAGAAAAGCTAATCTACGGATTTACTTAGTTTTTTATTAAAAGCAAAAGCCAAGCCTGACAGTCAATTAAAAATAAAATGGAAATTAATTAAAGTTTTTCTGAAATTAATCTGACTCGCTATAGGTCTCTATACGTACCCTACATTAATCGAGTATTTGGAACTCGATATTTAAAAGGTAAGTAAGGAGCACATTATGAAACGTTTAATCACTCTAGCAAGTCTTATCGCATTAACCGCTACTCCAATCGCTGCTATTGCTGGTGGTTACCAATGGACTAATAACAGCAGAACCATTCATGGTAATGTTGTAGATAGTAAACAAGCCGCTTACGACATGGGCTTTGAAATGATTAAGAACTATCAAAGCAAGTCGTCAGCACAGCTAAGAGACGAATTCAAAAGCTCATTTGATATCGTAGACCGCCAGTCTTTCTCTATTACTAATGCGAAAGTAACAGTAGATGAATTCCTGCAAGATAACGGTCAAATCGCATACCAACCAATATTGAATGTGAAATACGAATACCGCATGCGTGAACCTGGTAATCGTTAATTTATTTATTCGCTAGCATTTATAACTCTATTGCCTGTTTAATCCTTGTTGTATATTCGTTCTATTATTTTTGGGGAGCATTTGCTCCCCTTTTTTATTATCAAATATATATTCCTGATGAATGTATTTCTTAAATATAATATCCCATAAATATTTTCTAACGCTCAGCGTAAGTTTTTCTAGCTCGTTGAATATTCGGTAGGTTTGTAAAGTGGTGACAAAGCACGGTTGTGTGCGTCACTTTTACAAAGGATATCGAATGACTCACCCTTCATATTGGTTTAAGCAAGCGCTTGAAATTGAGCAGCCAGAAACCGCTAAACCACTTCAACAAAATATCCAAGCAGATGTCGCTATTGTCGGCGGTGGTTACACCGGCCTTTGGACTGCGATCATGATCAAGCAGCAATCGCCGGAAAAACAGGTGGTTGTATGCTGACTTGGTCGACAAAGTTTCCGACTTTGAAACGCTTATTCGGTGAAGAACACGCCGCTTGGTTGGTAAAAGAGTCGGAACAAGCAGTGCTAGAGATTGACGACTTTTGTCAGCAGCACAACATCGATGCGCAATTATCATTGAAAGGCGTTTATTACACAGCAACCAACCACGCTCAAACTGGGGGCATGCAGCCAGTTGTGGACGAGTTAAAGCGTTTGGAAGTGAACAGTTGGCGCCATTGCCAAGCTGAGGAGTTGCGTGCCAATGCGGGATCGCCGCGCAATATAGAGGGCTTTCACTCTCCAGTTGCTGCCAGCGTTCAACCTGCTTTATTGGCGAGAGGATTAAGACGCGTCGCAATAGAATTGGGTGTTGAGCTCTATGAGAACACGCCGATGACGCGTTTAGATTATGGAAAACCTGCCACTGTCTGTACACCTACAGGAAATATTCAAGCGCAGCAGGTGGTGTTGGCATTAAACGCGTGGATGGTGGAGCAGTTTAAGCAATTCAAAAGCAGTATCGTGGTGGTCTCTTCCGACATGGTGATCACCAAACCGCTTGGTGACGCGCTCTCTCAATCTGGTTGGCAGACAGGTTCTAGCGTGTTGGATTCTCGCATTTTTGTACACTATTACCGAGATACGCCAGATGGCCGTTTGATGTTGGGGAAAGGTGGCAATCAGTTCTCTTTCAACAACCAAGTCAACGCAATGTTCAACAAGCCAACGCGCTATCAAGAGCTACTGCGTAAATCGTTCGATAAGTTGTTCCCGCGTTTGAAAGGGGCTGAGTTCGCTTATTCATGGACGGGCGGTTCAGATCGCTCCGCTACTGGATTTCCATTCTTCGGTGAGTTAGATAACCAAAGCAATATCTTTTATGGCTTTGGTTATTCGGGTAACGGGGTGGCGCAGACTCGAATGGGCGGAAAGATCTTATCTTCGTTGGTATTGGGAATCGAGAATGAATGGACGAAAAGCGGTTTAGCCAAAGGGCCGTTGGGGCATTTCCCACCGGAGCCATTCCGATGGACAGGAGCAATGATGGTACGCAACGCGGTACGTCGCAAAGAGGAAGCAGAAGATAACGAGCAGACGCCATTCATCTGGGATAAGTGGCTAGCAAAACTCGCAGGACCAGCAGGCAAAGCGGATAAGCTCGACTAAACTGAATATTTTGATCGCAAACGGATAGGGAAGAAGTGAAAGTGTTAGAGGCACCTCTTCCCTTTGTGTTAGCCTCAGTCTTTCAAGCTCAGATGCAAAAGGTGAGTAATAAAATGAAAGTATTCAGCAACTTTGACAGCGGCAGCATTCACGTAGTGAAAGCGGACGACAAAAACGATATCCAACTCAAAATTCCTAACGACAACATGTCGGAATTCTACCAGTGGTTCCACTTCCGTCTAGAGACAGAAGCCGAGCAATCACACACCATCAAACTTCTTGATCTTGCGAAATCAGCTTACCCAGAAGGTTGGCAAGGTTACGACGTGGTTGCGTCTTACGATCGTGAAGAGTGGTTCCGAGTACCGGCAGAGTTCGATGGCGACACGCTGACTTTCACTGTTATCCCTGAGCGCAGCTCAATTTACTTCGCGTACTTTGCACCTTACACGTATGACCGCCACCTAGACCTGTTACACATGGCACAAAGCGCGCACCACTGCCAACTAGAGACGCTTGGTCATACGCTAGATGGCAATGACATGAGCTTGCTAACTTTCGGTGAGCCAGAAGAAGGCAAAAAGAAAATCTGGATGATTGCACGTCAGCACCCAGGTGAGACGATGGCGGAATGGTTCATGGAAGGCATGATCCAACGTCTGCTTGATGAGAACGACACGGTTGCGCGTGCATTGCTTGAAAAAGCAGTACTTTACGTTGTACCAAACATGAACCCAGACGGCGGTGTGCGTGGTCACCTACGTACTAACGCGGTTGGCGTAAACCTAAACCGTGAGTGGCAAACGCCATCAATGGAAAAGAGTCCTGAAGTCTTCTTGGTTCGTGAGCGCATGCTAGAAACTGGCGTTGATATGTTCCTAGATATTCATGGTGATGAAGCTATCCCTTACAACTTTGTGGCGGGCTCTGAAGGTATTCCTTCTTATGACGAAGGCATGGCTGAGTTGGAAAACGCGTTTAAACAAGCACTTCTGACGATTACGCCAGAGTTCCAAGACGAGATCGGTTACGACAAAGATGAACCGGGTAAAGCGAACCTAACCGTTGGCTCTAACTGGGTGGCAGAGCAATTCAAGTGTTTGTCTTACACGATTGAGATGCCATTCAAAGACAATAATAACCATCCAGACCCTCTATACGGTTGGTCTCCTGAGCGTAGTGTCTTGTTTGGACAGGATGTTTTGGCTGCAACATTGGCGGTCTCTGACAAAATTTAACGCAATTCGTTCACAGCCCGTACTTTACGGGCTGTCTTTTCTGCCACTATTCTTTCCACGTTCTCTATTGACGAACTACTTTCTAAGCGCTTTAAACAAAAAATCTGCAATATCTGATGGTTATCTGAGTATCGATAAGAATTTTTTGTCGTGACGACAAAAATAATGATTTATTTTAGAGATGGTTATTCTGTTAAAGTCCGTTTCGAGATTCTTGTCACAAAACTCATATCATCTCATAGGGTTACCGATCCAGAGTTTGCGGTTGAAGTAGGCACAGCCGATTAAATTACTTTTTAGTTGCTATGTGATTACAAGATAGAATCCGGATAATTTTCGTCCCGGAATCTTGTACCTACAGAGGTTTGCTCATCGTTATCTCTCACTCCTGATGTGCTGGTTAAAGGCGTCAGTGATATCGTGGCAGATAGGTGCATCAAAATTCCAACCAACGCTCTTAATGGATTAATCCCGATTAAGGCGTCGCATGATGATGCGTTAATAGAGATTGTTGGCGTAGTTTTTAATCACTTGAAAACAGTGTAGGTTCTGAGTTTCCTAAAAACAGATTTTTCTGGGGAAAGTAATCGGGTCGCCTCGCATAAAGGAAAAATAATGAAAAAGATCGCTCTTGCAGTGGCTACCGTTCTAGCTGGTGGCGTAATGTCGAATGTTGCTCTTGCTGATACATACATCGGCGGCAAACTTGGTTACAACGCTCTAAACGACGCATGTCACCTAGACGCTCCATGTGATGACGACAGCTTCGCAGCTGGTATGCACATTGGTTACAACTTCAACGAATACGTTGCAGCTGAATACGGTGTTGATTACCTAGGTAACTTCACAGCTAACTTCAACAAAGCTGGCCTAAACACAGTTGACGGTGACCTATGGGCGCTAACTCTAGCTCCTAAGTTCAACCTTCCTCTAACTGATTCTTGGAACCTATTTGCTAAAGTAGGTGCTGCATACATGATGGCTGGTGACGAGAAAGATTTCGTACCAACTGGCTCTCTAGGTGCTGAATACCAAATCAACTACAACTGGAGCCTACGCGCTGAGTACCAACGTTACCAAGACATGTCTGATGACATCATCGACGACATGGATGCTGACTTCTTCGGTATCGGCTTCAACTACAAGTTCGGTTCTGAGCCAGTAGTTCAAGAAGAAGTAGTTGAAACTCGTCCAGCGACTCGCATCGTTGAGAACGAATACCCAGCTCAAACAGCAACAGTACAATTCGGCCTAGAAAGCGCTGAACTACAAGACGCTTCTGCGTTCAACGGTACTGTAGAGCTAATGAACACTTACCCACAAGCTCAAGTTGAAATCAACGGCTACAGTGACACAACTGGTTCTGAAGCTTACAACCAACAGCTAACTGAGAAGCGTGCACAAGCAGTTGCTGATCACTTCCAAGCTGAAGGTATCGCTGCAGACCGTATGACTGTTAAAGGTATGGGCGAAGCTAACCCAGTAGCTAGCAACGAAACTCGCGAAGGTCGTGAAGCGAACCGTCGTGTAGAAGTTGTTGTTCCTGCGTTCCAATACCAAACTGAAGAAGCTGCTCAATAATTCATTATTGAATCAGTAACTTTAAAAGCCAGCGTCTGACGCTGGCTTTTTTGTTTCCCCTTCATTTATCTGTCACAGCTCCGTCATAGTATTTTCTTACTTGTTCGTCTGGAGCCTGATATGCAAAACCTACCGCCACTCAATTCTCTCAAAGCGTTTGAAGCAACCGCTCGATTGCAAAGCTTTACCAAGGCGGCAGAAGAGCTCAATGTCACCCGTGCGGCGGTCAGTCAGCAAGTTAAGTCCCTCGAAGTGTACTTAGACGCTACCTTGTTTGAACGCAATGGTGCTCAGCTCAATCTCACTCAAGCTGCTCGTGATTATTTACCTGTGGTCAGTCACGTCTTTCTGAGCTTATCTGCTGCGACTCAACATCTTTTCTCCCGACAAAAGCAAGCGCAGTTAACGTTACACGTGGCACACAGCTTTTGTTCTCAATGGCTAATGCCGCGTCTGGCTGATTTCCATCGTCAATACCCTAAAGTGAGCTTTAAAGTCTCTACCACGGCCAACGCAATGCCGAGCAACAGTGATATCGCTGATGTGGAGATCATTAACGGTTATGGCGATTGGCAGTCGCAGCAAGCCATTCAACTGACCCAAGAAAACTGGATTGTGGTGGCAAGCCCAGGCTTTTTGCATCTGAATCCCATTTCTCACTTATCTGATCTTGCTCGCTTGCCTAAGTTGGCTACGGGAGGCTACCAAGAAACGTGGCAGTGTTGGTTAGCGTATCAAGGCGTTGAATGCAAAGAAGTGAAGCTCACGGGAGAGTTAGAGCACTCTCTGTTAGCGATTGAAGCTGCGGTGAACCAACTGGGCATTTTGCTTGTAAGAGATTTATTGGTCGAGGACCATCTTCAGCAAGGATCGTTGGTGCAAATCGGAGATTGGTCGATGCCAAGCCGAGGTGCGCATCACATGATTGTTCGCGGTGAAGAAAGGCCGCACGTGAAAGCATTTATCGAGTGGTTAAAGCAAAGTCTAGAAGCGCAATTTTAGGGCTCAATCACAAGACGGAAACGAACTGCGATTTATCTAACAATCTGAAACATTATCAGCCTCCATGAGTAAAGTTCGGGTGCTAAGATGACGAAGTACGTTTCATGTCGTCATCACTCACAGAGCGCACGCTCTGAGCATCAAGGAGCTGTAATGGAAGCGTTAGAAGGTGGCAGAGAGAATGCCATTTACCGTAAGGGAGAGCTCGTTAGCCGGCCTGCCAGTCATTGGACGATGACGGTTCATCAATTGCTCCAACATCTTCACAGCCACGGCTTTACTGCATGTCCAAAAGCCGTCTCCATTGAGGGAGGAAAAGAGCTGCTGACTTTCGTTGAAGGCGAGACTTACAATTACCCGCTAGAAGGGTCAATTAGCTCGTTAACGGCACTGAAATCCGCCGCTAAGCTACTACGTCGTTTTCACGATGCCTCTGAAAGTTTTCTCAAGCTCAATACACAAGATGTACATCACTGGATGCTGCCTTCACGCTCTCCAAAAGAGGTGATTTGCCATGGTGATTTTATGCCTTATAACGTCGCGTTAGAGGGCGATGTTGTGGTGGGGGTATTCGATTTTGATACCGCGTACCCAGCACCTCGAATTTGGGACATCGCCTTTTCTGTGTATGGCTGGGCACCGTTCAAAACTGATGAAGACGACAAAATGGGGACGCTTGAGGAGCAAATTCGCAGAGCCAAGATCTTCTGTGACGCTTATGGTTGTACTCGATTAGAACGTGAAGAGTTGGTCGAGGTAATGACGTTGCGTTTGACGGCGTTGGTAGACCACATGCGGTCAATGGCTGCGAAGGGCGATGCTCAGTTCCAAGCTAATATGGAGGACAGTCACCACACCGCTTACTTGCAAGATATTGAATACATTAATAAGCATCACCAAGCCATTACGCTCGGGGTACTCGGTGAAATCAAATTTTAATCTGGCTTTGAATGCTGCTTAATGATGGATTGAATCACGTCAAACAACCATTGGTTTTGTGGATCATGCTGCTGAGAACGTCGGCAGCTCATCACAAAGCTCACACCAAGCTCCAGCCCGTTTGGTAGCTCGATACTGCGGCATGATTCAGGAACGTTACCACTCATGGTAATACCGAAATGGTCGGTGTTCATGATAATGCTGTGAATCATCGCAGGGTGCTCAATCTCAACTTTGGGCTCAACGTGAAAACCGATGTTTCTCAATCGATCCAACAGCGGGTATTTGTGATCGTTCCACCCCGGTGTTTTGAACAGAACAAAGGTGTAATCGCTCAAAGATTGAAAGTCTTGCGCAGGATGATCTTCTTTCACAAAGAAGACGGCTTTCCCTCGACCAAGCTCTTTTTGAGCGATGGATTGAGGCAGGTCTTCATCAAAGTAGTGAATAGCAATGGCATTCTCACCTTCAATGATGCGATTGCGCGCATCCGCCCCCCATCTTAAAAAGGCATAACTGGCATGTGGTGCTTGCTTGAGTAGTTCGAGATAAAGCTTGTCACCAAAACGATCCCAAAACAGTGTATTGGCATAGATGGTAACCTCGCCCGTAAATAAATCTGGTGAGAACTGCTGTGGCTTAATGGCGTCTGCGCTGGCGAGGATCTGTTCAAAGTGAGGCATGTTGGCTTCAACAAACGAGGTCGGCTCAAAGCCATTTTTGGTTTGAATGAACAAAGGATCGTCCAGTTGCGCTTTCATCTTGGTTAAGTTCTTACTGATGGCACCTGAGGTTTTCCCCATTGATTCTGCCACTAAACGAACGTTACGCAGCTCATACATGCGCTTTAATACCAAGACGTTTTGCATATCTAGATTCATTGTCATTCTTTTACTCCAGCCAACGTTGCCACGGCATCATAACTCCGCCTCTCATAAAAAAAGACAGGGGATGGTCAATTCTAAGGTTATGGCAGAAAAGCATTTTTTGGCCG
Organism: Vibrio sp. HENC-03; assembly: GCF_000305755.2. NCBI lineage: Bacteria > Pseudomonadati > Pseudomonadota > Gammaproteobacteria > Vibrionales > Vibrionaceae > Vibrio > Vibrio sp. HENC-03. Next base: position 861,746 of record NZ_JH976064.1, on the reverse strand, counting down.
AGGATTTCCATTTGGTAAATTCGGGTTTTCCTCGTGCTACTTTGGAACTGTTGCTACAGTTTCTTCATCGAAACGATGTACCACAAATAATCGAGGTGACGTATGAAAAAACTAATCGCACTAGTAGGCTTAATGGCTTGTTCAATGAATGTAGCATTCGCTGGCGATGGCTCATACACGGGTACCATTGATATGGCTACTAGCCAAACAAACCAAGTTAATGTGGAGCGCGCGGATTCTAACCTGACTCTTAAAGGTCGTAATGACGCTACTTACGGTGGCGTGATGATTCAAACAGACGCTTCCAACCAACCGATTCAATTGCGCGGCCGTCGCGACTAAGTAATCGAAACCATCCCCCGCTTTCAATGCCGCGTCTAACGCGGCATTGTTGTTTTTAGGTAATAGCAACCCAAATTCAACAGAAATCTTTGATAGCTTTTGTTTATCGATAATTAAAAATTAATTGTTGAAATCTTAATTACCGTTTTTGTGCACCTAAATGATATTGATTCTCATTTAGGTGGGCGTATGATTCTCTCATCGACTAGAGAGGAATATCGCCATGAGTAATGTATCGATAAATAATGCATCCATACATTTAGATGCCGCCACAACATCAAAAGTTTCGGCATTCAATAAAATCAAACGTAAAATGCTGATGTTAGGCCCGGCGTTTATTGCCGCGATTGGTTACATCGACCCAGGCAACTTTGCGACAAATATTGAATCAGGATCTTCATTTGGTTACCAGCTACTTTGGGTAGTGCTATGGGCAAACCTAATGGCGATGTTGATTCAGTATTTATCCGCCAAGCTAGGTATCGTTACAGGCAAAAACCTAGCAGAGCATCTACGTGATCACCTACCAAATAAATGGGCGGTGGGCTTCTACTGGATCCAAGCTGAAATCATCGCGATAGCAACAGACCTTGCCGAGTTTATCGGTGCCGCAGTCGGCTTTCAGTTGGTGTTTGGAATTAGCTTAATGGAAGGTGCGATGATCACTGCGGTAGCAACCGTGATGATTTTGATGCTTAACCAGAAAGGTCAAAAACCGCTAGAAGTCGTGATTGGTTCGCTTTTGATGCTGGTCGCGGTTATCTACATTGCTGAACTGTTTTTTGCGCACCCTGCGGGCGGTGAAATGGTGAAAGGTTTGCTAACCCCAACCTTTACTGATTCGCACCAGATCTACCTTGCTGCGGGTATTTTAGGCGCGACTGTAATGCCTCACGTGATTTATCTTCATTCTGCACTGTTCAAAAACAGCTATGGCGAAAGCACCAAAACTCGCCTTCGTACCACTCGCTTTGATGTGTTGATTGCGATGGTAATTGCAGGCTTTGTGAATATCGCGATTGTTGCGATGGCCGCTGCAGTGTTCCATTACTCAGGCAACCAACATGTGGCAGAAATTGAAACGGCATACATGACGCTAACGCCATTGGTAGGTAAAGCCGCATCTGTGTTGTTTGGTGTCTCGTTGATTGCTTCAGGCTTGTCTTCTACCGTCGTTGGCACAATGGCAGGTCAGGTGGTGATGCAAGGTTTTGTACGCTTCTCTATTCCAATGTGGGTACGACGCTTTATTACTATGGCACCTTCGTTTGTGGTGATTGGTTTAGGCATGAACACCACCGATATCTTGGTGATGAGCCAAGTGGTATTGAGCTTTGGTATTGCGTTGGCGATTATCCCATTGCTTATCTTTACCAACAGCGAACGCTTGATGGGTGAGTTCAAAAACAACAAATGGGTCTCTTACGCAGGTATGGTTATCGTTACTTTGGTACTGGCACTCAACGGTTATCTGATGGTTACCTTAACCGCTTAATGATTTCTCCCTCCTTTTCTCTGTCGATAAAAAAAACGGAAGCCGCTTGGCTTCCGTTTTTGTTTGATGCTGAGAGAGAATTAGTTTTGCTCAACCACTTCCAATTCAGCTTCACTTTGTTTTGCCGCTTCAAGCATCTTACGAATGATGAACGATGCACCAAGTGCGATAGCCACCATGACAACCGCTAGGATAGTCAGCAGTTGGAAGTAATCACCGTAAACGTGTTGTACGATTTCTTGTGTGATCTCTTGGCCTTTCTCTAGTGCGATAGACGTAGAGAACGCAGCACCGACGATACCACTTAGCGCGATTGCTACAGAGAACAAGCTTACTGAGAAGTTTTCGATGTGCTTAGGTGCCACAGATAGAATGAACGCAACTACCATCGAACCTACGATAACTTCCGCAATTGCTTGGAAGAAGTGAATCGCTAGGAAGATTTCAGGCATGATGATTACGTCTTCGCCAACAGTCGTTACTGCGAATGTTAGGATGCCGAATGCGATAGCGGTTAGCACGAATGCCAATGCAATCTTAGTCGCTGTTGATAGGTGAATATCGCGTTTTTCTAGCATGCCAAAGAAGCCAGCAACGATAGGGCCACCAACCATACACCATAGTGGGTTCATTGCCATTGCTGCTTCAGGCTCTAGTGGGATGAAGCCAAACAGAGAACCTTTCAGAGTGTTGATCGCTACCATGTTCATTGAAGTCATCATTTGACCGTAGTAAACGAAGAAACACGTGGTTAAGAAGGTAACGATAAGGATAGTACCCATCTTCAATGATTCTGCTTTGCTTGCTTTCAACATCAAAGAAACAAAGTAAAGAATCGCTGCACCGCCGATGGCGTAAACGATGTTTTGACCGATATCCATGTTAGAGAACATGAAGAATACCAGTGCAATCATCGCCGCTGAGATAATCGCGAAGAAAATCCAGTTCTTCATGCTTACGCTTTGACGATCCAGATCAGAAGCAACGCCTACCAAGCCTTTACGGAACACAAGTAGCATCACCAATGCTGCGCCAGCCATCACTGCAGAAATAGTGAAACCACCATTAAAGCCGATGATCAGCACAATCATAGGGAACAAGTATTGGCCTAGGAAAGCGCCCACGTTGTTCACTGAGTAGTTGATTGGGTAGCCTTTCTCGAAGTCTTCTTGTGACTTAAAGGTACGTTTGTACAAGCTAGGGTAAGAAGGAGACATCAAACCACGGCCGTAACTTGCTAGCGCGATACCACACATTGAAAGTGGTACGTTGGTTGCCGAAGCACCAAGAACAAGCAGTACGTAGCCAGATGCGAATGCTAAGAAGGCAATCGATAGAGAGCGGTAAGCACCTAAAAATTTGTCAGCGATAAAGCCGCCAGCAATCGCAAATAGAGGGCCAATCGCCGAAAATGCACCGACGATCATCATGGTATCAGCTTCGTTGTAATTCAGATCCTCTAAGAAGAAACGCGTCAGACTGACTAACACGCCGTAAAATGATAAGCCAAACATCATTTGGCAGAACATCATAGATTTATTTAGTTTATTCCACATAATTAAATACTCACTATTGCGAGAAAGGTAGTTATTATTTCTGTTAAATGTTACTTAAACGCTATGTTACATATTGAAACAATTGTCGCATAAAACGAAATTAATGCACTAAAATTTCTAATGCGAAACGTTTGCCTCGCTAATGTGTTGTTCTAGATCAACTGAAAATTATGTGAATAAATGACTAAAAAATAACAATTTATAAGACTATTATTCTTTTGTGTTTTTTAAGGTTTTGAAAAGTCGCTGAATTAATAAGCAGAATGAAGAGAAGCGAGAGGCAGGCTGATTTTTATACACGAACAAAGGCGTTGGCGGAATTTTGTCCGCCAACAATGAAAAATATTAATTAGCAAAAACTGATATAAAGTATGCTATTCGCATGGTGGGGCCATATGAATCACCGCGAGTCCTCCAAGTGATGTCTCACGATATTTCTTATTCATGTCTTTGCCCGTCTGGTACATGGTTTCGATAACTTTATCTAATGAAATAAGGCATTTGCTGGTGCGTTTCAGGGCCATGCGTGATGCGTTAATGGCCTTCATCGCGCCCATCGCGTTTCGCTCAATACACGGCACCTGAACCAAACCGCCAATCGGGTCACAAGTCATGCCGAGTGAGTGCTCCATGGCGATCTCTGCGGCAATACATATCTGCTCATTGCTGCCTCCACGCAGTGCCGTTAAGCCTGCGGCCGCCATCGAAGAAGATACGCCGACTTCGCCTTGGCACCCGACCTCTGCCCCTGAGATGGAAGCGTTGGTTTTGTACAAGATGCCAATCGCCCCCGCCACGGCTAAGAAGTCTTTCAATTGCTTGTTATCTAGCTCCTTAATGAAGCGATGGTAGTACATAAGCACGGCAGGAATAACACCAGCAGCGCCGTTGGTTGGCGAAGTCACTACCTGACCACCTGCGGCGTTCTCTTCACTTACAGCAAAGGCAAACAGGTTAATCCAATCCATGATCTCCATTGGATCGTTCTCTACTGCCGCATTGGCTTCGAGTTTTTTGAGTAGGTTTGGCGCTCGGCGCGTTACGTTCAACCCGCCTTCGAGAATCCCTTCGGTATCAAAGCCTCGTTGCATGCACAGCGACATCACTTTCCAGATCTGTTCGGCTTTTTGATCGATCTCTTCCTGTTCACGGAAGACACGCTCGTTTTGCAGAATCATTCCACCTAAGCTGAATCCGTTCTGCTCGGCTTTTTCTAGCATTTCATCGGCGGATTTGAATGGGTAAGGTACCTGTACTTCCGTTTCGGTACTGCCATTTTCCAACTCGGCAGCGGTTGCAATAAAGCCACCACCGATAGAGTAGTAAGTTTCAAACGCCACCTGATCACCAGCAGCATCATAAGCCGTAATGGTCATGCCATTTTCATGAAGGGGGAGGTTATCACTGTGAAAGACAATATCGTGCTCATAGCTAAACACGATTTCATGAACACCTGCGACCGAGAGTGTGCCATGTTCAATGGTATGTTGCAGTGCACTCTTGGCGCTGGTCATTTTAATGGTATCGGGCTTATTGCCCATCAAACCAAGGACGGTGGCACGGTCTGTATGGTGGCCTTTGCCAGTCAGCGATAAAGAACCATAAAGGTCAACTTGCACCTTGTGCACTTTCGCCATAGAGTCGCTAAGTAATTGAGTGAAATGGTAACCTGCGAGCATTGGGCCATTGGTGTGGGAACTGGATGGACCGACACCGACCTTAAAAATATCGAAAATCGACAGCATAATTGACTTCCTTTCTCTGCGGACCTTTGTTTAGGTCTCTAGAACGACATTGTTAATTAGATGTTAATGCCTGAAAGAGTATTGGCAAAGCAAATTTTTGTATACAAATTGTTCGCTAAAGTATGAGTAATTGAGATCTGGGTAATGAAGTTAAACAAGGTAGTGATCATTCTAGGTAAGCGGTTGGTGCACGATCAGTTGAGTGCTGAAGGCCGATCACGCGTGGAAGCGCTGTTGAATGTTTTAAACGAATTTTGCTTTGAGACGACTGCCTTGGTTTTTTGTGGCGGTGTGACTCAAGGACAAACCGTTTCAGAAGCGGATGCGATGTACCGCTATTTTTGCCAGTTAGCCAAGGCCAGGGAAATCGATTTTCCTGAGCAGCAGGTCATCATCGAGAATCGCTCACTCAATACGGTGCAGAACATGCAAAATGCTGCTGCGGAATTATTGAGGAGTGGCCTTTGCGAAACAGGGCAAACCATTGAAGTCACTTTACTCTCCAATGACTATCACCTAGAGCGCATCATCGAGATTCAAACCTTAATGGATGAGCAAGGTTTATTGCGCGTGTTGAAGTCGCGCTGCGCGGACATGGGAGTAAAGCTCAATATTCCGCTGGATCTCTCGCATCATGTGAGTGTGCCTTACCCCAATACAGGTGTTTTAGCGGAAGCGTTTTTGTTGTTTGATGAACTCACGACTTACCGAGTGTATCTAGAGGGAGTCAAGCGTTGCGCCTTTGAACGTGACCTCGCAGAGGTACGAGTAAAGCCTTTAGCCATTGGCCTTGGTGCGATAGAAAAGCTTCAAGCGCTCGATTTAGAGCCTGAAGTGCGAGGGCAAGTTGCAGATATGAAAAAGGCCATCGAAATGACGGCCTTTGATGATTCAGTGGTTGCAGCAGAGCAAGCGTTAGCAGTGTTTCATCCGATATTAACGGCGTTGAACCTGCAACTTGACCCCGAAGCGAAAGGCTAGGTAAGCCACTTCAACTTACTGACGCTTTAGTTCGCGGCGTGTGCGTACGGCACTTAGCGCGATTAGGCTGTAACACAGTAGCTCCATGCCTTCTTCTGAGATGTTTTTCACATCACGTATGTAATGCTCGCCCATTACGTGTTGCCAGAAGCTACCCATGCCGTACAGGCGAGAGAACACCAACAACAAGATCACCGAGCCGATAAGTAGCTTCATGTAAGGTGATTGTAGAATGGTTGCCATTTCGTTCACGGTGCCTTTACCGCCTTGGTACGCTTTCGCACAAGCCAGTGCAGTGAGTGCAAGAGCAGGGAAGACCCAAGAACCGTGGTGAATCATGTCAAACCAGTAGTCCATTTCACGGATCATCAATACCGCAAAGAACCCAGCGATCAAGATTGCCGCGTGTGATACATGGCTTTCTTGTCTAGAAATGCGGAAGAAAGACCAAGACGCAACAGCCAACATGATCAGCTGTAAGGTTTCCGTAACAGAGGTTTCTCCCAAGCTTGAACCGAGTAAAACGTAGTCCACGCGGATACTTAGGTTGACCAAAATACTAAGCGCAATGATGGTCAATGCACTTAACATCGATTTGTAGATGATGCGCTTTGACTCTTCAGTAATCACATTGGTTTGTGCCGATTCGGCTTGTTTGACTGTATCTGTTTTCATCCTGACCACCCGCTCCCGTAAAAAATGTGGAAAAAACGTGAAATTTCGTGATGTGCGCGAGAAATTTTATTGACCAAGTGGAAAGTAATGTCAGGGGAATGTCAGGAATAAAACGCCGTTCGATATCGTGTCGCTATGCGGTAAGGCCGATGGATAAAGGGGTAAGTATCAGAAAGTAGGGAAATTTACGGTAAACAAAAAGGAGCTTAAAGCTCCTTTGTTGGTAAAATTGTAATCTTAGATTGCGTAAATGTTAACGTTGTTTACGACTCGCCATCTTCTTTGTGGTTGTTGCGGTAGTATTCCCACTGCTCAAAGCGCTCGTTTTCAGACAGTTGGCAGTAAGTTACGCGTTCACCATTTTCCGTTACTGTATCTAGCTCGCCGCCTTGCTGTACGCAGTATACCGCTGCTGGGTTTGCTGCTGATGTGTATTCATTTGAGCGAGTTGCACCGTCATAAGTTGAGCAACCTGCCAACACCATCGCTGCTGCCACTGCCGTTACTAAAGTTGTCTTTTTCATTCTTGATCTCCGCATGGGATTAACGAGTAGTGTGTTGATTATAGGAGAGTTTCAGAAAAATATTGTCTTATGTTTGTTAAAAGCACGACGCTTGTAAGGGAATTCTGTGCAATTTTAGAATTTGCTCACTGTTCGCCTATATTTGTTTCAGACGTGCTCAAATTGAAACTTGGGAATGCGCATGAATTTCGGTAGTATGCGCGCAAAACATTCACAGCGGATTCTGCGATGAGACATTTGAAAACCACCACGCACCCAGAAATCGAACATCTGGATGACAAAATCATCTTCCAACGCAATGCGGCGCGCGCCATTGTATTAGACGGTGAAGATGTCCTGCTTCTTTACACAGAGCGTTACCACGATTACACACTGCCTGGCGGTGGCATCGATGACGGTGAGGATGTGATTGCAGGTTTAGTTCGTGAGCTGGAAGAAGAAACCGGTGCGAAGAACATTCACAACATCAAGCCTTACGGCATCTTCGAAGAATTTCGTCCTTGGTACAAAGACGATGCTGATGTGATGCACATGACGTCATACTGCTACACGTGCAAAATTGACCGTGAGCTAGGTGAAACGGCTTATGAAGATTACGAAGTGAAGAACGGCATGCGCCCAGTATGGATGAATGTTCACGACGCGATCGCGCACAATGAAAAGACGATGGCGGAAAGCCCGAAGAAAGGCATGAGCATTGAACGCGAAACCTTCTTGCTACAACTTATCGCAAAAGAGTTGCTGTAACCCTCCTCAGATCAAAATTGTAACTTCCAAGCAATAAAAAAAGTCCGAGCTCCCCCCCGGAACCCGGACTTATTCCAGACGCGCAAGCGAAGCGTCATCTCGATATTCTGTTTTTTGTATCAATCTGTGAAAACAATAGCGGCTTTATATTTGTTGTGTAAATAATTAATAGGTCTAACTATTGGTTTTCACTTTATTTGCACACGTAATGTGATGGATATCTAGCCAATGTACAAGTGCAAGTTGGTAAATTATCAGCAAACCACTGCTCTTTCTTATCTTTGAGATACATTACCGTAACTTTTATGCACGCGTTTGCATCGAGATCACGAGTTTGCAAATTGGCAGAACAGGATCTTGTAATTTTACGTGCTTCTGACATTGGTGGAATTTAGTGAGAGTGTTCACAATTCCACTAGTGGAGGCAATCGACTAAGGTCTATAAGCGGTTCGGCGTAGATAGTGGAATGGTCTGCAAACAAAAGTAATGGCTGGAAAGAATCGGTACGCAATTTCTGTATATTCACCAAACGTTCCAACGCGTAAAAGCGATTGACGTATTGCTGAGTCTCTTTCGGCAAAGTAAGTGCCGTGAAATCTCGACTGTCTGCTTTTTTGATGGCACGTGCAACGCGACCTTCTCCTGCGTTGTAAGCGGCTAGAGTGAGCGCAATATCTTGATCAAACTTGTTATACAGAAATTCTAAATATCTTATGGCGGCTTGAGTGCTGGCTTTAGTATCAAAGCGCTCGTCTTGCTTATCGCTCACTTGCAAGCCAAAGCGCGTCGCTGTAGCAGGAATCAGTTGCCATAAACCGGCGGCATTGGCGTGTGATACAGCTTTAGGGTTGTAGGATGATTCCAGCATGGGCACTAACACCAAGTTGGCGGGCAAAGACTTTTGCTTAAGCTGTTTGAAAATATGATCGAGAAGCGGGCTAACGGAATCGAGACGTTGGCTAATTTGCGTTTGATATGGCGCGAGCACTTGATATTGCTGACTGATAGTGACTTCATGCGGCTTGGCCATCGTCATTGGAGACAAGCACGTCACGCACAAAACAAAAAAGCCCACAGCAATCGACCGGGATGGCGGTAGACTCTGCAGGCAAGGCGAGAATCGTTGTTTAGAACGAACGCTCTTCATAAGTGTGTTGCACAGGTTGTTTGAGTTGACTTACTAACTCTTGGAACGCTGCAGAGCTTTGGCCATTGCTCTGATTGTCCTGTTGGCATTGTTTCACCAAGGATTCCAACAGCGTCCATTGTTTTCTCGCTTGCGTACCAATCTTGGCGGGCAAGGCATTGAAAATACGATTCACACTGGTCTCATTACAAGGCAATCCGAGCTTACGCATTAACTGGCTTCTTTCACTTGCGGAGCGACCAAGCTGATTCAAAATCGGCATTTGTTTTTGAATGTTCTCGCTTAGCGCCTCACCATCGAACTTCAAATACAGTGCTTTTTGCTGTTGAATCAGCCCCAGCAATTGCTGGTAGAGTTTGATGTCTTCGGAAATAGAACGAACAAACTGCTGAATATGCTGTGATGCCGCCGTTGCCATGCATGACTCCTAGTGCGCTGCGTTACTCGTGACCGGTGTGAAATTGCATTACTGCTTTGGATAATGCTTTGGTATCTAGATTCAGTTCACCACGTGCTAATGCATTACGAATTTGCTCAACCTTTGCCATGTCTACGTCTGGCAGAGATTTCATTTCTGCTTGAGCGCGATCGATCGCAGCTGTGTTCGCTTGAAGTGCTGGCTCGTTAATTTTGCTCTGTGCGATGGTGTCGACTGGCTTTTTACTCGCCTGCTGAAATTTAGTTTGTGGGACATGACCGCCCGCGACTTTGTCGATTTTCATGCTGTTGTCCTCAATCATCATGTTCTAAATCGAATAGGCGACTAGGGTGTGATGAACATTAAATATTTATTTTTTGTACTCGAAGTTCACCTGCGCTGACGAGTGCCTAAATCGAAAAATGATAACCTGAGTCCAAAATCAAAATTGGGTATGCACCTGATTGAGCCCCGTTACGACAGCGCGTATCACCTTGCCAGAACTGGTGTTTTCTACCTCAATTTGCTGACCTTTCTTACCTTGTTCTAAAGCGACTCCCTTAGTGCTGGCACTAAATCCCTCTTTGCTGGCGATGATGATCACTTCGTTGCCTCTCTCGATCAATGGCGGCGAACTTAAGTTGGTTGGGTCAATGATTTGGCCTGCTCGAATGCGGCGGGTGGTCTCAAGGCCTATGGCTTGGTTTGCTTTCGTGTAGAAATCGTCTTGGCGTGAAATCGTGCGTGTTTCTGATTTTAAGTTTGAGGCTGAGAGGGTGTCGTTGCGGTCAATTGTGCTGGTGGCAACAAGCACAGGAAGCGTCACCGCCGATTTGATTGTGACATTGATGCGCCATGGAGAGCTCACCGCTTCGCAACTGACAGCACGCTTTAAATTGCCAACAGGCAACGGGCGGTTATCGCGTCCTGTGATTGCCAAAGGGGCGTCACAAACCGGTAGATGATTGGCAGAGCCTGGCACCCATATTTGATAATCGAGTTGGTAATGTCCCCATTGACGTGAGTGTGCTACTTGCGCCACTTCTTGCTCAAACTGCTCGCCGACAATGGCTTTTAACTCGTCTGCGGTTAGGTTTTTCTCATTCGCTAAAGCACTGATTGAGCTTGCACTCAAAGCCAAACCGCAAAGCAGCATGATTGAGGAAAATCGACCTTTCCCCTTGGTTTGAATGGTTTCCGTAAACCGGAAGCGAGGCTTCCTTCCTTGTTCGTAATTCATTGATATATATAACTAAATTTTATGGCATGCATCTTGTTTTGATCTTGGCGTATTCGAGCCGACTTTAAGGAAAGATGCATGGCGATCACATTCGAAAATGCGTTAGGTGTACATCCAGAGGCACTCAATTTTCGCGTTCAGCGTACCAAAGTCCTCGCCAGTAACCTAGCAAATGTTGATACCCCTGGGTATTTGGCAAAGGACCTAAGTTTCACCACCGTGATGAACCAAATGTCAGCGGGCAGTGTGAACAAACCGGTGCCGAAGTTTCAGGTTGAGGCGCAATATTCGGTGCCTTACCAAAACAGCAAAGACGGCAACACTGTGGAACTGGGCGTTGAACAAGCCAAGTTCACGCAAAACAACATGGACTTTCAAACCAGCCTGACGTTTCTCAACATGAAATTCAGTGGCTTGGCGAAAGTGATTGAGGGACGTTAAACATGTCATTTACTGATATCTATTCGATCACTGGCTCGGCGATGACGGCGCAAACCGTTCGCCTGAACACGGTAGCCAGTAACCTTGCCAACGCCGACGCGGTGTCTGCCAATCCGGATGATGCCTACAAAGCACTCAAACCTGTGTTCGCCACTGTGTATCAAAAAACGCAGATGGCGACAGAAAACGGTGTTTATCCGAATGCGGAAGTGCGCATTGTAGATGTGGTGCAAAACGCAGGTCAGGCAGAAAAACGCTTCGAACCTAACAACCCGTTAGCGAACGACGAAGGCTACGTGTACTACCCAGACATTGACGTGGTGTCGGAGATGGCCGACATGATGTCCGCGACGCGCAGCTTTGAAACCAACGTGGAAGTGCTGACGAATGTGAAAAGCATGCAGCAAGGTCTGCTTCGACTAGGGCAGGGTAATTAATGAGTCTCGCACAATACACTGCGCTCTCTTCGGATGCACCAGTCGCAACGACCGCTAGTGGTGATACGGGCGGCATTTCAGCGAACCCATCGGATATGAACAGCGCAACGTCACTGCAAAACGAGTTTATCTCGCTCATGGTGGCGCAAATTCAAAACCAAGATCCACTTAACCCGCTTGATGGCACTGAGTATGTCAGCCAGCTAGCGCAATTTTCGCAAGTTCAAAGTACTGAAAACATGTCGATGCTGATGCAAAACAGCATGGTATTGCTCGACAACATGCAGGTGCTTTCAACGGCTGGTTTGGTTGGTCAAACCGTGTACGTCTCTTCAAACGAGTTTGAGCTTGGTGAAGGCGTGCAAAGTGGCAAGGTCGAGCTTGAACACGGTTCGAACCAAGTGACATTAGTCGTCAAAGATGAATTCGGCCAATCGACCAAAGTGCCTTTAGGTGCGCACGGTGCGGGTGACGTCGAGTTCTCGATCAATCCAGAAGAGCTTGGTTTGAAACCGGGTAAATACACCGTTGCGGTGGAAGTTCAAGAAGGGCAAAAGAGCCCAAATGTTTTGCTGGCAGGCACGGTTGAGCAGGTACGAATTCCTAGCTCAGGTGGCGCAGCACTGGTCAATGTTCAAGGCGTTGGCAACGTTCCTTTCTATCAAATCACTCAGTTTGGTGCTTAACCAAATAAGGAAATCAGAGGTTATTTATGAGTTTTAACATCGCACTTAGTGGTCTGGACGCGACCAACACAGAGTTAAACACCATCAGCCACAACATTGCCAACGCATCAACGTACGGCTTTAAAGGTGGCCGCACAGAATTTGCCGCAGTTTACAACGGTATGCAGCCTGGCGGCGTAGAAGTGGCGTCGATTTCTCAGAACTTCGATAAGAATGGTTCGGTGACAGGCACAGGCCGTGCAATGGACTTGGCGATCAACGGCAGTGGCTTCTTCGTGACGAAAGATCACATGGGTCAGATGCTTTACACTCGCGCAGGTGTGTTTGGCACTGATAAGAACAACTTTGTGACCGCAAATAACGGTGCCAAGTTGCAAGGTTACAGCGTAGACAACAATGCGAACCTTCAAACTGGCTCTGTTGGCGACATCAAAGTTTCTACTTCTTCACTTAACGCAAAAGCGACTGACAATCTGGACTTTGTGGCGAACTTCGACGCAAGCGCAACGGCAGTCGATCAAGCGATTTATCCATTCGATTCTTCCGATCCAAACTCATTCAACTCTTCTTACACCACTAAGGTGTACGACTCGCTTGGCAACTCGCACACAGTCACTCAGTACTTCACCAAGACATCAGATAACGAATGGCAAGTGAATGTGGAAGTTGACGGTGCACCAACGACGCCAGCAACGGCTCAAACGGTTCAATTCAATACCGACGGCACGCTAGCTTCTCCAACAGGTTCTTTCAACGTTGCATTCCCAGCAGCGGGCGCAAACGCAATGAGCATTGATATCAGCTTGAACGGCAGCACTCAGTTTGGCGCTGCGTTTGGCGTGAGCACCAACAACCCGAACGGTTACACCTCTGGTGAGCTTGCGGGCGTTCGAGTGGAAGACAACGGCATGGTTTACGCGACTTACACCAATGGTCAGTCTCAGCTGCAAGGTCAGGTTGTGCTTGCGGATTTCGCTAACACGCAAGGTCTATCGAAAGTGAGCGGCACGGCTTGGACACAAAGCTTTAGCTCAGGCGCACCAATCATGGGTGTTCCGGGGACGGGCACATTGGGTGACTTAACACCGGGTGCGCTAGAAGGCTCTAACGTTGACTTAACCAGCGAGCTGGTTGCGCTTATGACGGCGCAGCGTAACTACCAAGCGAACGCGAAAACCATTTCGACCAATGACAAGCTGACTCAAGCTCTGTTCAACGCGGTGTAATGGGAGAGTCGCATGGATAGCTTGTTATTTACTGCCACGTCGGGTGCGAGTCGAGTACTTAAGGCTCAGCACGTACGTTCGAACAACTTATCGAACGCTGACACCGCAGGTTTCCGTGCCGATATGGAACGCGTGCGCAGTGTTGAGCTACAAGGTGCGGGCTTTAATGGCCGTACCATGGTGGTGACCAACTCAGCCGCAACGCGTTTTGATTCTGGCGACATCATGAAAACCGGTCGTCCTCTCGATGTGGCGATCATGGGCGAGGGCTACCTTACCGTAGAAACGCCAATTGGTAATGAAGCTTACACCCGAGCAGGCAACATCAAAGTCGATACCTTTGGCGCAATGAGCATCAATGGCTTCCCGGTTGTCGGTGAAAACGGACCAATCGTTGTGCCTGATTTTCAGAAGATTGAAATCAGTGAACGTGGCCGCGTTTCTGTGATTCCTCCGGGTGGTGGTGCAGAAGTGGAAGTGGGCACCTTGAAGATGGTGAAACCACCAATCAACCAACTGCAAAAAGAGAGCGACAGCTTGCTGCATAGCGTCGATGGTGTGCCTTTCCCTGCGGATGAAACCGTGCAGCTTTCTCCAGAGCACATTGAGGGCAGTAACGTGTCTGCCATTGATGAGTTGCTGAGCGTGATGTCGCTGACGCGTAACTTTGAAATGCAAGTCCGCATGATGAAAACCGCAGAAACCTTGGCGCAAGCCGGAAACAAATTGATGGCGGCGAGATAACCCTCTCAGCAAGGGGTTCTCGTCCAAAGGAGATAACCAATGCATTCAGCATTATGGGTAAGTAAAACGGGCATGGCAGCTCAAGATACCAAAATGACTGCCATCTCTAACAACCTAGCGAACGTTAACACGGTCGGCTTTAAGCGTGACCGCGTGGTGTTTGAAGACTTGTTTTACAGCATTCAGCGTCAGCCGGGCGCGCAAGTCGACCAAGTGAATGAACTGCCAAGCGGTGTTCAGCTTGGTTCCGGTGTTCGCGTAGTCGGAACTCAAAAAGTCTTCACTCAAGGTAACACACAAAACACCACTCAAGAGTTGGATTTAGCGGTGATGGGACAAGGCTTCTTCCAAATCGAAAACTCTGACGGGCAGATCATGTACACGCGTAATGGTCAGTTCCACATCAATTCAGAGGGCTTGATGGTCAACAGCCAAGGCTTGCCACTAGAGCCACAAATTCAAATCCCGGACAACGCGATTTCGTTCTCTGTGGGTGTGGATGGCACGGTAACAACCACATCGGCTGACGATCCAACGCCGCAGCAACTGGGTCAAATCACGTTGGCGAAGTTCATCAACCCTGCGGGTCTAGAAGCCGTTGGCGGCAACTTGTTCCGTGAAACTGAAGCAAGTGGTCCTGCGGATGAATTGATTGCAGGCGAAGACGGAGCAGGCAGCATCAAACAGGGCGCTTTAGAAGGCTCAAACGTGCAGGTAGTGGAAGAGATGGTGGACATGATCACCACTCAACGCGCGTACGAGATGAACGCCAAAGTGGTTTCTGCCGCAGACGACATGCTGAAGTTTGTCGCGCAATCGATGTAAGTAAGAAATTGGTGATGATGAAGGAAAAAGCAATGAAATGGCTTTCGAAGAGTTGGGCAGTTGCCGTCGTGTTGCTGGTGGGATGTGCAGGGCGTCAGGAGTTTATTCCACCTGAGCCAAACACAGAGGAATACGCGCCGCCAGTGCTGGATTACACCTTGCCAGAAGCCAAATCCGGCAGCCTTTATCGTCACCAATACACTATGACGTTATTCCAAGACCGTCGCGCTTACCGAGTGGGCGATGTCTTGACTGTGCAGCTTTCTGAAGAGACCGAGTCGAGCAAGAAAGCGGGCACCCAGTTTGGTAAAAGCTCTACCGTTGACTTTGCTACGCCAACTATTGGCACCAAAACCATAGATGAGTTGGGCGTGAGTATTGATGGCAGTCGTAATTTCGATGGCAGCGCATCTAGCTCGCAAGGCAACAAGTTACAAGGCGCGATCACCGTGACGGTGCATGAGGTACTGCCAAATGGTGTACTTCGCATTAGCGGTGAAAAGTGGCTCCGACTCAACCAAGGCGACGAGTTTATTCGCCTAACAGGTATTGTGCGTGTTGATGATATCAACCGCAGCAACCAAGTGTCTTCTCAACGTATTGCGGATGCTCGCATTACCTACGCTGGTCGTGGCGCATTAGCCGACAGCAACGCAGCCGGGTGGCTGACTCAGTTCTTCAACAGCCCATGGGTACCATTCTAATGAAGCCAATCAACGCATTCTTTACCTCTTTCCTATTGGCTCTGACCTTGGGACTTCCTGCCACTTCACATGCCGAAGTGGAAATTCCGATCATGGACTTGGTGGATGTACAGGGCATCCGAGAAAACCAATTGGTCGGTTACGGTTTAGTGGTGGGCTTGGCCGGTCAAGGCGACCGTAACCAAGTGAAATTCACCGCTCAATCGATTACTAACATGCTGCGCCAATTTGGGGTTCAGATTGATGACAGCATGAACCCGAAATTACGTAACGTGGCGTCGGTAAGTGTTACCGCATCCGTTGACCCAATGGCGGGACCGGGTCAAACACTAGACGTAGTAGTTTCTTCTATCGGCGATGCGAAAAGCTTACGCGGCGGCACGTTACTGCTCACACCACTACGCGGTATCGATGGCGAAGTGTATGCCATTGCTCAAGGTAGCGTGGTTGTTGGTGGTCTGTCAGCCGAAGGCAGAAGCGGCTCTAAAGTAGAAGTGAACACGCCAACTGCGGGTCGCATTCCAAACGGAGCAACGCTAGAGCGAGAAATCGAAACCGACTTTAACCAACGCGATGAAATTACTCTGAACTTGCGTAAACCAAGCTTCACAACGGCGAAAAACATCGCCCGTGAAATCAACAATACTTTTGGTCCAAACGTAGCGAAAGCGATCAACAAGGCGCGTGTCGAAATGCGTGCGCCGATGGACACCCAGCAGCGTGTCACCATGATGTCGATGTTGGAAGAAATGAGCGTGGAAGAAGGTCGAAAACCAGCTCGAATCGTCTTCAACTCACGTACGGGTACGGTGGTGATTGGTAAGAACGTTAAGGTTGGTGAAGCGGCAGTAAGCCACGGCAACTTAACTGTTCGAATCTCCGAATCTCAACAAGTAAGCCAACCGAACGCATTTGCTGATGGTGAAACCAAAGTCGTGGATCAAACTCAAATCGAAGTAAACGAAGAGCAAGCGCAGATGGTGATTTGGCCTCCGGGTACGGAACTAAACACCATCGTCAACGCCGTAAACAGCTTAGGCGCAACGCCAACGGATCTGATGTCGATTCTACAAGCATTGAACGAAGCAGGCGCGCTGAATGCTGAGCTTGTGGTGATTTAAGGAGTTAGCGATGAAGTTAGATACGAGCGGCGATCAAGCACAACTCAATACCATGCTGTATCACGACAACAGCGCCCTAGCGAGCATCAAGAAAAGCCGCGATCAAGAAGGTGCTCTTGAAGTGGTTGCGGGTCAATTCGAGGCGATGTTCCTACAAATGGTGCTACGTCAAATGCGCAGCAGCAGTGATGTATTGGCCGACAAAGACAGCCCATTCGCTAGCCAACAACAAGGCGTGTTTCGTGATATGTACGATGGGCAATTGGCGATGGAGTTGGCGAAAAAACAGAACTCCGGTATCGCCAATATGCTGATCCAGCAACTGAGCCCTTCAATGCGTGAAGTGGCGTTCGACCAAGCACGAAATGTCTCTCCGGCGAACGATGGAAAAGTGGTCAACCTTGAACGCGCATCACAACTTGAAAACGATGAAATCGCGATGAAGACCGATGTAGTTAATCCCACGCTGCAAGCGGTCGCCTCTGTTAAACAAGTGCTCGGTGAAGCCGGAATGACGACCGCGTTTACTCAGCCGCTGATCAGGAAAATGGAGCTGTAAATGAACCTTGTTAATATCGCCCTTTCAGGCTTAAACGCGAACCGTGTAGCGTTGGATGTGACCGCGCAAAACGTGGCAAACATCAACACGCCCGGATACAGCCGCCAACAAGCGCTAACCGCGTCTGTCGGTGACGGTAAGTACAACAAGCTCAGCCCAGGCATGGGTGTTGAAGTGACAAGTATTCGCCGTGTCACTGACCAGTTCTTGGTGAAGCAAACGTGGTCTACCAACAGTTTAGCTGCGTATTCTGCTGGGTATACCACCGCCATGAGCCAGCTTGAGAATACGCTTGGCGCGGATGGTTTTAGCGTTTCTGCGGGGTTAGATTCCCTTAATGCTGCGCTTAACGATGCCACAGTAAAACCAGAATCAATCCCATACCGTCAGCAGATCATCAATGAATCGGAAGCGTTGGCGCGTCGTTTCAATACGTTAACTGAGTCCCTTCATAATCAGCATAAAGACATGAGTGACCAGCGCACTGCGGCGTTGAACCATGCCAATAGCTTGATGGCGAACATTGCGGATGTGAACAAGCAGATCGTAGAGATGCAAGGCACAGGCGGCAATCCGGCTCAATTGATGGACACTCGCGATGTGCTGATTGGCGAGCTTTCTCAAATCGTTGAAATCAAAACTACCGACCAACCAGACGGCAGCATGCAGGTGACACTCGCTTCTGGTCAGCCTTTGGTAATGGGTTCGAATTATGGTCAGCTGACAGCGAAGCCAGATCCAAGCGACCCATATCTTGCGGATTTGAGTGTCGATTTCGCCTCGCAAAGCTTTGTCATTGACCACTCGGTAGGCGGTAAGTTGGGTGCGATTAACGATTATCAAACCGATGTGCTTAAGCCAAACCAAGTCGCTTTGGATGACATGGCAAAAGCATTGGCGGATGAATACAACGCTGTGCTGGCGACAGGGCAAGATCTTAACGGCAATCCGGGCAAGCCATTGTTTAGCTACGATCCAGCAAACCCAGCAGCGAGTCTAACCATTACCGATATCAGCGCGGAAGAATTAGCGTTCTCCAGTGATGGCACTCCGGGTAATGCCGATGTGTTGAATGACCTAATTCAACTGAGCAATAAGCCGGTCTCAGTCACTGGCTATGGCTCGCTGAGCTTAAACGATGCGTTCACCGCAATGGTCGGTGAAACGGCGATCAAAGCCCGCCAAGCAGAAGCGGATTATGAAGCTAAAGCGGCAATGAACAAACAAGCGCATGCCGCGCGCGACAACGTCAGTGCGGTGAACAGTGATGAAGAAGCGGCGAATCTGATGACATTCGCTAACGCACACAACGCCAACATGAAAGTCATTAGCACCGCTAATCAGCTTTTCGACTCTGTATTGCAGTTATTCTAAAAGGAACCCGAGATGCGAATCAGTGACAGTCAATTTAGCCAAATGATGCTGCAAAGCCTGCAAACCAACAACGCAGGTTTGGGGCATGTTCTTCAACAAATGGCCACGGGTGACCGACTAACCAAGCTTTCTGACGATCCTATGGCGTCGATAAAGCTACTGAACCTTGAACGTGAAAACAGCGCGATCGGCCAGTACCAGAGTAATATCGCCAATCTGAAAACCACACTTTCTGCTCAAGAAACCCATTTGGATTCGGTCAACGAGAGCTTGAAGAGTGTGCGTGATTTGGTGCTTTGGGGCGCGAACGGCACATTAACCGATGAAGACCGTAGCGGCATGATCATTGAGCTAAAAAGCTACCGTGATTCGATTGAATCTTCATTCAACGCGCAAGACGAAGAAGGCCACTACCTGTTTTCTGGTACTCAGACGGACACGCCTGCGGTGAGTAATGCAGGCGGTGCGTACCAAGTTGATGGTAACAGTGACAAGCGCGTGGTAACCGTTGCGAAGGGCGTGACCATGGATTCCAACATGACGGCAAAAGAGATTCTGGAGCTTGGCGGTGGCGATAATGTATTGAACCAAATCGATGCTTTGATTGCAGAATTTGAGAACCCGAGTCCGAATTTTCAAGCGGAAGTAGACGCTAGCTTATCTGCCATTGATGATACCTTGGCGAACGTACTGGGGGCGATGACAGAAATTGGTGGTCGCCATAACAACCTCGACCTAATGGACAGCGCGCACGGTGAAAACAAGCTGTTCGTTGATAAGGTGACCAGTGACTTATCTGCATTGGATTACGGTGAGGCGTCAGTACGTTTGAGCAACTACATGGCGGCGTTACAAGCAACGCAAGCTAGCTACGTGAAGATCAACGATCTCAACCTGTTTGATCGTATTTAAGGAAGTTTTATATGGTGATGAGCACAGTAGAGGTAAGACCCCATAGCATACGCTTAGGTGGGCAAGAACAAGCCTCTATCATGCCAACCCGCTCAGCGGATTCGAGCAGTGCGATTAAGCCGCGTCCTACGCAAGTTCAGGCTGACACCGCGTCAGCCTATTCCGTTTCTGGCATTCAGCTTACTCAAGGTCAGCAACAAGCAACAGCGGTGCAAATTGCCTCTAAGTCGTTGCAAGTGATTGGTAAAGAGCTGACTCAAATCAAGCGAGGTTTGACCCAAGCTATCAACCAAGGTGTGCAGAATGTTACCGGTCTGCAAGAAGGGCTAGTACGTTCTAAAGCATCGATTCAACAAGTGGTTGAACAGGCGCGCTTTGACGGGCAGAAAGTGATTGATAACGAACTGCACCTCAAACTGGATAAAGCGGATATTCGCCGTTTCTCCATTCCCGGTTTGAATGTGCATCGTTTGAGTGAGAAAGCCGAGCAAATCCGCTTAGATTTTCCCCAAGGCCAATCGGTGATGATTCAATTTGATGGTCAAGCCGACGGCGCGCGCACCGTGAAAATGCTCGACCGCAGTTTGATTGCGATGGGCATGCGAGCATCACTGGCAGAAGACGGCACCATTTTGTTTGAAGCGCGCGATACCGCATATCAACAAATGCAGCAAAAGGTGCTAGTGACGGGCGAAGGTCATCGTTTTCCTGCAGGGCAAGCGAATGTTCTGAACCTAAAATCAGAACCGGATGGCATCGCTGAGTTGAGCTTTGATTTAGGCTCTCGTGATGGCATTAAGCAAACCATCGCCAAAGTGAATCAGCATATAAGGCAGGTACAAACCAGCTTGGAAGAAGCCAAAGCGTTTCACGGAGAATTGAACTCCCAAATGCGTACAGTGCAGAGCCAATCCAAGCAGTTAAGTGCTGCTGATGTGAATGCGAAACTCGATGGCTTTATGGCCACTTCCGGTCAGTTTAGCTCGACGTTCCAAGCACTGAATGCACAAGCGAATGTTCGTCGTCATACGGTTGTGGCGCTGCTGAAATAACTCTTTATTTGAAATAGACCCGGTTGAAATAGCGCTTTAAGAACACTCCAAGATTCCCTTCTCAATTCGCCAGTGGTTGCGTAACCCAGAAAAGAGTTGGGAATCACCTTTCTTATCTTGAACTCTATTCCACTTGCTCTGAAGGTTCCGCGACCGAGCGATGGAGTTTTTGGAATAACCAGCCTAATCCAATCAGTGATGCACCTAGGCCCAAGAAGCTGATCGCACGCCAGAAGCCATCCAAGGAGCGAACATCCCACAAGAACACCTTAAGCGCGACGCAAGCCAACACGGCTAGGCCAATGCGTTGAATCGTCATTGCTTTGCGGGTTGCGCCAACCCAAGTCAGCAAGCCGCCGACAATCAAACCAGCAATTGAGTAAGTAAACAGCTCTGCCATGCCGGTCGGTTGCGCTAGCGTCATAGAGATAGGTTGCCAGAACTGGCGAATCGACATACCTAGCCAAATGGCTGCCAAGATAAGACCAAAGCTGGCGACCACAGGGCGAGGGATCTGCAACGTGTTCCAACGCTTGTAAGTGGTTACTAGCAAAACAATCGCAGGCAGCAACCAGCCAAGAGACAGCATGTTGAACACAGGCATGGATTCAGCGGAAACATTATTGACCATCAGCGGTGATTCAAGGCTATTGAGCAACATCATCAGCACAACAAAAGCGCCCCAAAGTAGATAGCTGTATGCCTGATAAACGCGTTCTAGTTGCTGTGCAAACTGACTGCGATAGCTGTAAACCAACCCCATCACTAATGCTTGGTTAGCAAACACAATCGCCGAAGTGAAATCGATGTAGCCCAGGTAACCGTATTGCCCTGTGAGCCAGTAGTTGGTTTGGGTGAACACCGCCATCAAGAACACGTGTAAAAACGCCCCTTCAAACCAATTGGCGAGTTCTGTATCTGAGCGATGTAACACAGTGCGAGCGTAAGCAAGAATCGCCAAAGAAGGCAGGTAACTTATCAGCACCCAAGCCCAGTGTCCCGCATTGACGGGCTGCCACTCTGGAATAAACGGTAACAGCGTTAGACGTACGACTAAGATGCCCATGGCGACTTTGACTGCCCAACTCGCAGGGCGGAAAACATTGGCTTGAGTCTGCAACGCCATAACCGCCACTTGAATCGAAATAGCTGTCGTGAGCCATGTGTCATTCAGCCAAACGAAAGCGGTTCCGGCAATGATGGCATGCATGATTGCAGAGCATTCCAGTGCCAACGCTTTGAATCTTTGTCCAAGCAAGGCGTAGTAAACCGCAACTGCAGCGGTGAAGAGTGTCCAACCCAGAACATGACGGCTCATGAACTCGTAGGTGTAGAGCAAGGTAATCAAGGTCATTACAGGGGCAAGCACAAGGAAGAGGATGCCCGTTAGTTGAGAGCGGTCACCTGCGAGTGTCTGTAATAATGTTCTCAGTGCAATCAACACGATACTAATGCCGAGCGCGACCAGTACTGGCGTTTGCCCTTCAGCCATGTAGATAGATTCAAGCGCAATAGAAAGCAGCATGATCGCGGTAGAAGGCACCAATATCGATGGTAGATAGACTCTTAATGACCAAGTTTTACGAATGCCGGGTAGCCAAATCATGGCAGTAAAGAAGGCATAGAAGTAAATCATCTCAGCGGTATCAACGTTAGACATGCGAGCTAATGCCGACAGCACTAATAATGTCATCGCGAGAGCAATACCTGTCGGTGGATGCGTCCATCTGCCTTGGCAATGACGGTAACGTGGTTTGAGTATCCAACCCATTCTTGGCACCGCAAACAGCAGGTACAAACTCAGAGAGAGGAAGACCGCAAGCCATGAGAAAAGTTGTTCTATTGGCATGCTCTCAATCAGCAACAACATCCACAAAATATGCGGCACGGTAATCGATGGTGAAATCCAAGCGTGTCGGATCTTTTGCATCAGTAGCGTTGCGGCAACTGAAATCGCAGTGATGTAGCCCGAGAGTAGGTAATAGTTGGGCTCTGCACCGCCAATCCAAAGTGGTGCTGAATAGCCACCGATTAAGCCGAGCACGGCCATCAAAGGCCCTTGGCGTAGAGAAAGCGCTAAGCTCGAAAATGCTGCGCCCGCCAAGATCACCAGTGACGCACTTGGCGATAAGAGTTGATAGAAGACAAACGCAAAGATCACCGTGCAGTAGATGCCAGTTAACCCTGTTCCGGTGATGGCGGCAGGAACGTAAGTAAAGCCTTTCGCTCGTCCTGCTCGGTCTGGGGATTTCTGCTCGCGGCGATGGAACCATTCACCTGCTATCACGGTAGCAAGAGAAATAGAGAATGCGATGGTCACGCGCATGATTGGTGAGAACTCAATGTGACTGCCAATCACTTGTACAAGGTAACCACCACCAATCAACATAGCGAGCGCGCCAACCCAAACCAACCAGTTTTCTTGGATGTTGGTCAGCAGCTTATTGGCTTGTTTCTCAAATACGGATTCACTGCTTTGCGCCAGACCACCTATGTGCACTTCATCGAGTGACGGGAGGCTAGGCTCGACAATTGGCGGTGGTACTTCTTTAGCAGCTAGAGGCGCAGAGGTAGACTCTGAGACCAGTGTTGGCTTTGAATCTGATTTAAGCGTCGGAACACTAGGTTGTGCGGGCTGTTCTGGCGACGCCTGTTGTGGTTGAGAGGCGTGTTGCTCGGGTTCTGGAGTCGGCGGTGTCTCTCTCTCAAACCAACGCGCGCGCAGTTCTGCCAGTTCTTTATGAAGCTGAGATACTTCGTCTTCGAGCCTCGATATTCGACCAACTGCTTTCAATGTGATGAGTAAGGCGCAAACCGCCAAGATAACCGCCAATGAGATAAACAACTGCTGCACTCCCTGTCCTTGTTTCAGAATCCTTAACTTTGAGCAACTTAGCTAAGCTTAGTTCACTGTGTGCCAAGCTAACGGGATATACAACACAGACCGATAATTTTGAGAGAGAGTCGCATATTTGAACGAAAACTGGCGGAGCGTTCACTCTAAACTAATCTTTTTTATAGAGTTAATCGGTTTTGGGCGAAAGCTCACCAGAACAATAACAAATTAGGTGATGATAAATGCAAGTGGGCAACGAAGCGCTGGTGCTGTCGGCGGTTGGGGTAATAGGTTTAGGTTGTCAGTGGTTAGCGTGGCGAATGCGCTTACCTGCCATTCTGTTCTTGCTATTAGCAGGGATCATTGTTGGGCCGATCCTGCAATGGCTCAATCCAGACGACATTCTTGGGGATTTACTCTTTCCCTTAGTTTCTCTCGCCGTGGCGGTGATTCTGTTTGAGGGCAGTTTAACCCTTAACTTTAAAGAGATTCGTGGCGTGAGCGGTTCGGTGTGGAGCATTGTGTCTGTTGGCGCGATCATCTCTTGGGTGGCTACCAGTGTGGCGACGCATTATTTCCTTGATTTTACTTGGGAGCTTGCGATTTTGTTCGCCAGTTTAACCGTCGTGACTGGTCCAACGGTGATTGTGCCGTTGCTGAGAACCGTGCGCCCAAGTTCCAAACTGGCCAATATCCTGCGCTGGGAAGGTATCTTGATCGACCCATTGGGCGCGTTGTTTGTGGTGATGGTGTACGAATTCATCGTCTCGCACAATGCCGTTAACAGTGTTGAAGTGTTTGGCACTATCATTGCGGTGGGCTTGATCCTCGGTGTCGCTTCTGGTGCTGCGGTGTCTACCGTGCTGCGCAGAGCTTGGTTGCCAGAATACCTTCAGCCCTTTGCGGTATTGATGGTGGTGCTCGGTGTATTCTCGATTTCTAACCAAATGGAATCGGAAGCAGGTCTATTGACCGTTACTGTGATGGGCATGTGGCTGGCGAACGCCAAGGGCATCAATATTCAGCAAATTCTGCACTTTAAAGAGCACTTAACCATCTTGTTGATCACCGGTTTGTTCATCTTCCTAGCAGCACGCATCAGTCTTGATGATTTTGCGGCGCTTGGTAGCGGTGCGGTGTTGCTGTTTGTTTTCATGCAGTTGGTGTCGCGTCCACTTTCGATTTTCGCTTCAACCATTCGCAGTAACTTAACCTTCAAAGATAAGCTTTTCCTCTCGTGGGTTGCGCCGCGCGGTATCGTGGCGGCGTCCATCTCATCCCTGTTTGCGATCAAGCTGACGGAATATGGTATTTCAGAAGCCATGCTGTTGGTGCCAATGACCTTCATGGTGATCATCGGCACGGTGGTGCTGCAAAGTGCGACGGCGCGTCCTATGGCTAAAGCGTTGGGTGTGGCTGAGCCAGCACCAAGAGGTTTCCTACTGATTGGTGCAAACCGAGTGGCGCAAGAGATAGGTAAAGCGCTGGCGAGATACGATCGTAAAGTTCTGCTCACCGATTCGAACTGGGACTACATTAGCCAAGTTCGCATGCTGGGCCTAGACCATTACTACGGAAACCCGATCTCTAGCCATGCTGATGACAACCTGAATCTGATTGGCATTGGGCAAGTGGTGGCGCTAACGCCAGACCAACACTTTAATATTATGGCTTGTATGCAATTTGTCGGCGAGTTTGGCGAAGATAAAGTACATTGCCTGCAGAAAACCAAATCTAACGGCAATGAAAAACACTCGGTTGCAGAAGAGTATCACGGCAAATTATTGATGGGCGGCAACGTCAGTTATACCCAAATGGCGAGTTTGCTGAGCCAAGGTGCAGAAATCAAAC
The DNA here is from genome assembly GCF_000305755.2 of Vibrio sp. HENC-03. Taxonomy (NCBI): domain Bacteria; kingdom Pseudomonadati; phylum Pseudomonadota; class Gammaproteobacteria; order Vibrionales; family Vibrionaceae; genus Vibrio; species Vibrio sp. HENC-03. The sequence continues at coordinate 836,107 of NZ_JH976064.1, read as the reverse complement.
ACACTAAGTTGAGTGAGAGCTTCACCTACCAAGATTACCTTGAGCACCACAAAGACAATTTGGTGATTCCGCTTTTTCATGTTGAAGAGAAAGGCAAAATTCAATTCTGTGATGATCCGGACCAGTTCACACCACCTACAACCAGCACGGTGGTGGCGCTTATTCAATCCGTCGAGACTCAATAGTCTAAATGACATCTAGAACTGCCACTCTTGGCACATCGGAGTGGCAACATTGTTAATCGTTACCCAAGCTTAATAGAGCAGTGAGGCGCAGTGTTTTAAACGCTGCTCCTTAATATGATTCCTTAGTCATAAGGCCAGAGCCCACAAGGCTCGATTCGGTAAATAAATTGTTCAATTTCCGAATTTTCGCATTGACGGCAATGACAAGGATCGCAATACTGCGCGACTGTTTTACTTTAGGGTGACATTATGGCTCCGCAATCTAATCGAAAAGACTTACATCTAGACGCTGTTTTACATCATGACATGAACATGAAAAGCAAAACGGCGGGCTTTGAGTCTGTCGAATTTGAGCATTGCGCATTGCCTGAATGTGACTTTAACGCCATCGATCTTTCGAGCGAGTTTCTTGGTCACTCATTGGCGCTGCCGTTTTTGATCAGCTCCATGACGGGTGGCGCAAAAGATGCAGAGATCATCAACTGTCGTTTGGCAGAAGCGGCCAGTGAAATGGGCATTGCGATGGGAGTCGGCTCGCAGCGCGTGAGCTTAGAAGACAGCCTACATTCAGGTTTGGGCAAAACCATTCGTGATCTTGCTAAAGGCGTGCCTTTGTATTCCAACTTGGGTGCCGCTCAACTGAGAGACAAGCAACGCCTCGACAACGCCCAACGTGCGGTCGACTTCATCCAAGCGGACGCTTTATTCGTGCATCTCAACCCTATGCAAGAAGCCTTTCAACAGAATGGTGACCATGATTGGATTGGCGTGCTCAAATCGATTGAGCAGTTAAAACAGCGCGTCGATGTTCCAATGATCATCAAAGAGGTCGGTTTTGGCATCAGTGGTGCGGTAGCCAAGCAACTTGTCGAAGCGGGCGTGGATGCGATTGATGTTGCGGGCGCTGGTGGCACGAGTTGGTCTGCGGTTGAAGGTTACTGCCAAACAGACAACAAGATGCAGCGCGCTGCGGAGCTATTTCGTGACTGGGGCATTCCTACGGCTAAGTGTTTAGAACAAATCCACGCTCAATACCCTAACTTACCTATAATTGCCTCTGGTGGCGTGCATAACGGCTTAGAAGCGGCAAAAGCGATACACCTTGGTGCTAGCCTTGTTGGGCAAGCTGGTGCGGTATTAAAAGCCGCAACAATCAGCACACAGTCTGTTGTCGATCACTTTGAACAAATGGCATTAGAGCTGCGTTTAGCGTGCTTTGGAACTGGCTCTGCGAATCTCCAAGCATTGACCCAAGCTCGTCGTCTTTAGCTTCAATCAGACCTAGAGATCTTCTAGGTCTCGGACAAATTCTAAAGCTTGAACCTACAAAACAGTTTTGGGCTACTCGTCCTGATAGCGATAGCTCTGCAAGGTTTTTACCAGTGCTTGCAAAACTGGGCCCATACCTCGGGTTCGAGAGACCAAGCATCCAACTGTCGTGAGCCAGCCATCAAATTCGTGCGCAACGGGCAGGGCAACTAGCTTACCGCTCTCAATCTCATTGCTGACCACTCTTTCTGGCAACAAACCCCAGCCAACGTTTTGGCACGCTAAGTCGGTTAGCGTCTGATGCGAATTAGCGAACCATAACTGAGTGCTGATGGCGTAACTGAACCAAAGTTCTTTCCTTTGTGCGCTGCGCAGTACCAGTTGGCGATGGGCTTTGAGCTCCGCATCATGAACCACCGACAGCTGTGCTAATGGGTGAGAAGGCGAAGCCACAGTGAGAAAACGAGTGTGCCCGAGGGTAAAGAAATCCATGTCCATTTTTAGCTCGCCATCAGCCAACACGATACCCACTTGCGCTTTTCCTTTTCGAATCAACTCTTCAACATCGAATGTTGGTGCGGTAATGATATCGAACTGCGTGATAGGGAATTGATCCGCCAAGCTGGCAAATTGCGCCAGTAGCGATTGGTTGATGAGAGATTCATCCACCGCAATCACTAGCTCGTGTTCGTAGGCTTGCTCTAAGGACTCGACTTTTTGGTCGAAGAATTTCTGTTGATGCAGAATGGACTGAGCGATAGGCAATAAGGCTTTACCGCTATCCGTCAATGTCGGTGTGTTTTTCTCTCGATTGAATAACTCTTGGTTAATTGCTATCTCAAGGTTAGCGACAGATTGGCTAACTCCTGATTGCGCTCGCTTTAGCTTTCTTGCGGCTGCGGAGAAGGAGCCCGTTTCGCACACGGTGACAAAGATTTTGAGTTGTTCAAAGCTGTACATTTCAATACCTAAAGAGAACTTGGATGAGACTCATCCGGAAAGCACAGTCGTAAGCTATCACTATTCGTGATGGTTGTTAACTTTCCCTTCGTTATCACGCTGTCATAATCGCCGCCACTTAACTTGTTCCATGCAAAGTTGTGAGGTTTTTATGGGAGCGTTAGAGCGTGTGTTTCACGCTGTATTATTTGAATTATTGGCAATCAGTTTATCCATTATTGGTTTGGCGTTGTTTACAGATCATGAAGTCAGTGCATTATCAGGAACCATGATAGTCGTTGCGACCATCGCGATGATTTGGAATTTCATCTTCAACTGGATATTTGATCGCTTTGCGACAGGGGCAAAAGAGAAACGTACAATCCGACTTCGAATCGTACACGTGGTGTTGTTTGAAGCGGGTTTGTTGTTTGCCACCATTCCGGCGATGGCGTGGATGCTAGAAGTCAGCATGTGGGAAGCGTTTATCATGGACGTGGGCGTGACGATTTTCATTACCCTGTATGCGTTTGTCTTCAATTACATCTATGATCATGTTCGAGCGTTTATGATGAAACGTCGAATGGCAACTTCGGTGCAGTTAGGCTGATTTAAAGGAATTTCGTCTCTTTTACGGAGCGTGAGTCGATAAATTGTCGTTGGCTTAACACGAGCGCTGATATTTTGGGTATAGTTCATTCATCAATTGAAAGTGGAACCTAAATTTATGAAAAAACTGGTAATGCTACTGCTAGCGGCAACAGCGCTAACGGCATGTTCTGACGAAGTGGGTACAGAAGCTTGGTGTAAAGACATGCGCGAAAAGCCAAAGACAGAATGGACAACAGACAACGCGGTTGATTTCGCGAAGCATTGTGTTCTGCAAGATGGCATCGGTAGCGAGCAGTGGTGTAAGAACCTAAAAGACAAGCCGAAAGGTGAGTGGACGGCAAACGAAGCGACAGACTTTGCTAAGCACTGTGTGTTCTAAATTGACCGAACAAAAATGAGAAAGCCGAGCACTATGCTCGGCTTTCTTGTATCTGAAGGTCATCAACACCGACACCAACATCGATATCTACGTCGGTGACCTTTTGTAGAGTGGGTTCAACGGCATTCTTATGGGTTCTCTTGGTGACGTTCTTTTGTAGCAAGAGGTTATTTGGGTAAGTCGAAAAGTCGCCGTCTTCATGTTTTATCAAGGTGTGAAACAAACGAATGTCTATGATCATCCCTTCAATTCCTGCGCCATCATCAATACGAATGTTATCGCCTACACGGTAAGGGAAAACGAAGAAGATAAGAAAGCTAGCGGTGATGTTGCTCAGAATTGACCACTGAGCAATAAAGCTCACACCTAGAACGGTAAACACAGAAGAAAGGAAGATCGAAAAATTCCCGTAGCCAATACCACTCACGAGCAAAAACGTAGCAAATAAGAAGACGAACAACAAAATGTTCACCGTTCTGGTAATGAATAAAATTCTTGGTGGTTTGACTTTTTTATTCCGCGCTAACGTAGTGAGTGCTTTGGTCGCGATCTTACTGAAGATTTGATAAGCCAAAATGAAAATCAGACCGAGTAGTATGTCGTAGTCACTCAGGATTTGTAGAAATTGTTCAATCGATGACAGCATTACGTTCTCCTCTTTATAGGGCGAGTGTACGGTCAACCCTCGTAAAAAGCGTCAAGTCTCTCTCAGCAAAAAATCATATCTCTCTCATGTCATTTTATAAGCCAAAGAAACCGTTTCTTTTGGTACGAATTTTTCACCTTTGGTGGTTTTGAGTTTATTTAAAGCTATGAAATTAAAGTGTTTATTTGTTTTATATTTTCTTTATCTTTTTCTAAGTGCTTTGTGATGTGGTTATGAAACGGGTGAATACAATAGCCTTCCTCTGATTAACCACAACCTTGGAGAAAGTGATGACACTTATCGCGATCAAATTGCTTTACGTGTTCTACAAAGCAATGAAAAGACGCTACTCATAATCGCGTCATTAGGGAACAACTCACCCAAAGCACCTAAGAACGGAATACAGACTTCCCCATGTTAGAGAGGGGATTTGAGCGCAAGGTAGTGCCTGCTTAGGAGAGAGTGGATATTGAATAACTATTCTTTCGTACTTTGCACAGAGAACTTAAATAATGAATCTCGACTACTTTATCGCCTTCGGCACGTTACTCATGTTAGAACTCATTCTGGGTGTCGATAACATCGTCTTTATTACCATCATGACTGAGCGTCTTCCTGCTCATTTGCGCCAACGCGTACGTAATCTCGGTATCGGTTTAGCGGTGTTAAACCGCATTGCGCTGGTATTTTCGGTATCTTGGTTGCTGTCTTGGAAAGAACCGTTTGTCGAATACCAAGGGGTATCCCTTTCTTGTAATGATCTTATCTTTATTGTCGGCGGTGCATTCCTGTTGTTTAAAGGCATCAAAGAGCTTTGGGCGTGGGTCGTGCCTATTGAAACGCCACCACATCAATTCTTTGCTGGGCAAGTTGGCACGGTAATATTGCAGATTATTGCGGTGGACGCGGTGTTTTCTCTCGATTCATTGATTATCGCGGCAAGCCTTACGCAGGACATTACCATTCTTGCTGGTGTGATCATCTCTTCAAGCGTGATTCTGATGTTGATGGCGAATAAAGTTCAGGCTGTGATTACTCGCCATCCAGGATTGAAAGTGCTCGCGCTGCTATTCCTGATTGTATTAGGTGCGCTGCTGATTGTTGAAGGGTTGGGGCTAAATATCGATAAGCACTACGTTTACAGTGCGCTTGCGTTTGGTTTGCTGCTTGAGCTATGCCATATCTTGATCAGCCGACAACCTTCTTCTCGACGTGTGGCAGGACAGTACTTCTAAACTTTAATGCGAAGCTAACCACTATGGGTTAGCTTCGCTTTTTACGCTTTGCAATTCTTTAATCATGGTGTCCAAGTTGCTGTCAAAGAACAATGGACCCGCAAGTTTCAGTGCAATTGGCGACGACGTATTTTGTGTTGCTTGCAAATACAGTTCTTTTGCCCCGCTTGTGTGACCGCGAGCTTCTTCCGCCTTCGCTAGTAATAGATAGGTTAAGGACGTTTGCTGATTGTACGGAATCGACAACAGTATTTGTGATGCCTTATCCGGATTGTCTTCCGACAGCGCCAAGATTGCGTTGGCTTCACACACTCTTGGGTTATTCCCTCGCTTCAACACCTCGGACAAAGAAGAAGAGTACTCTTTGTTCAGTGTTTCAATTACTTGCTTCTTATTCGCTTCATCTTTTGTAAATACTCTCATGACTTCACCAATGTAGCTTACCGAAATGGTGTAGGCGTTATCTGGTGCGAGGGCTTTTGCTTGACGAAAATACGCCATCGCATTTTCATAGCCAGCGTTGTTGTACAAAGCGCCCGTCCCAGACATCAAAGCTTTTACAGCTTCTGGATCTTTAGGGAAGATCGACACATTGTGTTCTAACTCTTCTTCCGGCACCTCAATGTACATCGCGCGTAGCATGTCATCGATTATGGATGGGAAAGTTTGATGAAACCGTTCAAAGTTGGTCGAGTAACGACGATTCAAATGAGTCTGCCCCGATACGCGATTGTGATACTGGAACAACAAACGCAACTTTTTACCATCGCTGCTCTTGCTGGTGGAGATGTTGAACTCTATGGCGGCGAGTTTTCTGTGTTCTTTAGATTTGACCACACGAATGTTGCTGTAAAACCCAATGTGTTCCATGAACTTAATGACGATGCCGTACAATTCTGGTCGTGCTTTCACATCCTCACTGACATTCAATACTGCATAACGAAATTCGTAATGGCTTAAGTGCCCAGTGTGTGCGTCTGGGTTCGGCGTTGAGTCGTTTGCGCTAAACAGTAAAAATGCCGCCTGGATAAGAACAATCAAAGAAAGTGCACCAATTAAGATGGGTTGTTTGCTCTTTGTAGGACGGTGCTCAACGGCCTCTATCGCGGGTTTCGAGGCTTCAGTTTGCGACTCTTCCTCTTCAATCACCTGATCTTCAGGTTTCTGTATCGCGATTTTTTCCAGTTTTACTTCGCCATCAAATCGATACCCACGCTTTGGTACGGTGACGATGCAGCTGCATTCCTGTTGGCTGTGCTTTTTCAGTACTTTTCTGAGTTCAAATACCGCTTGAGTGACCACTTGATCGGTCAATACACTGCCGCCCCACACTTGCTCGATAAGTTCATCACGCGTATGAGTCAGTCCTGGGTTCAGACACAAGAACTCAAGCAACTTTGAGAGACGGTTATCAATCGTAATGCATGAGTCAGCAAACTGTATTTGCCCCTCATTGGGCACAAAACGCCACTCATCTACGATAAAACTGATGTTTTTGTCAGGCATTCACGCTCGCTCTTCTATTTTTTATTCATCTCATTGAGTAAATGTAGTCTCAATTGAATGATTTTGCTGACAATTTAAAGCGCGAGTAACGTGATTTTCTACACATTTCGTTATCGGAATGCGGATTTCCGCTCTCAACCTCTAGTGCTTTCCTTTTTACCTAGGAAATCAACACTGAATGGAAGAAAAGTTCCAATTAATTTGTTTGTTTTATCCTCTGTTTTGATGTTTAAGGTTATGTATTTATTGGTTTTATATTTTGTTTATATGCCAGTGATGAAGTTTTATTAACTGCTGAGCTTTACGTTATGTCACAGCGGCGAAAACACAGGATGATGCATCCCATACCGCAAGTGAGGGGCGAGCTTCTTAAAAGAGAAAAGGCGCAACGTTCCCTGGAGTCACTTGCAATAAGGAAATAAAAAATCGATGCATGAGCATCACGTACTGAAGGATTAGGGAATGTTAGTCAACCTTTTATATTGAGAGTTATTAAGAAATGAAACTGAACAAATTTATTCTTCCAATCGCTGCTATCTTCTTTGCTACACAAGCTGCTGCTAACCCATACATTGGTGCTAGCTACCTATATTCTGAATACCAAGTAAAGAATGAGAACACAGACTTTAGTGATCAAAACAGCGGTTACAACCTTTACATCGGTTACCAGTTTAATGACCTACTATCGATTGAAGGTGGATATGCAGATTTCATCGATACGCACAAAGACTTCGAGCACATCTACTCTGATGCTTGGCTAGCAAGTGCGAAACTAACACTACCAATCACTATTTTCGACGTTTACGGTCGTGTCGGTATGGGTCACTTCCAAACTAACCTTGGTGACACGAACGACATCTACTACGGCGTAGGTGCAGGTGTGACATTGGGCCCAGCTCGCGTTGCACTTGAGTACACCATGTACGAAGCAAAAGTTGTTGAGAACAGCTACGCGCTAAGTGCAGAGTTCCGCTTCTAAAAAAAAGCAACGACTTGTCCTAGTTGTTTTCCACTGCGCTTATGGAAGAGTGCGGTGGTTTTCTTCGTTCCATTTTTGCAAACCTGACTTACTTGTCTTTATTTCGTCGTGTTGGACTGGCATGGTGATTCGGTAACTGACATTCCAATAAAGAGAAGGACTTAACAATGGAAGTACTCAAAGGCTCATGTCTGTGTGGCAAGGTGAAACTCGAAGTCGCGGATGAATTCAAATACATGGGCAATTGTCATTGCTCTGAATGCCGCAAATTTACCGGATCCGATTACTCGTCAGCAGGTGGCGTTGCACTGGATAAACTGATTGTGATTGAGGGCGCGGAACACATCCAAACCTATCAGAAGAGCGCCAATACCGAACTCTCATTCTGCCGTCACTGCGGCTCTAGCCTTTATTCGAAAAAGAACAACGGTATCGTCAATGTGCGCTTGGGTATTCTTGATGATGTGCCTTCCCATAAGCCAAGCTTCCATATTTTTGTCGCATCCAAAGCGCCTTGGAATGACATTACTGATGACCTCAAGCAATTCGAAGCCGAACCCAAGCTATAAGCGGGTTTGAGGCTGAGCGTCGTACCGAATCAGAAAGCATTTAAAGTTGTGAGATAGAGCCACTCAAATGAGTGGCTTTTTGCTTTTGAGTGGCAGTAATATCCGACACTATACGGATACGGTTAAACAACATCGACAGATTTTGGGAGAACATCAGTGAGCGAAGAATACAACCAAGCCATCTCTAAGCATTACGCGGCTTATCGCCCGCCGCTGCATCAAGTCATCCTACAAGCTAACTTAGGTGCGTTACCCCAGTTCCAGTTGGGATTAGATATTGGCTGCGGTACGGGCGTATCAACACTGGCATTGGCTAAATACTGTCAGCAATTGCATGGTGTGGAACCAAGCACGTCAATGATTGAGCAAACCAAACCATCAGAAGGTATTAAGTATCATGTCGGCGATGGTGAGCATGTGCCACTACCAGACAACAGTGTGGATGTCGTGACGTTTGCAGGCTCACTTTCTTACGCGAAATCTGCGGCTTTGGTGACTGAGCTTCAACGCGTTTGCCAATCTGCAGCGCGCGTTGTGGTGTACGATTTTGAAGTGTTGCTCGAAAAGCCCCTCAAGCTATTGGGCATAGAGATGGAGCTGACGGAATCCAACTATGACCACGCTATCAACTTCAGTGATTGTGACGCTTTCCAAGCGATGAAGGTTTACAAAGAGACCGTAGAGCTAGAAGTCAGCACTGAAGAGCTGGCGCATGTGCTGTTTTCTTCTTCAAAGCGTTACAACAAGTTGGTTGAGACATTCGCAGGAGACGACCCATTCGCAAACGCTGTTGAGGCTTTGAAGCAGCTTAGCCAAAAACACGTTATTCAAGCTGATACCTATTTCGCGATGTACCAGATAAACGCGTGAAGCTCACACCAATTAATGACTTACCAAGGCCGCTATCACAGTGGCCTTTTTGTTGCGTGAAACTGTGAAATACGCTCCGTTTTTCTTTTGTGTGTGAATTTGCGGTCAGATTTTGAGTAACTGTTTCATCTGTAAGTAAAACCAAAGGAAAGTGCGGTCAAACTCTAATTCTGAAGGCAGGGGCTTGTGATAGGCTCACTTCAATTATGGGGCAGAATCACCCTCAAATTAGCAAGCCTTTCTATTTGAGCATCGGGATGCTGCCTTTTTCCAGATCTGCACTGTTACCTTAGGACCCCATTATGGCGAAAGCACTAAAAATCGAATCTGGTCGTTACCTGAATATGGACCAAGTTGTTACGTTCGAACTCAGCCATGATTCCATCAAAATTACGTCGACGGTCGAGTCTTTTGCTCATGTTTATATCGGCATTGATGGAAAAACAGAATACGCCGATTGCTTTGTCTCGGTACTAGACTTTCACCGAATTAAACGTGAACTGTGTGATTACATGGGCATCGATGAGCCAACGCTATTAATTGACTGATCACTCAAAAATGACAACAAAATTACAAGTACAGTATGCGGTGTTGCAACTTGTAGTCTAACTTTTAACAACCACTGGCTAGGGTGAGCAATAACACGGCGGCGGAGATCGTCCGTTCACCAAATACAATAAGGGACGTTATGTCTGATAAATACATCTCAATGATCCAAGACTTTTTTCATGTGTTCGAAGCACTGAACCAATACGTCTTGGATTCCTACGGTGAATTGGCAGCGTGGGAAACTCAATTGGTGAGGCTTGATATTGACCAAGGTGATAAAGAAAAGTCGTATGACGTCGCGCAAGTCGCGAGCATGCTTAACTTTTCGGAAGACGCAGTAAAATCATTCTTAGTGGTATACAGCTTCTTAAGTAATAACCTTTACGATCTCATTGGTAATCGTGAGTACGAAGATTGGGGTACGGACGGCAACAGCCTGCAAGTCGAGTATTCTGATCTGACGATCGAGTCATTTGATGCAGACCAAATTGCTCCGCTGATGGAACGTCGCGTTTACTTCGAATGGACGTTTGATGCATTACAACGTACCTACGATGAAATGATGGCAATCAGCCACGGAAGAATTGCCTGACAGGTTTAATGCTTACTTAAACACCTGAGTAAACGTTAAAGCAAATACAAAAGCCGCTCATTCGTAGCGGCTTTGTTTTTGGGGCTTTCAAACGTTTCTGTTTCCTCTTCTTACAACTCTTGAATTAAAATCTACCGGCTAATCACGTATTGTGATGATTAGCGATTTACTTGTTAGAAGAACAAATATGAAAAAGACAATCTCAACAATGGTTTTAGCAATGGCACTTGTCGGCTGTGATGACGCAAGCAAAGCCATTGACCAAGCACAAGAAGCCGCAAACAAAGCGATTGATACGGTTCAAGAGCAGATGGATTCAGTAGAAGAAGCGTTTAACCTGGACCAATTTGGTGATGCTGCGGAATCTGCAGAAGAACTTGCGGCATCGGTTGAAGAAGCAATGAATGTGGATTTTAGTGACCCTGAAGCGCTTATTGAAGCGAAAGAACACATTGCCAATGCGTACGCTTGTTTGGTAGAAGCGTCTTCTGAATCGACAGTAGATAAGGTGATGGACAAAGTGATGTCATCTATCGGAAGCGAAGAAACCAAATCTCTGATTGAAGAAGGCATTGAGAAAGCACAAGCCGCAAAAGAGTGCGTGATGTAATCGCTCTCAGCGAATCAAACCGATGAAAAAGGGGATAGTGATATCCCCTTTGTTGTTTCTATCTATCGTTGTTTTTGCGTGTCGTTGTTTCTACGCTGTGCCAGCTCTACTTGCTTGTCAGCTCTTGCTGGAAGTAATCCATACAAAGCTGCTGAGCTTCCGGTTTAATACTGACTTGCTCGTTCTCTCGCAGCGACAAATACAGCTCTACGATCTTTTCAAATGCAGGAATCAGCGCTTCTCGCTCCGGCATGGCGACGGTTTGTTTTAGTTCCGCCGCAAACGCAGGCATGCGTGATTCAATCTTTCTGACGCCAGAAGGAGTCAATCCTTGTTGCTTCAGGGCTAATGGCGATATCGCAACAGAGCGCAGGAACGACAAAAATTCCGCGGCCTCAAAGTATTCCCCACGAGCAATCTTGGTTGCGCCGTAATGAACCCAAATCCAAAAGCGGTCTTCAATCCATTGTGGATCCGGTTGAGGGTAGTGAGGGTTTGCAGTCTCGAAGACTTGCGATAGCTGTCCGTCGCGTTCCCAAAGCACTTTAGTGTCATCAACACGAGTCGCAGCATCGGGTAAAGAGACAAATTTGAAATCGACATGAATCGCATCTGGCGCGTAGATTGCGATCACCAATCTTGGCTCTCCCACGTGTTCACCAGTGAAAGCCGCGACTTGACCTTCTACTTGGTCGATAAGCGAAAAGCGCTCTGCCATTATCGAATCAAAATCTTCAGGATTAATGGCGATGACCAAATCCAAATCACTGTATTTGTCCATGGAGTCAGAGGCGTAAGAGCCACTTGCACCAATGCCAAGAATGCGTGGATCAGCAGTAAATACCGCAAGAATTTTACTTAGAAGCTGTTCATGAGTTTGAGGAAGCGTGCTTGAGAATTTCATATTTTACCTATTAATCATGGTTGATATTAGAACCATCAGCAGGATGGTTAGTGCGGTAAAATTAGCGCAGCATTACAATATGGCGTGAAGCATCTTAAGAAGCAACAAAAATCGGTATGCTGACACTTTTCTCTGCGTGTTTTGCCGAATTTCAAGTGCATTTATGTCTATAGCTCTTAAAGCCATGATAGCTTGATTGTTTGCCCCGCGGCGTTTGCAGGAAACAAGACAAGGAGAGTAAGCATGGAAGTCAGTAATCGACTTTTTCCAACTGATGCACAAATGGCACATTTACATACAGATTCTGAAACTGGTCCAATTTATCTCCTTAATCTTTTTAAATACAAGGATAAAGCAGAATACTTAGACGGGAGAGTAACAGAGTTATCGGGCAAACAAGCCTACCAGCTTTATGGTCAGCCGATGATTGATGTTTTGGCAAAGTATGGTGCAGAGGTGGTGTTTTTCTCTCGAGTGACTGGACTGTTAATTGGGCAAATAGATGAGTTGTGGGATGACTTTGTGATTGTGAAATATCCGTCAAGGCAAGCGTTATTAGACATGACCTCATCAGAGGAATTTAAAGTGCTAAGTGTGCATCGAGAAGCAGGACTTGCAGGTCAGTTAAACATTGAAACTCGCATTCCTGAATGATTTAAAAACCGATCTAAAGAGGTCGGTTTTTAAACAATTTAGAAGACGAACATCGAAGAAGAGTTAAAGCCTTGCTTTATAAAGTGTTCACACTCAAAGCGAAAAGAAGTAAGAGCGGTTTTTCCATTTTCAAGCTTTCTATAATGACTTAGAGTCTTACAGTTACTATCACCAAATGCGAGGATTAACTCATTTTGTTTATTGCAATGAATTGTTGAGCCTCCCAAGTCTTGAGAATTCTGATAAACCTTACACTCTTCGAAATCTACACGTATGTTAGATACGTTTCCTTCATTAATTTTGCCTCCAGCAACTTCGTACCCATTAGATGAGTACGCACCAAAGCTAGTAAATAGTGCTGCTAAAACAATGAACCTAACCATAAATAACCCTATATTTGTTTAGTTTATTATTGACGGGATATTATTGACTTTATGTGTTTGGTTTCAATTAAACATTTAAATAGTGACGACTATTAGTGAGGGGAATTGAAGTCGCCTGTGAAGTAAAGAGCATGCAAAATGAGTGAAGTCTCACCACTTAGCATGCCCTCTCTTATTACTTCAGCGAGTTATGGTGCATGAACTGCTCGTCGATGCCTTTTAGTTTCATTTCATCCATGATGAAGTTCACTGTGTTCAATAAACGCTGTTCGCCTTTCGGAATGAGGTAGCCAAACTGACCTTTGGTGAACGGGTCTTCACAGCGAGCCGCTTCTAAACGCTCGTCCGTGACTTGATAGAACAGGCCTTCAGGCGTTTCGGTTACCATCACGTCGACTTTACCTGTTGCGACGGCTTTCGGTACGTCTAAGTTATTTTCGAAACGAGTAAAGCTGGCCTTTTGTAAATTAGCATCGGCGAAGGCTTCGTTTGTACCGCCAATATTCACACCTACACGCACAGAGGCTTGGTTTACTTTGTCTATTGTGTTGTATTGCTCGGCTTTCCCTTTAGCGACCAAGAAGCACTTACCAAACGTCATGTAACCTTGGGTTTGTTCTGCATTCAGTTGGCGTTGCATTTTGCGGGTAATACCGCCCATGGCGATGTCGTACTTATCTTGGTTCAGGTCGGTCAGAAGATCTTTCCAACTTGTGCGAACGATTTCTAACTCTACGCCGAGCTGTTTCGCGACGTGCTTCGCGACATCAATATCGTAACCAGAGTAGGTCTTGCCATCATAGTAAGAAAACGGTTTGTAATCGCCCGTTGTGCCGACACGTAACGTGCCTGATTTTTGGATATCTTCCAGCTTATCGGCTTGGGCGACACCGGAAAGCGCCATTGCTACGGAAGCAAGTAAAAGTGTTGTTTTTTTCATTGTCGTTGTTTGATGTGTTGTGTTTGTTTGAACACTCAAAGTAACAGGAAGTATCAGAAAAAGAGATCAAACCAATAAGAAAAACACGATATTGAAGAAAAAAATAGCGACATTGAATGTGATTGCATTTGCTAATTTATACGTATGAAAAGCAAACTTTTTCTTATGAATGGCAGAGCGTTATGAATCGAGTTCACCCTAAAAAGTTACTTCGCAGCAAATGGACTGCGACCGAGCCTGTAAACAAAGAGAAGCACTTCATCATTTCAGAAATGGAGTTTGATGAAGAAGGCAACGTCGTGAGATGCGTGATTGAAGCAGTTATGACCAAGCGAGAGCGCGAGCTAGATTGGCATGATTTGAAAGACACGCAACAATGGCGACAAGGATGGAAATAACCATGGTGTGATGACCAAAAACGAGATGGAGTTAGAAAAGTCACCAAAATCAATAGGCTCGTGGTAGAGACTTTGCTATTAATTGATGAGTGATTTATTTAGATTCTAAGGTAACGCCATGATCGATTTCGAAAACTCATCGATATTCAAACTTAAGCCAATTGAAATCTCAAAGGTGCGCGACGATTTCCACAAATTCTTAATTGACGGAGAGAGCATTTTCGCTGGCTTCAAAACGGTGCGTGACCAAGTGGTGTTCACCAATAAGCGCGTTATCGCAGCCAACGTGCAAGGGATTACAGGGTCAAAAGTAGACTACACTTCTCTGCCATACAGCAAGATTAATGCATTCTCGATTGAGACCTCAGGCACGCTAGATCTGGATTGTGAGATTGAATTGTTCCTCAGTGAAGTAGGGCGAGTGCGCTTTGAAATCAGAGGCTCTTTTGATCTGGTCTCGTTCAACAAGATGATCAGCGAACGCGTACTGGCTTAGACATTAGCGTAGAAACGAAAAGGAACGCCAAAGACAAGGAATCGACATGGCCAAACAAATAGCATCGACAGAGAAGCACAGCAAACCGAGCTCAACATTTTTGGCCATATTAGGGTTCACGGCAGGTGTGATATTTTATCTGATGATTCGTTAATCTGAGCTTCGATACTTAACGCTTCAGAACTCAATCACCACCTTCAAAGGGAGCCCTCACGGCTTCCTTTTTCATTCCCTTCATTTGGTTCAGACCTTTGCAGAGATAAATCGTCGCTTAAGGTCACTTAACGATATGAGTGTGCTTGCGTAATGATTTGTCGCACGATATTTTCACCTTCTGTTAGGTAAAATTAGCATTTCCATCGTTTAGGGATGTTTGCTATTACCGAGCTATGTGACGTTTGAATAGCGATATGAGGTGAGTTATCGATACCCAAATTTATGATGTATTCTGCTCTGAGGATGCGCAAGGTAATCCTTGTGGCGTAGTGTTTTTGTCTGAGTGGTTGAGTGACTCAGAGATGTTGGAGATAACTCAAAGTATCGCCCAACCTATCACTTCATTCCTTTGCTGTGTGGATGGGCGTTGGTGGATTCGTTGGTTTTCTTTGACTAGTGAAATCAACTTGTGTGGTCATGGCAGTATGGGAGCTGGCGCGGCGTTAATTGCTCATCTAAACCAACGCTCTGTTAAGTTGCACAGCAATTATGGGGATATCACCATTGCTAAGCATGGTACTCAGTACCAAATGGCTTTGCCTGCATGGGACGCAAGTCCTGTTCCTGCCAGTTTAGATTTACAGTTATTAAACTTAGAGCAATCTGGTGTGCAAGTGTTAGATGTTGTCACTACCCGAGATCTTGTGGTGGTGTTAGCGTCTGAGCAGCAAGTGAAACAGTACCAACCGGATTTTGAGCGCCTATGCCAAATCCGAGACTTTCATGCCGTGATGGTCACCGCTCAAAGTGGGCCTAACGATTATGTTTTGCGTTACTTTGCGCCAAAAATCGGCATCAATGAGGATATCGCAACAGGGTCAGCACAGTGCTCACTCGCTCCCTATTGGTTTAAGAAGTTGGATGTGGATAACCTCAACGCGAGTCAATTTTCCTCAAAAGGCGGCTTTTTCCAAGTCGCGAAACTCAGCTCTGACACGTTAGTGATATCTGCATCAGCGCGATTAAGAGAGCAGTAAGGCTAACGAGTTACACCAAAAAGAAGAAATACAGAAAGCAGACGAACGCTAAAAGTGTTGCTGAAAGTACTGGATAGATGATGTAAGAATCGTGGTTGCTGGTGCGCTGGTAGCAAAAAGAGACCAGCAAGATGTTATAGAGCACGAGCAACAAGCTAATCATGGTGCCGCTGTTGAGATTGAGGCTTGATAACTGAGTGAGAAAAAACGCCAGCAATAGGTAGTCGAAAATGATCAGCCAGAGAAAGGCTTTTTTAAGCGAGTCATTTTTTGATTTATTGGGCGCGGGTACGGGCATATCGAACTCAACTAAACAAATTTCAGCAATATTATCGTTGGGAGTAAAAGGTCACGCAGAGGGTAGAAACTGGTGACCTTTTAGGGGGTTAGAGGTCTTGAATCTGAGTTTTTTGGTCGCTCGGTTCGACCGAGTAACGAATCACTTCTTGCCTAATGACGGGCTGATTAAATTCCGCTTGTTGCTTGGCCTTTTGTAACTCACTGCCTTCTTGATTGCCAAAGAAGGTTTCCAAAACTTGTGCCGCTGGCGTAGTCAGAATAAACAACTCGATTCGACGGTTTTCGCTAGAGTCGGGCTCTTCCGGGTTCAGTAGCGCCCGATCCGACATTCCCGTCACTTGCATAACGCGATCATCTGGCATGCCACCTTCCACCAAGGTATTTCTTGCAACATCAGCACGAGAGGCAGACAACGCCCAGTTTGATTGTCGACCAAAACGCTTCTTGAACGGTGTCGAGTCAGTATGGCCACTGATGATCAACGGATTGCTGATGCGTTCAAACACGGGAGCAAGCGCAAGTAATAAGTCTTCAAAGAAAGGGGTCAACTCAGCGCCGCCACGGCTGAACATGTGCTGCTTGTAGTCATCTTGCAAAACAATGCGCAGACCTTGCGGTGTGATGGTGACATTAACGTTACCTTGCGCGCTGATTTGTCCGACGACTTCATCAATCACTTTAGCCAGCAGAGCAAGTTGCTCTTGGGTGTCGAAATTGCCCGGGATAAGTGAGTCTATCTCTGGGCCATCGCCGTCACCTTGAAAGAAAGAGCTGACGACATGGTTGGAGTTGTGTTTACTTGGCACAGAAGAGTCCTGTGCCAAGTCGATAGGAGAGATACTTTGTGAGGTATCGAAAGGGTTGCCGTAACTCTTATCAAAAACGCTCGAACTATGAAGGTGCGCTACAATGGCTTTGCGCTCTTCCTTGTCGACCACTTGCATGACCCAAAGGACAAGAAACAGCGCCATCAACGCGATCATGAAGTCGGCAAACGCGACCTTCCACGCGCCACCATGAAACTCGTCATGGTTATGTGCTTTCGCGCGTTTGAACACCACATGCTCTTGTTTTTGCATTATCCCTCCTGTTCAGCTAGCCACTTCTCCATTTGGTTGAAAGTTGGTTTGATGTCTAACTGAATGTGTTTACGGCCAGCGTCGATAGCGAGCAAGGTTGGCTTTTTCGCAACGTAAGCAACCAAAGTGGCGCGTACACACTCGAAAGCCGTCATGTTTCGTCTAACTCGTTGAGCCATGGCGTTACTGAGTGGATCTAAACAACAGTAACAACCGAAAATACCAATGAATGTACCTACGAGGGCGGCGGCAACGTGATAACCAATCAACGCAATTGAGCCATCAATAGCTTGCATGGTGATGATGATGCCACCGACTGCCGCAAGAATACCGAACCCTGGAAGTGCCTCTGCCGTGCGTTGCATGGAGCGCGAAGGTAGGAGCATCTCGGTTTGAATCGCTTCGATTTCTTGTTCTAACAGTCCCTCTAATTCATGAGGCGACATTTGTCCCATTGCCATTAAACGTAAATTGTCGGTAATGAAAGAAATAAGGCGGTGATCGTTACTGACTTGTGGGTAAGCGAGGAAAATCGAGCTTTGCTCTGGTGACTCAATGTGAGAATCGAGAAACTTAAAGCCACGGCTGCGTGCGGTTTCAAGCAAGTTGTTCAGCAGTGCCATCAGCTCCATGTAGTACTCGTACTCTTCACGTGGGCCAGAGATGGTCGCACGCACTTGTTGGCGCATTTCTTTTAGTACTTGTGGCGGGTTACCGATGATCAGTGAGCCTGCTGCCGCACCGATGATGATCAAAAACTCGGCTGGCTGCCAAATTGCACCGAGGTTACCGCCTGCCCACATGTATCCGCCGAAGACACACATCAGGACGGTAATGGCTCCAAAAAACTTTTGCATCTTGTGACTCCTAAGAGGACATTAATTGGTTGAGTTGTTTAAGCGCTTGTTTGTGCAACTGACAGATGCGAGGTGGTGTCAGGTCGAGCACGAGCGCGATTTCATGGAGGTTGAGTTCGTGTTGATAGAACAAGGTGAGCAAGAGCTGATCGCGCTTCGACATTTTGCCAAGTGCGGTGTCTAAGCTACGGCGAATATGTTCATGCTCCATACCGTCGTATTGGCCGCCGAAGTGGCTGTCTCCACCTGTTTCCATCAGTTGGTCGAGGCTTTGCATTTCGCCCGCCAACGCTGCATTTTGGCGGTTGTAGAAGTCTTGCTCGTCAGTGCCAAGCGCTTTGATGATTTCAGCATCGGTCGGCATTCTGCCCAGTGCACGAGTGAGGTCTCGGGTAACGTCGTTCAACTCATGCGCTTGTTGGCGGGTTTTGCGAGAGCGCCAATCTAAACGGCGAAGCTCGTCCAAAATCGCGCCACGAACACGACAAACAGCAAAAGCGGGGAAGTGTGGGTCATCCACATCCCCATAGCGACGTCCGGCTTCGACAAGCGTTATCAAACCAATTTGCTGCATGTCTTCAATACTGCAATGAGAGGTCGCGTGAACGCGCAGTTGGTTGACCACGCGTTTGACCATGACTTGATGACGTTGCAGCAAGGCGTTTTCATCAATTGGGCGAGACGGAGTATTCACTTCCTCCGTCGTGGTATAACTTTCCTGTAAGTTCATCTCCAACATAGCTGTGCTCCGTTATTGCACAACGTATTTGGTCAGCAGAACATCATCGATATCGCGAACGATGTCGGTTTTTGCAAAGGCCAGCAGTAGGGTTTCTTTCACTTCGCTTTGCAGAATATCGATAGCGCCCGTTTGTTGGAGCTCATCAAAGGTTTTGTCACTGAACAGTTTTAACAGCGAGTTTTGTACCATTGGCATGTAAGCATCGATGTTCTTGATGCGTTCAGGACGGCGTGTTTCCACGGCAAGCTCAAGCATCACAAAGTGCGTCTGCTTTTTGCCTTTGATGGTCAGAACTACTTTGTCTAATGGATGAAAGCTAGGGCCTTTCGTCGTCGGTTGCTCAGCAGTTAAGAAAGCCAGCGGTGAATCTTCCAAGAAAGTGCTAACGCTCGACTCTGATGAAGAAGACTCCGAACTTTTGTTGAGGTACCAAATACCGCCTACCACAGTGGCAGCGGAAACGAGGGCACTGGTGATGATCATGGCGATAAACAGGGCGATCATTTGTTGTTTGGTCATAACCTTTTTCCTCGATGATTAATTAGGCTTGGGTGTTCAGCCAATGCTCTGAATAGTTTGTTGTTGTATGTGTTTGAAATGCGTTGGTTTCACGCGCAGCGAAGATGTTTGCCTCTTCTTGAGCACCATCATGTGCTTGTCTTTCTTGACCTTGGTCCGAACCTACGTTGACATCTACATGCACAAAGTTTTGCTCTTGAAGCTCGGTGCGAAGGCGCTCAGACACTTGCATCAAGGCTTCACGAGTTGCGGCGGTATTGGCGTTGATTTGCACGCTCAGGCGGTCACCTTCCACGCGTACCAGCAAATCCAACTTGCCCAGTTCTGGTGGGTCGAGACGGATTTTGGCTTCTTGTAGGTTTTGCTGAGCCTGTAATGTCACGCGATCTTGCAGCACTTGCATCATCTGCTCGCCCCATCTACCAGAGCTGGTATCCACGCGAACGGCCGCCCATTCCGCACCTTGAGCTTGAGTCGCTGCTAGTGGTGAGGTTGGGTTCGAATGCGGTGCTGTCCCTGTTGTTGTTTGCGCTTGTGAGCTGGCCACTAGCGCTTGCCCTTGAGCGGGTTGATTAAGCAGAGTTTGCAAGTCCGAAGCCGATACCTTTAGTGCGCTTGTTGTGCCGGTTTGAGGGGCGTTTGGGCTCTCTTGCACTGTGTTAAGCATTGGGTTTGCTTGGTTTCCGACATTTGTATTTTGAGAAGCCTGACCTGCCGATACTTGCGCAAGTTGGTTGGTTTCACCTTGCTTGAGCTCGGTTTTGCCCATTCCTTGGATGAGAGCTTGCGCTTGAGTGGCGAGATCCGTGGTAGCAGGAACCGCAGTCAGTAACGCGCCATCAGGGCTGACTTCAGCGTTGAGTTCCTGTGTGTCAGCTTCTGGTGGGTTAGCTTGCGTCGGTAAGGCTTGCGCATTTAAACGAAACCCCGCCACCACAAGAGGTGCGTTGGTTTGGCCCTGTTGATTTACCGAGGTTGCATCGGTTTGCGAAAAGCCTTGTTCTGAACGCGCTTGTGAGATTTTGCCCGACGATGACGACTGAGAAGGCGCATTTGCAGGCACTGAATTGGTTACCATCATTGCGTTAGCTCCATCGTCATCGCGAGCTGATAAGCCATGGCACGCTCTTGTTGATCGTTCACCATATTCATTTCTTGTTTTAGCTCGCTGGTGGCTTTTTCCAATGCCGTGAACGCGCACGCATGCACGGCTTTTGCTCGCTGGATTTCCGGTGCGAGTTTCGGATCTTTCAAAAATGGCTTATGGCTGATCAGCAGTTCACGCAACTGTAAGTCGTAGCGTTTAAGCGCTTGCCAATCGGCCGTTTTAGTCGCGATTTGGATCAGTTTTGATAAGTGGCGAAATCGCTCTGGCGACACTTTATGCTTGCTGTCCAAAATTCATCCATCCTTCTCGTACGTTACCCATCACGCGCTCTACGTTGTCTAAACGTGCTGCGTCGTTCTGTGTGCTGGCGTAATACAACTCGATTTGGCAGAAGTCATAGAGTTGGCGTAAGTTTTCCGCGATTTCGCCGCCGTTTTCGTCATCTAACGCACTGCTTAAGCCGATAAGGATGTTCATGCACTTGTTAATGCTCACGCCTTTTGCTTCTAGGCGACTCGCGGCAAGGTGGCCACGAATACGCTCAATTTCATCGAGTAACCCATCGATCAACATGACGACGAGTTGGTGTGGGTTGGCTGATGCTGCTTGAGCATCAAGATCGACCTGTTGGTATGAGTCGTAGCCGGAATCCATTAGCATGAGTACTTCTCCTAAAGCCTTAACCAAACATCGACATGGTTTGGTTCATTTGCGTCATTAAGGTGTTCATTTGAGTAAACTGGGTGAGGTAGCGGTTGTACGACATCTCGTACTTTCGCTGTAAAGAGGTTTGCTTGTCGTCAATTCGGTCTAAGTTGGCTTGCAGCGCATCTTTGCGAGAAGTGAACGTGCCTGTAGAGAACTTCAAGAACGGTTCTGCCATGTCATCGAGCGAGTCGAGCAGGGCCCCATCACCGTTAAACATGGTTTCTAGTGCGGCACTGTTGTTCTTCTGTGCTTCGGCAAACTTATCCTGATCGACTTTCATTTTGCCGTCACGATCAAGAGTGATACCGACTTCGCTCAATCGCATGCCACCATGCTCACCACGAACGAGTGCATTTAGCTGTGTGTCAATTGAACGCAACGTTGGATCACTGGCGAGCACACCACGGGCTTGGTCTTCGCCGCCGATCTGAGTGTACTCATCTAAGGTCGAAATCAATGCGTTATAGGTATCGACAAACTTGGTGATTTGTTCTTTCGTTCCCTCGCTATCTGCGCCTACTTCCATTGAGATCGGCGCTTCTCCTGAGGTTTGTGCTTTGGTGACGGTAATATCGACGCCATCAATCACGCCTTCAAAAGTATTGCTTGAGTTGGTGAGTTGAAGACCAGTTCCTTCCGCGCCAAGCCAGATAACAGCATCTTGTGGTTTGCTGATTTCTGTCGTGTTGGTGAACGCATCTTCAAACCAAGCTTGCCCTGTTCCCGTCGAACTGACATTGATGGTGTTTGCCACGCCTGTCTCGGTACTAGAGAGCATGAAGTGTGTTTGCCCGTTTGAGCGAACAAGTGTGGCATTCACGCCTGGGTTATCAGGGTTGTTGTTGATTGCACTGACTAGGTCTGTCACGGTCGCTTTGCCATCGCCGTCGGTATCTACCGTCGACATATCTAACGTCATGGTTTCGCCGTTGATGGTGAACTCTAGAGTGCCGGTAGTCGGAACTTCTGTTGAGGCATCTAGATTTGCTGGCATGCCGGTAGAGATTTGGTGTGACGTTGCGACTTGTTCAACAAAGATCTGGTAGTTACCGACTAACGCGTTCGCATCGGCACTCGCGGTGAAAAAGCCATCTTGAGAGGTCGTTGCCGTATTCTTGATGATGCTGTTTGTGCTGCTGTTCATCTCGTTAACCGCAGTGCGGAACTCACGCAGTGCACTTTCCACCTTACCTAAAGCAGTAAGCTGCGCCTGGTATCGATCGGCTTGCAATTGGTAGCGCTGTTGAAATGGCTGAACATCTAACGTGGCGAACTGGGTTGCCATAGTAATTGGATCTAACGAACTCATGAGGTCGCTCCCTCTCTCATCTGTATTTGGCTTTTTTGTGCCAGTAATAAATACTCAATCGCAAGATGCGTGCCTGATGTTTATGTCTATATAAAACAGTGCCTTACGATATTTTTTGTTAGTTGGGAGGAAGCGCTTTTTCCACCTTGTTGGTTCCGCTTTCCCCTTGATGGTTAAAGGGGTTTCCCAAATAAAACAGGCGACCAAAAAGGCTGAAAGATTTAATCCAATGGAGGAAAGAAAGAATAGGTATGGGGCTGTATGCATAACGAGCAGAATTCGGCGTTTACTGCTAAAGGATTCAGATTTTTCTGACCCTGTCTGAATGCAAAGGTTTGCTATCTTATGCCCCTGCAATTTTTGTGGTTGCTAACGTCTGGCTATTCCCCCCAATTCGACTAAAAAGAACGACAGTAATGAATGAATTTGTTTTACGACTGATGAAGTGTGCTCGTGCGTATGAGGCTTTCATTGGCACTAAACTACGCAGTAAACAGAACATTAATGCCGAAGAACTGGCGAACATCCGCATAGAAGCGATCTCTCGATTCCCAGAACTCAAAGCGTATCAACCTCATCGAGGAGTAGAGTCTGCCGAGTTGGAGCTGTTCAACAAGGTTTTGCACAACACCATGCTGAAAGCCGGTTTCCGTATTCCTGCTAGCCACACTAACGAAGCTACTTCCATCTACATCCGTCGCTAGAATTCTTTTCCAAACGCTTTTTGCAGACAAAGAAAAAGCCTCCCGGATGAAGGGGAGGCTTTGAGCTTTCGGACGAACTAAATTTTGCGCGTTGTTAGCGAATAGAAAGGTTCTATTAACGCAGTAGCGACATTGCCATGCCTGGCAGCTGGTTAGTTTGAGAAAGAACCGTTGTACCTGCTTGCATTAGCATTTGGTTCTTAGTCATGTTTGAAGATTCAACTGCAAAGTCTGCGTCAGTTATGCGGCCTTTCGCTGCAGATGTGTTCTCAACCATGTTGCTTAGGTTCACTACTGTGTGGTCTAGGCGGTTGATTGTTGCACCCATACCTGCACGAGCTGCGCCCACTTCGTCGATTGCTGTTTGGATTTCACCCATAGCCGTTTTTGCGTTTGCTTGGTCTGCTGCAACGTCTGCGCCGCCGCTGAAGTTAGTGAAACCAGCAGTAAGAGTGTCAAACGCTGTACCAACTGCACCGTCAACTGTTGTTGCTAGGCTTAGTGTCTCTGCACCTGAAGCTCCGATTTGAAGAGTAAGACCGCCGCCTTTAACACCACCAGTCGCAAACAAAGCGTCGCCAGCAAATTTAGTGTTAGTCATGATGCTGTTTAGCTCTGTTTCAAGCTCTGCAAACTCTTTATCAAGTGCAGTTTGGTCTGCTTGAGAGTTAGTACCGTTCGCTGCTTGTGTTGCTAGGTCGTTCATGCGGTAAAGAATGTTAGTTGCTTCATCGAAAGCACCTTCCGCTGTTTGCAGCATAGACATACCGTCTTGTGCGTTACGCATTGCAACGTTCATACCACGTGATTGAGTTTCTAGACGGTTCGCGATTTGTAGACCTGCAGCGTCATCAGCTGCTGAGTTGATGCGGTAACCCGTGCTTAGACGCTCCATCGCAGTGTTAAGCATGTTGTTTGTATTGCTTAGCGTGTTTTGAGTAACCAGCGAAGCGTAGTTAGTGTGCATTGATAGAGCCATAATCTGTTCTCCTTGATTGTTCAATGTGGGACTATCGCCCCGCTCACTAACTAGAGGCGGTCGGTTGGTTTTAATGATTAATTGGAAATTTAAAAATTTTTTCGAAATCGCCTAATTTGATGATTTTTGGTGACATCTATTCCAGAAAATCCGCATTTTAAGGCTGTTCAGACATAAAAAAGGGCGAGTTCTTATTGCTGAACTCACCCTTTATCGTCACCCCTGTTTATTCATCGTCGAACGATTTAAACGACAATGAAGTGGGAATATCACTGAAATAGCCAAAGTAATAACTCGCACCAAGTAAGCGGTAGCGATTGAGTTCATTTTGGCTTGCGACTCTTCCGGCTACCCAAGGAAATTGGTTACGACGCAGGAAGCGAGCTATAGGTAGGAACGCGTGTTGATCTTGTTTGTTTTCCATGGTGACGGACAGCTTGATCATGTCGGGTTCAAACTCAGCAATGCGCTCAAAGTGCGCTTGGCTGGTCGCGATTTCAAACCATAAGGCATACGCGTTGTCTTTCAGTTGTTCAACCAAAGTGGTGACTCGTTCGTGCAGGCACAGGGTTTCATCGGCCTGCAAAGAGGGCACCACATGCTGAAATGCCGCTTTGTGGAATTGAATCATCTGATTCAAAAAATAGCCGCCTGCCTGCCACAACAAAGCGTCAACACGAATGGGTACGACGACATTGCTGATAAGGTCGGGATGAAAGGTCTCAAGTTGGAACTGTGTTTGGCGCAGCGCTAAATACAAGCTGTATAAATCTAAGCAATATTGCATTTGCTCTGACAATTCAAACTGATAGACACTCTGCTCCCCACGTAGGCCAAAGCGTAGAGTGAGGTGTTGGTATTCCACCTCGCCAGTTTTGGTTTCACGGATCGCCTGACAGGCGTGTTGAATGTCATTGTGTTTAAGTGCATCAAACACCAGTTGGTCGTCGTCCGTGACAATGTGTTGCAGTGCGAGATCGCACAAATAGTCGTACATCGCTTTTGTTGAGATGAGATTAACCAAGGTTTCCTACCACGTTGATCTGTTTGTTTTCTGGAATTTCATTGTAAGACAGTACCGCCAATCCTTGGGTAAAGGTACGTGCGTATCGTGCCAGCAATGGGCGCAGTTGAGGCATGACCAATAAGATTGGCGGCAACCCTTGTTGCTTCAACTGCTGACGAATCAAAGGCAAGTTCTGTTGGAACTGACTAAGAATGTTTGGCTCGATTGGGAAGCTATCGAGCATGACAGCGCCTGCGGCTTGAGCTTGTTGCAACGACGTCATTAACATCTGTTCAAGTTCATCAGACAAGGCGTAGACGTTCAGCTCATTCTTCTGACCCGCAACCAAGTTAATCAAGGTTCGCTTAAGTGCGCAGCGTACATCCGCCGCGAGTAAAATCGGATCTTTGGTGTTTTCTGAAGATTCCAACATGGTGTTAGCGATGGTGCGAATGTCTTTCAATGGCACTTGGTCTAGCAGAAGCTGACGGTAAACCTTAAGTTGCTGTGCTGGCGTTAGTGCAGCGGCTAAGGCTTCAGCCAATTTTGGCGCTTGCGCCGTAAGACGTTGAGTCATGGCTTCAACATCGTCATGAGTAAACAATTCAGCCAAATTGGTTTTCATGATTTTGCTGATGTGTGTGGCGATAACCGTGCCATCATCAACCACTTGGTAGCCCATGTTTAGCGCTTTCGCTTTGTCTTGATGTTCAATCCAAACCGCAGGCAATTGGTAGGCTGGGTCACTGCCAAGAATACCATCCACTTCGCCATAGGTTTCACCCACAGCAATCGCCATCAAACGTTCTGGCTCGATAAAACCTTGTTCAATCACTTCGCCGTTCAGAGCAATGGTGTATTGGTTCGGCTTTAAACTTAAGTTGTCGCGGATACGCACTTCCGGAAGTAGAAAGCCCACTTGTTCGGATAGATTACGACGAACACCGCGAATACGCTGCGCCAAAGGTGCACCTTGCTCTTTGTTAACCAAGTGCACCAATCGGTAGCCCAACGCAAGAGACAGAGTGTGGACATGAGGAATATCGTCCCAAGTAAGTGCGGTTTCTTCTTCCTGCATCGCATGAGAGAGAGCTTCTACTTGGTCGATTTGCGTATCTTGCACCGGCTTTTTGCTCTGTCGCCAACCTGCAAATGCCAATACTGCAGCAAAGGTGAAGAACGCGAGATGAGGCATTCCCGGAACCATGCCAATAACAGCCATGATCGCCGCCACGGTAAACAAGGTAGCTGGCGTTGCAAGCAGCTGCTTGTGCATGGTTTCTGACATTCCGTTATCGCTGTCGTTTATGCGCGTCACGATAATCGCGGCAGCGGTAGCAAGCAACAGTGATGGAATTTGAGCAACAAGGCCGTCACCGATGGTCAGTAGGGCGTAAGTCTTGAAGGCTTCTGATGCAGGCAATCCGTGCTCGAATACACCAATGCTGATACCACCAATGATGTTGATGAACAGGATCAGCAAGCCGGCAACCGCATCACCGCGAACAAACTTGGACGCACCATCCATTGAACCGTGGAAGTCCGCTTCGTTCGCCACTTCTTTACGGCGTTGACGCGCAGTTTCTTGGTCAATCAAGCCTGCGTTTAAGTCGGCATCGATGGCCATTTGTTTGCCCGGTAGCGCATCCAAGGTAAAGCGTGCTGATACTTCAGAAATACGTTCGCCACCTTTGGTGATCACGACAAAGTTAATGATCATCAAGATGATGAACACCACCATACCGACCACGTAGTTACCACCGATCACCACTTCACCGAAGGCTTGAATCACCTTACCAGCAGCATCGCCGCCGTTGTGACCTTCGAGTAATACGATACGTGTTGAAGCTACGTTCAGAGTAAGACGCAGCAAGGTCGCGACCAACAGAATGGTTGGGAAAATCGAAAAGTCGAGTGGTCGCTTCGCTGTGGTGCTGACCAACAATACCAAGATCGCTAATACGATATTGAAGGTGAACAGCGCATCCAATAGCAAGGGTGGCAAAGGCAAGATGACCATCGCCAGCACCATCAACAAGACGATTGGAATGCCAATGTAGCCTTTGGTGGAAGTTTGAAGTTGTTTTAACCGGTTAAACATACTCTGGTGTCCTTGGGTAAACGCGGGTTAATCAGTGTTGCAAATGCTTTGGAATTGAAAAATGAGGCAAAGGCGTAGGCTCTTTTCCATCCCCTTTACGGAAGGCTTTCAATTGCAAAACGTAAGTCAGAATGTGTGCCACGGCGATGTAGAGCTGGCTTGGTATGGCTTGCTCAATCGCAGTGGTGTGATAAATCGAACGAGTCAGCGGCGGCGAGTTTATGATCTCGACTTTGTTCTCGCGTGCGATGCGTTGAATGTGCATGGCGGTTTCATCGACGCCTTTTGCCACCACAAATGGTGCATCAGATAGCGATGGCTCGTATTTCAATGCAACGGCATAGTGGGTCGGGTTGGTGATCACCACGTCTGCGGTGGGCACCATCTTGTCGATTTTACGACGTGCGAACTGTTGCTGAATTTGGCGAATACGCTGCTTAACTTCAGGTCGACCTTCGTTGTTCTTAAATTCTTCTTTCAGCTCTTGTTTGGTCATGCGCAGTTCTTTGAGGTGCTCCCAACGTTGATAAGGAATATCAATCACCCCGAATAACAACAGGGCAAAGCCCATCAGCAGCAGACCTTCAAACAGAATCGACATGATCAGCGAGAAGCCTTGGCTGAGCGGTAAGTTTTGCATGCCAAGCAGTGGCTGAAGATGGTTGTCTAGGTAGCCATAAAGAATGCCGAAGATGACTAATACTTTGACGGTGGATTTAACCAGCTCCACCACTGAGCGAGTGGAGAAAATACGCTTAATGCCCGAAATGGGATTGAGCTTACTCAGTTTTGGTAGCACGTTTGCTGGGCGGAACATCCAACCGCCTAACACCATGCTGCTGCCAAAGGTGACAATGATGATGACCGTAAAGAGAGGCAAGAGCATCTCAATGATCACCGCCAAGCTCTGACCAAGGTGCTCCACCAATTGTTTTGGGTTTTCTAGGTCTGCTTTGGTCAGGGTCATGTTGTAACGAAATACGCCCGACATGCTCTCCCAAATGCTATTGAGCTGGGAATAGAAAAACATCGCAACGGCTAAGAAGATAACCGCGGTAGTGAACTCTTTTGCACGAGGGATTTGCCCTTCTTGACGGGCTTTTTTCACCTTTTGGGGGGAGGCTTTCTCGGTTTTGTCTTGAGACGACTGCTCGCTCATGCGCCCCCCAACATAAAGTTATTTAAGAAACGAATAGTGTCGTGGACTAACGCGGTATAACGACTTGGCACGCCAGAAACAGAGATCAACACGCTGAACAAACCTAACAGCATGGTCATCGGGAAGCCCAGTGCATAAACGTTTAGAGAGGGCGCGGCTCGGTTCATCACACCAAAGCTGATGTTAGCGAGCAGCATGGAAACGATAGCTGGCAATGCGAGAGCCAACGCGGAAGCAAACATCCACCCAAAGATATTCACAACGCCTTGCAAAGACAGGGCGGTGATACCCGATCCCACCGGCCAGACGACAAAGCTCTGAATGACGATGTCGATAACCAGTAAATGCCCTTCAAGCGCAAGAAACAGCAAAGTTGAGAAGATAAGGAACATGCGACCGAGAATCGCTACGGACAAGCCGTTAACCGGATCGTTCATCACGGCCATACCCAAGCCCATTTGCAATGAAATTGTCTGGCCGAGC
The DNA here is from genome assembly GCF_000305755.2 of Vibrio sp. HENC-03. Taxonomy (NCBI): domain Bacteria; kingdom Pseudomonadati; phylum Pseudomonadota; class Gammaproteobacteria; order Vibrionales; family Vibrionaceae; genus Vibrio; species Vibrio sp. HENC-03. Next base: position 807,145 of record NZ_JH976064.1, on the reverse strand, counting down.
ATGGTGAAAACATTGAATAGCATGTGCAGGATTAAGCCGAACATCAGACCCCATATCGCTTGCTCGAACGCTAAGAAAAGCGAGGTCATTGAGAACAGTTCGACTTCTGGCATCGGTGGCATCAGTGGCGCGGTGATCACCACAATAGAGAGAGCAAGCAAGCTGCGAACCCAGACTGGAATTAGCGCGTCACCAAAAAATGGCATGGAAATGAACACGGCACCGACGCGAAAAAATGGCCACCAAAGCTGACCTAGAATCACGGACAGTTCCGCAAACGTGATCGCCATTAGCCGATCATCCCCGGAATGTTGTGGAACAAGAAGTCAAACAGCTCCATGATTTTTCGCAGCATCCAGTGACCGGCAAAAATAACCATTAGCAGCGTGACCAACAAACGTGGTAGAAAGCTTAGCGTTTGCTCGTTAATTTGCGTAGCAGCCTGGAATACAGCAATACACAGGCCGACAATCAAACCCGGTACGACCAAAACGGCCACCATCAAGATGATCAGCCAGACGGCATCAGAAAATAGGGTAACGGTGAGTTCCGGTGTCATGATGCGCTCCCACTACCCAAAGCTGGCGGATAGTGTGCCGACCGTCATTGCCCAACCGTCAACCAACACAAACACCACCAATTTGAACGGCAGAGAAATGATCAGAGGTGACAGCATCATCATACCCATCGCCATCAATACGCTGGCGACAACAAGGTCGATGATCAGGAACGGGATAAACAACATGAAGCCGATTTGAAAGGCGGTTTTCAGCTCACTGATGACAAAAGCTGGCAACACGACTGCAAACGAAATGTCTTCCACATTTTGGTCGATGGGCTCGTTGGCAATACGTAACATTTGCTCCAGCGAGCTTTGATGGGTTTGTGCCAACATAAAGTTTCGCACTGGCTTTTCGGCCACCGAAAACGCCTGCATCAAGGTGATCTCGCCATTGTCATAAGGCTTAAAGGCATTGTCGTGAATATCGGTCCAGACAGGACGCATGATCAGTAACGTCAATGCCAGTGCAATGCCGACCAAAACACGGTTTGGCGGGCTTTGTTGTAGACCTAATGCCTGACGCAGAATCGCCAATACCACGATAATGCGCGTAAAGCTGGTGGCCATGAGGATGAAAGCTGGCAAGAAGCTGAGCGCCGTCATCAGCAACAGAATCTGCAGCTTGACGCTGTACTCTTGCTGCGTGTCCCCGTCGGAAACGGATAAGATGGTTAAACCGTTGTCAGCAGCCATGGTTGGAAGCGTAAATAACAGCAAACCAAGCAATGCAATCACCAACAAAGGTAATCGACGTTGACTGGCACCCAGAACATTCATCGCACAACCCACCTGAAACTATCGACCTACGCTGTTAAGCGCAGAATCATGAACGTTGATCAGGCGTAGGCCATATTTGTCGTTAATGACGACGACTTCCGCTTGTCCCATTAGAGAACCATTTACTTTTACATCAAGTGGTTCGCCATTGAGTTTGTCCAGTTCAATCACTGTTCCTTCACCGGCTTTCATCAAGTCACCCAAAGGAATTTCTTTGCTCGCCACCTCAAGTGTCACGGTAACCGGGATGCTTTTGAAGAAACTCAAATCGCGCTCAGCAACGGGCTCAGGAGCGAAAGCTTGTTCGGTTTCGAAATCTTCTAATTGAAAATCGTCAAAGTTTAATTCATCGGCGTCGAATGCTTGGTTCTCTTGCGCTTCGCTCATCGCTGCGATTCCTTATCTGGGTTAAAGATCAATACAAGCTGACCGTCTTGTTCTGCAACACGACCAGAGAAAAGAGTTTGGTTACCAATGCTCACTGGCACGGTATTGAGAAGTTCGATTGGCAAAATATCGTCTGGCTGCAATCCAACCACATCACTCAATGCCATGGTTTTCTTGCTCAAAACGACGTTAAGACGTACAGGGGTTGACTCTAACGAGCGACAAAACGGTTGATACAAATCGGCATCGTTATGAAGGGCTAGCTGCTCAATCAAGGTTTGAATCATGGTGCTATCAAGCTTGAGATGAATGGCACCTTGGAAATCTTCAAACGCGATTGAAAGCTCAGCATGCAGACCGATGCCTCGTGGCGTTTCGTATTCGCAGGGTTGCCACATTTCTTGCGGCGCTAGCCAGTTGATGATGATTCGACTGATACGCTCTTGAAGGCGCAGGTCACTCGCGGTCAAGCTAGTAGAAGTACGCTCTGTTGCCGCACCGTAAAAACGGTCAGCCAATTTAATTAATGCTTGTGCGTCTCCGTGGATATACGCCATGCCACCATCTTGATGCTGATAAGTGGAGGTTTGGTCTTTATCCAATAACGTTGGCGAGAATCTGTGTAGCTCTACTGCAACTAAATTCGCTTCGATTTTGTTGGTGCTGAGCCAATTTTGTAATTCATTGGTTAGGCTTGAACAAGATTCTGAAATCAAACTTTCGAGCTTTTCTCGAATGATATGAATAGGTTTGCCTAGCAACTCTACATCAAGCAATTTGATGTCGGAAATAGGCTCGTTAACTCTGCTTTCCATTTATATTTTACCGTGCGTTAACAAACGAAACTGTTTTAACTTAATTGCGGACAGTCTACACAGACTTTTTTATGATCCTTTAGTTTCAACTTTAAAGATTGTGACTTTAGTTCACATGTTGATTTGAAGCTAACCATAGGTACTTTTAATAAAAATTAAAAAGAGTTAGTTTTGACTTATAAAAGAGTTAATAAAAAATTATAACAATTATTAGCTAAGTTGTTGTTAATTCGGTCAGTTTATGCTGATAGGGAAAGCAGCGGCTTTTTCAATTTGAGCTTTCTAACTCATTGTTTTGTTGGTCTAAAAAAGTCTTTCGACGAATGCTCCTCTAAGCTGTATGAACGATTAATGACCACTTTTAATATTTCAGAATAGGGAATTAATATGATTACCTATGCCAAATTTTTTCATCCAATGGCATATTTAATTAAACCTTTAATGTCAGGGTTGTGTGATAAATACCTGCGAAGAAGAGGTTTGATAATATTTTCTAAAGTATTCCTATTAGCTGGTTTAACTTCACCTAATTTTGCATTGGCAGGTGAAAAAATCACCATACCCATGGACCTTTCTACTTGGCTATATAAAGGAAATAAATTTGAGTGCAACTTAATGCATTCAAATATTCCACAGGGGAAGTTTTATTTCCTAGCGGAACCAAATAACCAAGTTACATTTATTGCTGACGTTCACAATAACAACAATAAATGGAATAACGCTTTATTGCTTAGTGAGAGCGCTCCTTGGGAAAAAGAGCTTTTAAGGAAAGAAGAGGCTTCTCTTGCATTAACAACAGCAACGAATCAGTTTGCTTTTACGCATGGAACTGAGTCCCTACTTAAAGCCATTACTTCCGGAGGTTGGGTTACGTTGTCACTAAACGGAAAGAATGATTCCGCCATCAGTAGTGTCACCTTACCAACCATTCAAATTCAAAATGCGTTGGCGTCATTCAATCAATGCCGAGCGCAGTTGCCGAAATTGTCGTACTCCCAAGCTCGTGATGTGAACTTGCCATTCCAGTTTGGCCAAAAAACATTGAGTCGCAGCCAGCAAAGTACTATCGCAGCGTTATACAGCTACATTTCTGTCGATGACCGCGTCACCAAGATTCTGGTTGATGGTCATACCGACAATGTTGGCTCTCAATTGGCGAACTTAACCGTATCTCGCCAGCGAGCGGAGCAAGTTGCAGAAGCTCTGGTTCAACAAGGTGTTGACCGCTCGTTGATTGAAGTTCGTGCTCATGGCTCGCGATATCCAATAGCAAGCAATAACACGCAAGCGGGACAAGCTAAAAACCGTCGTGTGACGTTGCGCCTTGTTCGAGACAACGAGCGTGTGGTTGCCAAAATCAACGTTGCTACCAACAACGCAGAAGCAAAACAACAAACCCAACAAGAGAAGGTAAAGGTTCAATGATGACGAAAACGGATATTTTGTTGGTTGAGCCAAATGAACACCTCGCTCAACCAGTGCTAGATGTTCTTGGGAATGCTGGTTATTCCGCAAGACACAGCCGCACTGGTCGCAGCGCGCTATTGGAAGAGCGAGCTTGCATTACGTTGGTCAGCTCAAACTTACCGGACATGTGTGTGCGTGAGTTTGTCGCTTGTCATCAAAAGCAGCGCAATGCTGGTGTGGTGATTGCGATTGTTGACCAAGAGCAGGGCATTTTGGCGGCGGAGACGATGAAGTCGGGTGCGACGGATTACTTGCTTCGCCCATTTGAAACAAACCAATTGCTGAACTTGCTCAAGCGTGTAGAAGCGCTGGGCAAACCACTGGCAAACATCGTTGCCGAATCATGGCGCAGTAAACAAGTACTTCAACTCGCGCATCGCGCCGCGTGTACTAATGCTAGCGTGCTCATTACTGGTGAATCTGGCACGGGTAAGGAAGTGCTGGCGCGTTACGTTCATGAGCAATCGCCTCGTGATGACGGCCCGTTTGTTGCCGTGAACTGTGCCGCTATTCCAGAATCAATGCTGGAAGCGGTGTTGTTTGGTCACGTGAAAGGCGCATTTACCGGAGCCACCAATTCGCAAAGTGGTAAGTTTGAAGAGGCTAATGGTGGCACGATTCTGCTCGATGAAATTGGTGAAATGTCACCAGCGGTTCAAGCAAAGTTGTTACGTGTACTTCAAGAGCGCGAAGTAGAACGTGTTGGCAGCCACAAAGCGATTCAGTTGGATATCCGAGTGATCGCCGCGACCAACAAAGACTTGCGTGAAGAAGTGCAAAAAGGCACGTTCCGTGAAGATCTTTACTACCGCCTAGATGTGCTGCCATTGCATTGGCCGCCATTGCGTGAGCGCAAAGAAGACATCTTACCTATCAGCCAATTCTTTATTGAAAAATACCAAGATAGCAGCCGTTGTCATCTGTCACAGGATGCCATTGCTGCGCTGAGCCAGTACCACTGGCCGGGCAATATTCGCGAACTCGAAAACGTCATTCAACGAGCACTTGTCATGCGCCATGGGGATTACATCACGGCTCATGATCTAATGCTGCCAATTGAATTGCTGACGCCAGTGCCTTCCGCTGAGCCTGTTTCTAGCTTTGGTCATGTCGAAGCGAAGAAGCAAGCCGAGTTCCAATTCATCCTAGATAAATTACGTCAGTTTGGTGGAAACCGAACCAAAACCGCCAACGCTTTGGGTGTGTCTACTCGGGCGTTACGTTACAAGCTTGCAGCAATGCGCGAACACGGTATTGATTTACAGTCGGCGCTTGGCTCGGCTGCCTAAAAGGAGAAAAGTAGATGGCAAGTCAACCAACTAATGCAGTCTCAGCAGAGCAATTAATGCTGTCTAAAATGGAGGCGATGCGAACACAAGCTCAGCCACCTGAATTTGTTGTGAGTGCAAACCCGTTAGATCAACAGACTTTGAATGCACCGATTTCTTTCTCACAAGCGATGACTAATGTGCTCGACACGGTCAATCAGCATCAATCGGTAGCAAGCCAAAAAATGACCGCAGTTGAAACCGGCGCAAGTGACGATTTGGTCGGCGCGATGGTCGCCAGTCAAAAGGCGAGTCTTTCATTCAATGCTTTGATGCAAGTGCGCAACAAAGTGGTCATGTCCTTTGAAGATATCATGAAGATGCCGGTGTAACCCATGTCAGAACTATCCACTCAAGTGGCCGGAAATTCTGCAATGCATGCCGGCTCCACTCAGACTCTGTCCCCAAACCGTGGGATGGATGACGTAACCAATAAACTCAAGCAATTGTGGTCAAGCAGCCAACGTAACTTGGTGTTGTCTGCGGTTTTAGCGGCCATTGTTGCGGCTATCATCGTGGTAGCGCTTTGGAGTTCTTCGCAAAGTTTCCGTCCGCTTTACAGTCAGCAAGAGCGTTTTGATATCGGCGAAATTGTGTCGGTATTAGAAACTGAAGGCATCAGCTACCGCATGCAAGAGCAAAATGGTCAAGTATTGGTTCCAGAAGGTGAAGTCGCCCGTATCCGCATGTTGCTTGCGTCGAAAGGTGTCAAAGCCAAACTGCCTACGGGTTTAGATTCGCTTAAAGAAGACAGCTCACTGGGTACGAGTCAGTTTATGGAAACGGCACGTTACCGCCATGGTTTAGAGGGTGAGTTAGTGCGCACTATCATGTCGCTGAATGCGGTAGCCAACGCGCGTGTGCACTTAGCGATTCCTCGTCAAACCTTATTCGTGCGTCAAAACACGGAAAACCCTTCGGCTTCTGTTATGTTAGAACTCAAGCCGGGTGAAGATCTTAAGCCAGAACAAGTGGAAGCGATCATCAACTTGGTGGTTGGCAGTGTCACGGCAATGAAGCCAGAATTTGTTTCTGTGATTGACCAATACGGCCGACTACTGAGTGCCGACGTTGCTTCTGCCGAGGCGGGTAAAGTCAACGCGAAGTACCTTGAATACCAAAAGAGTGTTGAGAAGCAGATTATCCAACGTGCGGCAGACATGCTAACGCCAATCGTGGGGCCAAGTAACTTCCGCGTACAAGTTGCGGCAGACATGAACTTCAGCCAAGTCGAGGAAACCCAAGAGATCCTCGATAACGCACCAGTGGTTCGTAACGAGCACACCATTCAAAACAATTCTGTTGATCAAATTGCACTAGGCATTCCAGGCTCGCTGAGCAACCAACCGCCAGTAACCGGTGAAACCCCAACCAACGATAGCCAGAACACCAATGCCCGTTCAGAAATCAACCGTCAGTATGCGGTTGGAAGTAGCGTGCGTCGTACTCAGTACCAGCAAGGCCAAATCGAAAAGTTGAGCGTTTCTGTATTGCTTAACTCGCAAGCGGCACCAGACGGCGTTGCTTGGAGTGAAGCGGACAAAACTCAGATCTCAACCATGATCATGGACGCAGTAGGCATCTCAAATACTCGTGGTGACAGCCTAAGTTTGATGAGCTTTAACTTCACTCCGATTGAGATTGATGCGCCGCCAGCACTGCCTTGGTGGCAAGACCCGACGGTACAGCAGCCACTGCGCTACGTAATTGGCGGCATGCTGGGCTTAGCAATGATCTTCTTCGTGCTTCGTCCTTTGATCATGCACTTAACGGGGGCGGACAAACCAGCACCAGAGCTTGAATTTGCTGAGCCACAAGTGGAGCCGGAATACGACAACCTTCAGACACGTGAAGAGCGTGAGAGAGAAGAAGTGCTTAACCGCAAACTGTCGGAGAAAGGCATCGCCGTGTCGTCTGGCTTAGATGTGAACAGCGACATGCTGCCGCCAGCAGGCTCTCCACTCGAGATTCAATTGAAACACCTACAGCTTATTGCTAACGAAGAGCCAGAGCGTGTAGCCGAAATTCTGAAACAATGGGTAAACATCAATGAACACAGCGCAGTCGACGTCAAAGCAGACGCTTAGTTATGTAGAACAAACCGCACTTGTGCTGTTGGGCATGGGTGAAGATGCGGCCGCCAAAGTGTTGCAGCACTTCAGCCGAGATGAAACCCAACGCGTCACACGTGCAATGGCGAAGTTGAATGGCATTAAGAGTGATTCTGCACGAGGTGTGATTCAACATTTCTTTGAAGATTTTCGTGAACACAGCGGTATCCGTGGTGCATCAAAAGAGTACCTATCGAATACGCTGCGTAAAGCATTGGGTAATGACCTAGCGAAAGGCTTACTCAACAATCTGTATGGCGATGAAATTCGCAACAACATGCAGCGTTTACAATGGGTAGAAGCAGAAACGTTGGCGCGCTTTATTGTCAATGAACACCCTCAGATGCAAGCTATCTTCTTGGCCTATTTGCCAGCAGACAGCTCTTCTGCGGTCTTGAAGCATCTACCTCAGGATTACCACGATGAAATCTTGTTCCGCATCGCTCAGTTGCAAGACATCGATCATCAAGTAGCGAATGACTTGCATGAACTGGTGGAGCGTTGCATCGAGAAAGTGTCTGCAAGTCAAAGCACACCGCTTTCGGGCGTGAAACAAGCCGCAGACATCATTAACCGATTCGAAGGTGATCGCGCATCCTTGATGGAAATGCTCAAGTTGCACGACGAAAACGTGGTCAACGAAATCGAAGAGAACATGTTCGACTTTATGGTGCTTGGTCGTCAGCGCGAAGAAACCATGGATGCGCTTGTCCAGCAGATCCCGTTGGAATTGTGGGCGGTGGCATTAAAAGGTTCCGAGATTACCTTGCAGCAAACCATCAAACGTTCAATGCCGCAACGCATGGCGAAAGCATTGGAAGACGACATGGAGCTACGTGGTGCTGTGGTGTTGAGCCGAGTACAACGCGCTCGCCAAGATATTATGCAGCTGGTTCGTGAGCTTGATGAAGCGGGCGAAATCCAATTGCTGCTTTATGAAGAGCAGACGGTGGAGTAAGGCAATGGCAGAGAGAGCAACCAACACCATGCGCTTGCCACCAAGTGGCTACCGTTTACATCGTTTTCCACCGCTGGCGCAGCCAGTGAATATTGAAGATGATTTCGCGCTAGATAGTCAAGGTTGGCAAGATACCCAAGCGGATATTCAACAGCAGCTTGAAGCAGGCTTCCAGCAAGGTTTGCAGCAAGGCCATGATGAAGGGTTACGTCAGGGGCTTGATCAAGGTAAACAACAAGGATTGCTTGAAGGGCAGAAAGAAGGCTTCCAGAAGGGATTCATCTCTGGTGAGCAATCAGGTAAGCAAAGCTTTGTCGAAGCGGCGAAGCCAGTCAATGAACTGTTTCAAGCCTTGTCTCGTTGGCAAAATGACAAAGAACAACAGCAGCGTCATATGATTTGTGAGCTGGTGCAAAAGGTAGCGCAGCAAGTGATTCGTGCGGAGCTTACCTTGATGCCGCAACAGATTCTGGCTCTTGTTGATGAAACCTTGTCAGCCATGCCGGGTAAAGCGGAGAGCGTGATTGTTCATCTCAATCCTCAGGACTTAGAGCGCATTACGCAAATCAATGCTGACCTACCAACGGCTTGGAAGTTAGTGGCAAATGCGGAGCTACCTGTTGGTGGGTGCCAACTCGTAACAGAAGACGCAGAAGCAGACGCAAGCTGCGATTCACGTCTGCAAGCCTGCATGGATAACGTAAAACAGCATTTGCTCGATGAAGTCTCGATGCCACAAGTAGAGACTGAGCATGAGTAATACATTGAGCCATGAACTGTTAAACGAGAGATTGAGTGAGGCGTTGGCGTCGCTCGATTCGATTCCTGTCGCGCGAGTAACAGGGCGTTTGATTAAAGTGAACGGCTTAATGCTGCAAGCCGTCGGGTGCCGATTCAAACTTGAACAGCGTTGCTTAGTGGAAACGGCAGAAGGTGACATGATCGAGGCACAAGTGGTTGGCTTTGATCATACAGTGGCCTACTTAATGCCGATTCGCCGCTTAGGTGGCTTGTTCGCTGGTGCCAAGGTGATTCCCCTTGATGGCGACAGTACGGTTCAGCTCAGTTCACAATGGCTAGGGCGTGTAGTGAATGGACTTGGCGAACCTTTTGATGACGGTGCGCCGCTTAAGGGAGGAGATCGTGTTTCACTTGAACCTAAACCGATCAACCCACTTAAGCGTCGCCCTGTTGATACGCCTTTGGATGTTGGCGTCCGAGCGATCAATGGTTTGCTCACTGTGGGCAAAGGCCAGCGTATCGGCTTAATGGCCGGTAGTGGCGTCGGTAAAAGTGTCCTGATGGGAATGATCACTCAGAACACCGAGGCCGATGTGATTGTGGTGGGCTTGATTGGCGAACGTGGTCGAGAGGTTCGTGAATTTGTTGAGCGAAACCTCACTCCAGAAGCGCGTAAGAAAGCCATTATCGTTGCCGCGCCAGCCGATGAATCTCCGCTCATGCGACTGCGTGCGACACTACTTTGTCATCGTGTGGCAGAGTATTTTCGCGACCAAGGCAAAGACGTCTTATTGCTGATGGACTCATTGACACGTTACGCTATGGCACAACGTGAAATTGCGCTTTCCTTGGGAGAGCCGCCTGCCTCGCGTGGTTATCCGCCTTCGGTATTCAGCGTATTGCCTCAGCTTCTTGAGCGAGCAGGTAACAGCGAAAACCCCCACGGCAGTTTAACCGCGATCTATACCGTTCTCGCCGAGGGGGATGATCAACAAGATCCAGTGGTGGATTCGGCGCGTGCAATTCTAGATGGACACGTGGTGCTGTCTCGGCAACTGGCTGAGCAAGGCCATTATCCAGCGATTGATATCAACGCCTCTATCAGTCGTTGTATGAACGCTTGTACCCATGAAGCGCACAGTACGATTGCGAATAACTTCCGTCAGCTTTATTCCAACTACCTGCAAGTGAAAGAGTTATTGCCTCTTGGTGGTTACCAACCAGGGCAAGATCCTGAACTGGATCAGTCGGTTTCTATGTATCCGCATTTACGTGCTTATTTACAACAGTCAGCCAATGAAGCGGTGGACTATCCAACCAGTTTGACGACGTTAGCGCAGATGTTTCAAAGCGAGCAGTAATCGCTGCTTGATAAGCGGATTAAGGAATTAGATGGAATCGAAACTTAAGGCGGTGGGCAAGCTGCAATTGATGGAAGAGAAGCAGCGAGACAAAGTCGGGCAACAACTTGATGTCATGCGTCAGCGCCACTCTCACCTTTCAATGCAGTTAGCGCAACTTTCTGCCCTGAAGAACCACGCCGGACAATCTGCTTTAACCACGCCCGTGCTGAATAGTGCTGCACTGATGAATCTTAATCGAGTAGACCAAATGCTACAAAAGATGTTGCGCCACCACGAACAGGAACAAGCGGTGATGCAGGCGGAATGCGCGTCGGTGCAAAAACATCTCGAATACAAACATGCCCGAGTTCAAGGCTTGGAGAAGGTGTTGGAACGTTGGCGCACTAAGCAAAACTACGAAAAAGCCAAGAAAGAACAAAAGCTGATTGAAGATATCATCAACTCTCGCTTAAAGCGCAAAGCCTTATAGCGTCTCCAACTCTGGCTGTTGAGCTTTGTGTGAAGCCTTAAATAGCTCGTCTAAATACTCGCTCAAAGGCATCGGTTTCGCGACCCCATAACCCTGCGCAAAGTCGATGCCTAGACCTCTTAATATCGCAATGTGTACGGTGCTCTCGACAAACTCTGCCACTGTTTCTAAATGCATTTCTTTTGCGACCGTCGCGATAGAGCTGACGATCAAACGGTCGGTTTCATTCTGCGTAATCTCACGAACAAACGCTCCTTCAATTTTAAGAATATCCAGTGGCAATCTGCGCAAGTACGCGAAGCTAGCGTAACCTGTTCCAAAGTCGTCTATCGCGATTTTGCAGCCCTGATTTCGCAAGTAATTCAAGGTTGCAATGGCTTGCTGTTCATTGATCAGGGCGGACGATTCGGTGATCTCAAAGCAAATCTTATTTAACGGAATAGAGAAGCTTTGAGCGCTTTCAATAATGCGTGCTGCAAGGTTTTCGGCACTGAGTGTTTTGGCGGTTAAGTTGATTGCACAGTGGCCAATCTCATCCCAATTCTTAACCTTGTCACTCAGCATTCGGAAGGTATTGAGAATGACCCAATGGTCGAGTTTGAGCTCCAACCCAAACTGATTAATCAATGGGAAAAATGCCGAAGGTGGTAGAACTTGCCCATCGCGCTCTTTCAGACGAAGAAGTACTTCAAAGCTGTGTTTAGACGGCTCAGATTCAGAAAGCTTCATGTATGGTTGGCAGAACAACTCAAACTGCTCGCGCTTAAATACCTGTTGAATGTGATTGAGTTTGTCCACGCGGTCCATTTCAAAAGATTGAATGTTGACCCAATGGATGCTGCTGTCATTCTGTGGTGGCTGATCGCACAGAATCGACACCACTTTCTCAATGTCTTGGTCTTGGCTAACGAGCGTGCAGAAGATGGTCGGCGACACCAATGCGACGGATGTGCCCCGCCAGTAGAATTGGAAGCTCTCTAAGTACTTGGCGACTTCGTTAAGATCATCCTCTGCAGTATCTGAGTAATGGGTAAAGCTCAGCAGCCCTGTAGAGAAAGGTGGGCGATAGCAGCGATTGATGCTGTTGTTGCGTGAGTACAAAAACTCACTAAGCTGCATGATGAGTTGAGATTTTCCCTCATGCCCTAAATCGGTCAACATCGATAGCGTTGGCGTTAAGTCAAGGTAGATCAACAAGGAACGCGATTGATGACTGATGTCCTCTTTCAACTGAGCGATGTTTGAAAGCCCTGAATATGGGTCGATACGCTCTGAACGGATTTGTCTTTGTGTCATCTCAAACAGTTTCACTGAGTAGCCGCCAAGTAGGTAAGCTAACGTTGTGAGCACGGTAATAATGATCAGCAAGCCGTAGAACTGTTTGTCTCCAATCAATCCTTCATTGAAGTGACGAATACCGTCGTTAAGGATCAACAAAATAAACGGCGAGCCGACAAAGAGCGGGCGAATCAAACCGTGTTTTGCTAAACCAACTACGACAAGTAAGACGGCAAAGAAGCTCAGTGAATTGAGCATAAATGAAGAAGAGGAGAGTGCGGCAGCAAAGAAAATTGCGACGCAACTTACCAACCAAGTTATGTAGCTTTGACAACGGTTGTTAGAGACCCTCAAACGTTTATCCAGTGCGAGGTAGGACTGGGTATCGGTGTCGGTTAACAAACTGACCACCACGTACAAGATTGGCGTGACCAGCAATTGAGTTAAGTAGTTACCTAACGTGGCATAAAACAGAAAATCGGCACTCAAGAACTGGCCATCAACGAAGGTGTTGACCAACATCATCTTGACGGTATTAACGAACGGAAATAAACAACCAATAATGATGAAAAACAGGCTTATCCGCCGTGCAGCAGGTTGATGAAGTGAGCGACTGTTGAGGTAGTGAAATAAGCTTGAAAACGCAAAAGGCAGTATAGGAACCGTGAGGGAATAGAGCAAGGCGTGCTCAAAGCTTCGACCCGTAAAGAAGTAATAGGCCATCAAGCTCAATACAATCGCAGGTAAAGCTCGCCATTGGTAACGTAAAAAACTCACCACCATTACTGAGCTAACGACTGATATAAGCTGGAATGCATCTTTTTCAATGACGAACATTTGCGACAGTGCAAATCCGGCAAACACGGACAGAGTGACGCCAAGAGTCAGAAACAGCATCGCTTTGATTCGGCGAGCCGATGCAGCTTTATTCATGAGTTTGATCTGAAAATGGTTGGATAGCCGATAATAACAGTATTATCGGCTTGAGATGAACTGGAAAATTACGTGGCTTAGAGTTTTTATTCTAAAAATTGTAACTAAGGATAAAGCTACGTGCTACAAAGACTTACGTCGTCTTGTCCAAGCCAGTAGTCCTCCTAAAGCTACCCATCCAAACCCGATAGAACCACCATCACTGCCGTTATCGCCGAAGTCATTACTTGTGGTGTCTTCTGGGTCAAAACCTGAATCCCCTTCACTGTGGTAATCTTCGGTTGTGGCTAATGCGGCATCGTAAGTGGTCTTAGTGCCAGCGCTGGTCTGCGCCTCAATCCAAGGGGTGTAATTCAATACTTCAGTAAATACGCTAGGAATGGCAGGAGATTCGCAAACTGATGAGCCGTAACTGACGATACCGATTTGCTGATAATTACCGCTACCATCTTGATACGTTAACGGGCCGCCTGAATCACCACTACATATCCCCGTGTAAGCTCGGTTTGGGAAGCCGTTGGCACACAAACTTTCTTGAGAGTTGAAACCAGAAACCAGTGAAGAGCATTGTGAATCTGTGAGAGGTTGGATTTCTGCCCAGCGCAGGTAATTCGGCCCTGTCGCATCGTTGGTCGAGGTTTGACCAAGCCCAAAGATTTGGAACACTGACCGGTTACTGTAGTCACCAAAGTCCTGTGGCAAAGTGATGGATTGGACATTGTCTGTAATAGGGCGCGTCAGTTCCAATATCGCGATGTCATTGATCCACAAGTCACTCGCGCTGTAATCGGGATGAATCGTGATAGAGCGTACGTCTTTGAACTCTTCGACAAACACATCATCCATGGTTGGGTTTTTGACTAAAACGCGAAGATCATTGATTGTCCACCCGTCGGTGAATACATCCGATTCTACACAGTGTGCAGCCGTCATGATGTACCTGTCATTGACGATCGTACCGCCACAGATGTTGGCAAATTGACTTGAGCCAGTGCGGTGCAGTATAAGGCGCGCAAAGAAGGGGAGTTGATTCGCAGACGCTTGTTGCCCGCCAATAATAAACGTTTTTAAATCAGGATCGTTACCGCTACTGGCGGTTTCTGCAGTTCCAGACAGTGGCACCATGAGTAAAACGCCACTCATTAAGACATGATACAACCTCATAAAGCCATCCTTGGGTTTTGAAAGTACTCTTCTTACTTTATACCAATTCCGGCATTAATCTATTCACTTAAGAAACGAATAATTTTAATAAAGCCTATAGGTTACTCAAGGGGTTGTATATTGCTCTGACCAAACTCTTGTCGCAGCCAAGAGCGTAACAAGTGAAACGCCTCATGTTTGAGTTTGTGCGGCGGACAGACGAAGTAAAACTGCTGGTAAGGATTGATGATTGGCTGCCCTAATTCTACGAGTTGGCCGTATTTGATGTCATCTTTTACAAATAGACGGTGCGTGACCAACAAGCCTAGTCGTCGGATTGTTGCTTGCACGGCCTGAATCGACATATCAAAGGTGACTGGCTTTGTCCCTTTTGGACGTTCTATGCCGGTTTCTTCTTGCCAAACTTGCCAGTCGTGTTTTCGGCGATCATTGGTAACTTCGATAATAGGGTAAGTGTTCAGAAGTTCTGGAATGTCATAAGGCGCAGAGTGTTCGAGCAGTTCAGGGCTGCACACCAAGACCAATTCATCCTCACTCAGCTTCTCACAATAGTAATCTTGCCATTCAAGAGGACTGCCGTGCACCAAGGCGGCATCGATGCCTTCTTGTTCCAAACTGAATTGGCCAATGAGATTAGATAAGCGGATATCTAGTTGCGGAGCGAACTCTTGCAAACTCGACATTCGAGGTATCCACCAATGCAGGGCCAGTGAGTTGACCATGTTAAAGGTAATGCGCTTGGAATTTTGGTCATGAATCAGCGCTTCTGTGGCATCGACAATCTGCTCAAGTGCAGGTGCGACCTTGCGATAGTATTTTTTTCCTTCGTTATTGAGGCGAACTTGGCGACCAACTCGATCAAACAAAGGCTTGTTCACTTGGCTCTCTAGGGATTTGATGGCTTGGCTAACCGCTGAGTGGCTAACAGAGAGCTGTTGAGCCGCTTCTGTCATGCTGCCAGTCTCTGCTACCGCAACAAAGGCATAGATCGACTTCAGTGGGACTAATTTGCGCATAGTGTCTTCACTCCTATTACCTTTGTAGTTAGCGGTAAGCTGATTCTAAATCTGTAAGTTTTTCTTACATTAGCGTTTAAAATAACTCGCTATTTCTGATGAACGCCTTTGCCTAAAATACTCCATGAATTAAGGAGTATCCAATGAAAGTCGAAAATAAACCCGTCATCTTTATGTTGATGTCTACATTAAGCTTATCTGTTACTGGACTGCTAGCGAAGCAGCTTAGTGATGATCTTTCGGTGACCCTATTCAGTTTCTTGCGCTTTTTCACTCCGGCGTTGATTTTGTTGGTCATGCTGCGCTTAAAAAACCTGACTCTTCCTACTGGCAAGACTTTTAAACCCATTTTGCTTCGTGCCTTTTGTATTGGTATGTGTCAGTTGTGCTTTATCGCTTCTTTGCAAACGCTCACTTTAGTCGAAGGTGTGGTGTTGTTTGCGACAGGGCCTTTGTTTATGCCTATCGTTGAAAAACTCTTTATGCGCGGACAAATTAGAATGTCGACCATAGTGGCGCTGGTTATGGCATTCACTGGTGTGATTCTGTTGGCTGGCGCAGATGGTGAATTTACATGGCGAGTCGACCTGTTATTGGGTTTGGCTGGTGGTTTGTTTAACTCAGGCTCACAACTGACACTCTATAAAGCCAGTAAAAGTGACCTGTCGCCATTAGAAATCAACTTCTGGACGTTCGGTTGTGCTGCTTTACTGATATTGCCACTGATGCTTTTCAACGATACAAATGTGTTATTGCACTCGCTTTCACTCCACGCGTTTGAAACACCGAATACATTGCTTGTCTTTTTGATGTCTCTTTTGATCATCAATACACAGGTCTTTCGTTCGAAAGCGTATCAATTGGCTAGCAGTGGCTCTCAACTTGCACCGCTTATTTTCACCAATCTACTGTTTACCGCGGTGTGGCAATGGATGTTTTTCGATGACCAAATGAGCCACAGACAAATATTCGGAATAAGCCTTATTGTGCTAGCTACGATATTAAACACATGTTGGGTTCGGTTCTCTGTATTTTTAGATAATAGAAAGCATCGTAATGAACGATATGATTTTAAAACAATAGGAAAAAATCAATAGAGTTTAATGCTCAAGTTAAATCCCCTCATCTTATAAAGATTGTATATCAATTGATATGTTTAATTATTAGCACGAGCGTATGACTATTGATGCAGTTGCTAACTAATTGACTTTATAAACTAGTGTAAGATCTATGTATGAAATTGAGCTGTTTGAGCGGATGGTTTCAGTATAGTTACTAGTGTTATTTTTATTAATATCTACTGGTTTCTTGACTAAATAATTATAAAGATAGAGTGGTAGAATGTATGGAATATAACTTTGAGCGAGACTTGGCACATTGGTTAGAAGCAAAGGAAATCTCAAGGAAGGAACTCATCGCTATTTTACAACAAGCATATTATGAGGAGTTTGGCGGATTAGATTCGATAACGCTGAGTCGCTGGTTAACCGGTAAGGTGGTACCCCCGTTATACAAACAATTTCTTATTGCTAAATGTCTTGACTATGATTTGAGAGAGATCATCTTAAATATTAATGTCGACGAATTGAAGAGTCCTTCGAGATATACCACCATATTAACTAACTTGGTTAAGGCTTTTGATTTTTCTTTAACGGCACTATCGTACAAAAGTGTACCTGAAAAAGTGACTAGTGAGATAAGATCTCATACTTACTATGACCATATTGAATTATTTGATGAATTCTATGGAAACCTATCTGCTATAAGTGGTTTTTTATCAGAACTTTATTCCCTTAAATCAGAGGTTAAATATAAGTGTATTTTACTTAAAAATGGAGAGGGCGAAGTTATTGGGCATTGGGCTGGTATTTTGAATCTTGAAAAAATAGATAACTTGCCTTCCTTTGTTCCTATTCCTGAAGATGAAGTTAAGCGTAGTTGCCTAGTTAAGTTAGGGCATGCAATGAATTCTAATCATTTTTTTGAACTCGTTGTTCAGGCTATTTGCTATTACTTGCTTAACCATTTCAAAAGTAAAGATTATGTTTATATTTTTATTGCAGGATATCCAGTACTTGAATTTGCAAGAAAAGTTTTTAATGCAAAAGAAGTAAAATATTACCCTCCTGTAAATGGATCTCAAAAAATGGGGCTTTATCTTGTAAAAATAAATATTATAAAAGCAATTTCAAACCCTATATTAATTCCAAAAATAAAGAAAAAGCTCAAATGTCTACAGTCTTGTGATTTTGTTGATTGTAACTTGTGCAATCTTAGGGATTTCCGACAGTAGTATTTCTCTTACAAATTTACAAAAACAGTGGAATATAAAAAACCTTGTAGCCCCCAGAAAGTAACGTCATTTTTCATTATTTGTTTACGTGCTGCTTTAGTTTCGACGCGCTCAATTATTAATTTTGTGCGCGTTTTTTTACTTAGTTCAATCACCTTACTGTAATGATCTGCTTCAGTAGAGTGTTCCACTTTGAGAAATTGATAGAAGCCAGATAAAAGCTCTTTTTCCCGAAAATCAGAATCTAAGTCGTAGTCGTCAGCTGCTAACATAACCTTCTGTTTTTGTAGAAACTCAAATCCTTTTCTTATCTCAGAACAGCTTTTACATGAATTTCTTTCTGTAATTTCTACAACTAAGTTAGCTTTTAGCTCCTCTAAGCTTTTCTTGAGAATGACGATATCGCACAGTAGGTATTTGTCGCAAAGATTGCTGCGCTCTAGGTTAATGAACAGATGTTTTCCTTTAAAATCGTCAGAATAACGATTGATGTAACGATCTAGCCTTGCAACTAACGCACGACTCATATGAGGATATTTGATCTCCGTAGAGTATACCTCTTCCGCTGCTTGTTTAGATAGAGTTCTGGGATCAATTAGCACTTCGAAGCCCAAGTTATTACCTTTAATATCAACGATTTCTTGTAATTTATAATTGATATCGAGAAGACTTATACCGTTGCTTTTGTTTAAGTAATCTTCAATTAGAAAACACATGTTTTATTTTTCCATTTTCTTGAACATGATAGTGAGGAACTCCATCTCTTCATCAGAGATAAGAGGCTCCTCATCAACCAGTTCTTTCCTTCTAAACTCGATAAAGCCTTTAATTTCCCGCAACTGCTCCGGTTTCATTTCAGTTATACGTTGTTTTATGTATTGAAATTCGCCGTTTTCTAAGCCATTCATGTGCTGCCTGTTGTTAGTGTTTCTCTACATTTATATTTCAATCACTTTGGAAACAGTTTAATTAAAAGGCCTAATTATTGAGTTGGCAGTGTTGTTTTAAAATCAAACAGACTGCTAAGTCTCGATGACTTACCTGTTTCTTTTATTTGCACCATTGATGTCGGGCTTCGCAATTCTCCTTTGGTCGCCATTGAATTGTTTGATTTTTAACCAGAATGAACTAGCGTCAAGAAAGGAGCAGGGAGAGAAAATATGCTGACTTTAAACTATCACGTCGAGATTGCCGCGACGCCTCAACGCGTATGGAGCGTGTTGACCGATGTCGAACTATACAAGCGATGGGCGCAAGCCTTTTCACCTCAGTCTCAATTTGATGGTGCATGGGAAGAGGGAAGTGACATTACTTTCTTTGATCCAGATATGGGCGGGACAAGGGCGATCATCGATACGGTGCTGCCGCTACAAAAACTCGAGTTTCATCATGTTGCCATTTTTAACCCGGATAATCGGCAGCAATTGGATGGGGATTTGGCATCTAAGTGGATCGGATCTCGTGAGATCTATCAGATCGAGACGATAGAAGATCGCTTATTGCTGAGTATCACCATTCATACTCACAGTGATTTTGTGTCGATGTTCAATCATGGTTGGGAAAAGGCACTGCCGTTGATCAAGCTCATCAGCGAAGAGTAAGGTTAGATTGCGGGTCAATTTGGGCTGACGACAGGTTGCTTGTGGGTATACAATAGCCGCCAATTTGCGCACCAAGAGAGTTGATGATGGAATTTAAGGTTGATACCCACACGCATACGTACGCCAGCGGCCACGCTTATAGTACGTTGATTGAAAACGCGAAATCGGCAAAAGAGAACGGGCTAGATATGTTCTGCACGACCGACCACGCTGAATCAATGCCGGGTGCGCCTCATTACTGGTTCTTCTCTAACCAGAAAATTCTACCTCGCTTTCTTGAAGGCGTTGCGATTATTCGCGGTGTTGAATCTAACATCATGAACACCAAGGGTGAGATCGATATTCCAGATAGCGTTGTTCGCAACTTGGATTGGGTGATTGCTAGCTTTCATGAGCCAGTGTTCCGCCCAGCGGATAGTGCTACGCACACTGAAGCGCTGCTGAACATCATCAAAAATGGTCGTGTTGATGCGCTAGGCCATTTGGGGAACCCCAACTTTGACTTCGATTTTGAAGCTGTACTGAAGTGCGCTAAAGAGCACAATGTCGCGATTGAAATCAATAACACCACATTGAAAGGCAACAGCCGTGTCGGTAGCGTAGACCGTTGCCATGAAATTGCGCAAATCGGTAAAGAGCTCGGTGTCTTCTTCACCACGGGCAGTGATGCGCACTTCTGCCACGATGTGGGTAACCTAAGCTTGGTGGGTGAGTTAATGGATAGAGTCGGCATCGATAGCAGCAAGGTAATTACTCACTCAGCACAACAATTCTTAGCCTTCTTAGAGCTGCGTGGCCGTATGCCAATTGCAGAGTATGACGAGATTCGCAACGCATAAACTTGATTACATTTTTGGTTATGCAAGTGTTAAGGGATTGCTTTACACTGCTCGCATTAAAAAGCCGACTCAGAATTCGGCATTCAATGGAGAAGTGAAGATGTTACGTCCTTTAGTGTTGGGGTGTGTAATTGCGTTAGGCTCAACGTACGCAATGGCAGAAGCCGTCGACTTAAAACAAAACATGAAGCAGATGAAGATGGAATTCAAACAGGCGGCAGAAGCGTCTGATGTTGAAACCATGAAATCTGCGATTGATAGCTTGCAAGCGATCGTTGAACAATCTAAGCGTGGTAATTACCCACCAGAGAAGTTCGATATCTACCTAGAAGGCTTTAACAAGCTGACGGTAACGCTAGATAAGATTGAAGCGGATCTTGATGCAGGCAAGCTAGAAGAAGCGAAAGACCAACTGCGTGAAATCGATAGCCTTCGTGAAGAGTACCACGACAAACGCAACCCAAGTATCTGGAGCAAACTGTTTAGCTAACCGTTTATCCAACTTGAAGAAATGACCATCAGCCTGCTACTTCGGCGGGCTTTTTTGTGCCTGTCAATCGAGGTATTCAAGAAAACCTGTGAGGTAGCAGCCACTTATTGATCCTGTTTTTGAGCTACCACTCAGAATTGGTTACGCTGTGTGAAATTTGTTAAGTCACCGTTATGCGTAGATTAATTCCTTTTTACCGCTCAATGTTATTTGCTAGTGCTCTCAGTTGGGCGCTAGTGACGCTGATGCCTGTTATCAATGCTCATGGTAACAGCATGGGCGTGTGGGCAACGCTATGTACGCTTAACGGTTTTGAATTGGTTCAAATAGAAGAGGGCGACAATTCTGTCAGCCACAAAGGTAAGCCTTGTCCGTTTAGCCACTTCTCGACTTTTCATCACGATACACTTCCAACGACACCAATACTCTCAAGACTGAGCTTGGTGATTTCTGACAGCTACGCTTATTTGGCTCTAAGTGTGCGATTTGAAACGCCAGTTCCTCGAGCGCCGCCAGTTTCCCTTTTCTCATAACGAAAACCATTACACGATACCCAAGTAACCTCGAGATGCTTGGTTCAGCGAGAATGACTTGGTTTGTAGACGCGGCGGCGATTTAAAGGTCTAGTGGGTCTAAATCAAGATATCGACAACAAAGTATACAAGCCAAGGCAACTCGCCCTTCGGGAGCGTGTCATTGCTCCGATTGCTGCTTCAAACAACTTGGAAAGAGTTGTCTATTACACAGCGTTGTTTTCTTTGCACTCGAATCAATGACAACGCTCTGAATCCAGCATCTTGAAGTCACTTGGGTATATAGTCAGCAACACTGCCACTTCGAGCAGTGGTACTCCCAAATCTAAGTCAATTAGCGCTGCATACGAATGTGTATGTGCAGTTGCGTTTGGCTGAATTTGGGTGTTCAACAATGAAAAAAGGAAAATACACATGTTGAGAAACTCGGCAAAGCCTCAACTCAAGGAAGCCTCACGCGCAAAATCCATCTACTTTATGACGTGGCGATGGCACTTCTACGCAGGTTTGTTCGTCATTCCATTTATGCTCATGCTTTCCCTCACTGGGTTGGTGATGTTGTTTGATGATGAAATCGAACTGGCTCGATACGAAGCGACATTGCAAGTTTCACCACAAGAGCAAATGGTTCCTGTCTCTGCACAATTAGAAACCGTAAAGCAGGCGTATCCCGATTTTAATGTCACTCAATTTGTACCTGCTAAAACGGCCGATATTGCCAACCGATTCTCGATTCAAAACCAAGAAGGCAGCTCGCTGATTGTTGCAGTAAATCCTTACACAGGAGACGTACAAGGCACCATTAATCGTGGTGATAGCATTTATGAACTGATGAACAGCATTCACGGCACATTGCTCATCGGCGACCTAGGCGACCGTTTAATTGAAATCGCCGCAAGTCTGGGGATTTTGCTGTTGGTGTCTGGTTTGTACCTTTGGCTACCGAGAGACAACGCCAGCCGTGCTGGCTTTTTGAAAATTCGTTTTGGCAGTGGAACTCGTATTTTGATGCGAGATCTGCATGCGAATTTAGGTGGTGTGCTATCAATTGTTCTGTTGTTCTTTTTGATTTCAGGTCTGTCTTGGGCTGGGATATGGGGCGCGAAAATGGTGCAAGCTTGGAATACCTTCCCAACCTATTACACATGGGGTGAGAAACCAGAGTCGACACTGGCACACAAAGATCTTAACCATGGTGCTTCAGAAGAGATGCCATGGAACTTAGAGCTTGCTGCTGTGCCAGAGTCGAAAGACAAACCCGCTCATGATCATGCCAATATGAAGGAAGAGATGGCATACGCAGGCAACCATGATGCGCTCTCCATTGATGATATCATCCTCAAGGCTGAAATGATGGGCTTCACTGGCTATAAGCTGTTTTTGCCACGCTCTGAGACGGGCGTTTACACCGTTGCAGCTAACTCTATGGGCGGCGATATTTCCGACCCAAGACAAGATCGCACCAGCCACTTTGACCAATATTCCGGTCGCTTGTTGGTGGATGTAACGTGGCAAGATTACAGCCTATTTGCCAAGCTCATGGCGGCAGGTGTGTCACTACACCAAGGTGATGTCAGTGTGCTTAACAAAGTACTCAACGTGGTGTTCTGTTTGGCGTTCATCTTAATCTCAATCACAGCTGTGGTGATGTGGTGGATTCGTAGACCAAGTCGCAGTGCTGCATTGGGTGCGCCACCTAAGTTTCAGCAAGACGGCATTTGGAAGCTTGGCTTAGTAACGTTGGTAGTATTGTGTCTGGCGTTCCCGATGGGCGGTTTGGCGATTGTTACGGTTCTCACTCTGGATTGGTTGTTGTTTAACCGCGTCGAGAAGCTGAAAACGGCGTTGAATTAGTAACAGACAAAGAATGAAATAGTAAAAGAGCCAGCGAAGTGCTGGCTCTTTTTATTTCTGGTAAATCTCCAGCGGTAAGCCATCTGGATCTTGGAAGAAGGTAAAGGCTTTGCCTGTGAATTCGTCAATACGAATTGGCTCAACTTCAACGTCATTCGATTCTAGGTAGGCTTTCACCTGTTCAACATCATCAACCAAAAACGCGAGATGTCGTAGCCCTTGTGCTTCGGGAAAGCTCGGTCTCTCTGGTGCGCCCGGAAAGCTAAACAGTTCAACTTGGCTGCCGTCGGGTAAAGCGAGGTCAAGCTTGTAGGAGTCTCTGGCTTCACGATAGTTTTCAGCAATGACTTTCAATCCCAACACTTCAGTGTAAAAGCGTTTTGACCTTGGGTAGTCGCTGCAAATGATCGCGACGTGATGAATAGCATTAAACATGGTTAGCCTCTTCAAACATGGCTTGTATCCTCGGAGACTAAATGCTCCTTAACGAAGTCGATAAATACGCGCAGGCGAGCAGGCATGTATTTGGTTTGCGCATACTGCATCGCGATAGCGCCGTGGTAGTTACTCTTGATCATCCAATCCGGCAATACTTCCACCACTTCCCCTTGCTCTAACGCGTCTTTGATCACGAAATCATGGAAGATCCCAATTCCCAAGCCAGACTTAACCCCGTTCAAGCGCATTTGAGAATGGTTGACGGCGTAGCGCCCACTCACGGCAATCGAATGAAAGGCTTCCTCTTTAAAGAACGACCAGATGTTGTCTTTGTCGTTCTCGGCAAGGTAAATGCAGTCGTGCTGCTCAAGCTCAGTGGGATGCTCAGGCATACCGTGTTTGGTGAGGTAATCTGGAGAGGCACATAAAACGAGATTGGTCTTGCTGATCTCTTTGAGTACCAGATTCTCATCGGGTTTGTCGGTGAGCTTAAACGCGACATCAATACCTTGGCGGAACAGATCGATCTCACCATCTGCTGCACGCAGCTTAAGCTGTATATTTGGATAACGTTCTAGGAATGGCAACACAAACGGTTGAAGCACCGAATTAAGAAATGCTTCAGGGGCTGCTACTGTGAGTGCGCCTGTTGGCTCGGCATGATCTTCCGCAGATAGCTCAACGGCTTGCTGTGCGGCATTCACCATTGCGATGCTTTGGTCGTAAACCTTTTGCCCAGCTTGAGTGATGATCAACTTACGAGTCGTGCGCTCAAACAGTTTGACCGAGAGGGCTTGTTCCAACCGTGTGATCAACTTACTTAAAGCCGATGGCGTTACGCCGAGTTGTTTAGCAGCAGCGGTAAAACTGCCTTCGTTTACCACCAAGATAAACGAAGCAAGATCAGGAAGTAGGGCAATGAGTTTTGGATTAACCATAATTGTTCAGTTCTGCGCAGCGGAATAACGATATTGTCTGGTACGGTTTCACGAGGTTCAAGTGTCACCGTCTCGCTTTAACGATATTTTGCCAAAAATGCATTGAGTGCAGGCAAGCCAGATTCACCAGTATGGTATTGCTGCCAACAGTGATAAATGGCCGTTTCGTGGTCTGCAATCAACTCGATAGCTTCTCGCTCAGCGATTGAATGCTGCTGTGAAGCTTTCACTTCTTCATGCCACTCTCGATATTTGACCTCATAAGGTTCTACCCACTTCAGAAGAGTCGCCACCAACTCTTGCCATGGTAAACCAATCCACTTGGTTGCATCTGCCAAGCCTTTATCCAGCATCTCTTGGTATCGACTTTCGATATCCATGCCATTTGTCAGCAGTACAGGTTTGAGCTTTTCTGCGGTGAGTTCTTCCACTTCAATCAAGGTTTGCCACAGCGCTTGTTGTTCACTTTGGGCGGAATGGCTCAAGTAGTGGTTGAAAAAAGCGATGCCGTAGATTTCGCCATAGTAGGCAGACAGAGCGTTATGAATCATGGTGAGAATCGTGATTTAAACAGGGAATACCGCATTGTAGGAGGGGAAAGCGCGAAGTGTAAATACCTGATTAAGAGTAAAAAAGTGCTGCTGACAGAATTCGAACAGAACTTGTGAGAATTTTATGAGAATTCGATGAAGTTGCTGATAGATTTGCTCGTCATTCTTAGAGGCAAGAACGCAAAACGTTCGAAACGTAATGCTTAACCTACTCAAGTCACGAACAAAGAAGTAAAGCCGTACACATGGGCTTGGGTAGTTCAACCCTCATTAAAGGATGGAATCACAATGAAAAAACGTACCCAACTCGGACTCGTCATGACTTCAGTCGCTATGGCACTAGGCTCTGCATCAGTGAATGCGGCGGAATTGGAAATCACCGTGACAAACGCAACCAAAGGCATCTACTTTACGCCACTTATTGTTGCTGCACATGGCTCTGATCTTCAAATGTTCAGAACGGGTCAAGCAGCAACGCCAGAACTAGAAGCAATGGCAGAAGGTGGTGATATCTCTGGGCTTGCTAGTGTGATTGGTAACGCTGGTGGTGCGGTGGTTGAGAACCCTGCTGGTGGCATTTTGAATCCAGGTGTTGCAACCACCTTCACCTTGGATAGTGGCGACCACGGTTATCTTTCTCTGAGCGCGATGTTGCTGCCAACCAATGACGGTTTCGTCGGTCTGGATAGTTGGAAGATTCCAACGGAAGCGGGTACATACCGAGCAACGCTAAGAAGTTACGATGCCGGTACAGAAGCGAACGATGAACTTGCGTCTAGCATGCCAAACCCACCTTTCATTACCTTTGGTACTGGCGGCACAGGCGTTGAAGCAACGGTAACTAACGACAAAGTTCACGTGCATCCGGGCAATCTTGGTGATAGCGATCCAACCGGCGGCATCAGTGACCTCGACAGCAGCAGCCATCGTTGGTTAAACCCAGTTGCAACCATCACAATCGTTGTGAAGTAAGGGGGATGTATGAAATACAGAATCTTACTAGTAGCAGCTTCAGTCGGCTTGCTCGCCGGTTGTCCAAGCGATGATGATAATGACGTAGTGAAATCGTACCGCTACACCATCAACGTGGCGAACTTGACTGCGAATCAACCTATGTCTCCGCTCGCGGTACTCACTCACAATGGTGACTACCAACTGTTTGAAATTGGACAAGCGGCATCTGTTGAACTTGAGCACCTTGCCGAAGGCGGGAGTAACGCTGAGCTGATTGAGTTGATGAACAGCAATGACAGTGTTTACCAAGGTATTTCGGGCAATGGATTGGTGTTGCCTGGCGCATCGGACGAAGTCACCATCACGGTTGACCCTAGTCGTTACGGTTACTTGTCTGTGGCGTCTATGTTCGTGAATACCAACGATGCATTTGTTGGTGAAACGGGGCTATCGCTCAAATCGCTCGCAGTAGGTGAAAGCTACGAAATGAGCATGAACGTTTGGGATTCCGGCACAGAGCTGAACGATGAACTTGCTGCAACCATTCCGGGCCCAGCAGGCGGCGGTGAGGGCTTCAATGCCGCCCGTAATGACAGCAATGACGTTGTTGCATTCCATGCGGGGGTAGTTAGCCAAGATGATGGATTAGCAAACTCAGCACTTTCTGCGAACCATCGTTTCTTGAACCCAGGTGCGAAAGTCACCATCACTCGAGTCGAGTAACACAGGCTCCGATGACGTCTCCTTTCCAAAGCGCTTGTAGCCGCGCGCTTTATCCCTCATGGCGTCATCGGAACCTTTTTTGAAAGAATTTCTAATTTGTTCCGGTCATGTGCAAAGTGAGGATACTCGAAGGCAAGGAAAGGACCATGGAACAACAGGCAATCAATTTAGTCGCGAACATCTTGTTGGTGGAAGATGACGATGATTTGGCGGAACTGGTTCAGATGCATCTCAAGTTTCAAGGACACCAAGTGTCGCGAGCAACAAATGTCGCCGATGCTAAAGCGCAATACCAGCAACAACCCTTTGATTTATTGATCCTTGACCGAGGTTTACCAGATGGTGATGGTCTAGATATCTGCCATTATTTGCGTCAGCAACAAGATTGGAGCCCTGTGCTCATGCTGACCGCCAGAGACGGTGAAATGGACAAGGTTGACGGTTTAGAAGCGGGTGTTGATGACTACATCACTAAGCCATTTAGCGTATTAGAATTCCAAGCACGAGTGCGAAACGTGTTACGCAGAGTCAGCCAAACCGCAGAAGCCAAAGTAGTAGATGAAGTCCTCGAAGATGCGATGGATTTTGGTCCGCTGAGAATCATTCCGGAGTTGCACCAAGTATCCCTAAACGACAAGGATGTCACGCTCACCGCGACAGAGTTTACTTTGCTGCAGTTTCTCGCGACTCGTCCGGGCAGAGTCTACAGTAAAGATGAATTGCTCGATCACGTTTGGAACACCAGTCATTCTGGTTATCACCACACGGTGTGTAGCACCATAAACCGTTTACGCAGCAAGTTGTCTTTGTCTGATTCTGATCATCACTTCATTCAAACCGTGTGGGGTGTTGGATATAAGTTTCAACCAAGACACTAATGCAAGAAAGTAAGTCAAAACATCAAGCCAAGACAGTAAGTCGGCAGTTGTTTTTACCGTCATTTTTCAATCATCACGGGTGTTTCAGAAACACCGCTGTTTAAGGAGGCGATAGGATGAGCTTCAAATCTCGCTTGGTAGTATTTACTAGCTTGTGGTTCTGCCTCGCGGCGGTGGTGATTGCACTGACTTACAATTGGCAAAAAGAAACCATCGAGTTACGCACTAAGCAAAGCCTGCATAAAGAGCTAGCTAGCCATATGCGTGATGATAATCCGCTGATGATCGGCACGGATTACAACCCCAAAGCGCTCAAGTCGATTTTTCACACGCTTATGCTGATCGGCCCTGATTTTGAAATCTACTTCCTCGATAGCCAAGGTAACATCACCACCCATGCTGCACCGGAAGGGGCGGAGATCATGGGGAAGGTGGATCTCAATCCCATTAAGCAATTCTTAAATGACCAGCCTTTTCCTATTTTGGGTGAAGATCCACGTAATCGTGGTGAACACAAAGTCTTTTCTGTCGCGGCGATAGAGGAATTAGGCTCAACGGTCGGTTATCTCTACGTGGTGATTGGCAGTACCCGACATGACGCCATTGCCAATGCTCAAGTCGATACCCCTTACATCGCGCTGGCAGGATTGGTTTTAGTGTCCATTTTAGGCTTTGCTCTCGGGGCTTATGTGCTGGTCAAACGTAGTCTATTGAACCCGATTGAGCGTGTGACCAAGCAACTTCAACAGCAAGCTGAACATGATTTCCGCCTGCAACCTGATTTTACTCACCAAGTGCCGGAGCTCGTGCCGATTGCGCACTCTTATCAGATGATGGCAAAGCACATTCAGCAGCAGTTTTTACAGTTGGAGTATCAATCGTCTCATCGTCGTCAAAGCTTGTTGCAGCTTAGTCATGATTTAAAAACGCCGTTATCGAGCGTGTTGGGCTATTTGGAAACGTGGCGTTTGCAACATCCGGAATCTGATCCTTTGATTGACGTCGCTTTCCGAAATTGTGAGAAGCTTTCAACTCAATTGCATTCTTTGTTAGACGCCGCGCGCAAAGAAGCACCAATGCCAAACTACGAGTACCGCCCCGTAGATCTTGGCGCGTTGATGGCAGAATGTGCTGAAACGATGCAGAGTCAGTTTTCTCGTAAAGAAGTGGTGTTGAAAGTGGATATCGATAGCGAGATCCAAACCGTGGGTGACAAGGGGCTTTTGGAGCGGTTGGTATTGAACCTGCTTGAAAATGCATTGCGCCACAGCCCAATCGGCTCGGAAGTGCATTGCCAAGCGTATTTGAGTGAAGATAAGTCGCGCATCCACTTTACCTTCGTCAATCACATCGAGGAAGAAGCGGAGGGCGGTTCTTTGGGGATCGGGACGAAGATTGTCCAATCGATCTTAATGCTTCACCACAGCTACCTTGAGACCAATGCAACATCCTCTCAGTATCAGCAGAAGTTCACTCTAAGAGCGGTGTGAGCGCTTTTTCACCGCCTTTAGGTTCTTACTCTGCTCCCCTAGTTCCAGCTCTTATCACACATAAAGCAAGCGCCTATCTATCGGGCGCTTTTTGTTTGTCTCATACAACCGGTATTTCTCTTAAGCTACACACTCAATGTAATTGCTGAAAACAGAATCGGCTAGTCATACTCATTAAACATTAATTTCATCTCGAATAATTCATCCAATCCGTTATTTAATCGTTGAACAAATAACATGTGCGAATAAAACGTATTCTGTTACATATTTAACGTGCTAGATTGCAATATTAACCTTGTTGTCTAATTTGTGATGAAAATATTACAAACATAGTTTTTATCTTTTCGTAGAGATTATAAATTGATTTGTGATTTATATTAGCAATAAGTGTTTTAGTGAA
The DNA here is from genome assembly GCF_000305755.2 of Vibrio sp. HENC-03. NCBI lineage: Bacteria > Pseudomonadati > Pseudomonadota > Gammaproteobacteria > Vibrionales > Vibrionaceae > Vibrio > Vibrio sp. HENC-03. Next base: position 777,793 of record NZ_JH976064.1, on the reverse strand, counting down.
TATTTTAATATGTGTTTGGTTGTCTATTTGTGGGTGTGGGAATTGTTGCTTATATCATCAGATGGAATGAAAAAGTGGAACTAAAGTCACTTAATTGCAGCGGAAAAATCTAAACTATAGACCTATTAGGTAATAATGGTTTAGTAACAGATAGTTACGGATTCATAATTAATAATATGGCTAAACTTCCGACAAGGATCGAAAAGATGAGCGACAAGGAATCTATTCAGACTAATCGCAGCCGCCGCAATTTTTTAAAAGGTGCAACTGGTGCAGTTGTGGCTGGCGTCAGTGCTTCAGCGTTTTCTGGTGCTGTTCAAGCAAAGGAACCGAATATCGACTGGAGCCGTCTAGGTAAAAAGAACGATAAACGCTTTTGGCGTAAAGTTCAAAAGCAGTTCGTGTTGGATAAACGAACGACTTACATGAACATCGGTACGACAGGTTCAATGCCAAAACATGTTCTTGAAGGATACGAAGACAGCAACAAAATCGTTGCTAAGTACCCGTGGGATATGAAAGACAAGTTTGGTGCTTGGCCTCATGTTTCTGAAATGGTGACGCAAGTAGCGCCGGGCTTTGGTGCTAACCCAGATGAAATCATTCTAAGCCGCAACACTACTGATGGCCTATGTTCTATTATCAATGGCCTTCATTTCGAACCGGGCGATGTCATCCTAACGACTCACCACGAACACGTTGCTGCCACTTCGCCAATGAATGTAGCAAAACACCGATTCGGTGTGGATGTGGTCGAAATTCAACTTCCTGTTTTCACTGGTACTGAAGACGTTTCTGAACAAGATTACATTCAAGCGTTCCGCGAAGCGATTGAAGCCCACCACAACGTTCGTCTTATCGTCTTCTCGCATATTACCTACAAAACAGGTACTACTCTTCCAGCCAAAGAAATCTGTTCTCTCGCAAAGCAACACGGTATCCCAACCTTAGTTGATGGTGCGCACACTGTTGGTATGTTCGATTTAGACTTCCACGATATGGATTGTGATTTCTATGCAGGATCTGGCCATAAGTGGCAGTGTGGTCCAGGCGCGACAGGTATCTTGTATGTACGTGATAACGGCAACCGTTTGAATGAGTACTGGAGCGATCGCGAGAATCCATTGTGGTTGATCAACTCTTCTCTTTCTCACGCTGATTACCTAGGCAAGCAATTGCAAATGCAATACATTGGTAATGACAACTACCCAGCAAAACAAGCACTTGCTGATAGCTGTAAGATGTGGGATGAGATTGGTCGTGACCGCATTCAAGAGCGCGTTCTTGAACTAAGTGACCTATGCAAAACGCTGCTTAATGAAGCGTTACCACATGCTCAAATGTACTCGCCAAATGTGGAAGGCTTAACCAGCGGCCTAACGACGTTCAACCCATTTAGCGATGTGACGGATGAAGAACGACTCACCTTGTTCCGAGACCGTCTGCGTGAAGACTATGGCTACATCATCCGTACGACAAGCTTCAAGCTGTACAAAGATGATGCTTACGAAACACAAGCACTGCGCATCTCAACGCATCTATTCCACGATGAGAAAGACGTAGAAGGGCTTGTAGAAGCCATCACGGATCTTTACTACTCGTTCTAACGTTGTTGAACTTTCAAAGCGCCCTTTATTGGGCGCTTTGTGGAAGAGAGGGATATTCACCATGTCAGTGAAAACAATCAAACGAACCATGACGGCACTTACCGTTGCTCTTGCTTCAATCATGTCGACTTCTGCCTCGGCGGGCGATCTGCAAGACATTAAAGACAGTGGCGTGCTGCGTCATATCGGTGTGCCTTACGCCAACTTCGTTTCTTACATTGATCAAGGGGAAATGCAGACACTGACAGGTCTTGATGTCGATATCATTAAAGGGTTTGCTCAATCTCTCGGCGTGCGTTACCAGTACGTGCCAGCGCAGTGGAATAATGTGGTCGGTAAACTGACAGGCCAGCAAGTTGAATACAAAGATGCGCAGCTCGTCGTGGGTGAGAAGATGCCAGTTGAAGGCGATCTGATCGCTAACGGTGTCACTATTTTGGATTGGCGTGCTCAAATCGTTGATTTTTCAGATGACTACTTCCCATCTGCAGTGTGGCTGGTGGCTCGTACCGACTCTACTCTTACGCCAATCACGCCGACTGGCTCGGTGGAGCGCGACATCACCAAAGTAAAAGCGCTGATTAATGGACGTGAAGTTCTGGCGATGGAGCACTCATGCCTAGACCCAAATCTTTACAACTTGTATGACACGGGTGCTAAGGTGATTTTGCCTGATGGCCAGCGCCGTTTGAACGAAATGGTTCCTGCCATCATGAAGAACGATGCAGAGAGTACGCTGCTAGATGTGGCAGATACACTGATTGCATTAGAAAAATGGCCAGGTGAAATCAAAGTCATTGGCCCAGTCTCTGAAAATCAAAAAATGGCGGTTGCCTTCCGTAAGGATTCTCCTGAATTAAAAGCCGCGTTTAACCAATATTTGAATTCAATTAAGCAAGATGGGACGTACCAAGCTCTGGTCGAGAAATATTACCCATCTATTTACTATTTCTATAATGACTACTTCTTAGAAGATAGTAAGAAAGATATATGAGAAAGTCTGTAAAAAAAATATCAAGCCAGAAGATCATTACCATCAGTGCGATTTTGGTATCGCTTTACTTGGCGATGCTTATTACTGTGACGAGTTTAGGTCAAAATAAATTAAAAGATTCACAACACCGAGAACTCGGCCTAAAGGTGAAAAGTTACGCAGGTACGCTTGATAATTTATTTACGCTTGCCAGCGAAGATATAGACCATCTATCCACCGATAAAACGGTGCAGACCTTTTTTGCTAACCTCGCTTCTGGCATGTCGATGGAATACGGCTTGGGTGCGAGTTTGATTAATTTGAAACGCAAGCTGCAAGAAAAGTCCGAAACGAAAATCGTCAATAACCAAATCATCTACAAGAAGCTGACCCTGATTGGCCTTGATGGATCAACAATCGTCACAACTGGTGCGAAAACAGACCATCGCATCGACACCTCGCGATTACTGCAAAACCACAAAAATACCGAAGAGATACGAGCCGTTCGTGATGACGGTAGAGTGTTAATCCAAGTGGTCAAGCAAGTGATGTTCTCAGGCAAACCGGTTGGTTACTTGATTGCAGACATCAACAAGCAAGTAGTGATTTCTCAACTCACCAATCAGGAACATGAAGACAGTTACAGTCGCATGGTGCTGAAGATCAATGACGTTGAAATGGAAGTTTGGGATTCGATCAGCCGCAAACTGGAACAAGAAAATGTTACGGGCCCAGAGGCGCTTTCTCAAGAGCTTAAACAGAAGATTTACTTCGAAGTGCCAATTGAACGCCATCATTTCGAGTTGATGGCGTGGTTTGAATCGCTCAGTGAACGCGACATCTACACCTCGCGCGTATTCATTACTGGGTTGAGTATCCTTGCTATTTTGATTGTGTTTGGTCTCTTGTATGCGTTTAGCCTAAATAACACGCGCGTCGAGCTTAAGATCAAACTGGAAGAAGAAAAAAAGCGTAAAGACTTTCTGTCTCAGCAAAACCAACGATTAACCAGTGAAATCGAGCGTCGTAAATCATCAGAGATGGAGTTGGCTTACCAAGCAAAACACGACTCTCTAACCGGACTGCCAAACCGAGTATATGGCTCAGAACGTTTGGATCTGGAACTGTCACGCGCTGAGCGAATGGGTTCCAACGTATTGGTTATGTTCATTGACCTCGACCACTTCAAACAAATCAATGACTCCATGGGTCACTTTGTCGGTGATGAAGTCTTGAAACTGGCAGCAGAACGCCTGCACAACGCGGTACGCAAGACTGACTTACTCGCGCGTATTGGTGGCGATGAATTCCTCTTGGTTATCCCTGATTTGCAAGATGCCGACAGCGCAAAACGTTTTGCTACGACTGTTCTGTCTGTGTTCAATGAACCGTTCGTTTGGCAAAACCACGAGTTCTTCCTATCGGCAAGTGTTGGTATGTCGGTGTTCCCAGAGGATGGCGACAACGCAGAGCAACTACTGGCGTGTGCAGACATGGCGATGTACCGCGTGAAGCAAGATGGTCGTGATGCGTTCTGCTTCTATGACCACAACATGAACCAAGATTTGCAGCGCTTCTTAGATTTAGAAAGCCGTCTGCGTCATGCCATTGCGCATGATTTATTAGAGCTCTACTACCAACCTATTATTGACTTGAACAGCGGTACGATTGTTGGTGCTGAAGCCTTGATGCGTTGGAACGATGAGAAGTTTGGTTTCGTCAATCCAGAAGAGTTTATCTCAATTGCCGAGAAGAACGGTTTGATTCATCAGCTAGGGGACTTTGCAATTCGCCAAGCGTGCCACCAAGCTGCCCAATGGCAGACCGTTGCACCTCTGTTCGTGTCAGTAAACTTCTCTAGTGTGCAGTTTAGATACTGTGATCAACTCTTAGAACAAATTAAGCAGCACCTCGAAGAGTCGGGATTACCTGCCGAGATGTTCGATGTAGAAGTAACGGAAAGCTTGCTCTTCAACCACAGTAACGAACTGATGGGGATGTTAGACAGCTTACGAGCATTGGGCGCGAAGCTTACCATTGATGATTTCGGTACCGGTTATTCCGCATTAAGTTACTTGCAGAAGTTCCCGTTTGATCGCCTCAAGATCGACCGCAGCTTCTTGCAGAACATGTTTGAGAATGAGTCCGACCGTGAGCTTGTGAACGTAATTATTGCGATGGCGAAAGCGTTGAATCTGAAGATCGTCGCAGAAGGCATCGAAGAACAGCGTCATGTGGATTACCTGAAAAACCTAAACTGTGAGTTCGGACAAGGTTTCCACTATAGCCGACCATTACCTGCTAAGGACTTTGAAGCACTTTTAGCTAAGCCGACTTGGCTATAACTCCTTTCATTACAACCTCATAGAAAAGCATTAACTGGATTCGTGCCTTGGGTTCATTAATGCTTTTCCACCTTGAGGGATAATCGTTTTTCCTTCCTTGAATTACACTACACTTAATTGATAAGTAAGTGCCTGTGACCCCCGTCACATAAAGGCTCAACCTAATTCTAATCGAGTGAAAACTCGACAAAATAAACAGGAAGGAATTGCGAATGTCTTCTGCATTTTACCAACAGATTGAACAGCAAATTGAAGAAGTGAAGGCGGAAGGCCTTTACAAGGCAGAGCGTATCATCACGTCTCAACAGCAAGCGGCTGTTAAAATCTCTACTGGTGAAGAAGTACTAAACTTCTGTGCGAACAACTACCTTGGTCTTGCTAACCACCCAGCACTTATCGAAGCGGGTAAAGCAGGCATGGACGAGCACGGCTTTGGTATGGCTTCAGTACGTTTCATCTGTGGTACTCAAGACATCCACAAAGAGCTTGAGCAGAAGCTTTCTAAGTTCCTAGGTAAAGAAGACACGATTCTTTACACATCATGTTTCGACGCAAACGCGGGCTTATTTGAAACTATTCTAGGTAAAGAAGACGCAATCATCTCTGACGCACTAAACCACGCGTCAATCATCGATGGTGTTCGTCTATGTAAAGCGATGCGTTTCCGCTACTCAAACAACAACATGGAAGAGTTAGAGCAACAACTGATCGCTGCGAAAGAAGCAGGCGCTCGCCACATTCTTATCGTAACGGACGGCGTGTTCTCAATGGACGGTGTAGTAGCAAACCTACCAGCTATCTGTGACCTAGCAGAGAAGTACGGCGCACTGACTATGGTTGATGACTCTCACGCTGTTGGCTTCATGGGTAAAACAGGTGCAGGTACGCACGAGCACCACAACGTGGTTGACCGTATCGACATCATCACTGGTACGTTAGGTAAAGCAATGGGCGGCGCTTCAGGCGGTTACACATCTGGTAAAGCGGAAGTGATTGACTGGCTACGTCAGCGTTCTCGTCCATACCTATTCTCTAACTCTGTTGCACCAGCAATCGTAAGCGCTTCTATCCGCGTTCTAGACCTATTAGAAGAGAGCGGTGACCTACGTGACCGTCTATGGGAAAACGCAGCACACTTCCGTACTCGCATGGAAGACGCTGGTTTCACGATGGGTGGTGCTGATCACGCAATCATTCCAATCATGCTTGGCGACGCAAAAGTAGCAGCAGAATTCGCAGAGCGCGCTCTAGAGAAAGGCATCTACGTAATCGGCTTCTCATTCCCAGTTGTACCAAAAGGTCAAGCGCGTATCCGTACTCAAATGTCTGCGGCACACTCTCGTGAGCAACTGGACCGCGCAATCGACGCGTTCATCCAAGTTGGTAAGGACATGGGCATCATCTAAGTTTCGTTTCCCCTTCCTAGCCTCCTCCTAAAACATAGGAGAGGGATTAGATGGAAAGGAGAAAGAGCTTACGTTTAAAGATAAAAAGGCTTTCCCAACTCTTCTGAGTCGGCTCATGGGCAAAGCCTTTGTTTCTTCTTTAAACGCATTAGATGAAAGAATTTTTTGTCACGCATAGAGCGGGGCAATGTTTGGTGAATACTATGAAAATTAAAGCATTATCAAAGCTAAAGCCTGAAGAAGGCATCTGGATGACTGAGGTTGATAAACCTGAAGTTGGCCATAACGACATTCTGATCAAAATTAAGAAAACCGCTATCTGTGGTACAGATGTACACATCTACAACTGGGACGAATGGTCACAAAAGACAATTCCAGTACCTATGGTTGTCGGTCACGAATACGTGGGTGAAGTGGTTGCGATTGGTCAGGAAGTTCGTGGCTTTGAAATCGGTGACCGCGTATCTGGCGAAGGTCACATCACGTGTGGTCACTGTCGTAACTGTCGTGGCGGCCGTACTCACCTTTGTCGTAACACAATTGGTGTAGGCGTTAACCGCGAAGGTGCATTCGCAGAATACCTAGTGATCCCAGCGTTCAACGCGTTTAAGATCCCTGAAGGTATCTCTGACGATCTAGCGTCTATCTTTGACCCGTTTGGTAACGCAGTACACACCGCGCTTTCTTTCGACCTAGTAGGCGAAGACGTGCTTATCACAGGTGCAGGCCCAATCGGTATCATGGCAGCGGCAGTAGCAAAACACGTTGGTGCTCGTCACGTAGTGATCACAGACGTGAACGAATACCGTCTAGAACTTGCTCGTAAAATGGGCGTAACGCGCGCAGTAAACGTTGCAGAAGAGAAGCTAGAAGACGTAATGGCTGAGCTAGGCATGACAGAAGGCTTCGACGTAGGTCTAGAAATGTCTGGTAACCCAGCCGCATTCAACTCGATGCTAACGACAATGAACCACGGTGGTCGTATTGCACTACTAGGTATTCCACCATCAGACATGGGTATCGACTGGAACCAAGTTATCTTCAAAGGCTTGGTGATCAAAGGTATCTACGGCCGTGAAATGTTCGAAACTTGGTACAAGATGGCTTCACTGATCCAATCTGGTCTGGATCTATCGCCAATCATCACGCACCACTACAAGATTGATGACTTCCAAGAAGGCTTCGATGTAATGCGCAGCGGTATGTCAGGCAAGGTTATTCTTGATTGGGAATAAGGTCGCGATAAAGCAACCTAAAACCTCTTGATATCAAATTAATAAAAACGCCCCAAGTGAACCTTGGGGCGTTTTTTGTTTTTAATGACTGACTATTTTGTTGAACAGCGCTTCGTTGGCAACTCAAACTCATTACTACTTCAGCGTTAGCGTTTTATTACTATGGTTCCTGTTTCAACTACACGAGACTCCTTCGATGCCATGACTTTTGCCGTGTGCTTTTCTGATGAGAAGAGTGTTTTAGCTGATGTCGTAGGTTGACTGATAGAAGGGGCATGCTCCTGCTTCTGGTAATGAATTTCCCAATTTCGAGTTTGAGTGTTGTAGCGCATAAAGGCAAAGCCCGTAATATTCTTAATCGTGGTGCTACCTTTTTGGTAAAAGCCATAATCACGGAAACTCATATAGTTGATTAATCCGTTGATATGGTCTTTTACATCATTGTATTGCTTATCTTCTTTGCCACCTTCCACATGGTAAACCCTGATTAAATCATCGCTCCAGTCATCCACAACAAAAGAGCAACCGCTGAAATTGGGCGTGAAAACATATAAATGGTCGCGATGAGGATCAGGGTGTTTAGGTATATCGAGATACTTGCCTTGCGCGACCCAGTAGGCCATCTGTGATGTATTTTTATCGGGTTGTTCGCCTGCATATGTATCGATAACTTGGAGCGCACCTACCGCTCCATGAGCGTGTTTGTATTGCATGCCACTAAACACAAGCTCACCACTCTCTTTAACTTCCTTTTGAGTGGTAGGGGTGAGTGATGACATCTGAAGAGCGACAACCTCTGCACTAACAGGCTGATTGGCAAAGCTAGAACCAAGCAGGTCTGATGGCAAGACGCGTTTTCCTATCGCATCGTTCATTTCCATTCTTGATGCGGGCATCGGTGACAGGATAGCGTCAGGCAGCTCACGTTCTTCGCCCACGTGAATATGGTTTTTCTGTTCTTCTTCTTTGCGGTCGGCGACGACTTTGTCTCGGTTATCATTCCAGCGCTTGTAGTCACTTGACGAGTAAGTTAACTCATCCCTGCGTTCTTGCTGTTGTCGTGCTGCTCGTTGCGCTGTGGTTTCTTGTGCTTCTTCTGTATTAGCAGGCGCTGATTGATATCGCATAGTCGGCATTCCAATAAAAATAAATAAAAGAATACCTATGATTTTCAATATTTCATGAGGCGACTGTTTAAATAGTGATTTTTACTAACAGAAAGCTCAGAACGAAATTGTATTTTAAATTCAGCTGTGTGTTTAAGTTTGTTGTGGCTAAATAAAAACCACTTATAAAATTCAATAGATGACTGTTAAGAACTTATTTATTTGTGATAGTTATTAAAGTGCGTCTTTATAATATTCAAAGTTATTGTTTTAACAGTCAGCTTAGCCAATACTCTCCCCTTTATTGCTGCAATATTTTTGTACTGGTCTGATTCTCTATGGTTTCTAATTGCCGACTTATCAATTACATAAAATGTGGAGATCATTTCCAAATTTAGCAGGTAAACATAGATTGCATAGCGCGAGCTAATCCATTTTCGTCATTCCTTTGTTAATACTGCATGCGTGAACATACGCATAAGAAAGTGTTCATTACTTAACCATAGATACAAAAGGAAATGAAAATGAGAAAGTCACTGACAGCACTTGGTTTAGCATTGGTATTTGCAGGCTCAGCAAACGCGGCAAACTGGGGCTATGAGGGTGAGCACGGCCCGGCAAATTGGGGTGAATTCGCACCTGAATGTGCGAAAGGTCAAAACCAAAGTCCAATCAATATCGAATCAGCGGCTGAAGCGAAGCTAGAAAAACTGGATTTCGATTACGAAGGTAAGGCGATTTCACTGTTGAATAACGGCCACACTTTACAGACCAGTTTAGAAGGCAAAAATACTCTCACTATTGATGGTAAAGAGTTTACGTTAAAACAGTTCCACTTCCATACGCCATCTGAAAACCATGTAGATGGTAAAGAATATCCACTAGAAGCGCACTTTGTGCATGCCGACAAGGCTGGCCATCTGGCGGTTGTCGCGGTGTTCTTTAAACTGGGTGACGCGAACCCAGATCTTGCTAAGCTGCTGGCTAACATCCCAACTAAAGATCAGGACGTAGCCATCAAGGTTCCATTTGATGCTGACGCGCTTATTCCAAGTGATAAAGACTACTACCGCTTCAATGGCTCTCTAACCACGCCACCGTGTTCTGAAGGTGTGCGTTGGTTGGTGATTAAAGAGACACAAACTATCTCCCCAGAGCAGGTGAAAGAGTTTGCGAAAGCGATGGGGCAAAACAACCGTCCAATCCAACCGCTTAACGCTCGAATGATTCTAGCGCAGCAATAATGGTTGAAGTGACCAGTCATAAAAAAGCCCGCTGATTTAGCGGGCTTTGTGTTTGGTATTTTGAAATTAGAAACCACTGTCGTCTTGCGTTTGAGCTTTCGCCATTTGAATCGGGTCAAGCTTGAGTGTTTGCGTAGGGAACGCAATATCCGCTTCGTGCTTCTTAATGATCGCCATGACCTGCAAAAGCACATCTTGCTTCACTTCGTGGTAGCGAACCCAGTTCACTGTTTTGGTGAAGGTATAGATAAAGAAGTTCAGTGAAGACGCACCAAACGCATCGAAGTTGACGATAAGTGTCTGGCGCGTATCGATGTCTTTGTGGTTCTTCAGCATTTCGCGCACTTCATCAATGATTACTGGTACTTTGTCTGCATCGTCGTAGCGCAGGCCAATTGTCTCAAAGATTCGGCGGTTCAACATGCGGGACGGGTTTTCGACCACGATGTTGCTGAATACTGAGTTAGGCACATAGATAGGTCGCTTATCGAAGGTACGAATGCTGGTCATACGCCATCCAATGCGTTCCACCGTTCCTTCAATTTGACGGTCAGGAGAGCGGATCCAATCGCCAACCTTAAACGGACGATCGAAGTAAATCATCAAACCACCAAAGAAGTTTGATAGAAGATCCTTGGCTGCCAAACCGACAATCAAACCACCGACACCACCAAAGGTCAGTAAACCAGAAAGGCTAAGGCCAAATGCCTGCATAACGGTCAATACGCCGATAACGATAAAGAACAGGCGAGCGACTTTCGCGACGGCTTGTACGGTCGTCTCGTCACGGGTTTTCTGCTCCAGCACGTAGTCTTCGACGTTGGTGATAAGACGCATCACAATCCAAACTAGGATGCTGATAACAAGAATGAGTTTAAGAGTGCTGAGCCAGTTGAACTCGTTCCCCAGCTCACTTTGCAAAACAATGCCTAAAGATACCGTCGCAGGCCAACACCAGATTAAGGTACTGACGGGGGTTTTGAGTGCTTCTAATAAAAGGTCATCCCAATGAAATGGGGTTTTCTCGACCAAAATGGCTAATCGAGAATGCAATACGCGCCACGCAATCCAAGCAAAAAAGCTCGCAATCGTAATGAACAGTACGCTGCTGCTCCAGTCTTGATGATGGGCCATGATGTAAGTTTGAAGTTCTGTAAACCACTGTGGCATAAGTAAAGTTTCATTTTTTGGAACAATGAGTGAAAGGTAGCAGAGTTTGAGTTTCCGCCCTAGCAAAATGATGTGATTCGAATAATCCGTTCTTGTCTTCTTATCACTACTGTTAAGGAGAGGAGTGTTTAGAGTGATGTTAATGATTAATGTGTAAATACAAGATGATGATACGTATGGTGAAATGTAAAACTAGTACTGTTCAACCTACATGGTGTGATGAAACTCGAACTTTGAAAGATAAGCGCTATCATTCGAACCATCAATTGTAGGTTCTTTGACTCATCGCTAACATTTATCAAGCTCAAATATGAGACTTTAGTGTCACTTTGACATACGGAGATAAACCATGGAATTCACAGAGCTAGATAGAAATGCGCTCTACGACATTTGGATGTCGCAAAAAGCAAAAATGCACCTCACCCAAATGGAGATGGCAAAGCGCCTAGGTTTAAGCTTGCATGAGTTCTCTGCTTTGTTACGTGGGAACGCTCCGCTAACACTTGGCTTCGTGAAGCAACTTTGCGAACAATTGCACGTTCGTCCTGGGCAAGTGATTCCATCTATGAGCAAACGCGATATTTCTTCTTCGGGCTCCGTGTATCTACAAAACCGTATCACCGTAGATGGTGAAATCCGTAATGTCTTCATTGAAGGCAACCAAGTTGTGATCGAGTACGAACACACGGTGAACTAGCCGATCCATCCGTGTATTTTTTGTCGTAGACAATTTATTCACATCTCTACTGATAAAACTAGCAGCCATGATGTCCCTTTGAATGAAAGGAATGGCTGTGAAGACTTTTCTCCGTAATTTCGATAAACAACGTCGTCGTTTGACGCACCAACTTGAGCCTAAACTTGCAGGTTGGTTGAATGACGACTCTCTCACTGTTCACGAACCAATGCCGCACGATCAGGTGAAACGTATTTTGATCGTGAGAAACAACAGTCGTATCGGAAATATGTACTTCCTGCTTCCTTTTGTTCATCAGGTTCTACGCTTATACCCAAATACGAAAGTTGATCTATTGTTGAATTCGCCTTGGCAGGGGGAAGTCTTCAAGAATCTTGGCATCAATCAAATTCATTACTCCAACTTGTCATTCAAATCGCCAGATAAAGCACTTGCGACTATCCGTTTGTTAAAGCGAGAGAGATATGACTTGTTGTTCGCACCGACTGCGGGGGCGTGCGACACTTTTCTTTCCGCTGTGATTCCGGCGAAGAATAAGATCGCTTTTAAGAAAGTTAAAACAGAGCAAGTATTTACTCACTCCTCGGTCACCGATTCGCCTTTTCGTCACGGTGCCTACAAGCCACTTTCTATCCTTGAAGCGATGGGATATGAACTTGATAACACCTTAGATCATCATATTGTGTTTGATTCAAAAGAGCTTTCCTCTGGTATTCAGCAAACACGTAAATTACGCGAAGAAGGCAAGCCAACGTTTGCTTTCTTCCGTGGTGCGCGAGGCAAGAAAAAGCTCAGTGACCATGCTTGGTTAAACATTCTGGCCGAATTTGAACGCAAACAAGGACAGAGAGTGAATTGGGTAGAGGTATTAAGCCCAGATATCCAGCAGCCACTATTAAAAGACTCCCGCACTTTGGCATGCAAGGACCTGCGTCAATTGGGTGCAACGTTGCGTTATCTTGATGGGTTTCTTTGCTGTGATACGGGGCCGTTGCATTTAGCGGATGCCGCAGGTGCAACTTGCTTTGGTTTTTATACGGAAACGTGCCCACAGCGATTCGGGTTGATGGGCGAGAAATGCCATGCGATTCGATTGTTTCTTTCGGAGGAACAAGCCGAGTTCGAGCCTGTGTTAAGAATGGCGTAACGCCGGATGAAATGAAAAAGTGACAGCCAATTGTGCTGTCACTTTTTGTATGAACATGGTTTAGGGCGATTTGCCTAAGGAATCTTCACCAAAGAATCACGCGATAAGTCAGAGATGGTTTTCGCTCCTGTAAGCGTCATTGCTACGCGCATTTCTTTGTCGTAAAGGTCAAGCAAGTTCTCTACGCCAGCACCGCCTTGGGCTGCGAGTGCGTATACAAAAGAGCGACCAAGTAGCGTACAGTCTGCACCTAGTGCCAGCATTCGAACTACATCCAAACCAGTACGAATACCTGAATCGACGAAAATCTTCAGGTCACCTTTTACGGCATCTGCAATGCTTGGCAGCGCTTTTGCTGTTGATAGTACGCCATCAAGCTGGCGACCACCGTGGTTAGATACCACGATACCATCGGCACCGAAGCGAACCGCGTCTTTTGCATCTTCTTCGTCTAGGATGCCTTTGATGACCATTGGTCCGTCCCAAAAGTCTCGAATCCACTCTAGATCTTTCCAAGAGATTGAAGGATCGAAGTTTGCGCCTAGCCAGCCAATGTAATCTTCCAGCTTAGTTGGTTCGCCACGGTAAGTTGAAATGTTACCTAAGTCGTGAGGTTTACCTAACACGCCGACATCCAACGCCCAGCTTGGATGGCGCATCGCTTGGAATACACGGCGCATCGCGGCATTAGGGCCGCTCATACCAGAGTGCATGTCACGGTAACGCGCTCCTGGAACTGGCATATCCACTGTGAAGACCAGCGTTGTTACGCCAGCGGCTTTCGCGCGCTCAAGTACGTTCTTCATAAAGCCGCGGTCTTTTAGAACATACAGCTGGAACCACATTGGGCGTTCAATCGCAGGTGCCACTTCCTCAATTGGACAAACAGATACAGTCGACATGGTGAAAGGAATGCCTTTCTTTTCTGCCGCTTTTGCTGCTTGAACCTCACCACGTCGTGCGTACATACCGGTCAGGCCAACAGGCGCTAAAGCTATTGGCATTGCCAGCTTCTCGCCGAAGATTTCTGTTTCTAGGCTTAGATCGCTCATATCACGCAGAACACGTTGGCGTAGTGCCACGTCACCTAAGTCATCGGTGTTGCGCTTTAATGTGCGCTCGTCGTATGAACCGCCATCAATGTAATGGAAAAGGAATGGAGGCAGCTTGGCTTTCGCAGCAGCGCGGTAATCTGTAGAAGCAGAGATAATCATATTCGTGTGTCCTGGCTGTTATTCTAAGATTGCGTCCTGAGTCAATGAGCACCTGCTCTGTCAGTGTTTCACTGACTGCCATCCTTTCGGCAGTCGACATCAGAATAGAGTATAGATAAGTGATTGAGCTGTGAGACATTCCATACACGGAACAATCAATTATCTGCACTGAAAAAGACTGGCACATCGGTCGGGGGATTGATGCGGCAAGCCACACCAAAAGTGTCGGGGTAGTAGTGCTGACCGCTGTGCCAGAGAAAGTGCAGGGCGGGGGAGACCCTGCGTAAGTGTTACTTCATTAAGGCGTCTGTTAGTTGGAATCCGTAAATCAGAATCAGACCTATGATGCCTGTGACCACCAAGTAGTAGAACGTTGGGATAACCGTCTTGCGCAGCGTTGCACCTTCTCGTCCTAGCAGGCCAACCGTTGCAGAGGCTGCCACAACGTTGTGGATGGCAATCATGTTACCGGCAGCAGCGCCAACTGCTTGAAGAGCAACCACAATGGCACTTGAGATGGTCAGTGTCTGCGCTACTTCGAACTGGAACTGGCTGAACATCATGTTCGACACGGTATTAGAACCGGCGATGAATGCACCAAGGGCACCAACAGTAGCGCTCAACGCCGGGAATGCTGAGCCAACGAGGTCTGCTGCAAAGTTTGCCGTGGTTACAGGCATACTTGCTAGCTCGGCGCCGTTGACACCTGAGTTAATAAAGATACGAACCATAGGGATGGTGAAGACAAGAACGAAACCTGCACCGATTAGTGTCTTACTTGATTCGCCAAACGCTTTGCCTAGTGACTTAGCGCCGCCACCTTGCAAAAGAACCGCAAGTAACGCTACGAAGACTAAGATGCCACCCGGAAGGTATAAAGGTTGAATTGCCGTGCTGATACCGGTTTCACCAAGAATATTACCGAACGATAGGCTTACACTCTTAAGCAGACCTTTGAACTCAGGGCTTACACGGCTTGCCACTAGGATAACCGCTAGCATCACGTATGGTGCCCAAGCTTTGGTTAGGCTCATTGGTTTGCCTGGGTTGTCATCAAGATTGATCTTTAGAGAACCTAGCCATTCTGCTGGCCATTTATCTTCGCTCTCAAAGTCCCATTTGGTTTTTGGAACGAGGAAACCTTTCTTCGCCGCAGTAACTACAATAGCTAGACCAACTAGACCACCGATTAGTGACGGGAACTCAGCACCTAGGAACACGCCTGTTAGTGCGTAAGGCACAGTGAAGGCAACACCAGCAAATAGTGCAAATGGCAGAATGTCTAGACCTTCGCTCCAGCTCTTATTCTTACCGAAGAAGCGCGTCAGCATCATTGCCATGAGTACAGGAATGAGAGTACCAACCGTTGCGTGAATCATTGCTACGCTTGCGGTGATTTGCTGTAAGTACGCGTCCCATGTTGAGCCATGAGCAACCAGTGCTTCACCGATGTTGTGCGTGTCTAAACCTTTGTTCACACCTACGATGATTGGTGTCCCAACCGCACCGAAAGATACTGGCGTAGATTGGATCATCATGCCCATCAGTACCGCTGCAAGCGCAGGGAAGCCAATGGCTACCAATAGAGGAGCAGCGATAGCAGCAGGCGTACCGAAGCCAGATGCGCCTTCAATGAACGAGCCGAAACACCAAGCGATGATGATGGCTTGAACACGACGGTCGGCTGAAATATCAGTAAACCCATTGCGAATAGTGGTGATCGCGCCAGTGTGTTTTAAAGTGTTGAGCAAGAAGATGGCACCAAACACGATCCAAAGAACAGAGACAGTAATACCTAATCCTTGGAAGACAGACGCCAGTACGCGAGTAGCTGACATATCCCAAAACATTAGGGCGATAGCGACGGTTAGACCGAACGCAACAGGCATGGCTTTTTTAGCGGGCCAGTTGAGACCAACCAATAATATGGCGGCGACAACAATTGGCGAAAACGCCACAAGGGCAAGTAGGGTTTCACTCATTGGTACATCCTCGTACGCTGACTTCTCGAACGGCTTTATGCTGTAGAGATGATTTTTGTTGTAATGGTTTTGTTAATTTGGCGTGAATTTACCCCTTTATTTTTTATAGATATAGGGAAATAATGAAATTAATTTATTCCAAAAGTGACATAATCGATGCGTGCAGATGACCTAATCCTGTTCTCACAGGTAGTAGAAATGGGTAGCTTTAGTAAGGTGGCGGAAGAAAATAACCTTACAAATTCGGTAGTTAGTAAGAGGATTGCTCGACTAGAGGAAGAAATCGGCGCTCAGCTATTATATCGAACAACGCGTAAATTGACCCTGACTGAAGCGGGAAAGGTTTTGTTACACAGTGCTAAAAATGTGAAGCAAGCCACTCAGGAGGCTATGGATGCAGTTTCAGGCTTTGGTGAGAATGTCAGCGGTCATATCAAAATGTCGGTGCCGACTATCTCGGGTGATTTGATTTTGGCAGACGCCGTTGCCGAGTTTTGTAATATGCACCCAGGCCTCACCGTCGATATGTCGCTTGATAACCGCTTTGTTGACTTGGTTGCTGGTGGTTTTGACTTGGTGATTCGAACCGGTTACCTAGAAGATTCCAGTTTGATTGCGCGTCATATTCTTGATTCACAATGGGTGGTTTGCGCCTCGCCTTCTTACATCGCCAAGAATGGTAAACCGATTGAGCCTATCGACTTAACCACACACAACTGTCTGCAATATGCCTATCAAACTACTGGGGCGACCGACTGGCAGTTTAAAGGCAAAGATGGCGATTATATTGTCAGAGTCTCGGGTTGTTTCTCGACAGATAACGCTACTGCATTGCGAAAGGCAGCCTTGGGTGGACATGGTATCGCTTACGTACCGCGTTGTTTGGTCTATCACGATATTCGCAGTGGTGAGCTGGTGGATATTTTCCCTGAGTTAGTAGGTAAAAAGTTGGGCATCTACGCGGTTTACCCTTTTACTCGTCAGCCGCCGAATAAAGTGAAGCTCTTGATCGAACACATCCGAGAGCGATACCTCACTATCTCGCATTACTTTTAATTGGTTCATAAATATAAGAAATGTTTCAATCTATTGGTTGAAATTCGGTGTTTGAACCTTAAGGTAGGTATTGAGAATAAATCTCAACAAAACAATAAAACAAAACACTTAACTTCAAACGGAGTAACACGGACGTTATGCATTACCCAAAAACTCGTAAAGATTCCGTCGTCGACACTTATTTTGGTCACGACATCGCAGACCCATACCGCTGGCTAGAGGACGATCTCAGCCAAGAAACCGCAGAGTGGGTTTCAGGACAAAACTCAGTGACCTTTGATTATCTAGGTCAGATTCCTTTCCGCCAACAAATCCGCGACTTAGTGGCGAGCAGTCAGAACTACGAAAAGTACTCTCAACCCTTTGTTCACGGTGAATACACTTACTTCTACAAAAACGATGGCTTGCAGAACCAGAGCGTTTTATACCGTCGTAAAGGGGATGAAGAAGCGGAAATCTTCCTAGACCCGAATACCTTTTCAGAAGAAGGAACAACATCGCTTGGTGAAGTGAAGTTCTCAAAAGACGATTCTCTTGTCGCGTATTCTATCTCTGAGGGTGGCAGCGACTGGCGTAAGATCTTCGTCATTAATGTAGAAACCAAAGAACAGCTTGAGCCTGAAATTGTCGACGCTAAGTTCACCACAATTTCTTGGCTTGGTAGCAAGGGCTTTTATTACGCGAGTTATGACAAACCTAAGGGCAGTGAGCTTTCGGCGCGCACTGAGCAGCACAAGCTTTACTACCATGAGCTAGGCACACCACAATCTCAAGACAAAGTCGTCTTTGGTGCGTTGGACGCGCAGAAGCACCGTTATGTAGGGGGAGTGACAACCAAAGACGATCGCTTCCTTATCATTACCGGCGCAGAGTCGACATCGGGTAACAGGCTGTTCTATGTCGATTTAGTTTCAGAAGAGCAAGAAGTTATCACGCTTCGAGATACAACCGATGGTGATACACATCTGATTGATAACCAAGATGACACCTTAATCTTCTATACCAACCTAGATGCGCCTAACGGCAAAGTGGTTGGCTACAACACTCAAACCCAGCAATGGACAGAGATCATTGCCGAGCAGGAACAACCACTGGATATAAGCAAAGGTGGTGGCTACTTGTTTGCGACTTACATGGTTGATGTTCTCTCTAAGGTTCAGCAGTTTACTTACCAAGGCGAGTTAGTGCGTGAGGTTACTCTGCCTGATCAAGGCACCGTATATGGCTTACAGGGCAAAGCAGAAGATAAGACGCTTTACTACACCTTTACTAACTACGTGACCCCTCCAACCATCTTCTCTTTTGATGTAGAAAGCGGTGAGTCTGCACTCTACCAAGAATCGAAAGCCCCGTTCGACCGTCAAGAATACGAGTCTCAACAAGTGTTCTACACCTCAAAAGACGGAACAAAAGTGCCGATGATCATCTCGTATAAGAAAGGCACTAAGTTAGATGGTACGGCGCCAACCATGCTGTATGGTTATGGTGGTTTTAACATTAGTTTGACGCCGATGTTCTCAGGAAATGTCGCGAACTGGTTAGAACTTGGTGGTATCTACGCGGTGGCAAACATGCGTGGCGGCGGCGAATATGGTAAAGCTTGGCACAATGCAGGTACTCAGCAACAAAAGCAAAACGTGTTTGATGACTTTATTGCCGCGGCGGAATACTTGATTGAGCACGACTACACCAGCTCGAAGCGATTGGCGATTCGTGGTGGCTCAAATGGCGGCTTGTTGGTTGGTGCGTGTATGACTCAGCGTCCAGAGCTGTTTAAAGTGGCGATTCCTGCAGTTGGCGTATTAGACATGCTTCGTTACCACACCTTTACCTCTGGTGAGGGTTGGAAGTACGACTACGGCACTTCAGAGCAAACCGAGGCGATGTTCCAATATCTACTTGGGTATTCACCTGTGCACAACGTCAAAGAGGGTGTCTCGTACCCAGCTACGCTTGTCACGACCGCAGACCACGACGACCGTGTTGTCCCTGCGCACTCATATAAGTTCATTGCAGAGTTGCAAGAGAAGCATCAAGGAGACAATCCGGTGCTGATTCGTATCGATGTGAATGCTGGCCATGGCGCGGGAATGCCGCTCAGCAAACAAATCGACCTGACTACCGACGTTTACGCGTTTGCATTACATAACATGGGTATCGAAACGCTCGATATTTAATACGAAGCGCAGGATCTACATAATAAAAAATGCCGCGACATCCATCGCGGCATTTTTCATGGTTGGGGGAACTCAATGTGTTAGTTAGGGTGACTAAGCCTAACTTTGAACCAACCAGTCTCGGCGGCCAAACCGAATGGCAGCTATACCATTTTTCGTAGTTATGGCGAAAAATTCACCATACTTTAATCCTAGTTTAAGAATATGAAACTGTGATGAATCTAGGCTGCATCATCTTGATTTTCATTGTTTTCAAGGTCAAATGAGGCATCAATCAGTTTTCTTGTGTAATCGCTTTTCGGATTATGGAAGATTTCTTCTGCCGTTCCTTGCTCCATGACTTCACCCTTTTGCATCACCAGAACACGGTCCGACAGCGCTTTGACTACGGAGAGGTCGTGACTGATAAACAAGAAGCCGATGTTGTGTTTCTTCTGCAAATCTTTCAGGAGATCAATGACGGTCAACTGAACAGAGCGGTCGAGAGCAGAGGTTGGCTCATCAAGCAAAATGAAAGAAGGTTCAAGAATTAACGCACGCGCAATAGCGATACGTTGACGCTGACCACCAGAAAACTCGTGCGGGTAACGGTTAATGGATGCAGGGTCTAAGCGCACCTCTCGCAGAACATCACGTGCCTTTTGCATTCGTTCTGCTTTGCTCATTTGAGGTTGATGCACTGTGAGACCTTCAGTGATGATGTCACCGACCGTCATGCGAGGAGAAAGTGAGCCATAAGGGTCTTGGAACACCATCTGGACATCTTTCTTTAACTCAAAACGCTGTTTGGTAGAGAGTAGGGAAAGGTCTTGTCCTTTGAATTGAATCTTGCCGCTTGATGGCAGCAAACCAATCAAAGCTCGTCCTAGTGTTGATTTACCGGAACCTGATTCACCAACAATACCAAGCGTTTCGCCTTGCTTTAACTCTAGTGAAATGCCTTTAACTGCCTCAAAATACTCGTTCTTGCTGGCGATGAAGTGCGGCTTAACAAGAAACTTAACGCGGATATCATCGGCTTTAAGAAGTTCAGCGGCGTTTTCTTCAATCGGGTCTTTGCTGCCTTTGGGAATCGAGTTAATTAGCATCTTGGTGTAATCATGCTGCGGTTCGGAGAAGAGTGCTTCTGTGATGCCTTCTTCGACGACTTCACCTTTACACATCACCAATACTCGGTCAGCAAAGTGTTTCACTACACCTAAGTCGTGAGTGATGAACAAGATCGCCATGCCCATCTTGGCTTGGATCTCTTTGATCAGATAAAGCACTTCTGCCTGAACGGTAACGTCAAGCGCCGTGGTTGGCTCGTCGGCAATCAGAATGTCTGGCTCGTTGATCAAAGCCATGGCAATCATGATGCGCTGCAACTGACCACCGGAGAATTCGTGCGGATACTTTGTGTAAGCTTGTTGAGGATTTGGTAAGTGAACTAAGTCAAACAGCTCAAGCACCTTGTCTTTGGCTTGTTTCTTACTCACTGGACGATGGCACATAATGGCCTCCGCCACTTGAATACCAACGCGCATGTATGGGTTAAGAGAAGTCATTGGTTCTTGGAAAATCATACCAATGCGATCGCCACGGATGCTTTGCATTTGGCGTTCGGTTTTCTCTAGGATTGATTCGCCTTCAAAGACAATAGAGGAGTCGGCGTGCAAGATGGCATTATCTGGCAGCAATCTCATCAACGCATTGGTTGAGACAGATTTACCAGAGCCAGATTCGCCTACGATAGACAGCGTTTCACCAGCTTTAAGATCAAAGCTAACCTTCTTTACTGCATCGACGATACCATCGTTTGTCGTAAAGCTGACAGACAGGTTGTTCACCGAAAGAATGGTTTGTGTGGACATCACGTTTCCTTGTGTATCGAGTTGTTATTACTGTTATTTGTTGTGCCTTACCGTGGCAACTCTGATGAAGAGGGCTAATTGTAGAGTTGAGACGCGCCCGCTTCTGCAGAACTCATGGCTTGTAGATACAAGAACTGTTCATGAGCACGGGTGACGTGATCGAGCTCTATCATCCACTGAGCGTTACGCTGAGCAGAGCAAAACGCCGCCATGTGTGCCAATAAATCTTCACTCTGTTTGCTTAGCATTTGGCTAACGCGGCCGATTAAATCGTGGCTTTCGAGCTGTAAGAACTGGAACAGAGCGTAAGACTGGTTAAGCGCCGCGAACGCTTCTTGCTGCATACCGAGTTTGTTGAGAATTTCTGATTGCGCAACGCTCGCATCACGCAACCCACTGATTAAACACACAAACTGACACGGCTTGGTTTGTTCGTTTTCAAGTGCGGAGTGAATGTGGTTTGGCAGGTGGCTGAGCACGTCTTCGTACAAGCGATGAGCTTCTGGCCAATGGCCTTGTTCCATCAGCTGCTCTGCTTTTAAATAGCGCATCCAGCATTGCTCAATATTCATCTTCATCTCCACAAAATTCGATTTGAACAGATATTAAATGAAATTAATTATCAATTGCAAGTGCGACCTTTTATCATTTTAAAAGGCGTACAGCTGTTCGTAAAATGTCCAAACGAACCGGGGTGGAAGATAAATCACTTAAATTTAAACAAATAATCTCTACACTGAGGTAACGACAATAAGAAAAGGAGGCGAGTATGGCAGTACAAAGATTGGAACCTAAACAGCTGTATTCTGTAGCTGATCTAGAGAATATGCCATGTAAGTCGACCAAGGAATTACCTCCGATTGACGAAATTGTAGGGCAAGAGCGCGCACAGAAAGCGGTCGAGTTCGCCATGTCAATCAAGGAGAAAGGGTACAACATCTACGCCATTGGTCAGAACGGCCTAGGCAAGCGTACCATGATTTTGCGCTATTTAAACCGCCATCAACACGATGCTGCAGCACTGTTTGATTGGTGTTATGTCGCGAACTTTGAAGACACGCGTATACCAAAAGTCCTAAAGCTCCCGTGCGGAATTGGTAGCAAGCTCAAAGTAGACATCGAAAAGCTGATGGGTAAATTGCTCAATGCTTTACCTCTCGCGTTCGACAATGAGATGTACTACAGCCGAGCTGATCGCTTAAAAAACCAACTTGCGAATAAACAGCAACACGAGTTGGACAGCATCAGTAAGGAAGCAAAAGAGAAAGGCATTAGCCTAACGATCACGGCGCAAGGTGATTATCAGTTTGTTGCGATGGACGGTGAAGAGCTGCATACCGAAGAGTCTTTCGAAGCGCTCAGCAAGAAAGAGCAAGAATACTTTGGCAGCAGTATCGATGAGCTAGAAGTCAGCTTGCGTAATATGGTTCGCGAGCTCACTGAGTGGGAAGACTCATTTAGCGAGAAGATCAAAAAGCTTAATGACGACGTAACGCTGGATGTGATTACTCACTTCATCAAGCAGTTGAAAGTGGATTACGCTGAGTATCCGGAAATCAAAACCTACCTAACTGATCTGCAAAAAGATATTGTCGAAAACGCCGACATCTTCTTAGAGCAGAGTGGTGAACAAGGTGAGATTGCTACCGCTTCCTTAGATAAGAAGCTTCCACGTCGTTACAAAGTCAACGTACTGGTTAGTCGTAAAGATTGCGAGTTCCCAATCGTGGTGGAAGAGAATCCGAACTACCACTCGCTATTTGGTTCAATTGAAACGGCGACGTTCAAAGGCACAGTGTTTACTGATTTCTCTTTGATTCGAGCGGGTAGCTTGCATAAAGCGAACGGCGGTGTGCTATTGATGGATGCACAAAAGGTGCTTGAGCAACCTTATGTGTGGGATGGATTGAAGCGTGCATTACGTTCTCGTCAGCTGAGTTTTACCTCTTTAGAAAAAGAAGTGACATTGACTGGCGCGGTTTCTCTTGATCCTGAACCGATTCCATTGGACATCAAAATCATCTTGTTCGGTGATTACCGCACTTACCAACTGCTGCAACACTACGATCCAGAGTTTGGTGAACTATTCCGTGTGACGGCGGATTTCGAAGACGAAATGAAGCGTACACCGGATTCAGAACTGCAATACGCACGTTTTATTTCTAGTGTGGTGAACGACAACAACATGCTGCACTGCGATAAGAAAGCCATCGCACGCATCATCGAATACAGTTCGCGTTTGTCTGGAGACCAAACCAAGCTTTCGTTGCATTCTGCCAATATCGCTAACCTATTGCGTGAGTCTAACTACGTGGCTCGTCAGGCGAATTCCAACATGATCCGTATCGGACACGTGGAAGAGGCTTTGAGCAATCAAGAAATGCGAGTCAGCCGTTTGCAAGATAGCGTGATGGAAACCTTCGTTAATGGAACGACCTTGATTCGTACCGAAGGTTCTGCGGTTGGTCAGGTCAACGCACTGTCGGTATTGAGCACCAGTGATCACATGTTTGGCGCGCCGAACCGCATTACGGCAACCACGTGTTACGGTGATGGTGAAGTGATTGATATCGAGAGAAGTGTTGATCTTGGCGGTAGTATTCACTCGAAAGGTGTGATGATTCTGTCTGCTTACTTGTCGTCTGTGTTTGGTAAGACAGCACGTGTGCCACTCACAACCACGATTACCTTTGAGCAATCGTACGGTGGTGTAGATGGTGACAGTGCAAGTATGGCTGAGTTCTGTGCAGTTGTGTCGGCGTTCTCGAAACAGCCAAACCGTCAGGATATTGCGATTACCGGTTCGATGAACCAATTCGGTGAAGCGCAGCCTATTGGTGGTGTAAACGAGAAGATCGAAGGCTTCTACGATGTGTGTGAAATCAAAGGTCGTCATGCTGGACAAGGGGTGATCATCCCGCGTTCAAACGTACATAACCTGATGCTTCGCCCTGACATTGTCAAAGCGGTAGAGAAGGGAGATTTCCATATCTGGGCTATCGACCACGTAACCGAAGCGGTAGAGCTGTTTACCGGCAAAGATGCTGGTGAAGCGACCGATGAGGGAACTTACCCTATCGACACCATTTTTGGCTTGGCACAAGCTAAGCTAAATGCGCTGAGAAAATAAGCACTTATTGACATAAAAGTTGATAGAAAAGCGTATAAATCTTCATAACTTGTCATAATGACAATATCCCGACGCAGTTGTCGGGATATTGTCGCTAAAGCCATGAAATTGATGGCTTTTTGCTCTGGACAAAAGTGTGATCTATCTCTAGTATTTGCCCCCTTGTCTATTCGTCCGGGAATAATCCCATCGCAAGGAAGCCAACACTCAAATACCTGAGGTTACTCATGCAGCTATCCCTGAAAAACTTGTCAGTACGAACGCAAGTTTTGGTTCCAGTTCTATTCACTGCGATCACTCTGTTCATCACATTGTGGATCACTCAAAACAACCTAGAAGCAGAGCAAGAATTGGTTGCTTCTAACTCCGATTCTCTTGTGTTCTACAAAGACACATTGGCTAAAATCGACGACCAAGTTTACCCATTGCGCATTAGCGCGGTTTACGCGATCTACGATGCGTCTCGTCGTGATGCTTTCCTTGCTGACCTAAAAGCGGGTGCAAAAGCAATTGATGCTGATCTCGATCTTGTCGATGCTCGTGGTACGTTCAGCAAAGAAGCGCAGAAAGTACGTCAAAGTATTGATGCTTACATTGATTACTCAACACGTGCGGTAGAATTCTTTAACCGTCACGACCGTGGCTTAGTTTCTGATAGCGAATACACAAACTTTATCTCAGGTTACCGCCGTGTTGGTAACGAAATGGTTGCAACCATCAACTCACTATCACAACGTGTGAATGAGATTGCGACGGAAGCAACCGCAGCAAGCGCACGTGAACATACTCGTGTACAAAACAATGCCATGATGTCAGTGATTGCGGTATTTGCCTTCTCTTTGCTAGGTGCTTGGTTCCTATCTGGCATGATTGTTACGCCAATCCAAAAACTTCAAGAAGTGATGCGCAAGCTAGCAGGTGGTGACCTGTCGGTACGTGCAGACATTGATGGCGACAACGAAATTTCACAGCTGAGCAAAGACGTAAACCAAACAGCGAAACAGCTTCACGATACGGTTGACCAACTGATGCGCATCAGTGAAGAAGTGGCTTCTGCTTCAACAGAACTTGCAGCGGTAATGACACAAGCTGAAGCGAATGCACAACAAGAATTGGCTGAAATCGAGCAAGTGGCATCGGCGGTTAACGAGCTAGCAAGCACAGCAAACAACGTAAGCGACAACGCGACATCAGCAGACGCAACAGCACGTGAAGCCGATGGCCTAGCGCAATCTGGCCTAGCGATCTTCCAAGAGAGTGCACAAGCAAGCGAGCAAATGTCTCAAGCGCTTAACGATGCGGCGCAAGTGGTTCTTCGTCTGAAAGAACAATCGGTTCAAATCAACGACGTTATTGAAGTGATTCGTGGCGTATCTGAGCAAACTAACCTTCTAGCACTGAACGCGGCGATTGAAGCAGCTCGTGCTGGTGAATCTGGTCGTGGTTTTGCTGTTGTAGCAGATGAAGTTCGTATGCTAGCAGCGCGCACTCAAGACTCGACGCAAGAAATCTCTTCTATCATTGAGGAGCTTCAAGCGCAGTCTGGTCTTGCAAACGACAGCATGCAGGTGAGCCTAGAGATGCTTAACCGCAACAACGAGCTCACTCAACAAGCGAACGATGCCCTGATTGGTATTACCGAGTCGGTAGCGAACATCAACGATTCAAACACGCAAGTGGCGACGGCAGCGGAAGAGCAGTCTCAAGTAACACAAGACATCAACCGCAACGTGGTAAACATGTCTGAACTGGTAAACCAAAACGTAGCTGGCATCAGCCAAAGCGCGAGCGCAAGTACAGAGCTTTCTCACCTTGCTGAAAAACAAAAAGAGCAGTTGAGTTTCTTCAAGCTTTAGTCAAAAGCAGCGAGCGACAAACATCGACTGATTGAAAAGAATCCCTGAGCTTCGGCTTGGGGATTTTTTTATCAAAAATCGAGTAATGATTTAATTAACAGTAATTAAAACAGTCAGTTACCCAAAATAAAAAGTGATTTATGTCACATTTATAAATGTTGAGTCTCACTTTTTAGCGTCAAAATTTTTTTGACGCGCACGCTTTTATTCACCGAACCGATAACTTGAGGGTTTGGAGGTATTCATATCGTCATCTCCAGTGGTGTTTTGCTCAATTAAGGCTGTGTATTCAACTTGTTGCGTTAAAAATAGCAGCTGCTACGATGCCGCCCGTTTTCTCGTTGGTACAGAAAAGTCCTGTTTTCTGGTGAGAAAATGATGACAAAACAAAGATATGGAAAACTATAAATGAAATTGAAAACTTTAGCTGTAGCAGTGGCGCTAATGGCATCTGGATCTCAAGTTGTCGCTTCAGAATTGTACAACCAAGACGGTACATCACTAGAAATGGGCGGCCGCGCTGAAGCTCGTCTATCTATGATCGACGGCAAAGCAGAAGACCGTTCACGTATCCGTCTTAACTTCCTAGGTAAGCAGGAAATCAGCGATAGCCTATACGGTGTTGGTTTCTGGGAAGGTGAGTTTGAAACATTCGAAAACGGCGCAGTTGATAACAACAGCGATCTAGAGACTCGTTACGCGTACGCAGGTCTTGGCGGTAAATACGGTGAAATCACTTACGGTAAAAACGACGGTGCACTAGGCGTTATCACTGACTTCACTGATATCATGGCTTACCACGGCAACACTGCAGCACTAAAACTGCCAGTTGCTGACCGCACAGACAACATGGTTTCTTACTCAGGCCAATTCGAGCAACTAGCGCTTCGTGCAAGCTACCGTTTTGCTGATCGCACAACAGATGCAAACGGCTTTGACGACAACGAGCAAGATGGCTTCTCTCTATCTGGTATTTACGCATTCGCTGACACTGGCCTTGAGCTAGGTGCTGGCTTTGCTAACCAGGATGATGTTGATCAATACATGCTAGCGGCTTCTTACACTGTAGGTAACTTCTACGTTGCTGGTAACTACACAGGTATCGAGCAAGATTCTGACGATTACAAAGGTTACGAACTAGCAGCTGCATACACTATGGGTCAAACCGTGTTCACTTCTACTTACAACAAAGGTGACGTAGAAGACACAGATACTGTAGAAAACCTAGCTGTTGACGTAACTTACTACTTCAAGCCTAACTTCCGTGGCTACGCGTCATACAACTTCGACCTAATGGACAACGAAGGTTCTGACGAGCAAGACGAACTAGCACTAGGTCTACGTTACGACTTCTAAGTCAAATTGTTTTCTAAGATCCCGCCTTTTTCTTAGTAAAACAAAACCCCTTACCGCGTGGTAAGGGGTTTTCTTCATTTTAGGGTTATTTGAACGCCTTAGGGTTATTTGAACTAATTAGGCTACTTGAACGCAGTGCTTCATACGTTGGATATGGGCTGGTTTATCCTTTCAGCGTTAGCTTGGTGCCATCAAATTTGAGGTGACTTAAAAGGTTTTTGGCATTTGCTTTCCCGAAATCATCAAACTCGACCCCGTATCGCGCGTAGTGTGTCGATTTCTGTAAGTTACAGATTCGCCCTTTTAGTGGCGCTAACATGCGTCCGTTACCCGGCATCGTTATGTCGAGAGTGACAAGATCACCGACTTGGAGCGTTCTACTCATAGGTGAGGTAACAAATCGACAGCCACTCTTGGAAAGGTCTCGTATTTCACATTCTGCTCGGTATTGCTCGAACTGAAGGCGGCTACGCAGATTCACTTCGTATCGCACTTCTTTTCGCAGCTGATAAACCTGCATGGTGTTAGGCAGACTCAGTACCAATAATGGATATGGGTCGCCCAAACGGTGCTGAAGCTGGGCTCGAAAAGGGATTACGGCGCCTTCACCACGATGGGAATAGGCTTTTACGTTAATCCAGAAGCCTTCCTGAAAGTAAAACTTCAAATCCTCGTCGGAGATATTTGGGAGTTCAATCAGCGCGGTATTGTTGGAATGACAGCCCATAAATGTGCTGGTGGTGATGAACTTGGTGCCTACCGGCGTGGTGACGTTAAGTGTCACTTCACTTCCATGTTCCACCATTGCCATTGCATCGGTGCTGTTTAATGTGCTTGCCTGACGTTCTGGTGCTTTTTTATTTGTAAGAGACGAACGATTGTCCCTTGCACTCGTCATCATATTTCTCATTATTATTGTCGTACCTAATGTGAGAAGACGGTTTTGCGCTATGTTATGGTAGTACTAAATGACTAGACTATTGCGTGGATATCATTCTATGCAGTCACATAGCTGGTTTCAATAAAGCACGAGTGAAAAGTGGGGCACGGATAATGCAGAAAGTGACACAAGACACAACAAGCCAAATTTTTTGGGTCGATTTAGAGCAAGACCACAAAGCAAAAGTGGTTTATAAGCTTGATGGACAAGAGATGCACATAACATCCACGCTGATACCTGAGGAAGTGCGCGGTAAAGGCTATGGCAAAGTGATGATGGAAGCCGTACTGCCAGAAATTGAAGCACAAGGCTATCGCGTTGTACCCGTTTGCCCTTACGTGATTAAATACATGGCAACACACCCTGAATGGGCGCATTTACTCGCATAATGGAGCCAATGAACAATCCGCTTTATCAAAACATCGGTGACGAGCTCAAACTCGGTTCGCTTGAACGCATCGATGTGATTCAATCCTTATGGGGTGGTTATGGTGAGTTAGTTCGGCTGACTTTTCCATACCGCTCGATCATCGTTAAACACGTTCAACTTCCTAAACCATCGGAACATCCTCGTGGTTGGAACACCGATCGCTCCCATCAACGTAAGCTGCATTCTTATCAGGTTGAAGTGAGTTGGTATCAGCACTTTAGCCAACAAGCCGACGAACGTTGCCGAATCCCGCAAGGGCTCAAATGTTTTCAGAACGAAAATGAATGGCTGATTGTAATGGAAGATCTCGCTCAAACCGGTTATCCAAACGTGATTAAAGAGGCGAGTAAAGCGCACTTGAAAGCCTGCTTGGTTTGGTTGGCAAACTTCCACGCGCGCTATATTGGTGTTAGTGACGACACTTTATGGCCAACAGGTACCTATTGGCATTTGGCCACAAGACCTGATGAATTGGCCGCACTGCAAGATGACAGGCTCAAGCAACATGCGGAGATGATTGACTGCACTTTGCGTCAGGCGCGCTTTCAAACACTGGTTCATGGTGATGCCAAGCTGGCCAATTTTTGCTTTGATGATGAAGGCTCAGCTGTTGCTGCAGTAGATTTTCAGTATGTAGGTCATGGCTGCGCGATGAAAGACGTGGCGCTGTTCATGAGCAGTGCTGTTGAACCGAATCAGTGTGCAGAGATGGAATCTTGGGTGCTGAATACCTACTTTGACGCCCTAGATAGTGCACTTAAACATTATCAGCCTGAGCTTGATGCTTCTGTGGTTGAGCAAGAATGGCGACCATTGTTCGCCGTTGCTTGGGCGGATTTTCAGCGCTTTGTGAAAGGCTGGAGTCCTAGTCACTGGAAGATTAACCCCTATACCGTATCGTTAACGAAACGAGCGTTAGACTATTTGGACTTGAAGTAGTAAATAAAAACTCCCGCTGGATTTCATAGTGAAAAAGCGGGAGTTTTATCATGGAGGATAACTGTTAGCTTTTCGGTTTTCGAATGCGAGCCATGCTATAGGTGTTGATAAACTCACCGTCTCGGAAAGAGGCATCAACAAACTCACCTTCAATCTCAAAGCCGTGCTTCTTGTACAAGCCTATTGCAGCGTCGTTATCCGCATTCACTTCGATATGGATACGTCTCACATTTAACCAGTTATCGGCCAGTTCTGTCACCGTACTAATCAACGCACTTCCAACGCCTAAGCCGTGAAACTTGTCATGAACACCAATGCCAAACGAGGCGGTGTGCGAAGTTCTCGGGCGCTGTGAATGATGAAATCCAATGTTTCCCACTACTTTGCCATCGATTTCTGCAACATAGCTATACACACCAGCTGGCATGTTCGATAGTCGCTCAACCCACATCTTGAGAGATGGCTTAGGGAGTTGCAGGGTTTCACGTTGTGCTTTTGGTTGCGAATAAATTTCGACTAGCGCAGCGGCGTCTTCAACAGTGGTTGGACGAACGATAATTTCCATGCTTCTCTCCTGTGGTTTGTTGGAATTAACTTCAATCTAACCAGAGAACGTTGCTTTGAATAGCCTTTTTTTACTTTTACCGTTCAAATGGCTTTTAAATTAGTATGTTACGAACCTCTAACTTTCACTTTTTATAGTGAATTATCATTGAAAATACCAGTGAGACTGATTTTCCGTTGAATTTTTGTACTAAGAAACTTCACCTTTATGGAGAATAATGGTGAAGTTGTATTGACTAAAATAAAGCCATTTTTATCAAAGTGTGAAGTTGGTATCTGCAACGAGTTGATTTTAATCAAGACAGGTTGGAGTTACCTCTTATGGGGTATGGGGAGCACGCCTTTTTAGCGCTATTTATGCTTAACTTATTTAAGAGCAATTAGAGCGTGTTTGAGGAAAATAATAATGAAATCCTCTCAGTCAAAAGTCTCGCAAAGTCGACGTCGATTCTTGCGTGACACTGCCCGTACCGCCGCTGGTGTGGGTGCGGCAGCGTGTGTTCTTGGATTGCAGTCTTTGCAGAGCCAAGCACGCGAAACTAAAGGTGTGCCTATTCGTCCGCCTGGCGCGTTGCCAGAAGGTGATTTTGAGTCTGCCTGTATTCGTTGTGGGCTGTGTGTTCAGGCGTGCCCTTATGACACTTTGAAGCTTGCGAGTCTGCTATCCCCAGTTGCCACAGGTTCACCGTACTTCACTGCGCGCGATATTCCTTGCGAAATGTGTGAAGACATTCCTTGTGTCGTGGCTTGTCCTAGCGGTGCGTTAGATCATGATCTCACCGATATAGACGATGCGAGAATGGGAACGGCTGTGCTTATCGACCACGAAACCTGCCTCAACTGGCAAGGTTTACGTTGTGATGTTTGTTACCGCGTGTGCCCACTGATCGACGAAGCGATCACATTGGAAAATATTCGCAATGACAGAACGGGCTATCACGCGAAACTGATCCCAACCGTCAATTCTGATGTGTGTACGGGCTGTGGTAAATGCGAACAAGCTTGCGTGCTTGATGTGGCAGCGATCAAAGTGGTGCCGACCGATCTCGCCAAAGGTAAGGTTGGTAGTCACTACAACTTTGGCTGGCAAGAAATCGACAAGCCGCTTGAAAATGTCTTACCAGCAGATAATCCAGTACCAAGTGGTGCGCTTGAGTCGCTCAAAGGAGGTCAATAATGGCCAAGAACTTAGCGCAAGATGCTGGCAAAGAAGCCATCGAAAAACTGGGATGGTGGCGTGCGCATCGTTTTCTCATTCTACGTCGACTATGCCAACTGACCATCATTGTTCTGTTTATGGCAGGGCCAACATGGGGCATTCTGCAAGGCAATTTATCTTCCAGTATGCTGCTTAATACGGTGCCACTGAGCGATCCTTTGATTGTATTACAGTCTCTCGCCACAGGTCATATTCCAGAGTTTAACGCTTTCCTAGGCGTAGCGATTGTGTTGGTGTTTTACGCGATTCTAGCTCCTCGCGCTTTTTGTGCTTGGGTATGCCCACTCAATATCGTGACGGATTTTGCTGCGTGGCTGCGCAGAAAACTCAATCTCAAAGCGAGTTATCGTTGGTCGCCAAATATTCGCTACTGGTTAATCCCCGCATTGATGCTTGGCAGCGCGATTTCGGGGTCAGTGCTCTGGACTTGGCTTGACCCTGTTGCGGCGCTGCATCGTGGTTTGGTATTTGGCATGGGCGCTGGCTGGGTTTTGATCTTATTGGTGTTTGTGCTGGATTTATTGCTAGTTGAGCACGGCTGGTGTGGTCACTTGTGTCCACTGGGAGCAACGTACAGTGTGATTGGTAGCAAGAGTTTAATGCGAGTCACCGCCGTGCGCCGAGAAGACTGTACTAAGTGCATGGATTGTTTTTATGTTTGCCCCGAGCCGGAGATTTTGCGTCAACCGTTAAAAGAAGGCGACCGTCGCGTGATGGATCAAACCTGTATGAGTTGTGGGCGTTGTTTAGATGTGTGTCCTGAAAAGGTGTTTGAGTTCCAGAATCGACTGAATGTGAAGAACATTGAATAACAAAACAAAGAGTAAGAGAACAAAGAGCGAGTTTAGCTGGTAGGCAGTCTAGTTTTGCTTAATTTTTCGATGCCATCAAAATATTATTGAGCTTAATTAAGATTCATCACTGTTATAGAAATAGCGTATTCCTTTTTATTAACCACCCTTGTATCTGGGTGGTTTTTTTTGACTGTTATGACGTGAATGAAAAACTCTATTGTTATGAAAAGCCTCTTAGTTCCTCTTGTTTTACTTAGCGCTGGTTGTGTTAACCAAGCTCAACCCACTGGACGTGAAGTTGACATCATCGTTGTTGCTCCTATGGAGTCTCAAGTCAGAGTCACTTATCAAGAGCACAATCTATTGAATACCGTTTACCTTAGTGGTGAAGCATGCCGCTTTGATATTGGGCCTACGACGATTAAAGGCGAGGGGGCTTCGGTTGAGCTAAAACCAAATGGCCAGTGTCGATAAACACTGGCCATTTTAGGAAGGAATGGAAGGTGGGCGCTTAGTCCGACTTTTCGTCTTTGATAAGGCCTTTTCTTTCTAGTCGCTTCTTAGGGTTAACGCGATGGTCGACGCCTAGCGCTTCTTTCGTAGTATCCGCGATCGTCTCATCAAGCGTACAACGGTTACCTACAACCTTCGTTACACCGTTAGCCAGCTTCTTAGGGCTACATTTCGGGTCGATAGGGCCAGCGTTTGCGACCACAGGAAGCAGTGACAATAACATCACTGAAAATGCGTATTTCATCTCATGAATCCTAATCTCTCAATTCGGTGCTTAATTTAGCATCGGTACTAAAAAGGATTTAGGCATTCCCAAGATTGTTCATCATCCAGATGACTATAGCCGTTTAGGTCGGTATAGAAAGTTGAAAGCCCTCTCTCTTCCGTGAGAAAAGGGCTTTCGATGAGGCTTCACCTCATTATCACTAGGTGTGCGGTCTGCTTGTCTAATGGAGCAAGTAGTCCATGCTGACTAGCTGCCGCCAAAGTATCGAACTGCTGACCACAACCCACAAAACGGTCTTCGCGATTTTAGCGTTTCGCATGGGTATTCCCGATTATCAAAGATGAAATATTGATTGAGCCAGTTGTTTGGCTGATGTTCAGATGATATCTCAATGAATACTGGCCGAAGTTATCACCTTTAAAACATCTCGGTCTGGAATGCCTACACACAGCATTTTTTGAAAAAAAGCCCACCTATGGAGTGGTAGGTGGGCAAGGCTTATGTGGAGTCACAAACTGCTACAGCTGGAGTCGGGACCGTAGTAGCAAGAAACCTACAATATCGTTTGCCGGTGTGTTCAAAAAGGCATCTTAAATAAAGCGATTTTGGTCGATGCCCAACAGAAAAATGGTTAGTTTGCTCATCTAAAACGAAGAGGTATGGGGTATACCCAAAAGCGGAAAGATTGTGCTTTATTGTTTTTATATATCAATGGTTTAAATTTTTGTTGAACTTGGGTAATTACCAAGCAATAGAATTGACGAAACGATGACAAGGTGACACTGCTTCAAATAAAAATACTCAGCAGTGTCTCTGGATTAAATGTAGCGGTGTGGTGGGAGTGAAGCTCTTATTGCTCGTTCTGTTGCGCGGCTTTTAAGCGCGATTTCTCAACGTTAATGATACCAGGGTTACCAACGCGAACCGTTTGCAGTAAATGCTTGATCCACATTGGCAAAGATGGCGATAAACGGTAATGAATCCAAAGCCCTTGGCGTGTGTCTTTTAAGAACGTGGTATCGCGCAATAATGCTAAGTGGCGAGAGACTTTCGGCTGGCTTTCATTTAACGCGTTTTTAAGATCCGTGACCGTCAAATCTTGTTCGTCTTCCAAAAGCATTAATATTTTCAAGCGTAGCGGATCGCTCATCAGTTTAAAGAAGCTGCTCGGATCAACATGCGTGTTGTTCTCTTCGCTATTGAGAAGCAAAAATAGGCTAATGCGCTCAATCAGTTCTTTGGCGGTATTTTTAAATGGCTTAACGCCTTCCAGTGGTTTGGGATCAACAAGATTCCAATGCAGCTGATCGACATCTTGCTCGAAAATAACACATTCATCTTTTGCGTTGTCACATAAGGTGATGACAAAGTCGTAGTGCTTGCTTTCAACTTCCGCATAATCTTTAGAGCGAAGTCCTTCACTTGTGATGTTCTGTGCATCTAAAACTTCAAACACCCGTTGGTCGACTTCACTTGGGTGAACGCCTGCGCTGTCAGCATGAAAACGGTCTCCTGCCATGTGGTTAAAGATCGCTTCGGCAAGTTGCGAGCGAGCGGAGTTACCAGTGCAAAGAAATAGGACTTGTTTTTTCATCATATCAAACTAAAAAATGCGGAGGCGTATGCCACTGTGACCATTGATAGAAGACAGTATAACGCTGCATGGGGTGAACAAGAAGCACCCGAACGTGCATCAGGTTCTATATTAACCGTTTAGACGTGCTAGATACGAAGAATCGTGATGAAAAAGTGGAGAATAGAAAAGTGCGGAATACAAAGTTATAGCGGGAAGAGTAAAGTAGCCTTACTGCGACGTTTGCGCAGTAAGGCTCAATCCGAATTACTTCTCTAGCTTAGTGAAGTAGTCGAAGATTACTGGTACGTCAGATTGACCTAGACCAGCGTTTAGCGCTGATTGTAGGTTTGCAGAAGTACCTTCAGCGATAAGAGACTCAGTACCTAGGTCTTTTACCATCTCTAGGAAGTAACCAAGGTCTTTGTTTGCGTTTGCAATAGAGAAACCTAGGTTTGGATTACCATCTACAGCGTAGTTCTTACAGAACTGCATAAATGGTGAGTTTGATGGGCCTGCAGACATGATGTCGAACAGTTGTTGGCCATCAACACCAGCAAGTTTTGCAACTGCAAACGCTTGAGACATGGTTGCTACTGTTGTCATACCCATGAAGTTGTTTACAAGTTTCGTCACGTGACCAGAACCTAGTGCGCCTAGGTGGAATACGTTCTCGCCTTGCTCATCAAGTACTGGCTTCACTTTGTTGAATGTATCCATGTCACCAGCAGCCATGATGTTTAGTAGGCCTTCTTTCGCGTGAGCAGGAGTACGGCCAAGAGGTGCGTCAATCATGCCTGCGCCTTTTGCCGCTAGATCTGCGCCAATCTTACGAGTAGAAGCTGGGATAGAAGTACCGAAGTCGATCAGCACTGCACCTTCTTTGATGCCTGCTAGGATACCGTCTTCTGCGTAAACCAATTTTTCTACAACTTCTGAAGTGGTTAGACAAAGCATCACGATGTCACTTGCTGCAGCCAGTTCTTTTGCAGAGCTTGCTTCTTTAGCACCACGAGCAACACACGCTGCAACCGCTTCTTTGTTCAGGTCCATTACGTTTAGTTCGTAACCACGGTTTTGTAGGTTCTCAACCATGTTGCCGCCCATTAGACCTAGTCCAATGAAACCAATCACAGGTTTTGTCATATCTAACTCCTAAAATATACTATTGTATGATTATATGGTCATTATAATATTCGCCCGTCTGGAATTTGCAATGAAAAAATTCCCCAAATGTGTTGTCGGATCTCAGTTTCTTTTAGTGAATTAAATTTTATGTTTTTGTTTTTAATTTATATCAATGGCTTATGTTCAGTTTTGACGCCTAAAAAGGTTAAAAAGCTAGAGGCATGAATTCACGGTTTTGTGATCTGGCGAGCATACAAGTCTTCGTAAGTAGAATAAGTTCATTTGTATTACAAATATATCTTGTTTTATTTACTTGAGGCATTTATGTACACCGGACATTTAGCACACTTAACGTTCCTTTCTTATTTATCTCCTAAGCTGCAAAGCGTCATCGAGATAGCAAAAGATAAGCTCAGCACACCGATTGAAAATGGTAAGTATGAGTTATTTGGAGAATCGGCTTTTATGATGGTGGTTGAAGATCAAACCCAGCTACTTGAAAACCGACGTTCTGAGATTCACCGTAACTATCTCGATGTACAAATCCTACTCGAAGGTGAAGAGGTATTTGGCTACAGTTTGAATCCTTTCACAGCAATAGAAGAAGACCTGCTAACAGACAAAGACGTGGCCTTTAGTGAACAGTTGGTTGATGAGAAGTTCATAAAAGTGGGAGCCGGAGAGTTCATTATTTTCTATCCGGGGCAACCACATCGCCCATTGGTTGCTACAGAATCAGGACCGGCATCAGTCCGTAAGGCAATCATCAAAGTACATAAAGATTTTTTGTAAAATAAACTTTAAAAAATAACGACATAGCCGCTTTTTAAACGCAAGTTTAGAGGCGGTTTTTTATTCTAACTTTCGGAAATTTAAGTAAAAAATAGAAAGTAAATAAATAATAATGATATTGCGAATTTGTTACATTTGGCGGTATGATGGCGGCTTCATATCCTAAGGACTCATCATGAATACGCCACAGAAAAGCTGGAGAACGCCACAAAACTTTCTTCTGCTGATTTCCATTATTGTTCCTATTGCCTTCTCCACTTGGATGGCGCTGCTGAACAACTTCGTTATCGAAAAAGCCAACTTTGATGGGGCCGATATCGGCTTACTGCAAAGTGTGCGTGAGATTCCCGGTTTTCTTGCTTTCACTGTTGTCTTTGTTTTGCTGTTTATCCGCGAGCAACGTTTTATGTTGGTCTCGCTCGCCATGCTGACACTGGGCACGGCAATCACCGGTTACTTCCCATCTTTGTTTGGACTTCTTTTTACTACCTTGTTGATGTCGACTGGCTTCCACTATTTCGAAACACTGAAGCAATCTTTGTCCTTACAATGGCTTTCTAAGGAAGAAGCGCCAGAGATGTTGGGTAAGTTCATCTCGGTTGGGGCGTTGGCGTCTTTAATTACCTATGGTGCGATTTGGGTGCTGCTAGAACAGCTGAAGTTAGATTTTAAGACGGTCTATTTATTGGCAGGCGGTACGGGTTTTATCCTGATTATGGTGATGGCATTTGCGTTTCCTGAATTCAAAACGGAAGTTCCACAAAACAAAAAGTTGGTGCTGCGTAAGCGCTACTGGCTTTACTATGCATTGACCTTTATGAGTGGTGCTCGCCGTCAAATCTTCACGGTCTTCGCTGGTTTCTTGATGGTGGAGAAGTTTGGCTATTCGGCAGCGGACATCACACTGCTTTTCTTAATCAACTATTTGTTCAACTTCCTGTTTGCTAAACGTATTGGTCGCTTTATCGGAGCCGTTGGTGAGCGCAAAGCATTGATGTTTGAATATGTGGGACTGATTTTTGTCTTCGTCGGCTACGGTTTAGTGCAAACAGCGGAGTGGGCGGCAGCATTGTACGTGATTGATCATTTGTTCTTTGCGCTGGCACTCGCAATCAAAACTTACTTCCAGAAGATTGCCGATCCGGCAGACATGGCGTCAACGGCTGGTGTGGCGTTTACCATCAACCACATTGCTGCGGTCGTGATTCCGGTAACCTTTGGTGTGATTTGGTTGGTTTCGCCTTCAAGCGTGTTTTACATTGGTGCTGCTATGGCCGCAGTGAGCTTGTTATTGTCTTTGAATATTCCAGCTAAGCCGGGAGAGGGTAACGAAACACGTGTGTTGAGATGGAACTAAGTTAGTACTTACTACTCAATAACTTAATGCGAAATCTGGTTATAAAAATGGGATGCAGAGGCATCCCATTTTTGTATTCGGTTTTCAACGTGATACTGGTTTGTTGTGAGAGTGGTTCGCTTAGAACGGATACCAAAATAGTTGAGTGTCTATAACGCGTTTGCTAATCGCTGCGGCAACAATCACGACGATGCCTGCCATACACACCATATCGGCTTTGGTCAGCGGCTTTAGGCTGTACCAAGTACGAGAAGAATGACGACCAAAACCACGCAATGTCATCGCGTTAGAGATTTGGTCAGCGCGATCTAGGCTAGAGAAAATTAAAGGGCCTAAGATCTTAGAAACGTTCTTCATACGGGTAAACAACGGCGCTTTCTTACTCAGTTCAACACCACGAGCTTGTTGAGCGTGCATGATGTTCACGAAGTCTTTCTTCACTTCTGGTAAGTAACGCAAGGTCAAACTTACTGCATAGGCGATTTTGTAAGGCACACCCATGCGGTTCAAACTTGCTGCAAACTCAGTAGGATGCGTAGTAAACACAAACACCAAAGCAATTGGGAACATGCTGAAGTATTTCAGTGTCACGGTCACCAAATAAAACAAGGTCTCTTGGGTGAGTGAGTAATTACCCGGTAACGATAACAATACCGTTGTTGAGCCCATGTATTCACTGCCTTGCTGCGGCGCTAATACGAACATAAACAGTGCATTAATCAACAAAACACTGCCTGTACCGATCAGTAAAGGCTTGTACACATGGAAAGGTACCTTGGTCATTTTTAACAAACCAAGACCTACAACGATCAGTAGAGCAATGATGCGCAAATCAAAGGTCGTAAGTACCACTGTTACCCACGCAATGAACATCAAAAACTTGGTGATGCCATTGAGTTTGTGCAGTGGCGATTGGGTATCGATGTAGTTGATACCAAACTTCATCTTATTGTCTTTCATGCCACTACTTTCTCAATGTCTTTAACATCATTATTTTGTGAATCTTGAGCTTCTGAAGCTTGGATATCGGCGTTGTTTTCACGCTCTCGACGCGCTTTTTCAACGTCAATAAAGTGCTGCATAAAGTCGTTCGTGTTCTCAATGCCTAACTCAGTAGCCAGTTCATACAAGCTAGTTGTCGCTAGGTTCGCTTGGTCTAACAGTGCTGGGGAACTAAACACCTCAGTCATTGGCGCGTCAGCAATCAACTTGCTGTCAGCAATCACGATGGAACGAGTGGTGTATTCCAAGACCAAGTGCATGTCATGAGAGATGATCATCACCGTAATGCCAAGTTCACGATTAAGCTTCTCGATAAAGCTCAGCATCGACGTGTAGTTACGGTAATCTTGGCCAGCAGTAGGCTCGTCCAGAATCAAAAGCTCAGGCTCTAGGGCAAGAATCGATGCAATCGTCACACGCTTCTTCTGACCGTAGCTTAATGCCTCAATTGGCCAATGGCGGTACTTGCTCAAACCACACAGCTCAAGGACTTCCAATACCTTCGCTTCGACGTGTTTCTCTTCAACACCACGGTTACGCAGGCCGAAAGCCACCTCGTCGAAAATCATGTGATGCGAAATCATATGATTTGGGTTTTGCATTACCACGCCAACCTTTTGGCTACGCTCGAAAATCGTTAGCTCATTTAAGTCTTGGCCGTCCAAGATCATCGAGCCTTGGTCTGGTTCAATCACGCCCATCACAAGTTTAGTGATGGTGGATTTACCAGAGCCGTTTTTACCCAAAACCGAAACGAATTCGCCGCGTTTTACGTCGAAGCTAACGTCTTCAAGCGCGTTTTTCTCACCATCGTATGAATAGGTTAGGTTACGAACAGCCAGAAGAGTCTCGGCTTGCTTTTCAACATTGGTTGTTTTTGAGGCTTCAAACCATGCGCTGACGGCGGATTGGTATTGCACCAATGGCAATGTACTTAAGCTTGATGGCTTTGCATCGCCTTCAATCGCGCAGCCTGCTTCTTTCAAAGCGGAAAGGTAAAGAGGCTCACGGATACCGTACTCCTCAAGAAGCGGGGACGCTAAGATTTCATCCGGTGTGGTATCTGCGATGATTTCACCACTTTCCATCAGAATGATACGGTCAACAGAGCGATGCAGTACGTCCTCAAGACGGTGCTCGATAATGATGATGGTTTTGCCCGTTTCACGGTGCAGATCATCGATAATCTCGATGGTCTTTTTACCCGTCTTTGGATCAAGGGCTGCAAGTGGTTCGTCAAACAACAAGATGTCGACGTCATCGACTAAAATACCCGCCAAAGAAACGCGCTGTTTCTGACCGCCTGATAAATCGTGAGGGGAGCGATCTAACATCTGTTCCAAATCGACCATTTTGGCCGTCGCTTTGACCAATGGGTACATGTCGATGTTAGACATCAATTGGTTTTCCAACGCGAATGCGATGTCTTCACCAATGCTCAACCCAACAAATTGGCTGTCCGTATCTTGTAGTACGGTACCAACTTGTTCGGTGAACTGGTGCATGTCAAAAGGGGCGGTGTCTTGACCATTGATGGTCAGCTGGCCACTGGTTTCCCCTTTGATTGCGTGTGGGATCAGTCCGTTAAGACATTGGCCAAGGGTAGATTTACCACTACCACTTGGACCGATAATGACGATTTTCTCTCCTTTCTCTATCCTTAGATTGATATTTTTTAGCGTCGGTTTGTCCAGCGACTCATATCTAAAAGAGAAGTTAGAAAATTCGATTGTCATTCGACATTAAGCCTCTGTTAAGTTGCGGCTTTGCTTGTTACGTTTTGCGACAGACTTAAGAATGAAGAAGCCAACAATAGCAATAAGAATGGTGTTACCCAGTGCGATGATCGACAGCTGTGTAAATACCTTAGTGAACGGTTCTGCATACAAGATGGTGTCTAGGAAGGCTGAGCAGCCGTAACCAAATACGTTACCCAATAGAGCAAGCACCACGAACAACGCGAAGTCTTTCATATTAAAGTCACCTTTCTCTAAGCGGTTGCGTGTTAGAGAAGGGAAAAGACCGATAATTAAACCGACAATGCCTGAACCAAGTACCCAAGTTAGCCATACGCCCCAGCCTGCAAATAGGTCAGTAACCCAGTGGCCAATGAAGCCAACCAAGAAGCCTACAAGAGGGCCGAATAACACTGAGAACAATGCCAATACCGCCATTGCTGGTTTCAGCGTCGTGTTTGCAAACACAGGAATGCCAAACATTGGCAAACCGCCGATGCCGTATAGCGCAGCACCGATTGCAATAACCACTACGGTTTTAGCAGAAAGATTCATAGATAACCTCAGTTCAATTGTCGATTTTAAAGAACGTTCACTTGCTTTGTTTTATAGCGCTGATTGTGTAACAAAGTTAGGAAACAACCAAGCTGCTTATTGTTTGCTCTGTTTTTCTTCAAGAAATGTGTGATTGGATTCACGCATCCCATTGACTGGCTTAGTTTTTCAGCAAGCATCAAAAATAAGGCGCGCATTATACAGAATATTGATAAAAGTGGGAATGCTATCTGTCTGGATGGCTAGAATGAAAACAGGGGCTGACTGTCAGCCCCTGATTACACTTTTTGATGCGTTTTTCGCCATTAAATTAATGGTCTAGGTATAGGTAGTTTTGCCAGCTCTTCATGCGGATAAGCACTTTTCGCATGATAGAAACGTGGGTAAAGCTATCTGAATAAACCGCGACCTCAACCGCCGTACCGAGTGGTAGGTGATACTCAGTCAGATCATCAGTGATTTGCAAAGTAACGAACACACGACCACTGGTGCGAAGTGCATCGGTACCCAGTAGCGCACCACGTGCTTGGAACTGGCTTTCCGCGATGGCAGGTAGCACTTCGATGACCTTACCCTTGAACACTTGTCCCGGCAGCGCACGGAACATGAACTCGGCTTCAAAGCCAGGTTCTAGGCGTTGTAGAGAGTTTTGACGGAACGCGGCGGTGTACAGTTTTTGTTCGGTGTGAACGAAAGTCATCACAGGAGCAAGTGGCAGCGGTACCGCCATTACGCCTGGACGCAATGCTAACTGAGTCACGTAGCCGTCGGTTGGCGCTTTCACAACGGTTTGATCGAGGTTGAACTCTGCTTGGCGTAACTCGGCCAATAGTGAAGCAACCTGAGTGTTTTCTCCGCCGACTTCAGAGTCCAACGCAATTTGTGCTTGTTCACGTTTGGACTGAGCAACTTCAAGCGTCGCTTGAGCCGCTTTAAATGCTTGACGGCGAGTATCCAATTGTTGCTCGGTAAAGGCGCCACGATCGAAGCCACGTTGGTAACGGTCGAATTCGCGTTGCGCTTTATCACGCTCAGCAAGTGCTTTGATGACCGCTGCTTCCGCTTCTTGAACGCCAGACTCTAACCCTAATGCACCTTGGCTGGCTTCTTTCACTTTCGCGCGCAGCTTATCCACTTCCGCTTGGAATGGAATCGGATCGATACGGAAAAGTACATCACCTTTCTGTAATGGTTGGTTTGGTTGAACAGGTACTTCAATCACTCGGCCACGAACGCCAGACACCACTGGTGTGGTTGAGAAGACTTGGTTACCGATTTGCGTGAACGGATGGTTGTAGTTCATCAGCAAGATAAGTGTACCGACCAACACCACACCACCAAGAACAGCAGTTGGAACTGTCCATTTGTTCAATGGGATATTGAAGATTTTGAAAATCGCGATACATAACGCGGCGTAAGTCAGAACCAGTAGTAAATCCATTATTGTTCCTCCTTACCTTGTTCTTTTTGTGCTGGAGCGTTTGATGCTGGCTTTTCGCCTTTCAGCGTAGAGACTTCTTTTTTCAATTCGTTGACTTCATCTATTAGCTCTTCGAGGCGATGATGGATATCATGCGTTTCTTGTTCGAGTTGTTTGAAGCCCCAGCCTCGTTCTTTGCGCCATAATGTCGCCCAAATCCAAAGGAAAGGCCAAAGGGCGTGAAGTGTGAAAAGGCTTACCCAGCCAGCGTAGTGAATAGCGTCTTGGTGAGGATGCTCGCGCTCTTTTGCTATTTCATAAGGAATATCGTGAATCACAATGATTCCGTAGAAGATAACCAAAGCAACGAAAATGAGTAACCCAAGTGCAAAATAGTCTAGAAACATCTTACTTCCCTGTGCTTGTTGCTAAATAGAAAAACTTACGTAAATTAACTGTTTAAGTATTTGATGAAACAATAAGTGAATCAAGTTATTTATAACTCGATGCGCTGTTATTGAGAGATACGGCATGCAATACGAAGGAGTAAGCAGTGCAATATTCAGGTGAGATTGCTGCAATTTGCGCGGCGGTCGTTTGGGCGGTTGCCACATGGATATACAGTCAGTTCAGTCATCGCTTTTCGGCGATGCAGTTGAACATTGTCAAAGGCGTTATTGCGTCGGCGATGATGCTGGTGGTCATGCCATTTTTGCCGCAGGGTATACCAACACAAATTGAACCATTACATCTCGCTGTATTAGCGGTTTCCGGTGTGATTGGTATTGCCATTGGCGACAGTGCTTATTTCGCCGCGTTAAAGCGCATTGGTCCGAACAAAACCTTATTGCTGGAATCTCTTGCTCCTCCGCTATCGGGCGTGCTTGCTTTGGTGTTTCTTGGTTCGGAGCTGACATTACAAAGTTGGCTTGGCGTGGTGGTGACAACCGCAGCAGTGACTTTTGTGGTCTTTCAACCTTCTTCTTCAGGCGAAGAAACAAATTGGAGTGGCATTGGGTTTGGCCTGTTGGCGAGTGTATGCCAAGCCTCGGGTGTGGTGATTTCGCATTATGCGTTGGTTGCAGGCGATCTTCCGCCGTTGCTTGGTGCATTGATTAGACTCAGCATTGGTGTGTTAGCGGTCTGCTTGGTGATTAAAGTCGTTGAGCCTGCACCGTTTAAAGGCATCAAGCAGCACATTCAAGAGATGGGCAACAAAGCGATGGGATGGTTGCTACTGGCGATCTTTGTCGGAACCTTCCTTGCCCTTTGGCTACAACAGATTGCGTTGAAGTACGCCAACCCAGCGATAGCGCAAACTTTAATCGCTACAAGCCCGTTGTTTATCTTGGTGATTTACGCCGTTAAAGGTGAAAAGGTGGGCGTGAAGAGTGTGATAGGTACATTGGTCGCGCTTGGCGGTATTTCGTTGTTCTTTCTATAAGCCTTTCTCTTAGCAAGTGGA
Source organism: Vibrio sp. HENC-03 (assembly GCF_000305755.2). Taxonomy (NCBI): domain Bacteria; kingdom Pseudomonadati; phylum Pseudomonadota; class Gammaproteobacteria; order Vibrionales; family Vibrionaceae; genus Vibrio; species Vibrio sp. HENC-03. The sequence continues at coordinate 733,586 of NZ_JH976064.1, read as the reverse complement.
AACAAGATATAAAAACGCCCCAGATTGAGCTGGGGCGTTTTTTATTTTTCAGAACTTGGTTTGTGGCGCAGAGCTTGGTTTATCGTTGAAGTTTGGCTTATAACTCAGTACACACTTGATTTCGGCCGTTGGCTTTCGCGCGATACAGAGCTTTGTCGGCACGATAGAAGGTACGTTGAGTGTTTTCACCTTCGCGATGTAAGGTAATACCTATGGAGACGGTCAAGCCGCGCTCGCCCAAGATTTCATGCCAACCAAACTGGTAAATGCGCTCACGGTAGTTTTCAGCGTGCATTTCAGCTTTAGCGACTTCGGTGTTTTCAAGAATCACCAAGAACTCTTCTCCACCAAAACGTACACATGAAGACCCTCGGAATTTAAAGTAACCGGAGAGTTCTTTCGAAACGTTCACAATGGCTTTATCACCCACTAAGTGGCTGAGCTCATCGTTGATCGATTTGAAGTGATCAATGTCGATAACCAGTAAGGCGAAAGGCGTGTCGTGCAGCAGCAAATCTTTTAACTTCACTTCCAACCAACGTCGGTTGTGTAAAGAAGTGAGAGGATCTGTGAACACGTCTTGTTGCAACTGGGCTACCGTATTTTTATGTTGTTGGGTGGTCTCTTTCAGTTCTTTGTTTTCAATCTCTGACAGGATAAGTTTGAGTTGTAATTCAAATCGAGTCAGGCGGCGCAACTGTGCAGGCCCTAGCTCGCTGATTGGAATGTGTTTCACCAAGTCAGATTCAACGCGAAACGCTTTCTTCTCGTAATTGAGCGCCTCTTTGAACAAGCCTTGCGATGAACACACTTGGCTCATTGCATTGTAAAAGCGGTTCGCAATCAATGGTGAAGAATGTTCGTTGATACGTTTGCCAGTCGAGGCCAAAAGTAGGTTTGATAGCGATTGGTGGCCGACTTCATTCAAGCAATAAGCAGTCTCGATTTTTACCATGGTTGAGAGCCAGAACGTGTGTTGCTTACCGGTCGCGTACTGGATTTGAGAGATGGCAAGCAGCGCTTCGTTGTACTCTTTTTGTAAACGGTGCAGTTTGGCTCGGTATAAATGAATCTGACCCGTTAGGTTTTTATCACTGACCAAGATGCTGAGTTCTTCACATTCGCTGAGCAAGTCTGTCGCCGCGCCGATGCGCTGAAGGCTGATGTAACACGCCAACATATAGAGTTTGTAGCGCAATCTCAGTGAGCGGCTACCAATCGCATGATCAATTGCATCGATCTTTTGGTAGTAGCGTAGAGCACGATTATGATCGCCATACGCATCACACAGATTGCCCATCCCAATGATGGCTAATACGTACTCGTCAATGTAACCGTATTCCACCGATATATTGGAAGAAGAGATGTACTCAGTTAATGCCGCGTTGTAGTCGCCTTTTTCGACCAAGCGATCGCTCAAGCTCGATTTCACCGAAAGAATGTCTTCGACGTCCTCTGGCAGTTTGAGTAAATCGAGTGCGTGGCGTAGCTCTTCAATGCTTTCTGTTAACTGTTTAATCTTGCTGCGATACTCGGCACTGATGATATAGCAATGCGCTTTCTCTCGATTGGTTGAAGCAATGTGTAGGCGAATGTGTTCCCACAAGATCAACGCCTCTTCACCAGTGACTGAAGAGGGATCCATGCCTGCATCGGTGACCTTACTAAGCAGTTGTTCCATTCTTCATTACCTCAATGTGGCTCTCTTCCAACTGCTCTAACGTGAACGGGAAGGTTAGGATGTCCTGTAGATAAAGGGTTGGCTTAGGGCCAGTTAAACCGCGACGTTTCCAAGGGTAGATGTCCAACATAGCGCAAACGGTGCGGTAGAGATCTTCAGCGGCTTGGTCCTTTTCAGCAATCAACATTGCTAGACGGTCGCTGCTCAAGCGCGAGATAAGATCACTAGACGTGGTGAGCGAATGGACTAGTTCGGTACAGATGTCGAGAAACGCCGGATCGGAGTGACGGATCATGATGATCGCATGATTCGAGCGTTTTAATTCGGTCTTAAACAGAACCAGTTGTTCCCACCAATAGGTTTCTGACACCACATTTGAGAACTGCTTTTCTGGGTCGTATTCATGTTGAGCACGAATACGGTTGATGAGTTTTCTTGCTCGCTGCTCTAACTGGCGTTTTGAGCCACGAGCTTTGTCCATGCTGACTCGGTGTGTCTGCTCTTTAAGCATCTTGAGGGCATGTTTGCGATATTTTTGAAACGCTTGGAAAGCGAGCTCATAATTGCCTTGCTCTTCGGCAACTCGTGATTGTTGGAAGCAGATTTGGCTGAGCAGTTCACCGTTATCAAATGCGAGCGCGGATTGTTCGGCGGATTGCAAAAGTTTTGCAGCACTCTCTGTGTTTTTACGCAATAGTTCGAGTCTTGCTCGGCTGATGAAAGAGTGGGCCTTCATCCAAGTCAGGTCTTGCTCTATCGCGAGCTGGTGGGCTTTTTGGGTCGCTTCTTCTGCGGCATCGAGGCGTTCTAAGCCAAGAAGCGCAAGACCTTTAAAATCCCATATCTCAGCTTGCCAAGTGCTGTCTTCATGATCTCTTAGGACTTCGGTTGCGCCGTCTAAGACGGTGAGCATTTCAACAAAGTTGTTGAGTAGGTAGTAATCCCAAGCCAGCAGGATTCTCGCTTTCCCTTCTAACCAAGCAATACGGACGTTATTTGCCACTTTAACCGCAAGCTCGTGCGTGGAAGCGGCAAGCTTATGTTCGTTAGTGATTCGCCAAACATTGCCTAGGCCGATTAAGGCTTCGATTTGAATCTCGATGTCGTCGACCAAGGCCGATTGTTCAAGGGCGTTAATCCAATATTGCTGAGCGGAGTAATACTTTGCTTGTCCCCAATATTGAAGCGCGAACAGGTGGAGAATTTCTGGGAGGTGATCGTCAGTATCGAGTTGAATTTGAATATTGTAAGCGTCTTTAATCAGCTTTAGGCCATGACGATAGTCCATGCTACACCAGCATGCGTGCGACATGATGATAAGTGCACGGATCTCGCCATCGACAAATAGAATTTGCTCTGCACGAATACGGCACTGTTCTGCGATTCGGAATGCTCGCTCGGGATCAGATTTTATCTGGCCTTCAAGGGCGTTGAGCTCGGCCTCGAGCTGAATTTGGCTTTTATCCAACGTTCACATCCATGACTATCGAACTGGAATTTACACCTAAAAACAAGTGGTTAGATGCGTTTATCGTTTTGGTGTGGAAAATGGCCACACCAATAAGGAATCGGATACTGTAATGTATACCGTGTTCAACACTTACTTACCACTCATAAATGAGTAAACTGTTAAATAGTCATGACAACAATTGTTTGATCGTTAGCGGTGCGTCTGTGACCTTCAGTCTTTGAGCAGCAGTAAGTCCTTGCTTATCCTGATAGCACAAATTATGCCAAGCTCTGAATATATCTAAAAGAGGCAATATCCCGGCAGGTCGTAATTTGCGACGTGGCTCGTTGATGAAGCTCTCAAACAACAGTTGGAAGCGGTTTTGATAGAACTGAATGTGACGTGTTGTTGCCACATTAAACCAGGCTTCTGGCTCGTTTTTATCGCCAGCTAAATAGCAAATACCCTTGTTGCACTCATACTGGCTAGAAATCGCCCAGCGATCTCGCCACCAACTCATGTAGGCAATGTCTACTTTGCCAAATGGCGCACTCATGTCCCAAATCGCGTCTTCTTCTACATACATAAGATCCACATTTTTCTCTTGGATACGAGACAAACAAACGCTCAACGCAGCAGAGCGGAGCAGGGGATCTTGAGGCATGTAAATAGAAACGCGCTTCTCAGGGCAGCACATATCTAGCACATGAAGATAGTGCGCATAAGAAGTGTATGGCGGACGAATCAAAGCGCCCTTGGATGGGTAATGGAACACCGAAAGGTTACCCAAAGGATCTTCTACGTTGCCACGAGCCAGAATGGTTTGATATTTCTGATCGATGCGCTCACGCAGTTTTTTAGACGGTGCTGGTGGCGGTTCACTCGCTTCCGCTGTGTATTCTTGCGAGACAAAGCGAGACACTTCATCGTATGGGTTGTGATCCAGTGTAGCGACTGGCTCATCATCAGAAGAGTAGTTCACATGCTGACAAAGGATATAACCCGAATGTGCTTCACCTGAAGCAATCCAATAAACGCCATTATTGCTGTTTGGCTGCAGCGCGACGTAGTTCGACGCGAGCTCATAATGCTCAGCGTGGTTTACCCAGCGTGCATCAATCGTCGCCAGTTTGCGTCGGCAACGGCTAGCGATGTGGTCAACATGATCGTAAAAGGTTTTTGGGTTGATGCTGAGTTTGCGGCAGATTTCGCGAACGGAATAACCAGTAAACAATAAGCCCATTAAATTCTCTTGGAATTGAAGCTTTTTGTTGGCACCAGACCATTTATCGACAAAAGTACTTTGACACACTTTGCAGCGGTAACGTTGGCGATCGCCACTGTAACCGAAAGCGTGATAGAGGTGTTTATGAGTATGGACAGAAAGCCCAAAGTTATCGCAGTCATCGTTGCGACAAGCAGGTAACCCGTCACTGTGGACGTGACGCAGACGATGAAGTTCGTTCACTACATCGCGGTTATTAAGTAAGGGGGGGAAAGCTCCACACTCACGGCATACCATCGCCGGACGTTTAGGGTTAGCATGTTGCAAAACGTATCGCTTTGCATCACTCAATCCAAAGTTGTCACACGCCAATGTTTTACAAAAGTTGAGTTGTAACCCATCTGCGTCCCTTGGCAGTTCGCCGTTAGACACAATCGCCCCCTCGGGATAATTCTTGCAGCCGGTCAGGCCCCGGCTGCTATTTACTACTTAGGTGTTTCTTAGATGTTGATTGCTGTTTCTAGAGCAACTTTCATCATGTCGTTGAACGACTTTTGACGCTCTTCAGAGCTTAGTTTTTCGCCACGGATGATGTGGTCAGAAACTGTTAGGATAGTTAGAGCTTTCGCGCCTAGGTCAGCAGCAACGCCGTAGATACCAGCCGCTTCCATGTCTACACCTAGGATGCCTAGTTTTTCCATTTTCTCGAACAGGTCTGCTTCTGGTGTGTAGAACAGGTCTGCAGAGAATACGTTACCAACTTTAACCGGTACTTCTTGAGCACGCGCTTGGTTAACCGCTTCTTCTAGAAGACCGTAGTCAGCGATTGCAGCGAAGTCGTGGTTGTTGAAACGGATACGGTTAACTTTTGAGTCTGTAGATGCACCCATACCGATAACAACGTCCATTAGTTTCACGTCGTCACGCACTGCACCACAACTACCTACACGGATAACGTTTTTCACGCCGTACTCAGCGATTAGTTCGTGTACGTAGATACAGCAAGATGGGATACCCATACCGTGGCCCATTACAGAAACTTTCTTGCCTTTGTAAGTGCCAGTAAAGCCGAACATGTTGCGAACGTCACAAACTTGTTTCACATCTTCTAGGAACGTTTCTGCGATGTATTTAGCGCGCAACGGGTCGCCTGGCATTAGAACTGTTTCAGCGAAATCACCTGGTTGTGCGTTAATGTGTGGGGTTGCCATAAGTGCTCTCCAAAGTTTTGTTCAGGTAAAACGCATCAATTATAGAATGCTATTACCAATTCTGTTGAACTTGTTCGTTTTCGTTGAGGCCATAATATCGGGACAGGGTAAGGGGACTTGAGAGTTAAGTCACAAAACGGTCGGTTTTAGTGTTTAAATATTCTGTTGATAACTAAATCTGTTGAAAGCAAAAAGGCAATCGATTTGCTTTTGAGCAGTTTGTCGATTGCGCGCACAAATTCTTCCTTTCTTTGCCTAAATTTTTTCTGAAATCGTGCTGATCGAATTCCCATATAAGTGAGTAAAACGGTTAAATTGTACAATTTATTTTCTTGTACAATCTGGAAAGGCTTGCTATAAGTTATACAACAAAACATTTTGTATAGGGATGCGTCATCATGGAATCGTCAATCAAAGTAGGTATCAGCTCTTGTGTGTTAGGTGAACGTGTACGTTTCGACTCTGGGCACAAAATCAGCAACTTCGTTACTAAAGAATTGGATGGGTACTTCAGCTTCGTGCCTGTATGCCCGGAAGTCGGTGTTGGCATGACAGTGCCTCGTCCAACCATTCGTCTAGTGAGCAACGAAGAACGTATTGCATTGGTCGAAACAAAGAATCCTGAAAACGATCATACCGATAAAATGCTGACGTACTCAGAAAACAAAGTGAATGAGCTCCAAGGGGAGCAGCTGTGTGGATACATCGTATGTGCTAAGTCTCCAACTTGCGGCATGGAACGAGTGAAGGTTTACAGCAAGAACAGTGCTGCGAAAGAAGGCATTGGCTTGTACACCAGAACTTTGATGGAAAAAATGCCGTGGTTACCAGTAGAAGAAGACGGTCGCCTTAATGATCCTGTATTGAAAGAGAACTTCATTACTCGCGTTTACTGCTTGAACGACTTTTATGAGTCGATGGGCGGCGAGCCAACTCGTGGCAAGATCATCGAGTTCCACTCACGTTACAAGCTAACACTGATGGCGCACCACCCAGAATCTTACCGATCACTAGGTCGATTGGTGGCTGATGTTGCGAACTATGAAATCGAAGACTTCTACAACGAATATCGCCTTGGCCTGATGAAGGCATTGCAAAACCGAGCGAGTCGTAAAAATAACACTAACGTGTTGATGCACTTACAAGGCTACTTTAAGCGTTCGCTGAATAGTGATGAAAAAGCAGAGTTAGCGACGGTTATCAGTGACTACCGAACTGGCCTGTTACCATTGCTTGCCCCGTTAACCTTAATTAAGCACTATCTCAATGCGTACCCAGATGAGTACCTACAAAAACAAAAATATTTAGAACCATACCCGCAGGAGATGAGACTACGTTATGGATTGTAGCCAAGAAGAAAAACTATACGCAATTAGAGATGTATCAGAGTTGACGGGCGTAAAACCCGTCACTCTGAGAGCTTGGCAAAGACGCTATAACTTGATTCAACCTCAGAGAACAGAAAAAGGCCATCGCCTATACCGCCAACAAGACCTAGATACGATCCGTGAGATCCAAGGGTGGCTTGCCAAGGGTGTGGCGATTGGCAAAGTTAAGGGATTATTGGGTCAAGAGTCCGATGTTGACGTCGCCTCTGACGTTCAGCGTTTGGAAGAAGCCGAAGCCATGCTGAAAGCCCTGTCCGAACTCAACCGTGGCAAAACGGAAACCTTGTTATCTGGCGTATTAAAGGAATACCCACTTAACATTGTTATAGAACAGTTGATAAACCCAGTTTTCGAAGCGTTAGACTTAGTGAAAGTGTCGCAGCGTTCTCTTCAATTGGGGTTGTTCCAAACTTGTTTGATCACTCGATTGGCATTGGTTGTCGATTCTGAAAACAAAGCGTCCTCAAAGGGCAAATGCTTACTGCTTAGCTTTGACCAAGCACGTGATTCAGAGAGTTGGGTACAAGCAGCAAAACTGTGTGAACAGGGCTATCACATTACTTTGATCGATAAAGTAGAAGATGTTTCTGGTCTGATTGACCATGACGTGCTCTCTCGTTATCAATTCGTCCACTTCTTCTCAAACAAAGCACTGCCTATCAAGCAGGTGGAAGTGCTAACCACTTTACAAACACAACTTCCAGAAAAGGTTCAGTTTTCTGAAGTGATAGAAAAGTTGCACTTTGCTGCCTAAAAATACCCTCGTAAGGAGACGACATGATTCTGGTTTGGTTTCGACGTGACCTAAGAACGTTAGACCACACAGCGCTTAAGGCTGCTCTCGATTCTGGGCAGCCTGTTGTTGCCGGTTTTGTTGCAACGCCAGAGCAATGGCAAGAACACCACATGGCACCCATGCAGGCGGATCTTATTGCACGACGTTTAATGCACCTTGAAGAAGAGCTGGCTGAGCTCAATGTCCCGCTTCTGTACAAAGAAGTACCCAAATTTTCCGACGTGACCGAGGTCATTAAGGGGTGGGCATTATCACTGAACGTAGAAAGCGTCATGGCGAACATCCATTACGAGGTCAATGAACAAGCGCTAGACCGAGATGTTTCAGAGGTTCTTGCTAAAAGCGACGTCACGTTCGAAGCTTTCCACGACAAATGTGTTCATGCGCCAACCACGGTATTAAACAAGCAAGGTGAATACTTCAAGGTATTCACGCCATTCAAGCGTGCTTGGTTGTTGAAATTCCAAATGCCAATGGTGTCTAAACCACAACCGCAAGCCGAGCTGTCCAAAGACGTGCTTCAGACAGTTGAAGCAGATCTTTATCATGCCGATGTGCCTTTTTCTTACCCACGCGAATCCAGTGAACGTTGGCACGCCTCAACCACAGATATTGTTCAACAGCTGAGAGAGTTCGCCCGTGAGCGCAGCGATGCGTATCAAGCAGAGAGAGACCTTCCTGCTGTCGATGGCACCAGTCAGTTATCTCCCTATCTCGCAATTGGCGCGCTGTCGCCAAGACAATGTATCGCAAGGCTTTATGCAGAAAACCCACTTCCTGATCTCACTGAAGGGAAAGCTACTTGGCTGAGTGAAATTATCTGGCGAGAGTTTTACCAACACTTATTGGTGTTTGAACCAAAGCTTGTTAGAGGAAAGGGCTTTATTCCGTGGGAAGAGAAGATCCAATGGTCTTATGATGAGCAAGCTTTCGAACGCTGGAAAATAGGCACAACAGGGTATCCTATTGTTGATGCTGCGATGCGCCAGCTGAACACGACAGGTTGGATGCACAATCGTCTACGCATGGTTGTAGCGAGCTTCTTAACTAAAGACCTGCATATCGACTGGCGTTGGGGAGAGGCATACTTCATGAGTAAGCTGGTGGATGGCGATTTTGCTGCCAACAATGGTGGATGGCAATGGTCGGCGTCTACGGGCTGTGATGGGCAACCTTACTTCCGAATTTTTAACCCTATTAGTCAGGGCGAAAAGTTTGACTCTGATGGCTCCTTTGTTCGCCATTGGGTACCGGAAATTAAAGAGGTACCGAATAAGTTTATTCATAACCCTTGGCTATGGAGTGGTTTTAATTTACTGGATTATCACAAGCCGATGGTTGATCACAAGGTGGAAAGAGAGATAACCTTACGGCTCTTCAAAAACGCCAAGGAATAGAGAGAGATGCCTAGCAAGAAGCGTCCGATGAGTATCGCTAAACGAACCCTGTTGTCTGTATCGCTGTCTTTAGTGAGTGGTTTGTCATTCGCAAAGATGTACGAATTGCCGGAGGACGGGGCGCGCGTCATAGGCCGCATGGAAAACCATGTGGTTGAACAAGGCGAAACCATGGCAAACATTGCTAAGCAGTACGATGTCGGCATGCTGGCGTTAATGGCGGCCAACAAAGGCGTGGACCCTTTTCTACCAAAAGAAGGGCACGTTCTTACTATTCCTACTCAGCTTATTCTCCCAGACGTTCCCCACAAAGGTATCGTTATTAACTTGGCGGAGCTGCGTCTTTACTACTTTCCAGCTAAAGAAAATGTGGTTCATGTATTCCCGGTAGGTATTGGCCGTATTGGTCGAGACACGCCAGAGATGACAACGAGCATTAGCCAGAAGCGTCCAAACCCAACCTGGACACCACCTTCATCTATCCGTGCGGAATACAAGGCGAAGGGCATTGACCTACCTGCAGTCGTACCTGCTGGGCCTGATAACCCACTTGGTATGTTTGCGCTGCGCTTGGCGTATGGTCATGGTGAGTACTTGATCCACGGTACTAACAAAGACTTTGGTATTGGCATGCGTGTAAGTGCGGGTTGTATTCGTATGGACCCTAACGACATCGAGTGGCTATTCGACAAAGTACGTCGTGGTGAAAAAGTGAAGATCATCAATCAGCCAGTTAAAGTCACGCTAGAACCAGACCGCAGTGTATTTGTTGAGGCGCATGAACCATTGACTCGCAGCAACGGCGAGAAAGATCACCTACAAATTCCACAAGAGTTGGATTGGTGGTTGGATGAATATGGGATGACGAATGCGAAAGCTAAAGCAACGATTGCTGCTCAGAATGGTGTTCCAGTAGAAATAACCGCGCCTTAACAAGCGTTAAAGCGCGGAATCACATCTTACTTAGTGTAAGACTGAGCGATGTTGTCGATACGCTCGTTAGCACGTGCAGCTTCTTCTTGAGCTGCCATAGCCGCGTCGTTAGACTTTTGAACGTCAGATTGTAGAGACTGAACGTCTTGGCTTAGTTGGCTAACTTGGTTGCTTAGTTCGTCTAGTTTAGTAGCTGTTGCTGCTTCGTCAGAAGAAGCACAACCTGCTAGTAGAAGTACTGAAGTTGCTGCAGCTGCGATCAACGTTTTGTTCATTTTAGAACTCCTTGCCTATAGTTAAATTCCTACGCTATACGTTTTGTGTCATATAGTCATAGTGGTAAATGTGAATACATTCTATCAGTACATGATGTAGCAAAAGTCAAAAAAATCCAAGGATTTCATAGAGTACCTGATACGGACGCTAACCTTTAGTTTACATAAGTGAGCGTTTACTCACCTTTAACGCCAGTATCGGGTAGTACAGCAGCTCTTTTACCACGTCCCTGATATCAATAATTTAGACGAAATTTACACAAATGAAAGTTTCTTAGATGAATCTTTATTTTTTCTAATGGAATTAGTTTGTGTGATCTCTATCTATACTCCTATGATTTGCGGTATTATACCGAGCTTTTATTTTTTGCTGCGTTAGAGCGGAAACGACACTGAAAAAGCGCTCAAACGATGACTATTTATTGGAGAATACTTTGCAATTTAAAGATCTAGGCCTAGACAACCGATTGTTGAAGAACCTAAAACACTACGATTTCAAAAAAGCGACTGACATTCAGAAGCAGGCGATTCCTGTTGCGATTGCAGGCAAGGATCTATTGGCATCTTCGAAAACGGGTTCGGGTAAGACTTTGGCATTTGTATTACCAATGCTTCACAAGTCACTAAAGACGAAGTCGTTTTCTGCAAAAGACCCTCGTGCAGTCATCCTTGCTCCTACGCGTGAGCTAGCAAAACAAGTATATGGCGAGCTTCGTTCAATGCTTGGTGGTCTGAGTTATGACGCAGCATTGATTCTTGGTGGTGAGAACTTTAACGATCAGGTAAAAGCGCTACGCCGCTACCCGAAGTTCATCGTAGCAACACCAGGACGTTTGGCTGACCACCTAGAGCATCGCTCTCTGTTTCTTGATGGTTTGGAAACGCTGATTCTAGATGAAGCTGACCGTATGCTCGATCTAGGTTTTGCACCAGAGCTTCGTCGTATCCATAAAGCGGCGAAACACCGTCGTCGTCAAACTCTGATGTTCTCAGCAACGCTTGATCACGCAGAAGTGAATGACATTGCATCAGAGATGCTGAATGCGCCAAAACGTATTGCTATCGGCGTATCAAACGAAGAGCACAAAGACATCACTCAAAAATTCTACTTGTGTGATCACCTAGATCACAAAGAAGCGATCCTTGAGCGTGTTCTTGAAGAGGCCGAATACCGTCAGGTGATCATCTTTACTGCAACTCGTGATGACACTGAGCGTCTAACGAACAAGTTGAATGAGAAGAAGCTTAAAGCGGTCGCGCTGAGCGGTAACTTGAACCAGACTCAACGTAACACCATCATGAGTCAGTTTGAGCGTGCTGTATTTAAGATTCTAGTAACGACAGACGTTGCATCTCGTGGTCTTGATATCGCAACAGTAACGCACGTTATCAACTTCGATATGCCGAAGCACACAGAAGAATACGTGCACCGTGTAGGCCGTACAGGTCGTGCGGGTAACAAAGGTGACGCAGTGTCTCTTGTTGGCCCTAAAGACTGGGACAGCTTTAAGCGTGTTGAAACTTACCTACAGCAAGATTTGAACTTCTCTGTATTTGAAGATTTAAAGGGTAAATTCAAAGGCTTGAAACCACGTAAACCTGATTTCCGTGGTAAGAAGACAGAAACCAAAAAAGCACGCCCACAAGCGAAGAAAGTCGCGAAGAAACCTGTTAAGCGCGATAAAGGTTTCTACCAAAACGTGGCAGTGGGTGAAAACGTGTTTATTCCTAAGAAAAAGCCAGCGGAACCAAAAGCTGAAGATTAATCTTCAACTCAGCGTTAGAGGTTAACTGAATTCAAATCCGAGCTTACGAGCTCGGATTTTTTATATCTGAAATTTGCTTTCTCACGACTATTGTTTAGCTGCTCTAAACAAGGGTTAAATAGTCTTTGATTTTTCTGAACGCCAATTTTGCTTAGCATAGGTTTCCAAAAGAGGAGACAGAATATGTATCAAGAAGAACAGTGGTTAGAAGACATCGATCTGAGCCTTACAGAACAACAGTGCAAATCGTTAGGTTGGGGAAAGAAAGGCGTCTGGGTTGAGATGTTGGCGTTTCTCTGCGTAGCGTTGGTGAGTTGTACCTTAGTACACAATCGCGGAGGCTCACATGATTACTGAAAAGTCTCAAATGGGTGAATTGATTAAATCGGTCGTTTTTTCCTCCCTCTATTTTGTTGGATTTCTTGCTTTACTTTGGGTTGTAACTAGTCATCTTTTCTAGTTTTTCTACCTCTTTTGAGCTACTGACTAAAGTAAAAAAGTTACCCTCGTCACCTTCTTCAGGTGACGTTTTCATTTCTAGATTCTTAATTGCATAGCAATAGATGACTTATCTAACAATAGCTTTGCATCACAGTGCATTCATCCATGATTTGAACGTTTGGCATAATAAAAACCGATAAAAATGTCACGAAAATATGTAAATGATAATTGATCTCATTTTTATTTAAAGGCAGAATACGCGACATAATATTAATCCTATAAATAGTTGTGCCATTTATATGAAATTTAATCATGTTTTTTTGGGGCTTTTAGTCACCTCTATGCCCAGTGTTGCCTCGGATAACTTTAATTGGCTGAGAGACGATTCCAGACAAGATGAGCGAGTCCTTTCTTACCTCAAGCAACAGAACCAAAAAACAGAACAATTTCAGAAACGTTATGACGAGATTACCCAAAATCTGTTGAGCCAATGGGAAGCCATGGCAGCAGAAAAAGGCGAGAAGCCTTGGGCGATTAAAAACGGTCAAGAATGGAACCTGACTCGTCGACAAGGCAACTTTGTTTTGCTTTCGCGAGCTGATAACAACGCGCAAGAGAAAGTGGTTTACGATTTCTCTTCTCACCAAGAAGAACGTCAATATTTCCAAATTGGTCAATGGCGTATTCAAGGCGATTCTTTGTTGTTTACAGAAGATATTGATGGCAGCGAGCAGTACCGTGCTGTGTTGGTTGATCTAAAGAGTGGTGCAGTACGTGAGCTGATCAGCAACATTGATAATGGGGTTCTGCTCTCACCAAATGGCAAGTTTGCTTTCGTCGTCTCAAAAGAAGCGAAAACTCAACGTCCTTACCAAGTCGTGAGAATCAATACTCAGACCAATGAGCAGAAAGTACTTTGGCAAGAGGACAAGACTGATTGGCTTATGTCTTTCTATCCAGCAGCCGACGCGCGTTTCGCACTGGTACAAAGTAACAATGAATCGACCACCGAACAAAAGATCCTAAACCTTGATTCTGGAGAGCTAACGGCGTCGCTACGTAAACCAGAATCTGGTGTGGAGTATTATGCGGATGTTGCTCAAGACAGAGTCTTTATCAACAACAATCTTAATGGTCAGTTTGGTTTGTTTGAAACTGCGATGCCCGAGAAACATACGGACACCGTTGAGTCTAATTGGAAGTCTTTCTTACGCTCAGAAAATGGCGTAGAACAATTTTACTTGTACGATGCGGGACTTGTGGCATTAACCAAGCAAGATAATCAAACGACAATCTCGGTTTACTCTTATGATGGCACGGCGAAAAAATCTCTTCCGTTAGAGTCGGAAGGTCGCGTTGCTTGGTTGAGCACTCTTGGTGATTACCGCTCTAACAAAATCCGCATTCGTAGTATGTCGATGACGACACCGCCGTTGTGGGAAGAGTTTGATGTTAAAGCACTGACAAAGACAAATCTCTCGCAAGATGTTTATCACGGCTTCTCTAGCCAAGATTATGTTTCTCAACGCATTATGGTCAAAAGCCATGGTGTGGAAGTGCCGGTTTCTCTTGCTTACCGCAAAGATAAGCTCAGCGACAACGCTCCTGTTGTGCTGTACGGCTATGGCGCTTACGGGTTTACCATGAAACCTTACTTCATGCCTCAAACCGTGAGCTTACTAGATCAAGGCGTTATCTACGCGATAGCGCATGTTCGTGGTGGCGGTTACTTTGGCGCTGACTGGCACGAGCGAGGCCGAGGCGTTCTTAAAGCTAACTCTATCAATGATTTCACGGCGGCTGCACAAGCGCTTAAACACTTTGATGGTGGTGAACGTGATGTCTACGCGATTGGATCGAGTGCTGGTGGCACTTTGGTCGCCGGTTCGATCAACCAAGCTCCTGACTTGTTTGCTGGCGCGGTGATGAAGGTTCCATTTGTCGATGTCGTTGCCAGTATGTCCGATACGACGTTACCACTTACCGCACAACAATATGGGGAATGGGGGAATCCGACACTCCCAGAGCAGCTCAAAGCGATGCAAGCTTATGATCCTATCCTCAATATCCATAAAGATGCTTACCCACCCATGTTGGTTCAAGTCGGATTGAACGACCAACGTGTGCCTTATTGGGAAGGCGCGAAGTATCTCGCTCAAATTTCGTCGACCAGTGAATCGACAGGCCCTTATTTGTTGCAAACGGATTTTCACTCTGGCCACCGCATGGATCCAAGGCAGGCAAGAGAGCAACAAGCGAAGGAATACGCATTTCTACTATCACTAATTAAAACATCTAAAGCGGAGCAGTAAATGAAGCTTACCCCAGTGTCAGCGGCAGTACTTTCGGTACTTGCTGCCAGTCAAGTGCACGCCGAATCTAAGGTTTTCTCAATGGAAGAGGTGGTTGTAACCGCCAATAAAATCGATCAGCCATTGTCAAAAGTGGCAGGTAGTGTCGCGGTTATCACAAACGAGCAAATCGAAGAACGAGGCGAGACCGAGCTTTATGACGTGCTGCGTAACGAACCTGGTGTAAGCGTGACGGGCGGTGCAGGACGTCCGCAAAACATTACCATCCGTGGTATGACAGGTAACCGCATTATGATCGTTCGTGATGGCATTCGTTCTGCGGATGGCTTCGGTGCGAATGACATTAATGATGCAGTTGGGCGAGATACTTTTGATCTATCCAATTTTGAATCGCTGCAAATCATTAAAGGTGCAAGCTCTTCGGTGCATGGCTCTGGAGCGATCGGCGGTGTGGTGATTTTAGAATCCAGTCAGCCGGGTGATTTCTTAAAAGACAAAGACTTCTACACCGATGTTTCCGGTACTTACACCGACATCAGCAACAAGTACAAAGGCACGAGTAATCTAGCTTTCCGCTCCGGTGATACAGAGAGTTTGTTTAACGTTTCATACTGGCAAGGGCAAGAGACACGTAACTTTGATGAAGATTTGTATAACCGCGATCTAGATGGTTATAGCGGTGCTTATACTATCAACCACTTTTTCAATGAAGAGGTGATGTTGAAAGCCAAAGCGGAACTCTACACCCAGAATCAAGAGCGTTTGGAGGGTTCACCGTCCATTCAACCTGATGGCATCTGGCATATTGAAGACTTTGCTGAAGATGAAACCTCCGAAGAGTACAGCGCTTACATTGGCGCAGAGGTGACACCGATTAATCCAACTTGGTTCGAAGAGTTGGATACCAAAGTTTACTGGCGTCACACCGAAGTCGTGGAAGACACCAACCGTTTAATGCGCCAAGTGGATCACAATGGCTTGATCACCAAACGTCGCGAGCTGGAACACAAAACCTTCATTGACGAAACAATAGGCTTCCGTGGTGACTTCACCAATACGATTTATGCAGCAAATGCAGAGCACCAATTGGCTTACGGTGTCGAGCTTTCTACTGACTATTACGAACGCACAGATAGCGATTCCAAGATTGATTGGAATGGCGTAACGCCTTCGACCAAACAACCTTTCGCTCCTGCTCGTGCTTATAACATTGGTTTGTACGTTCGAGACATGGTGGAACTGGATAAATGGACCATCACTGGCGGCCTGCGCTTTGATGCGCACCGTTTAACGCCGGACGGTGAGGGCGAAGTGGGCGGCTTCCCATTAAAAGACATGGATAGCTCAGAGGTATCTCCAAGCCTGTCGGTTTCTCGTGAAATGTTTGCCAACAACATCGTTTATGTGTCGTACAACCACGGTTACCGTGCTCCGGAATACGACAAAGCATATGGCTTCGTGAACCATGATTTTGTGCCGCTGACGCCTTTTGTTATCGCACCTAACTTAGACCTAGAAGCTGAGACTTCGGACTCATTTGAAATTGGTAACAAGTTCGATAACGGTCGTGCGCATGTCTATGCGTCTGTGTTCTACAACAAGTTTGAAAACTTCATCGATGTTGTGACAACAGGTTTTGACTCAAGCACTGGTAATTACATCAAACAGTACCAAAACCTTGACGGCGTAGAGACATATGGCGCAGAGCTTTCTGCGGGTTACGCGCTCACCAAACAATGGGACATCAGCACTAAGTTTGGCTACGTAGATGGCAAAGACGCGGAAGGCGAATACGTTCGAAGCATTACGCCATTCGAAGGTAACGCTCAACTGAAATACGCCAACCAAGACTTCAACGCTTACGTGGCTTGGAACTGGGCCGCTGCCATGGATCGCGTTCCTAAATGCCAGACCACGCTTGGCCTAGCGACAGAGTGCGCGCAGACAAGTGCGTGGAATACGTTTGATATTGGCGCAACTTACCACGTTTCCAAAGACCTTCGTGTTAGCGCAAACATCGTCAACCTGTTCGACAAAGAGTACATCCGATACCAAGACGTAGCGGGTATCGCTGAGGAAAGTAAGCGTTACTCAACGGAGCCTGGGCGCTACTTCACGCTAAATGCAAAATACGAATTCTAGGACGAAATGATGAAGCTAAAACCATTGGCGTTTTCACTGCTTATTGCATGTACCCCTGCGGTGCAGTCTGCAGAGTGGGATTATCCCGCAACGGATTCTGTGGTGACGAATGAAGCGCAAGCGAAAACTTATCTAGACAGCCACTACTCAGAAGCGGGCGAGTTAAAGTTCCGTTACAAAACCCAGTCTCAGCTTGGTGAGCATTACAATTTTGATGTTTGGGTTAACGGTGAATATCAATTTCAGCGTGCCCTTGTAGTAACAACCGATAAAAATCATCACGTTGTGCGAGTGTTTAAGAGCCTTGAAGATACGATCATTCGCAACGGTAAACCAACGGTTGCAATGGAATTGGAATCGCCTCGCCAACTGCAAGCACAAGAGCCACCAGCTTTGAGCTCTGGAAGTCTGGTTGATGTTGAGGTTTCTTTATTCAACCCAGATCTTCGCACCATGCAACAGCAAGCGGCACCAGAATCGACGTGGTCAGCACTATCCGATTACCCTCAGCCGATCGAGTACGTCACCAAGTCGATTGAGGTTTTAAAGTCCGGCGGTAAGTTCTATCTCTCTAACCCAAGATTGAAGCAAGTGGATGCGACGGGCTTATTTGCAGCCCCAGCACCTGGTGAATCGCCTGTACTTGATACGTTGGACTTCCTCAGCGCAGAAGGGGTTCAAGCATTTGACAGTGTTGATGAGATGCAAAGCACCGAGTTTGGTGACAATGCGTTCCCACAGTTGATGGCTTTTTATCATCTTGATAGCTCGATCCAATATCTGACAAGCCTGACTTACGACTTGTTTGATGAACCGCTTCGTTTTGATGCTCGCGGTTTATCAAAAGATAACTCTACTTACTATTACGGTCCGAAAGCACTCATGCTGGGTGTCGGTGGTGTTTCTCCGGATGCAGTCGATGCTGATGTCGTGATACACGAGCTTGGGCATGGCATTCATTACCAAATCGTACCGGATTGGGCGTACGGTCACACTGGTGCTATCGCAGAAGGTTTTGCTGATTACTGGGCGGGCAGCGCGAGCTACCGCACTCAATATTTGGATGCTTCGCGTCGTGGTCAAGAATTCGAGTTAGATACGGTGTTCAACTGGGACGGTGTGTTCGGAACACGCAAAACAACTCGTAGCTTATGGAACCAAAGAGCGCGTTACTTCGAGGGCTCAGAGTATCCAGCGCACGTTAGTGTGGGCGGTGAACTAGGCGACGAGCTATGGTCAACGCCACTGTTCCAAGCACTTAAAGCATCGGTTGAGCGATACGGTGATGATACCGATAACGTGTTCCGTGAGTTTGACGCCATTGTTCTTGAAGGCATGTATGGCATTGGTCGTGGCGTGAAAATGCATGATCTTGCGGAATCGACCGTGTATGCCGCAAACACCTTGTTCCCAAATAAAGATTACGCCCAATTCCTGACGGACAGCTTCAACAAACACAACTTACTTAAAGCGCCTCTTCGCGTTCGCTATGACGCTCGATACATCGCACAAGGTCAAGACGTTGGTGTGAGCCTGAGCCAAACTGGCCGCGAAGCGAGCATCAAAGGGCAATGGCAGCTAAACAACGCATCCGTTTTCGACTTTGATGAAACGCTTTCTGATTCGACCTCTATGAAGGTGGCGTTACCAAGCGGTCTGACGTGTGGCACGCAATTCGATTCCTCTATTTCATTGGATTACCAATTTGCAGAAGGTTTAAAGACTCACCAGTGGAGTGAACAGGTGATGCTGGTTAATGGTACGCCAGAGCTTGATATCCAGCCTCAATCAGTGAATTCCGCTTTGCCAGAGCAGGGCGACAGGCTGTTCTCTCAGACGCTATCGGACAAGTCACTCACGATTGATGATTCGTTTGCGGTTTACCTGAACATCGAACATGACTCACTGCAGGATCTGCAAGTGACGCTTGTGTCTCCACAAGGCAAATCGGTCGTGCTACTTAGTCATCAATCAAGCAATACCAATGGATTTAAAGGTTACTTCACAGCTCAGTATGACGATGAGTTACAAGCGCTTGTCGGTCAACCGAGTTGGGGTACTTGGCGTCTCGAAGTGTCTGACCGTGTGTCAGGGAATTCTGGGGTGTTGAAAGAGTGGGGTGTGAGTCACTTTGCTCAGTATCAGTGTAGTGCTGATACCACTAAAGAAAGCAGTGGTGGTGGTTCAGGTGGCAGTGGCTCGCCTTGGACCTTGTTAGGACTTTTCCTGCTTTCAATGGTGAGAGTGATTCGCTCTCGTTAATTAAAATCAAAAGAAGATAAAATCTATGAAGTTTCAATATTCTTTCGTTGCTATGTCACTAGCCCTAGCTGGCTGTGGCGGTGGTTCTGGTGGTGACACGTCGGCACCGACCTATGATGTAGCTGGCACCATCGTTTCTGCAGGTACACTTCTTGATACGCCAGTGTGCATCGATTTAAACCAAAACTACGTTTGTGATACGACTGAACCGAGTGCTAAAACAGATAATGTCGGTAAATTTAGCCTGACTTCAAGCGACAAAAACGTACTAACCAGTACCATTCTTGCTCAAGTTGATCAAGGTTCGAACCAAACGTTGCGTCTTGCGGCTCCGGGGCAAAATTTAGCAACGGGTAACACGGTCAATGGTGTAACAACGTTGCTCGCAGGTCTTGTGGTTGACGGTAAAACCGTTGCTCAAGCTGAAGAGATTGTGAAAGCGCAACTCACCGATGCCGGCGTTTCTCTGTCTGGTACGGTGATGTCTAACGCAGAAGCCAGCGAGCTAGATAAGCTAGAGCAAAACACGGTTGCACTATTAGCTGCGATGCAGCCACAACAAATGACCAAAGGCGTAGCGCTGCTTGCTCAAAGCCTTAGCTTCCAAGGTAAATCGTTGGCCTCTGATCTTCTGTCTGAAGCGGAAGTGAGTGCATTTGCTGAAGAAATTGCAGCGGTTGCTGAACAAACGGTTGGCAGCAACGATACGGGTGCCGTTCTTCATTTTGCTGATGGCGCAGCAGACGTTGCTGAGGTTCAAGCTGCTTACCCTGGTCAAGATGCGGAATACGGCTTCGACAAAGAGGACAAGCAAACGTCGACAGGTGCAGGCTTTAAGTTCGTTAAGCTAGATTCACAAGGTGCTGCTTTAGCTGCAGATGCGACTGAGTGGGCTTGTACTATGGACGAGCGTACTGGTCTTGTTTGGGAAAACAAGAGTGCGGATGCGAGCTCGGTTCAATTTAAAGATCGTACATTCGTGTATGAGTCAGCAACATTCAAACCGTATTACGAAGATCTTGAAGTTGTTGGTTGTGTGGATGCTGCTGATGGCATCTGTTCAACAAGCCAATATGTTGAACATATAAACAAGCAATCACTATGTGGCATTACTGATTGGCGCCTACCAACATACCAAGAGTTCTACGATGTTCTCGACTTAGGCGAGACAGAGAAAGATGCCGACGGCAATGTCTATGGCATGACGACGGCTTACTTCCCTCAGCAGGGTAAGGGCAGCCCAGATGTTGAATCAGGTGCTATTTGGCTAAGTGATTTCACATTTAACAATTACTCTAGTTTTAACTATGAAGGTGCGCTTCAGTTTGCAGTAGTTGTTGCGAAAGGCGCTGACCGTGGTTACGTCAGCTTTGTAGAAATTTATTCTGATAAAGTGGAGCGTGACACTGGCACGTCATTCCAATTCCCAATCCGTCTAGTAGCAGTAAAGGGCCAATAAGATGAAGAAACTAATCACCGCGCTATCTCTTGCTTTGGCTTCTCAAACTGCAATGGCTGCACAAGAGTGTTCTACTGACTTTGCTAAAACGGCACCTAACACGCGTTATACATATTCTGATAACGGTACCGTAACTGACTTAAAAACAGATCTTACATGGATGCGTTGCCCTGTTGGCTCAACGTGGAATGCGGCAAATGAAGCCTGTGATGGCGCTGCGACTAAGATGTCATGGCAGTTAGCGCTATCAACCGCTGAGCAAATCCGCAATGAATCAGGTAACCATGCTTTACATGACTTCGCTGGCAAAAAGAATTGGCGCTTACCAAACATTAAGGAATTGGTCGCGTTGACGGAACGTGCTTGTCACAGCCCTGCGATGAACGGCACTGCATTCGCAAGTGGCTACACGCTAGAGGTGGGTGATTATGCAGGTTACATCTGGAGTAACACTCCGAACGGTGATGGTTCAAATGTCATGGTGTTTGATTCAGTGAATGGTGAGGTTTACAACTGGAGCCCACTAGAGCCAACGAACACTTTCTCTGTTCTGCTGGTCACCGACGAAGAATAATCACACCGTTGGATTTTCTCTAATCCAGATATTAAAAAGCTCCGCCAGTGCGGAGCTTTTTTCTTTTCTAACCTTTGAAACTTATCGTGTTGAGTAGAACCTTTAAACTTGGAACTGCTTAAGCTGATGCTTTTGGTTTTCTGCTAAGCCAGACAGCTCTTGCGCCGCCGCGGCTGATTGAGTGATACCAGTGACGTTCTGACTCACCAATTCATAGATGGTGCTCAGATTGTTGTTGATGTCTGACGTTACTTGCTTTTGTTCTTCAGAAGCGGTTGCAACTTGGGTGTTGATCGCATTCAAATCTGAAATCGCACTGTTGATGTCGCTCAGTGAACGGCTTACTTCTGCAGCAAGCGCTTGGTTGTCTTCTAACATGGCTAAGCTTGAATGCATACTTTCATTTGCATGGCCAGACTGCTGTTGTAGCTCCTCAATGATGGTTTGGATCTCTTTGGTCGATTCTTGGGTTCTCGCTGCGAGCATACGTACTTCATCAGCAACCACGGCAAAGCCTCGACCACTTTCACCCGCTCGTGCTGCTTCAATCGCCGCATTCAAAGCAAGTAGGTTGGTTTGCTCAGAGATGCTCTCAATAACCTCAATCACTTTACCAATCTGCTCGGACTGATCTTTAAGCGACGTGACAACGTGTGCGGCTTCATTCAGTTGATCAGCCATTTTGGTACTCGCGCGCGTGCTTTCTTCAAACATACTCAAGCTTTGAGAAGTCAGCTTACTTGCTTCATTCGACGCGCTATCCGCTTGTTGTGCGTTACTTGAAACCTCAGCCGCTGTGGACTCAAGCTGGTTAATTGCAGAAGCAACCTGTTCGACTTCTTGCTTCTCTTGGTCGGAGTTTGCACTGCTTTGCGTCATTACGGTTGCCAGTTCGGTCGACGCTGATGCAACGTCTTCACTGATTCGAACCAGAGAATCGACCGTACCGCGAAGCTGGTGGATGGTTTGGTTTACGTCATGCGCCAGTTGTGAGACTTCGTTCTTGCCTATTTCGTCTGCTTCTACCAACAAGTTGCCTTTTGCGACTTCTCGCATGGTTTCTTGCAGGTTACGGATTGGGGCGACAATGTAGCTCGCCAATAGCCAGCTGATCAAAGAAGCAACAGAAAGAATAATCACCAGAGAGACCGTACTGTAGGTCAATGTGGTGGAGTGAAGCACACCGTTTTCTTCGACTTCGTCAGTAACGATTTGATTGAGCTTCTTAGACAAGTTGTCGATGGCGTTGATCATCGCTTCACCGGCAAGGCGGTATTGACCCATTGCTGTTTCATACTCTCGGTCAAAATCGGACGTGGTGTAATCAGAAGAATGCTTGGTATTAAGAAGTGGCGTCATGGTGACACGAGTAAAATCGACGTAATGATTCATGGCATCGCGCATGGCGTTAACTTCCGTTTGAATGCCTTCAATTTGGTCGATGGAGTTGAGGAATTCTCGGTTGGTTGCCTGACGTTGTTGTAATTGTTGGTTAAGTGTTTTGACATCTTCAGCCCTGAAGAGACTGTAGATTGCCTTAATGCGCATCGCGTAAGTGTTGTCTACGATGGAGCTTAACTCTTCTTTATGCACGATAAGGTTATTGGTGGAAACCGTCACCTTGTCGAATGCTTGTTCTAACTTTCCTATGCCTATGCTCAAACCGACGATGAGAAGTATGACAGTAAAAAGTACGGGCACGAAAACCTGTGACTTAATAGACAGCGTACTAAGTAATTGACGCATGATTGACCCTCTAAAGATTGGAACTATTATCATTTTTGTAAATAAAGCAACCCGATTCTAATTATTAGGCTTGATATATCAATCATTTAACGATGTTTATTTGTTATGAAATATATTAAAAGCGATGTACTTGGCATTTTGTTATAACCAAATCATTGCAAAGTATTTTGAGCTCGAAAGTAAATAAAGTTTGATTGCCGATTTATTAAGCAGAAATGACAACGTGTCATAGAGCTTTCAACTAAGTGAAACACAACTGTCATATTTGGATTCTAAAGTGAGCACCGTTCAAGTGAAACACAACGGCAATAAGGCCACTTAAAGGAAATTGTGATGAAAAAGACAGTAATCGGTGCAATCGCACTTCTAGGCGCAATGGCAGTGACTCCTGTTTCTGCTAAAGAAACTATCTCTGCAGTGGGTTCTAGCAGCGTAACTCCACTGATGGAAGTTTTCTCTGAAACATACATGAAGACAAACCCGAACGTATTTATCGAAGTTCAAGGCCCTGGTTCATCTGCAGGTGTTAAAGCAGCGAAGAACGGTTCTGCTGACCTAGGTATGTCTTCTCGTAACCTAAAAGATTCTGAAAAAGAGCCAACGTTAAAAGAAGAAGCGGTTGCTCTAGACGGTATCGCAGTTGTTGTAAACCCACAAAACAAACTTACTGGCCTTACAGCTGAGCAAGTTACTGCAATCTACAAAGGTGAAGTAACAAACTGGAAAGACGTTGGCGGTGCAGACAAGCCAATCGTTGCTATCACTCGTGACACGGCTTCTGGTACTCGTGGCGCATTCGAAGACATCATGTCTCTAAAAATGAAGATTTCTGGTAAAAAAGTTTCTGCAATCTCTCAACGTGCTCAAGTTGCTAACGGTAACGGCGCACTGAAGACAATGGTTGCTTCTAACCCATACGCAATCGGCTACATCTCTCTAGGTACGGTTGATTCATCTGTAAACGCACTTCCAATTGATGGCATCCAAGCTTCTGTAGACAACGTGAAAAACGGTTCTTACAAAGTTGCTCGTCCATTCCTTGTTCTTTACAAAGAAGGCAAGCCATCAGCTGAAACTCAAAAATTCCTAGACTGGATGCTAACTGACGAAGCGCAAGCGCTAGTTGACCAAAAAGGTTACATCTCAGTTAACTAATCCTATCGGGACTCTAAAGTTTGCTCAGCCCAACGTTTCGGGCTGAGCCTTTTCTATCCATTGTGTTCGACGCCATTGCCAAGAACCGTGAGATTTTTATGACCATCGCAACAAATAGTGAAAAGCTTATGACTACTGACGCAAAAGCGATCAGCAAGCCAGGCCTACGCGAAAAACGCCGCGTTGACTGGAAAGAGCGCATCTTCCACGGCTTGTTCCTAACGAGTGCTGTAATCGGCATCGTATCATTAGCAGTTATCGCATACTTCATCGTTCGAGAGAGTATCCCAGCATTCCAAGAAGCGGGCGTCTCGGGCATCGTTCTAGGCCAAAACTGGCTACCGCCGGCACTGTACGGTGTTGCAACCATGATTGTTGCTTCTATCGTTTCGACAGCAGGCGCTGTTTTAGTGGGTGTTCCAGTTGGTGTCTTAACCGCTATCTTCATCGCTGAAATCGCACCAAAACGTTTAGCTGACATCATCCGCCCAGCGGTTGAGCTGCTAGCTGGTATTCCTTCGGTGGTTTACGGTTTCTTTGGTCTGGTTATTATCGTTCCATTGATTCAGAACGTATTCGATGTACCAGCAGGTAACACTATCTTGGCCGGTATCATTGTTCTTGGTGTGATGATTCTACCAACGGTAATTACGGTATCTGAAACCTCTATCCGCGCTGTTCCTCGTACTTACAAAGAAGGTTCTTTGGCACTGGGCGCATCGAAAATCTATACCATCTTTAAATTGCTCGTTCCAGCGGCTCGCTCAGGCATCATGACAGGTGTGATTCTGGGTATCGGTCGTGCGTTGGGTGAGACTATGGCGATCATCATGGTAATGGGTAACGCGCCGGCAATGCCAGAAGGCATCCTTGATTCGGCTCGTACGCTAACCGCAAACATCGCTATTGAAATGTCTTACGCAAGTGGTGTTCACGCGAACGCACTTTACGCTACAGGTGTGGTACTTCTGGTCTTCATTATGTCGTTGAACGCTGTACTACTGTACCTAAACCGAGAAAAAGCGAAGTAATCGCTCGTTAAAGGTGACTATTATGGATCGCGCAAAACTGAAAAAAGCACGCCAGTTCAAAGATAATGTCTTTAACGCATTTGTCTGGATCTCGGCAGCACTAACGGTAGGTTTCTTGTTCTGGATTATCTGGTACATCCTATCAAACGGTCTACAACACGTAGATTGGAACTTCATTACTGATAACTACACACGCACAGGTGAAGAGCACGGTATCTTCCCAATGATTGTGGCGACAATTTACATGGTTATCGCTTCTATCGCAGTGGCAGCACCACTCGGTATCATGACGGCAATCTACTTGACCGAATACGCGAAAGTGGGCAGTCGTTTGGTGAAAATCATCCGATTCTGTACTGAGTCGTTGGCGGGTATCCCGTCGATCATCTTCGGTCTGTTTGGTATGACTTTCTTCGTGGCGATTCTTGGCCTTGGTTTCTCGATTCTATCGGGTGCATTGACGCTAAGTATCCTAATCCTGCCAGTTATCATCCGTACTACGGAAGAAGCGTTGATGGCAGTACCACAGACGTACCGTGAAGGCTCTTACGGCCTAGGTGCATCTAAGATTTACACTATCTGGCGTTTGATTCTTCCGAGCGCAATGCCAGGTATCTTAACCTCGGTCATTCTAAGTATTGGTCGTGTCATTGGTGAGTCTGCTCCAGTATTCCTGACAGCAGGTATGGTTGCACGTATTCCGGATTCTTTATTGGATTCAGGTCGTACGCTAACCGTTCACCTATACAAACTGACTACCGAACTGTTTACCATTGAAGAATGGAATCAGGCTTACGGTACTGCGACAGTTCTGATTGTTGTTGTTCTACTGATCAACATGTTTACAAAACTGATTGCACGACGTTTTAACACCGCAACTTACTAATAAAACGAATTAAGAACGCACGTTAAAAGACACGAATTCAAGATTTAAGAGATTAAGAAAATGAACAAGTTTGATATTGAAAACCTAGACCTGTTTTACGGCGACAACCAAGCACTGAAATCAATCAACCTGCCTATTCCAGTACGCCAAGTGACGGCACTTATCGGTCCTTCGGGTTGTGGTAAATCAACACTACTACGTTGTTTGAACCGCATGAATGATCTTATTGAAGGCGTAAAGATTACGGGTAAGCTGTCAATGGATGGCGAAGATATTTACGGCAACATTGACGTTGCTGACCTTCGCATCAAAGTGGGCATGGTATTCCAAAAGCCAAACCCATTCCCGATGAGCATCTACGAGAACGTGGCTTACGGTCTGCGCGCTCAAGGCATCAAAGATAAGAAGCACATTGATGAAGTGGTTGAGAGCTCACTTCGTGGCGCAGCGCTTTGGGACGAAGTGAAAGACCGTCTTAAGTCACATGCATTTGGTCTATCAGGTGGTCAGCAGCAACGTCTATGTATCGCACGTACAATCGCGATGGAACCTGATGTGATTCTGATGGATGAACCAACATCGGCACTTGACCCAATTGCAACACACAAAATCGAAGAATTGATGGAAGAACTGAAGAAGAACTACACCATCGTTATCGTGACTCACTCAATGCAACAGGCGCGTCGTATTTCTGACCGCACTGCGTTCTTCCTAATGGGGGAACTGGTTGAACACGATGATACACAAGTTATCTTCAGCAACCCGCAAGACGACCGTACTCAAGGTTACGTAAACGGTGACTTCGGTTAATCCACACATTTACTGGCATACACACGAATAACTATAAGCGATGGTACTCTTGCCCCTCTTGATGAGGGGCCTTTTTTATTTTTGGACTTGAAAAACACCAATATTAAGAATGTTCATGTTGATTCATTTTTGCGCATATTTTTGCAGTATGTAATCCGGATGAAACACCTGTCTAAAAATGTTGAAGGGTTCTCGAATGTGAAATTAAGTCCATATTTTTTGCGAATGACTTAACAGCTCAACTTGGATTCCATTGATTGCATATCCACCCCTAAGTAGTTTTTTATCGAGGATAAAAAAGTAGATTAGGTTGGTCAGGTGAGTTTAAAGAGTTTTACAAGAACGGTCTCTTCCACAAGGGACCATAGGTTATTGGCTGAAGCCATATTCGAACATCTAGAGCAGCATTTTTCCCCCAGTGCGATAGCGATCTTTGATGATCCGCTGACCAACCCTTCTTGGGCGGTTCGATTCTCTCGGGGTGACCTCTTTCCTCTCCAAAATTATCCAGAAGCATTCTGGGATTGGGCTAACCAATTCGATACTTCAGAAAGCATCATTCCTCTGGCCATCAATACCTGCAATTGGGATCACGTCCAAGACCTCGGTGGCGAAAGTTATATCATGATGCTCGACAACACGCCGATTAAACGTACCTACCTACTGATTCAAAACGTTCAAGCTCGCAGCGCACACAATATTTATGAAGAAAGCTATGACGCAATGCAACTCTCGGCGGCGCGTTGGCAGTGTGTCCGCGCAGAAAAACACGCCTCGTTAGAAATGAAGTATCGCGATGTACGAGAAGCGCAGTATGTCGATGAGCTTGGGCAACGTGAACGTTTTATCGAAAACATGAAGCTTGTTCAGCAGGTTGCGTTAGATATTTCTAACCCTGATTCACTGAAAGATCTTTATTTGAAAGCGGTGGAAGCACTTCGAGAACATCTAGGTTTCGACCGCTCCACCTTAATGTTGCTGGACATGAAAAAGCGCAGTTTCAGTGGCACTTATGGAACGAACGAGGATGGCATCACCATTGATGAATTCCACACCCAATATGACCTTCATCAGTTGAGTGAAGAGTACATTGCATCACTGTCCAGTTTGGATCGTAACCTCGTTATTGTAGAGGATGCACCTATCTATACCGCTGGTAAAGTCGTGGGGCAGGGGTGGAATGCGATGCTGATTTTAAGAGATGGAAACGAGCCATTTGGTTGGTTTGCGCTTGATAACTTTATCCACCGTAAACCCGTCACTGCCTATCAAAAACAGATGCTGGAATCATTCGGTTCGCTTTTCTCTCAAATCTTTATTCGCAAACGCCAAGAGCAAAACGTACGTATGCTGCATTCGAGCATGGTTGAGTTATCACGCTGTACAACGATAAGCGATGTTTGCAAATCTGCAGTGACGTTTGCCATTAAGAATCTAGGTATCGACCGTATGGCGGTGTTTTTGACCGATGAAAACTGCTCTTACATGCAGGGGACTTGGGGAACCGATATTCAAGGCAATGTGGTTGATGAGTCGTATTTTTTTGGGGAAACCCAAGACTTCTCTTTAATAAACTTAGCGAAATCCATGCCCAATGAAGTGGCGTTCGAAGAATCCGTACCTATTTACCATGATTGCAATATCGTCGGTTTTGGTTGGGCGGCTATGACGGTACTAACGTCAAACAGCAGTGGGCCAATTGCATTCATCGCGGTCGATAACTTGTTAACCCGTGCGCCTTTGACCTCTCAACTGCGTGAAGTGATTCGGATGTTTGCTTCTAGCTTGGTTGAAGTCTTGCAACGTACACAAGCACAAGAGGCAATTAGAGAGCTCAATGAGAATCTAGAGCTCGAGGTTCAGAACCGAACTAAAGAGTTAGAAGAAGCGAATCGGCAGTTGGAAGTCTTGTCTAAGCTTGACCCCTTAACGAGACTGGGTAACCGACGCATGTTAGAACACGTTATGCAAAAGTACTGCTCTCTTGAGCATAACGAAGTGATGTCTTTTGGATTGATTCTTATCGATATTGACCATTTTGGCTTGTTTAACAATCATTATGGGCATTTAGAAGGTGACATTGCGTTGATGCGTATCGGTAATATTCTCGACCATCATACAAAAGATGAAGACGAAGTCTTTTGTCGAATTGGCGGGGAAGAGTTTGTTTTGTTGATGATTGGGTCAAATCAAGAAGAGGTCAGGTTGAGAGCCGAATGTATTCGTCAATGCATTGAAGAAGAAGGCATAAGACATTGCCATAATCCTGAAGGAGAGTTGCTGACCGTCTCTGTGGGTTACTCGCGTTATCAAGCGCAAGGTAAAGACTTTAACTTTGATCACTTATACCAACTGGCTGATAAAGCACTCTATCAAGCAAAAAACAGTGGCCGAAACTGTGTTCGAACCTGTGAGCTGACAAGTCAAATTGTCGCTTAAAACATCGAGACTGAACGGATAGATACAAAAATGGCAGCTCAATAAGAGCTGCCATTTTCATTAATCACGCCTCGCCTTCGACTAGAGCTTTTCTAGCTGGTGGTTAGGCTTACTCTTCTTCTCTTTAGCGAGTTGTTTGATCTTAGCTAGCAGAGAGTCTGGTTTCCATTCTTGCTGAGTAGCACTAAAGCGAGCTTGATTCATCACATTCAATTCTTCTTTCACGGCTTTTGTCGCTTCGGATTCACTGTTGAAGTGATGTGTGTTTAAGTAGTCGTTAACCGCTCTTTCAATTTTGGCACTGTCACCTTGTTTGATGATGTTCTCCAAATCTTGCAGAGATGAGCCGTGCGTTGAAGTCTCAACTTTCTCAGGCTTTACGGTTCCGCGTTTTTTCCAAAGCCCAAACGCAATTGCTGATGAGACAAGCCAAAGTGCACCAAACACGAACGTCAGTGTTTTCCAGATAGTATCCACACCCCTTTGAACCACAGGTGCTGGGGTTGTCGCTGGTTGTGCTGGTAACGCACTTTCTGGCAGCGTGATTAAGCCACTGTCACTTTTCTCTACCTTAAGCTTTAACGCTGAAATATCGGCTTTTCTCGCTTGGTCACGGTTACTGTCCCACCAATTTAGGCTGTAGCCCGGCAGGGTGAGATCACCTGCTTCTGTGGGAATCAAAACCTGTTTCACTGTCATGGTGACAGTGCCATCACGCGATGTCTCGAACTGAGGTTGTTCAGGATAAACACGCAGTGTACTTGGGTAGACAATACCAATACGAGGTAGATATTCCGCTTGTGTACCACGAGCTCGAATACGAATCGTGCGAGTAATCGAAGAGCCTTGTTTCACTGTGCTGACAGCATTTGCTGATAGCGGATTGCCTTGCTCATCTTGCCAGCTTTGCGTTAATTCTAAAGCAGAAGCTGGCAGCCAGTTACCTTTAAAGTCTTTAGGGATAGGCTTTACAGTAATCGGCATTTGCTCAGTTTTAGTATTGATTGGCATGATCTTGGTTGAGCCAGTTAGGCTGTCACCATAGATGTAAGACCCCGTCAATTTAGGACCATTCAGCGTGTAGGTACCAGGTTGTTCGGCTGTAATGCGGAAAGCTTGCTCTACGACCGTCACTTCCAAGCCATCAATGATGCGCTGTGCCTGCTTCATATCGCTGGCTGGCTCAATTTTCATCCCATCAATGCTTGGCGGCACGACTTGTGGATTATCTAAACGACGAGGGTCTACTTTGATCGCCAACTGCATACGTAGCGTTGCTGACTGCTGTGGGTACAAAGTATGGCTATCCACGCTCATGTTAAAGCTAAACAAATCGTCGAGATTCGGCTCACCTTTGTCTTTTGTCACACGCAGCTTAATTGGCTCGGTTTTCATCCCATCTGCAGAAAAGCTCGGTATGGTGATGACGCCTTCTTTCATCGGTGCAATCGAGATGCTCCATTCTGTGCGAACGGTTTTGTGGCCGTTAATGTTATTACTTGAACGGCCGTAGCGAGGTTGTCCTAAAAAGAAGTCCTGTTTCAATGCGTCAAAGTTGATCGCATCTGAGCCAAGCTCGGTATCTGCCATGATCCTTAGGTTGATCACTTCGTTCTTCGCCACCTGAGTTTTGTTTACGCTAGCTTGTAGGGTTTGTGCAAAAACCGAAAAGCTAGTCAGTAGGCTGGCCATCAGAACAAAGACCAGTTTTGCGCCTTTTTTCATCATGGACTTACCACTCCTTATTAGATTGTTGTGGACGTTGTTTTTGTTGAGCTTGAAGCTGCATTTGAGCTCGAATCAAGAAACTAGGGTCACGCGCGCTTTCTACCGCTTCTAAGCGACGGAGTTCAGGATCATCCTGAGGCGTTTTCTCTGGCTGAGCTTGAGCCTGCATAGGTTCACCTTTTTGCTTGCCTTGTTTCTCTTCTTCTTGTTTGGCTTTTTGTCGTTCAGCTTTCTGATTTTCTTTTTTATTTTCAGGCTCTTGCTGGTTTTGTGACTGTTGCCCTTGCTCTTGTTTAGCATCACTCTGAGACTTTTGTTGCTGCTGTTGCTGCTGTTGCTGCTGTTGCTGCTGTTGCTGTTGCTGCTGTTGCTGCTGTTGCTGCTGTTGCTGCTGTTGCTGCTGTTGCTGCTGTTGCTGCTGTTGCTTCAGTTTCTCCTCTACAACCGACAGGTTCTTTTTCGCAGCTTCAAAGTCAGGCTTTTCTTGAATTACGTTTTTATAAAGCTCAGCCGCATCCTCAAGCTGCCCGTTCTTAGCAAGTGCGTTTGCCAAGTTGTAACGGCCATCAAGGCTTGGATTATGGGAGAATGCTTCTATCGCACTTTCGTAATCCCCAGCTTGGTAGCTTGCTGCGCCTTTCCAGTTAGGATCAGTAAAGGTACTTTGGGCTTTTTCGTATTCACCTTGTTGATAAAGCTGTTCGCCTTGTTGGTTTTGATTCAAGAACGCATTGGCTTCTGCTTTCGGTGTCCAACTCATCGGTAATACGGCCGCGACCAGTACCCAAATCATGCCGCGTCGGAAGAGTAGGGCTGCAGGAATCAACAGCAGAGGTAGCAACCAGAAACCACCGTTCAAGCGAGAGTCGGTTTTCACGTCGTCACTTTGTTTGGCGGGAAGGTTGTTACTCGCGTTATTAGTAAACGCGGCAATGTTCTCAACATCACGGTTATTGTGTTGAATTGGCACAAATAATCCGCCGGTCTCTTTGGCTAACTTCTGTAAGTTTTTCAGGTTAGTCTTCGCTACCACGGTGTTGCCTTGTCGACTCTTCATTAACGAACCATCCG
Source organism: Vibrio sp. HENC-03 (assembly GCF_000305755.2). NCBI lineage: Bacteria > Pseudomonadati > Pseudomonadota > Gammaproteobacteria > Vibrionales > Vibrionaceae > Vibrio > Vibrio sp. HENC-03. Next base: position 701,408 of record NZ_JH976064.1, on the reverse strand, counting down.
GAAGAGCAATCGGTGCGCCAGTTGATGTACCGATAGCGAGTACTGACACACGAATGTCTTTACCGTTTAATAGCGCTAATGAGCGAGACAATTCGGAGTCATCCAAATCATCTGCCAGCACGACGATGTCACCTTTATTTACCCCCGCTTGAGTAAACTGACCAAGCGCGGTTTCAATCGCTGATGGTAAGTTGGAGCCTTGATAAGGCATTAACTCAGGGGATAAGTTTTCGATGATGCCAGCGAGTGTGCTGGAATCTGTCGTCAGTGGACTTAACGTATACGCATCGCCTGCGTACGCGACCAAACCTGTTGAGCCTTCTTTCCATTTTGGCAATAAATCCAACGCTTTATAGCGGGTTTGTGACAGGCGATTTGGCTTCACATCCGTTGCGTACATAGAGCGCGACATATCCAGAACTAACACTCGGTTTTGACTTAGTTCAAAGCTTGGGAGAGTGTTGGACTGCCAACTTGGACCAGCTAAAGCGATACAAGCGATCGCCCATGTTATTCCCCATATGGCAAAGTAGTGTTTAGTTTTCACTGAATGACCAAGCATTTTTGCCAAATGAGGCGCAATCAATGATGACTTTTTGGTTCTGTATTGGCTGTTAATCGCAAGAACGACAGGAATGACGAGCAAACCCAACAACCAATACGGGTTTAGGAAAGTAAACTCAGCCATGTTTTCTCCTTAGAACAAACAGGAACACGGAAAGCACAAGGGCAGCGCCTAGTGGGTAAGGGAACCATTCCGACTGAGGACGCCATGTTTGCGTATCGCTAGAAACTGGCTCTAGTTGATTAATGGTGTCGTAGATAGTTTCAAGTTCTTTGGCATCACGCGCTCGGAAGTATTTACCACCGGTCATCTCTGCAATCTTGGTCAGCGTTTGCTCATCAAGGTCTGAGGCGGTATTGACTTTGCGAGTCATGAAGAAGTCTTTCACCATCATTTCACCAGCGCCCACACCTACGGTGTAGATGGTTGCGTTGTACTTTTTAGCGATTTCAGCGGCTTCAAGCGGATCAAGGACACCAGCAGTATTGCTACCATCACTGAGCAAGATCATCACACGTTGTGGTGCGTCACTGTCTACAAAGGTTTTGGTGCCTAAGCCGATACCATCACCAATCGCGGTGCGCTGGCCAACCAAGCCAATGACGGTTTGATTGATCTGTTGCATCACGGTTTTACGGTCGGCGGTTAGCGGCGTTTGCAAGTAAGCGTGATCACCAAATAGAACCACACCTAAGCGGTCACCTTGGCGTTTTTCTACGAAATCAGATAAGACTCTTTTAACGGCGGTTAGACGGTCAATGTATTCACCGTTGTCATTCATGTCTTCTTTCTGCATAGAGCCAGATAAGTCGACCACTAGCATCATGTCACGGTATTTCGGTTGGAACTCAACCGGATCGCCGTACCAAACCGGGCGAGCACAAGCGACAACCAACAGAGCCCATACGCCAATAGACAGGAATTTTTGTACGACCTGTTTTGGTTTGTTGCTGTGTTTGTTGTCTGGCAGGTACGCCAGCTTAATTTCAGCTTGCTGAGTCTCTTCAGGGAAGAACTTATAAATCAGCCAAGGTAGGGGCAGTAACAATAATGCCCACCACCAGACAAACTCAATGTTCAACCACTGAGAGAGGCTCGAAACGAGAGTTGCCTCAGTCACGAGTTTTTGCCTTTTTCTTCGGTGGCAATGCGGTTTCAATCCAGAAAGCGCAATCATCAATTAAGGCTTGATGCTGCTCTTGACCAGACTTTTGATACAACGCCGCTTGCCACTGTTGTTGTTTGTCGACAAATCGAGTTTCTTTGGTGTAGCTATCAAGAAACTCGTACCAAGCAGAGCCTGTTAATGGCGCGATTTCTTCACGAGGGAAGTAACTCAAAGCCGCTTGACGAAGAACCTCTAATGCAGAAGACGGTGTGTGTGGTGTGATCGGATTGGTCAACAATCTCAATGCGGTCTTCTTAGCAACAAGACGCTTTGTACGCCATCTTAAGTACAGTACGACGATTAAGATGGAGAGAACTACACCGCCCAGAACAGCCCACCATCCCCAAGCAAGTGGGAACCAATCAGGTGCATTCGGTAGGATTAAAGGTTCAAGGTTTAGGCTTTGATTATTCGTTGTCATTATTATTACTACTGCTTGAATGATTTGTATGTTGTTGCTTTGATTAGCTTAACTGCTGAACCAGCGGTAACCCGCTCGACAGACTGTTAAATGGAATTGCCATCGAATGACACTGCTGTTTGATGGCTTGTTGATGCTTAACGAAGTGAGACTCTAACTCCTGGCGCTGTCCTTTCGAACCGAAATTAAACCACTGACTTCGATGACCATCGGATGCTTTCGCTTGGCCTCGGAAGTCGGTTTCGCCTCGCTCAAGAGGATCATAAAACTGCACTGCACGAACGCTGTTGTGTTGCTTTAATCGACGCAATTGAACCAGCTCTTTCTCTTCCACTTGAGCAAAGTCGCTCAGCAGGATGAGTTCACTGCCTTTCGGCGTCAGGTTGTGTAGCGTTTCAATTGCGTTCATGTAAGGCAGCGTACGTGTGCTGTCAGCTTGTTGATTCGTAAGTAATTGATTGTGAGTATTCACTATCGCGTCAAGAATTCTCAGCCCTTGCTTTTGTAAAGAAGAAGGGCGGAACTCAATACACTGCGAACCATCATCAATCACTGCGCCGATGCGGTCTTTCTTGGCTAACGTCAGCCAAATCAAGACGCTAGCGAAGTGCGCCAGTTGAACCGACTTCAATACATATTGCGATCCAAAGTGCATGCTTGGGCTCAAGTCGATGTACAAGATCACCGCTTGCTCTTTGTCTTCAGCAAACAACTTGGTGTGCGCTTTTCCCGTTCGAGCCGTGACTCGCCAATCGATGCTGCGAATATCATCACCCGCTTGGTATTGGCGCACTTCCATGAAGTCCATGCCACGACCTTTTTGACGGCTGGTATGGTTACCGCTCATTTGCGACCAAATACTCTGGGCTGGTGGCAACCAACGAACCGATTGAGTGCGATATTGAAGCAGCTCTTCAAGGGTTAATGTCACCCCATTCGCATGAGGCGGCAATGCATATGATGCAGACATGTCACCTACCTACGTTATGCGCTACCTACAAGATTAAGAAGCTTGTCGATAACCTGATTTGCTGTAATGCCTTCTGCCTGAGCGTGGTAGCTAAGCAGCAGACGGTGACGTAGCACAGGGTAAGCCATGGCTTGAACGTCTTCTGGTGAAACGAAGTCACGACCTGCCAGCCACGCATGAGCACGAGCACAACGGTCAAGGGCGATCGTCGCACGCGGGCTCACACCCATAGATAGCCATTTCGCAAGCTCTGAGTCGTAATCGCTTGGCTGTCGAGTCGCCATCACAAGACGAACGATGTACTGCTCGATAGCGTCTGCCATGTGAATGTTGAGCACTTCTTTGCGTGCGGTGAAGATGTCTTCTTGGCTCAAGCTTGGACGCTCAATCGTCGCTTCGCCTTTTGCCTCACCACGGTTGATGCGCAAGATAGCCAACTCATGTTCCGCATCTGGATAATCCACATCAAGGTGCAGCAAGAAACGGTCAAGCTGCGCTTCTGGGAGCGGGTAAGTACCTTCTTGCTCGATTGGGTTTTGAGTTGCCATCACCAAGAACAGCTCTGGGAGTGCGTATGTGTTTCGTCCCGCTGTCACTTGCTTCTCAGCCATTGCTTCAAGCATCGCGGCTTGCACTTTAGCTGGCGCACGGTTGATCTCATCAGCAAGGATCAGTGAGTTGAAAATAGGACCAGACTGGAAGGTAAATTCGCCCGTTTCTGGACGGAAGATATCGGTACCCGTCAAATCGGCTGGCAGTAGGTCTGGTGTGAACTGAATACGGTGGAAATCACCTTCTACACAATCCGATAGAGATTTCACCGCACGGGTCTTAGCCAATCCTGGAGGACCTTCAACCAAGATATGCCCATCGGCAAGTAGAGCAATAAGTAATTGTTTTACCAGATCATGCTGACCAATGATCTGAGACTCTAAGTAGCTTTGAAGAGTTTCGAAGTTTGTTTTGTGCATTTTTTGGACTCTCTGGTATCCATATGATTCTTGTTTTGAGTATTGGTCACTTTCTCAAGGGGAAAAGTTCCAGTACGTCCGTGTAATTTATCTTTTCAATATTGGGGCGAGTAAAGTGATTGCAAGCCATTGAAAACCGTGAATTACCTTGTTCGACAGTCTGTTACATCACATTTGCATTAATTTGTGAGAATTTTCTCTAGTTTTGTAGGGGAAGGCCGATATAAGTTTCAAGCCGTGCATAGCGAGTTGTTATGCATTCAGTTTTATCCTGTTCAGAATACAGATAACGAGTGATTCTTTTTAAAGGTCCAGATATGTTGAAACTTAACTCCCTGAGTATCAAACAGAAGGTTGTCATCGGTATTACTTTTGCCGTGCTCGCTTCTACCATCATTGTCGGTGTCATGGCACAGCGACACGCACGTGAAGTGCTAAGTCATCGTTTAATCGATATCGAGCTACCTGCAATGTTGCAGCAGATCAATACTGAGATTGACCGTGAAGTTGTACAAATGCAGCAAGCGGCAAAACAACTTGCCACGAACGAATTCGTCATTGAAGCGCTCTCGACGACAGATCGTAACCCAGTGGTAGAAGCGCAACTTGTTCAACAGCTTAACAATGTGAAATCCCAATATCAGTTGAACGATGCTTCGGTAGCAAACCGACAAACAGCTTACTACTGGAATCAAAACGGTTTCTTACGCCAACTTAATCGTTCGCAAGATGCGTGGTTCTTTGGTTTTACATCTTCAGGGCAAGACACGTCGGTAAGCGTTTTCCAAGAAGCTAATGGCGACGTGAAAATGTTCACTAACTACCAAGAAGTGAATGGCGTATCGATGTCAGGCCTGTCTAAGTCGATGGATGACATGGTTTCGCTACTGAATGGCTTTAAGATTGAGAAAACAGGCTATGTTTTTCTGACCAATAGCAAAGGTGATATCCAGATCCACCGTGAGCAAGGCAAAAACAAAACCTCTATTAGCCAATTGTTTGGACGTGAAGCTTCTCAGCTACTTAACAAAGGCCACTTCAATCTAGTGACAACAGAGTTTGAAGGCCAAGACATGTTCGTGTCTAGCTTGTATGTACCTTCGATGGATTGGTTTGTTGTTGGTGTTGTACCTGTCGATGAGGTGTTTGCGGATCTTGATGCAACTGCAGAGAAAATGTTGTTCACGACAGCCATCGTGGCACTGATCTTCATCGCAATGGGCGTTCTGTTAGCAAACAGCATTACTAACCCAATTCGCCAAATTGCAGACCGATTCACTGACCTTGGCGAAGGTGAAGGTGATTTAGCTCAACGTATTGAAATCAAGGGTAACGACGAGATCGCTCAGCTATCAAAAGGCTTTAATGGCTTTATTGAGAAGATCCACGCAACCATGAAAGAAGTGTCTCTAACCAGTGGTGCGTTAAGTGAGGCTGCGGATAGTGTATCTAGCAAAGCGACTTCGACTCATGACAACAGCCAAGAACAACGTGACCAAACGATCCAAGTCGTGACCGCAATTAACCAAATGGGTGCGACGATCAGTGAGATTGCTTCAAACGCAGCAACAGCGGCAGATACGGCAAATCAAGCATCTGACAACACGCAGACAGGTCGCCAAGTCGTAACGCAAGCGAAGGAAGTGATTAGTCGTCTCGCTGATGACGTAGAAACGACCAGCATGGTAGTGACGCAACTGGCAACCACAACCAAAGACATTGGCTCTATCTTGGATGTGATTCGCGATATCTCTGAGCAAACTAACTTACTTGCATTGAACGCCGCGATCGAAGCGGCTCGCGCGGGTGAGCAAGGTCGTGGCTTTGCGGTGGTAGCAGATGAAGTACGTAACTTAGCGTCACGTACGGCTGATTCAACGGAAGAGATACAAAAGATGATCAACCAACTTCAAAGTGACGCTCAAGACGCAGTGACCGCGATGGAAGCAGGCAAAGCGGTAACGTTTGAAGGTGTTGCTTCTACTGACGAAGCGGTTGACGTTCTGATGAATATTTCTGAGCGTATTGCGGATATTTCAGATAGAAATACACAAGTTGCGACAGCGACAGAAGAGCAATCGACAGTGGTTCACACTATCAACCAAAACATTGAAGAAATTAATGCGATCAATGAGATGACAACAGCAACAGCAGAAGAACTGGCTGGAGCAAGCCGAGACCTACAAGAGTTGTCATCTCGCCTAGATAAGATGGTTGGTAGCTTCAAGCTGTAGAGTTGGATAGAATAGGGCTAGTTTACAAGTTTAATGACTCGATATTTTAGGTAAGTACTATGAATGATTTCGAAAAAGAACTAGAACTGATCTCACAAGAAGCTGGTGACGAGCCAGAGGTAAAGCTGCCATCTCTTGAAGAACAACAGGAAATCGTAGCAGAGCTTAAAAAGCTAGAGGCTGAAGGAAAGCTGACACCAGAAATCCTTGAGCAATACTTTGGTAAGTTCAATCAGAAAAGTTCGGTGCCAGTGCACTAATAAAGAGGGAGTTTCATACTCCCTTTTTTAATACCCGCCATTTAACTCATGCCTTGCAATTATTTACTAATCAATAAGTTATTAGTTGTTACTACTTTTTTTCATACTTGACAATGCTGCCGCTCTAACTAAATCTATTGCTTATTTCAATCAAAATAACTAAAGGGCAGCGAACAAGATGGAGCATCAAAATACAAGGAACGTGATCTTAATAACTGAGGACAGCTTACAGTCCTCTTTATTGAAGGATGTGCTCGAAACGAAGCTCAGCATCAACGTAAGTCTAATCGCACCTGAAAAGCTTGCTGCCCAAGCAGAGTTGCAAAATCCCGCCTCGGCAATCGTGTTGGACTACAGTGTGATTACCGATGAAGTGTTCTCTCATTACATGGAATTTAAGAAAGCTACATTTAAAGACACTATTGAGGTCTTGATAAACTGTGACAAGTCTATTTCTACGGAAGAGTTATTTGTATGGCAAACGCTCGCGGGAATATTCTACACATCGGATGACATAAGCACTCTTCAAGTTGGAATTGGTAAAGTATTACAAGGTGACATGTGGTTTAGCCGCAAGTTTTCTCAACAGTACATTACTCATCTACGTAGACACAGCAGGCCACTTAATAAGAACGTTCCCGCAATTTTAACTAAAAGAGAACAGCAAATAATTACCTTCTTATCAATGGGGGCTTCGAATCAACAGATCGCAGAACAGTTATTTGTGAGTGAAAATACTGTAAAAACCCATCTTCATAATATTTTTAAGAAGATTGACGTGAAAAATAGAGTGCAAGCATTAATTTGGGCTAAAGAGAATATGTCTGATCTTTCTATTGCCGTATAATAAATATGGTTATTTCAATCAATTTCATAATCTTTGCGACTTATATCTAATATAATTATCTCGTTCCAAAAAAGTGTTTCTTTTATGAGAAACACTTTTTTTGTTTATGATCTTAACGAAATTGCAATTTAAAAAAGTAGCAAATAACTCTACTCTATCGGCTAGCACTTAGATATGAGTTCAAATACTTATAACTAGTTATTAATCTAAAATATTTAGTCAATAAAAGTATGAGAAACATTATGGGACAGTATAAAGAAAAACCTGAAATCCTAATGATCACTCAACAAAGTCTGCAGAGTGAGAACTTCAAGGAGATGCTTTCAAAAAACACAGATACCAAGATTACGATTATCGATAGCAAAAATCCAAGCTATCATGAACTCATCCCAGAACAATATTTCCTGTTGGTAGATTTTTCAGTAGATACGCCATCTGATACTTTAGTTTATTTAAAGGATAGCGATAAAGTATTAGGTACTATTATGCTCAATTTAGGGCATGAGTTGGATACATCGGAGTTAGCTTCTTGGCCCAACGTTAAAGGTATTTTTGGTCCAAGTGATTCTATGGAGAAATTATGCCAAGGCTTAAGTGCAATTATAGAAGGAGAGAATTGGCTATCGCGTCGTTTGCTTGATCAACTTGTCAATTATTATAAAGGCAAAGAAGCGAGTCATATTATTGATCCAACTATAGAGGTAGAGCTCACGCGAAGAGAGGTTCAAGTTTTACAGATGCTGAAAGAAGGCGGATCAAATATGGAAATTGCCGACTCTTTATTTATCAGCGAGCATACTATTAAATCTCACCTTTACAACATATTTCGAAAAATAGAAGTCAAAAACCGAACGCAAGCCACTAGTTGGGCGAGAAGAAACCTGTAGTACTAGATTTAACCTTATGTTTTAAATACCTTTTATATCTAAAAGTACCAGTTTTTAATGTGCTAATAATATTGTTAGTTTGAAATATCAATCCATATTCAAACTTGTTCCTATGCTTTTGTTTATTAGACTTCCGGTGTCTGTAGGAAGTTAAACAGGCGTGAAATAAAGGTCTATTCAAATAGAAAGCCAAGAGGGACATAAAATGAGCACAAATGACACTTACTATGGTGACGCGGGTGATAACCATCAGGTCGCTGACTTTGACGGTGGCAATGACGTATTTATCGGTTTTGGTGGTAACGATTCTTTCGTTGGTGGCGGTGGTAACGACTTCGTTGTCGGTGGTGAGGGAAATGACCGTCTAACTGGTGGTGCAGGTGACGACATTCTAATGGCTGGCACAGGTAACGACTACCTCGGCGGTGGTACGGGTAGTGACTTATTGCTCGGTTTGCTGGGTGACAACAAGCTAAACGGCGGTACAGGTGATGACCTACTGGTTGCTGGTTCTGGCGACAACGTAATGGTTGGTGGCAGTGGCGCAGACAAGTTTATCTTTACCGACAAATTTGGCGGTCATGGGGAAGCGAAAGTGGTTGATTTCACTATTGGTGAAGATTCACTGCATATCATCAGCGACTCTGTAACATCATATGCTGATCTGAGCTTTACTTATGACGCAAAAGGCAATGCTGTCTTTACTGATGGCGCGGATCTAACGGTCAAATTGCTTGGTGTTACGCAAGAGGACATCAACTCATACGGCAGCGACTTATTCATTATCTAAGTCACCTTTTTAGGCGCTAGCGAGTCTAGCGCCTAATGTATAAAAATATGTGGAAATAATCGTGCAACAAACGGTTTTCAAAGAAGTTAGACAAAAACTATGCACGCTCATAGGCTTGCTGGTTGGTTTTAGTTTATTCATAAATTTATTAGTACTTGCTATTCCTCTGTACATGCTCCAAGTGTACAACCGCGTTATCTCTTCTTATTCAATCGATACACTTTTCTTACTGACCGTGATTGTCCTTGCGGCATTACTCACTATGTCTTTGATAGATATTGCTCGTGCGCAAATGAGTAAGTCATTTGGCTATTGGCTGGATGCAAAACTGTCGGCATTTATGCTTAAGCGTAGTATCCAATACCAAACCCATACTGGTAAAAGCTACACATCCCAAGTATTGAGGGATATACAAAACATCAAGAGTTTTTTAAGTAGTCAGGCACCTTATCCTTTGTTGGACGCACCTTGGACGCCTGTTTTTATCCTTTTCGTTTATTTACTGCATCCTGTTTTAGGTCACATTGCTTTAGGCGGTTCGATTGTTCTATTTAGCCTTGGAATCATCAATGAATTGGTGACCAGAAAGGTGTTACAAGAGAGTGAAGTTCGCTCAATTTCGCATATCAATCACGCTGAAATCGCCACTCAAAACGCAAACTCGATTGTCGCAATGGGGATGATGAATGCGTTCCTAGAGCGATGGCACGCGAAAGCAAACGAATCCAACTTGTTAGAGCAGACGGTAGCGGGGAAGTCGATCTATCTCGCTAATTTTTCTAAGTTTGTTCGTGGTTCGTTGCAAATATGCTTGTTAGGAGGAGGTGCATGGTTGGTGATCCAGCATGAGATTACTGCAGGCGTCATGATTGCCAGTTCCATTTTGATGAGCAGAGCGTTATCGCCAATGGAACAAGCCATAGGAACATGGCGCAGTGCGATGTCTGCTAGGAATGCTTATAAGCGGTTGTGGGAAATTGATAGGATCGTTAAACAAGATGAATCGGAAATGCCCCTGCCTCGTCCGAAAGGACATTTTGAATTTACGGGTTTAGCTTATCGTCACCCTGGCGCGACAGAGCCTGTTTTATCATCCATCTCTTTATCAATACCTCCCGGTGTCTCCGTGGGGGTCATTGGCCCCTCTGGTACAGGAAAGTCGACCTTTGCAAGACTGCTTCTCGGTAACATCAAACCGCTCGCAGGCAAGGTTACTCTAGATGGGATGGAGGTTTCTTCGTGGGCTTCTGAAGATAGAGGAGCCCACTTTGGTTATCTCGCGCAAGAAGTGGAACTGTTTCCGGGGACGATTAGAGATAACATCGCGCGATTCAAAGATGAAGACCCTGCAAAAGTCATTCAAGCCGCTCAGCTAGCTGGTTGTCACGAGCTCATTCTTAAGAAAAACAAAGGCTATGATTTTGTCATTGGCGAAAATGGACGTGGATTGTCCGGTGGCGAGCGTCAGCGTATCGCTCTGGCTCGCGCCGTTTACGGCAATCCATCCGTTGTTGTATTTGATGAAGCCAACGCGAATCTCGATGGGGAGGGGGAAGCGTCATATCAACGTTTGATCGCACACCTTAAGGCGGAAGGGGCCACTGTCATTGTGATTGCTCATAACCCAAGTACGTTGCGCCAAATGGACCGATTACTGTATCTCGCTGAAGGTCGCGTCAAATTGTATGGAGTGAGAGATGAGGTGTTAAAGCGCCTAATGGGAGAAGAAAGAACAGATATACCGAGGGTGCGAAATGAGCAATCAACTGCCAACCGATAACAAACTGACGGCGGAAAGTGTTTTCCGTTTTATGCCAACGGCCGAACTTAAACTTAAAGGTCCCATTCTACTTGGTGTGTTGACGTTAAGTTTATTCTTGGGCGGATTAGGCTACTGGGCGGCCACCTCAAAACTAGAGAGTGCTGCTATCGCTTACGGTGATTTATCTGTATTGAGTAAGCGCCAAGAGATTCAACATTTGGAAGGTGGCATTATTGAAAAGCTTTACGTTCAAGAAGGTGACTTGGTCGAAAAAGGACAGTTGCTTATCCAGCTTTCGAAGCGTCAAGCAAATGCAAAATTAGATTCTCTTGGTGGTCAGTACATTCATACTCTAGCCAAAGAAAATCGATTGAATGCCGAACTCGATGAATTGCCTGAGATTAACTGGGCGCAAGATATTGAGACGATTAAAAACGCAGAGATTGTTGCTGAAGCGAAATCAGTACAACGTAAGATATTTGAGGCGAGAAAGCGCTTTTTCGACAGCAAACTAAACATCATTGCGCAGAGTATCTCAGGCGCGAATTTGGAATTGGATAACCTCAATGCAACGAAAGTAATTGAACGTGAGCGCTTGAAATTCATTGAGGAAGAAATTGCCAGTAATCAGGCGTTAGTACAAAAAGGCTTTTCAGGAAAGTCTGCTTTACTGCAGCTTAAGCGTCTTGCCGCAGAAGTCCGCAGTACACTCAGCCAATTGGGCCGTCAATCTTTGACTGTAGCCAAGCGATTAGAGGAAAACCAAGCAAAAATCGAAGAATTGAAGCTAGAGCGACTCAATCAAATTGTCGAAGAGTTGCGTAACACTAAGACAGAGCTTGTTTCGATCAAAGAGGAGTATGGTTCTGCAAAAGATGTCGTCGCAAGAACAGCGATTGTCGCTCCAATCTCCGGCAGAGTAGTGAATATGCAAGTGTTTACTGAAAAGGGGGTGATTGGCTCGGGCGAGACCTTGCTTGAGCTCGTTCCTCAAGATGACAAGTTGTTGGTGGAGGCGCGTGTGAGTCCACAAGACATCGATTTGATTACGCCAGGGCAGCATGCTCAAGTTCGCTTAACGGCTTTGAATGCAAGAACGCTAGCACCTCTCGATGGCACCGTATTAACTATCTCCGCGGATAAGCTCTCAGAGCAAAACCAAGATGATTTTTATCTTGCCCGTATTGCTTTAGCTCAAGAGGACGTTGCGAAGCATCGGTTGACTTCTGGGATGAACGCTGAAGTGTTGATTCTATCAGAGCCAAGAACACCGCTGAGTTACCTTGTTAAACCATTAACCGAGAGTATGAATCGCGCATTCCGAGAAGACTAGCAGATAGCTTCTGTTTGAAATCTCGTCATTGAACGTACGTAAATTACGTAAATAAATGATCCATTAACGAGGTCACATTTTGTGAGATTGGGATGTGTTTTGATGCGCCTTTATTTTGTGTGAGATGACGTGAACAATGAGAACAGAAAAAGAAAAAATGTTGGCTGGTGAGCCATACAATGCATGGGATAAAGAACTTTACCAAGCACGTATTGAATGCAGAAAAGTACTGCAGAAAATCAACAACAGCATTCCAGATACAGAGGAATGGCGTAATGCAATTGATGCACTTATTCCAGACTCTGAAGGGGCCTATTTAGAACCGCCTTTCCGATGTGATTATGGCTCAAACATCAAACTAGGAAAGAACTTTTACGCGAACTTTAACTGCGTCGTACTAGACGTGGCGGAAGTACATATTGGAGATAATGTTCTATTTGCTCCTAATGTACAGATTTACACTGCAGGACACCCTTTGGATGTAAAAGGCCGGGTAGAAGAAGGAGTTGAGTTTGGCACGCCGATTACTATTGGCGACAACGTATGGTTAGGCGGCGGCGTGATTGTTTGCCCAGGTGTGACTATCGGTGAAAACTCAGTGATTGGTGCGGGTAGCGTTGTTACGAAAGATGTGCCACCAAACGTTGTTGCTGCTGGAAATCCATGTAAAGTGATTCGACCAATCGAACAAAAATAATCGAATTGGTCACTTATCTCAGGACGGGATAGCGAATTAAAATTAAGAAGCCGACATTCAGTCGGCTTTTTTATGCATTTTAAAGATGCGTTAAAGCATGCTGGAGTGAACTTGTTGACCTTGTTCGGTAAGCGAGTAAATTCGCCCATCTTCTTTAATAACCAAACCGCTGTTGACCAGTTGTTTTAGGTGGAAGTTGAACTTGGTGTGGTCTTCAATACCAACCACACGACAGAGATCCATGAACTTCATTTTTCGATGAATCTTGAGCTGCTTGATGACCGAGCGACGAATCGGGTTGGAAAGCGCACTAAAAATCTGGTCATGCTTTCTTTCATCCAGCGGTGACTTTGGTGATCGCTCTGCGTGGACACGCTTTAACGTGACAGACAATGCAGCAAGGTTGAACGGCTTAGTAAGAAATTCATCAGCCCCCTTCTTCATCGCATCGACAGCGACATCAACAGTGGCAAAAGCGGTGGTAATGATGATGCCAATGTTTGGATGTAGGCGTCTTAGGGCTGAAAGGGCTTCAATCCCTGTCATTCCGGTCATCACGACATCAAACAAAGCTAAGTCAAAATGTTGCTCGCTGGCAATATCCAGCGCGTCTTCAGCGTTATCACATGCGACCACTTCAAACGATTCCAAGGTTAATGCCTCAATGAGGACCTCTCGCAATTCAACATCGTCTTCTGCAAGTAAGAGTTTTAGTGTCATTCAATATTCCTTGGTAAGCGGATTTCAACTGTTAAGCCAGTAATGTGGTCACTCTTCTTTGAGTTCCTCAAGTTTAGCTCGCCACCGTGTTGTAAGATAATTTGATTACTGATTGCCAATCCCATACCTGTGCCTTCACCCCTTGGTTTGGTGGTGTAGAAAGGTGTTTTCGCTTTGGCAATTTTGTCCAGTGGCATCCCTGTTCCCCAGTCGGAAATGGAGAGAATTGCCACCAGTTTGTCTTGATATGTTTCTATATAGAGTTGTTTGTGTTCTTGGCTAGCGTCAATCGCGTTACCGATGATATTGGTCACCACTTCTTCTAATTGGCCTGCATCACCTAAGACATTAAGCGTGTCATCAAGGGAAGTACTTACAATGAAGCCCTCCAAGCGGTATTGGTTTAAGGAAAGTGCTTGGTCCACGATCTTTTTCAAAGAAACCACTTCGCGTTGGATTGGTTTATGGTGAGCGTAATTCAAGACTTCATGGCTGATCTCTGCAGCACGTTCTAAACCGTGACGGATGCGGGCTAGGTGTCTATGACTGGCCTCGTTGTCTGGTAAATGTTTCTCCAATAAATCACAACTCATTGTTGCGCTGGAAAGCGGTGTTTTGATTTCATGGGCGACCGCGGAAGTCAGTTCACCAAGCTCTTTAAGTTTGGCATCTTGTTGAGAGAGTTGAACGTTACTTTCAAGTTGTTTGCTTTTTTCATCATCAAACACGCGCAGTGCGATCCATAAGGTGCATAAAATACAAATGGCACAAACCATTCTGACGCCAAGCACCCAAAGCCCTAAATCGGAGGTCAGTACACCTGCCGCAATGCCATAAGCGATCAAAGCAAGGCCGGTTAACTTAAATGGGAGTGATGCGCCATGACCTTCTTTTTCTAGGATGTTCGCGTAGCTCATCATTGCTAACCCAGAGATGGCGCCAGCGCCTAAGCCGAATATCCATCGGACTTGGTTTGCAGTGTTGTGAATGTAAATTGCATACTCGTTACTTCCGAACCGAACGATTAAGCTGATAACAAACAAGGTAAGAACAGTGAGTGCACCATATTTGATGGCTTTAATGTACTTCCAGTCCGTGAGATCCAGCATCTTCCATGCAAAAGCGCCAAGCGCAATAAATGAGAACCAGAGCTTGAATACCTTAAAAGTCTCTATTCCCTTGGTGAGCGTGAACTCATGCTCATACATGACCAAGTAAAGTTCTGACCATTCGTGGAAACCGTGAATGAACCCAAATAACGCAAGAATAGGTAAAGCAGAAGCGATAGCGATCCGGCTTTTGCGTAAGTCTCGAAAAAGAATGGCAAAAAAGATGGCGAAGAAAGCTAAGCCATAGAAGAGGTAGATCTTAAAAATGAGTAACATGTCCATGGTTTGAGTCTAAATGACTCCGTACCCTTCATCAATATTTAATATTTGCAATCTTATTATGGTGCATTGCATACATATCCTTTTACATCTTCACTTACTTTATAAAAGTTGTGTGAAGTTTTCTTATCATAATTAATTATTCCGAGATAATTGTTATTCACATTGTGCGCTTTAGTTTCGATGTTTAATAAAACTGTCATATTGAATTTCTAATCTGCACCCGTCGATTGGTGAGCACCGATTGATTGTTGAATTTATTTCAATACCTAGTTTTACTTGAACACTAAAACTAATCTGGGCTAATTAAATGTTGCTTTTTTATTAGCCCAACTTAATCGCTAAATTATATCGGAGATATATTGTGAAATTCATGAAATCAGCTCTAGTGTCTTCAGTTCTGGTTGCAGCATCATTCGGCGTTGCTGCCAAAACAACGATCAATGGCGCTGGTGCGACATTCCCTCATCCAATTTATGCGAAGTGGGCTGAGCAGTACCAAAAGGAAACGGGCGTTCAGATTAACTACCAAGCGATCGGCTCTGGTGGCGGTATCCGTCAGATAACTGCAAACACAGTAGACTTTGGTGCGACAGATGCGCCGTTGACTATTGAAGAGTTGAACAAAGAGGGCATGATTCAGTTCCCAATGGTGATGGGTGCAATTGTTCCTGTAGTAAACATCCCTGGCATTGATGCTGGTGAAGTTAAGCTAACAGGCAAAGTGCTGGCTGATATCTACCTAGGCAACATCAAGAATTGGAATGATCCGGCGATTGCAGCGCTAAACGAAGGCGTGGAGTTACCAAACCAACCTATCTACGTAGTGCACCGTTCGGACGGTTCTGGTACGACTTACAACTTTACTGATTACCTAGACCGCGTAAGCCCTGAATGGCATGAGTCTATTGGTGTTGGCAAAGACATCACATGGCCAAAGAAAGCAACAACAATTGGCGGTAACGGTAACGCAGGTGTCGCAAACTTCGTAAACCGTACTCGCGGTGCGATCGGTTATGTGGAATACGCATTTGCTAAGCAAAACGACCTTGCTTACACCCAAATGCAGTCTAAAGAAGGCAAGTTCCTAAACCCAAGTATGGACACTTTCCAATCAGCTGCAGCTAACGCTGATTGGGAAAATGCACTAGGTTACCACTTGTTACTAAACGACCAGCCAGGTGCTGATTCTTGGCCAATGACGGCTGCTACGTTCATCCTAATGCACACAGATCAATCGGATGCGAACAAAGCAAAAGAAATCGTGAAGTTCTTTGAGTGGAGCTATGAGCAAGGTGAACTTGCTGAAGAACTAGATTACATCCCAATGCCAAGCAAGGTAGTTAACATGGTTAACGAAACTTGGAAAAATGGTTTGAAATCAGACGGCCAAGCGATTATTCAATAATTCATTAAGTTGTCTGGGGAATATATTCTCCAGACAACTGAATAAAATATTATGACTACATTAGCTATTAAAAATAAAGTAAATGGTGATTCGGTTTTTAATAAATTGAGTTTCGCGAGTGCTTTATTAATTTTTGTGACCCTAATTGGTATTTTATTATCACTAATTGAAGGCGGATGGCCTGCTTTTAAAGAATTTGGCCCTGGCTTTGTATTTAGAGATATTTGGGATCCTATTAATGGTCAATTTGGTGCTGCCTCTGCAATTTACGGCACACTTGTTACTTCTTTCATCGCTATTGTTATTGCTGCACCTATCGCATTAGGTACGGCAGTGTTCCTCGCTGAACTGGCACCTAAATGGCTAAGTCAGCCAGTGAGTAAAGCCATTGAGCTACTCGCTGCCGTACCAAGCATTATCTATGGTATGTGGGGATTGTTTGTTTTTGTTCCTTGGTTCTCTGAAGGGTTCCAAATGTGGGCAGGCATGCATTTAGTTGATATTCCTTTGATCGGTAGCTGGTTTAATGGGCCACCGATTGGTATCGGTTTGTTAGCGGCGGGCATTATCCTTTCATTTATGATTCTGCCAATCATGACGTCATTGACGCGTGACGCACTTAAATCGGTCCCTGATGTACTTCGTGAAGCGGCGTATGGAACAGGTGCGACACCATTTGAGGTGATCACCAAAGTTCTTATCCCAAAAGTAAAAAACGCAACGGTGAGCGCTGGCATCTTAGGTCTGGGGAGAGCACTTGGCGAAACAATGGCGGTGGCTTTTGTTATCGGTGGTGCGAGTCGTATTGAGTTCTCATTCTTTATGCCAGCGAGCTCAATTTCATCGACGATTGCTCAGCAATTTAATGAAGCGACAGACCCAACTCATATCGCTTCACTTATTGGGCTTGGCGTCGTGCTTTTTATTATCACTTTCTTCGTGATGGGCTTTGCTCGACGTTTACTAAGGAAGTCATCATGAATACTAGAAAATTAAAGAACTTTAGTTTCTTAGCGTTTTGTTCTTTGTCAGCCGCATTCGGTGTCTTTGTACTCGCCAGTATTTTGTACACGCTTGTTGGTGAAGGTGTGAAGGGCTTGAGTTTGGCTACCTTCACTGAACTGACTCCAGGTCCTGGCAGTCAAGGTGGTTTGAAAAACGCACTAATTGGTAGCTTGATGCTGACAGGTTTGGGCATTTTAATCGCAGCACCGATTGGTATTCTGGCTGGTACTTGGCTTGCAGAGGCAGATAAAGATAACAAGATCGCTGAGTCATTGCGCTTTCTTAACGGCATGCTAATGAGCGCACCATCGATTCTCGTCGGTCTGTTTGTTTACGCTTTGATTGTGGTTCCAACTGGTGGTTACTCGGGTTGGGCGGGGGCAGTTGCACTCGCAGTCCTTGCATTGCCAGTGATTGTGGCATCAACCGAAGAGATGCTTCGTCTTGTTCCACCAACATTGAAAGAAGCGGGCAGTGGCGTAGGCGCACCTAAATGGCGCGTGATTACCCAGCTAAGCTACCGAGCTGCAGCGCCGGGTATTATTACAGCGATTCTATTGTCTATCGCACGTATCTCAGGCGAAACGGCACCTTTGCTGTTTACCGCGCTAAACAGCAGTTTTATGACCATGGACATGAGCCAACCGATGGCAAACTTGCCAGTGACGATTTACCAGTTTGCGATGAGTCCTTACACATCGTGGCAGGAGCTAGCATGGGCTGGCGCACTGATTATCACGACCTTTATTTTGATTGTTAACGTACTGGCGACTTCGTTGCCGCAGCTATTTAAAGCGAGAAGAGCATGAACACGGCAACTTTAAACCCAGTCACTACAAACAACATGAACGGACCTACTATGAGCACTTTGGTAGACAGCATTAATACCAACGATGTGACAGCAAATCTGACTCATCGTATGGATATTCAAAACTTAAATTTTTACTACAACAAAGGCGCAGATGCAGCATTGAAATCGGTATCCATGCCGATTTACAAAAACCGTGTGACGGCACTGATTGGCCCTTCGGGTTGTGGTAAATCCACGCTTCTTCGTACCTTGAACCGAATTTACGATTTGTACGGTCATCAGTATGCAGAAGGTGAAATCCTGTTGGATGGCGAAAGCATCTTTAACAACACCGATGTGAACGAGCTGCGCTCTAAAGTCGGTATGGTTTTCCAAAAACCGACACCATTCCCAATGTCGATTTACGAGAACATGGCGTTTGGTCTTAAAATCCAAGGTACGTTTAGCAAAGCAGAAATCAAAGATCGTGTTGAATCTGCATTAAAACGCGCGCATTTGTGGGAAGAGGTGAAAGACAAACTGGATGCCGATGCAAATGGCCTATCTGGTGGTCAGCAGCAGCGTTTATGTATCGCACGTACGATCGCTCTAGAGCCTGAAGTAATCTTGATGGATGAACCGACTTCTGCGCTTGACCCAATTGCGACTGTAGCGATTGAAACCTTGATTACTGAACTGCGTGAGAAATACACCATTGTTATCGTTACGCATAACATGCAGCAAGCGATGCGTATCTCTGATTACACCGGTTTTATGTACCTCGGTAAGTTAGAAGAATATGGCACGACCGATAAAATTTTCCACCACCCAGATAATGATCGTACTAAGCGATACATCTCTGGTGATTTTGGATAACGAATAACAACAATAGCGGCTGTTGACTCAGCACTCTTTAGGCACGATCTTGCGAGAATCGTGCCTATTTTTTTATGCGTTTGGGCTCTAAAATTGGGGTTATTAAAAATAATTAAGAACTCTGTATGTATAAAGATAAAGTGGTCGTGATTACTGGCGGTAGCCAAGGTATTGGTCAACACCTTGCTCTTGCCTACCTTGAGCAACAAGCAAAAGTTATCGTGCTAGACATTGCGCCCAATAAGAATCCAGATATGGATTTTCACCTCGTTGATTTAGGTCGACCAGAGCAGATTGAACAGGCTTTTGATGAGATCAAAGGAAAGTACGGCAAAGTCGATATTCTCATCAACAATGGTGCGATCGCTAACTTTAACAAACCCATTCAGCAGCTGACTTTTGAGGAGTTTTCACGTGTGATTGACGTCAACCTCAAAGGCGCGTTTGCTTGTTCCCGACGATTTATCGCATTGAATCATGCTCAACCTTATGGACGAATCATCAACATTGCCTCCACGCGCTGGAATCAAAATGAATCTGGTTGGGATGCTTACGGCGCATCAAAAGGTGGTGTGGTCTCTATGACACAATCGATGGCTATTTCGTTGTCAGATACGCCAATTACCGTCAACGCGGTTAGCCCTGGTTGGATTCAGGTTGAAGGGTATGGTGAGCTTGATAGTTTTGACCATCAGCAGCATCCATCAGGTCGAGTAGGGAAAGCCAAAGATATTGTTAATGCGTGTCTTTTTTTAACGCACCCAGAGAATGACTTCGTTAATGGCCATAACTTGGTCGTTGATGGTGGAATGAGTAAAAAAATGATTTATCAGGACAGCTTGCTAGATTAAGAAGAGTCCCATTTCTATCGACTAGGAATGCTCTGAAATAGCGCGTTCCTAGTCTTTCATGTCAACAAAAATTTCCCTTTCCGATTTCAAATTGACCGTTTATTGAACGATTTTATAAGTTTTTATCAACTAAAGAGTTATTAAATCATTGGTTATGATTTGGCGAGTTGTAGCGATATATCAATGCGTTGAATGCTACCCCCCTTAAATCCTCCCTTACATATTGTTTTTCTACATGGTCGTAATAGGCATTTAAAAAACTCTTCGCTCGAAAGATGCCGACTGTAATCACATTCACTTCGCTAAACTTTTCTGCTGATTAATTCGCCTTAATTAATCTTAATTCTCCTTAACTAGCTGATTTGGGTAGTAGAAGTAAGCATGTCGAAAGATTTTAGTCGTTTGATTCGCACCCTAGGTGGTGCGTTTTTGTCGTTCCTAATGGTATTGATTGCTATGCCAGCGAAAGCGGATATAGCTGGGCTTAATGTCCAGTTGTCACCAGTAAGTGGTCAATACGATAACGGCAACCAGATTGAATACACGTTGACCTTAACCAACACCTCTGGTTCCACACTTTCTGGGTTAGAGGTCAATGATGAGATCATGAACATCATGACTTCCGGTGATTCCGGCGGTTCAGTGAATGCGTTTGTAAGCGCAGAGATCTCCGCGTCCGCTTCTTTTCTATCTTCTGCTGGTGATTACGACAGAAATGGAAACCTCACCGCGACCAACGTAAACATTCGAAACAACGGCACGGTGTCCTACACCATCAAAGCAACCGTTTCTGAGCAGGCGGCGGGTGATATTAACAACGTTGCCAATGTTCGCTCTGGTGCGCTTTCGCGAGAAGACTCAAACACTACTACCCACCAGAGAGTGGTGTATGAACACAGCATCGATCTTTCTGCGTCGGTTGATAAATATGGCGCTGGGCAGGCTCTGGTTTACACCCTAAAAGTATCAAATACAGGCTCTGCAAAAATCCAAGGGATGACGGTTACCGACCTTGTAGCAGATATTGAGGCCGAAGACATCAATGGTGCAATGATTCCAGCCTTTACGTCTGTCTCAAACAGTTCTTCTACTTCAGGCTCAGGGAGTAATGCGGGGACGTTCTCAACAAGCGGCAACCTGGATGCGAAGGATGTATCTATCGCAGTTGGTGGTTCGGTCACCTATACCATTCGAGGTCAAATCGATTCAACGTTGGTCGGCGACATCATCAATGACAGCGCTGAAGCAAAAACACGTGACGACAACCAATCTGCTGGTGGCATCACAACGCCGCCAAAAGACGCTGATGTCACACTCTCGCACTCGTTAAACAAAACGGATGATTATCTCGTTAGCGAAGATTTCTCATACACCATCACAGTGCGTAACGCTTCAGGTGCAGGTATCGCTCACAACTACACTGTTCAGCAGTTGATGGACTCGTTGAAGTCGGATCTAGGCAACGACATCAGTAACGACAAAAATGCCGACGACACAACGGGTAACCCGTACTCGACTTGGACCAATGAAGTGGTATCGATTGGCTCGAACAGCCTTTCTGAGTTACAGGCATCGGGCAAGCAAACCGACAAATCACTCGACGATAAAGTGTCTATCTACCCAGGTGAAGAGATCGTTTATTCCATTGTGGTGCATGCAAGTCCCGTTTCTATCGGTAAGATCCCTCAGTTGGAGGCGAAAGTTCTTAACGATGAAGGCGGCGCTGATTCAGCTGGCGTGCTTGCAAATACGCTAAACACGGAAGATGTTCTCGATTCATCATCGAGCCAAATTAAACGAAACAAGCGAACCCAAGACACGACGTATGTGCCCGGTGTTTCTGGTGAGAATGAAGTGGTTTACGACATCGAAATCTCGAACGCGGATTCGAAATACTTTGCCAATGATGTCATCGTGTTAGATAAGTTTGCATGTAACGTCACTGAGCAAGTCGATGGCTCGTCTGGTTCTGCTTTTTCTGAATGGAAACTTGAAGTTGCGGATAGTCGTGGTGAAGGCTCTAACTACGGCTCTTTTAACTATGGCGCTTGGACCACCAACGATATTAACCTAAAAGTCGATTTGGCTCCGGAAGGTTATGTTCGTTACAAATTGACGGCAAGAGTTGCGGACGACAGTGTAGGTCAGATTGTTGATGATGAAGCTGATGCAGGTTTGTGTCTGGGTGATAACCTCATAGAGAGTGGCTCTGGTGTACAAATGCCAAACGCCAACTTAAAAGTTCAAAAAGAGGTGGATTCACGTTATTACTCTGCTGGTGGTACGTTGAACTACACCATTACAGTCGAGAATAGTGGTGATGGGTACGCTATTGATGTGCCGGTATTTGATGATCTTGCATCGGTCTCTACTACATCAATCAACGGAACTAATGTTAACGCTTATGTCAGTTGGGTCGTTACTGCTCAAGCTTATTCGGAGGATGGCTCCCCTTCGACTATTAGCAAGCCTGGATTTGTCGACCCGATTGAGGGCAACCAGACCAACGATAACATTCTCGATGTGGATGCGATGCTCGCTCCGCGAGAAACGATCATCTATTCCATTTCTGCAGTAGTGAACCCAATCGCTGATGGGGAGATCCGAAACCAAGTAGAAGTGGACGGTAAGCTCTATTCTGACCGAGGCTCATACCCTCGTGATTACTACTTAGTGCTGGATAAGCGCGTTGATGGTAATGATGAACAAAACTGGTACACCAATACGACCAATGAAGTGACTTACACCATCAGCGTAACTAACCCTGAAGGTAATGGTTTTGCTTCCAATATCGAAATTAAAGACGACATCAGCACCATAGAGGCAGAGCTCTTAGAGCCAGCTGGTGCGATGAAGAAAGTCTTCACCTCTTGGACTATTTCTGCAGACATTGAGGCGGATTCGCCTTGGTTAAAAGTAGCCGCTGACGCAGGAGACTTTTCTGATAACAACGACCTTGATGTTATCGCTCAAATCCCACCGGGTGTAACCATCACATATACAATCGTTGGTACCCTTGATCGCAGCGTAGACACTGAAATCCTATGGGGACATTTCTCAAATACGGCAACCGTCAAATCGACTGAAGCGGAAGACAACATCAACTTGTCAGATTCAGTAACGACGCACCCGAACGAACCAAACCTTGTTGTCGCGAAAACAGCTCAAAACACTGATTTTGTCGTTGGTGAAACGGCCACATTTGATATCTATGTGTATAACCGTGGTGCTGGTTATGCTAATGACGCAACAGTAAAAGATGATATTGAAGCGTTGAATTTCTTCTCCAATTGGTCCGTAACTGGTTCGACAAACACTGACGAACCTGGCTCGCGCTACGGCGATGTATCAAATAACGAAAATATCGATACTGACGTCGATATTACTCCAGGAGGTTGGGTTCATTACGAAATCACTGGGTTAGTGAAGAGTGATTATCCTCATGAACAAGTTTCTAACCGAGTAGATGTATATGATCCACTTACAGATCGCGACCACAGTTCGTCGGCCCAAATCGATAATAGAGACAGTGTATATGATGTAAACGTCTCTCTGACAAAAACAACGAGTGTTGTGCGCTATACGCCGGGAGAAGAGCTGGTTTACACGATTGTCGTAGCAAATAATGCTGATGAGCCAGAATCTGAGCTGATATTAATTGACCGCTTGAGTGAGATAACGACAACATTAGCAAACGACAAAGATGGAGAAGTGGAAGATTTGCTCGAGCAAAATCCATTTGAACATTGGTCGTATTCAGTGGATGGCGGTGCCTACAGTAAGCCTAATACCGACGATGTTGAGATCCCGCTGAACATTCCTGCGAACGATTTTATTACCGTTAAAATCAAAGCGCTGGTCAAAGACAACGCGGTTTCTAACGGGGTCGAAGCGGGTGAACAATATTTGATCCGCAACGAGGCATTGTTGATTCACAAAGATGACGCAGGTTGTACTACTTCATGTGAGTACTTAAAACGTGCTGTGGCTGAAAACCATCAGGTTTATAACAATGGTGAAGTAATTCGTACGACCAACATCAACCGATACTCTCCAGGTGATGAGCTGATCTACACCTTCAAATACACGTCACAAGATGGCAAAGGCTACCGCAATAACGTTGATGTTAATGAATTGATTAATGGTATTTCGGTTGAGCTGCAAGATGGTTCTGCGGGCAACCCATTCTATGATCCTACGACAAAGACCAATCAGTTCAGCGTAAGCGTAGAGAAAAGTGATCCTGCGAATGCGGGCACGACAGATGGTACTAAAGACGGTACGGTCGCTGACAATAATGACATCGTGACTACGATTGATATCGATGAAGGAGAAGATGTTACGTACACCGTGAAAGGGATGATTCGTCCAGATGCGGTGGGTAATATCAGCTATCGTGACACCATTGTCATTCCGAATGATTATCACCTGAATTTTGACAAAATCACTGATGAAACGGTTTACGAGCCGGGTAAAACCATTACCTATCGCCTGATCATTGAGAATGATGGAAAAGCAAATGCAAATGATATCCCTATCTTGGATGACATTTCTTCTATTGAAACTCAATTGGTCGATGGTACTTCTGGTAAGGCTTTTACTGATTGGACATTAACTTCTAGTGCGTCGGGGGCGAATGCTGAATACGTAGATGCTGGTAATGGTCAGGGCAATGTGTATACGACAAATAGCTCGGAGAGCGCTGGGTTAAATGTCACTGCAGATATTCCAATGGGGGCTTCTGTTGAGTATCGAGTCATTGCTAATGTTAACGAAAATGCCAATGGCAATATTGTCAATCTATTGAAGGTTGATGGCGATACCATCTCACACGACATCCAGCAGGAATCCCGAAAGATTGAATATCAAAAAAATATTCTAGCTTTCTACGATGTTGATGGTAACGAGATGCTAGGTGCGTCAGATTACATGCCAGGTGGTTATATAGAATATGAGATTCTGATTGGCAATATTTCCAACGCGCACGTTGATGATATGAGCTTGAGAGATGATCTAGATACGATTACCACCGATTATTATGACGGAACTAGTGGACCTGCATTCGAAAGCTGGACCATCGACACCTTTTCAGACAGTTCAGGTATCAGCGATCCGGATGTCGATAGTTCTATTAGAGATAATCAGCCTATCAACACGCATTTCGACATTGCAGCGAAAGGTTTTAGTGGCTTCTTATCGGATTCTTATGTGCGATATGTCATTCGTGCAAAGATCAGTCCAAAAGCGGTTGGTTCATTCACTAACCGAGCTTATATCGATGAAGGCAATGGCAACAAGCTAATTGCTGTATCACCAATAGCGTCAATGGCCGATCCGGAAATCAGCTTCAATAAGAAAGCCTTCTCTGATGCAGGATTCAGCACGGAGAAAACTACTTACTCGCAAGCATCGGGTGAGAGTGAGGTTTACTACCGTATTCTGCTGAAAAACAACGGCTATGGCACCGAGTATGGCTCTCATCTAAAAGACACCATCTCTGCGATTCAAACCCGTATTGCGGAAGATAATTCGACGGCGGGCGGCGATCCAGTTGGTGAACCTTTTATGGCTGGCTGGGAAGTGAGTTTGGCTAAAGATGCAGCACTAGACTCGATTACCGAGGCAGTTGGTTTTGTCGATGGTTCTCGTATTGATATCGACAATGACATTGTTATCGCACCTCAGGAATCATTGACGTTCACCGTCCATGGCACCATCCGTGAAGATGCGTTGGGTGATATTAAAAACACCGCGAACTACGATGGCAAAAACCGCACGGCCACGTTGCTGCCTTTGGCTAACAATATCAATGTGGAAAAACGCGTCGTGTCTATTAATGGGACGCCTTTCACCTCAGGAGATACTTACATCCCTGGTGATGAAGTGGAGTACGAGTTCGTGGTTACTAACCCAGAAAATGGGTGGGCGAACGATGTGCGTATTCAAGATACGGTGACCGATATTGGTGTTGAAGTTATTGGCGGAACAACCAAACCGGCGTATGCCTCTGGTGATATCAGTCATACGGTGAGTAATGGTATCGACGCGAACATTGATACCTATGTTCCGGGTTACAGCGTAGCCGGTAATCTCGATATCGAAGTGGATATTGCAGCTGGCGAAGCGTTGACCTTTAACCTGACAGGTACAGTGAGAGACAACGCATTGGGTGAGATTGAAGCGAACCGAGTGACCGCAGATGGTAAGTCGGCTTCGTCGGAAACTATTCCACCTAAGCCTTCAGAAATCAACTACTTCAAGACGCTAGAGTACACCGATGGCGATTCCGCGAGTTGTTCGGTTCCTTCTAGTGATGGCAGTGGCTGTACTTATGCACCTCGCGGTGATGTGGAGTATCAAGTCACCCTTGAAAACACGGGCGACAGTATTGCTAATGACGTTCGTGTTATCGATGCGATCAACAATATTGATACTTCAGATGGCACTGCTGCATTTTCGCAGTGGTCAACGTCGATCGCGGTTGAGCCAGCGGGAACCTACGACGTTCAAGGTAACTACAACGGCAACGTACCATTGAATGCAACGGTAGACCTTCGCCCAGGTGAACACATCGTGTTTGATGTGAAAGGGACGGTAGCTGCTTCTGCGACAGGCTCAATAACCAATACGGCACAAGTCAATGGCGATAACACGAATGATATTGTTCTGGAAGCTGGCCGATCTCAGTACTTAATCGATAAATGGACTGATACTCCTCAATATGTACCGGGGGGCACAGTTAACTACTATATCGATATTACCAATGACGATGTAAGTACCGGCTTTTTTGGTCTGCTGGATGACATTAACAGTTTTGAAGTTGAAACAGTTGATGGCTCTATGAAGCCCGCTCTAGAAGAATGGACTCTGGATTATGAAGTGTTGTTTGACTCTGCACCTTCAGATCCAGCGGCAAATGATTTTTCTGAGCTAGATAAACTCGTTGGTGTAACCAATCCGGATATCAATATTCCAGCGGGCTCAATAAAAATGGCAGGACGCGATGATGCAGGTACTGGTGGTGGTGATAAATACACCGTTATTCGTATCCACATCCAAGGTAAAGTTCGTGATGATGCCGTAGGTCGTTTTACCAATACCGCTTTCCTTCTTTATGGTCTGGGTAGTAAACGAGCGAAGCTAACACAAGGTTACATCACGCCAAAACCAGGGCAATTGGAACTGACCAAAGAGACGACACCGATTGCGGAGCCGGATGCGAAATACCAACCGGGTCAGCCTGTTGCGTACAAAATCACGTTAACTAACGTCGGTGAAGGTTACTTGGTCGACCAAGTGCTGGTGGATCGCATCGATACCATTATGACCGATGTGGCGAACAGTACCGACAAAGCACAGGCCTTTACGGGTAAGTGGGTGATCAGTGATGAAGTACTCGGTGGTAGTGGCGATCCTTTGCTGAACGCTCGTAAAAACGTGATCGATACCGATCAGGGTTACAGTGCGACTTACAGTATCCATCCTGGCGATAGTTACTCTTTCGTTGTGACTAATACCGTTAACGACAAGGCCAAAGGCAACATCACTAACCTAGTTAAAGTGGACAGTGATGGCACAGATTACACAGCGGAAGCGACGTATTTGCCTGAAGACGCACAAGTCACGTTGGCGAAAGAAGTCGACAAGCTTGAATACCTTCCGGGGGATATGCTGACTTATACCGTTACGGTTAAGAACAACGGCTTAGGCTGGGCGGAAGCCGTTGAAATTGAAGACACATTGAAGTCGATTGAAACAACGCTTGCTGGCGGTACCACAGGAAAAGCATTTGACCCAAGTTCAATTCAGATTTCAGCGGTCTCAACTACGGGTGAAACGCCAGTTCCAGCACCAACAACAGGTGAAGATCTGAAAGAGACGCTGGATATCGCTCCTGAAGATACGATCGTTTATACCATTCAAGCGACAACGGTAGCCAATGCGACGGGTGACATCACCAATACCGCGAGTACAACGTTTGAAGGGAATACAACAGAAAAAAGTGCAATCAGTACACCGATCCTCGCGACGGTATCCATCGACAAATCAGTAGACACTCCAACCTATGAAGTGACGAAGCTGATCAACTACGACATTACGGTGAGTAACACGTCATTGGCGTTTGCTTCTGGTGTTGAACTGAAAGACATCATCAGCGACATCGATGTTGACACCACCAGTGGTAATAAAGAGTCGGCGTTTATGTTGTGGGAAGTGACGTACGAAGCATCGGATGAACGCACGGTTGTTGCACCAAAAACGTTCGAGCTGAGCGACGATATTAATGCAACCATGGATATTGCGCCTGAGAGTACCGTAACCTTCCGTGTGAAAGCATTGATCCGTACCACCGCGATTGGTGAGATCAGTAACACTGCAACCGTCACTTACAACGGTGTTTCTCAAGATTCAACGGCGATTATGCTGCCGATGGATTCCGATTTTGTTGCCACCAAAACAAATGTTCAAACCGAATACGAGCCTGGTGAAGAGTTGGAGTTCTTGATCACTATCGAGAACACCTCGAATAACTACATCACCGATTTGAGCGTGGTGGATGACATGTCTTCTATCCAAGTTGGTTATTACGATGGTACGACAGGCCCTGCGTTTGTAGATGGCTCAACATCGCTTGAGGTTGAATCTCAAACCATGGGCAGCCATGTCGAATCAGTCAGCCCAACAGAATACAGCGTGGATATTGCACCAAAAGGTAAGGTGGTATTCCGTGCGAAAGGCACGGTTGTGGATTCAGCGACTGGGGCCATTGTAAACACCGCGCAAGTCGATGGTGGTGATGTGATCAGCCCGCCCGTACACAGTGTGAGTGCGGTTGTGCAAGCTGAGCTTTATACCGACGCACCACATTACGTGCCGGGTGAAAAAGTGGAATATCACCTAGTGATTGAAAACATTGGACGCGGTATTGCGAAGAACGTTGCTATCTATACCCAGTTCAGTGAATCCATGGGTGATTACATCGATGGTTCTCGTGACAAAGCCTTTGATGATTGGACGCTAACGGCCGATTGGCAGGGTGCTGAAACTCAGCCGGGCGATTATGAAGACGATAAAGATCTGTTCACCATCGTTGATATCGCACCGGGCGGTAAGATTGATTACACCTTCACGTTGACCGTCAATGAAGACATGCTGACCAACATTGATGTGCTCGGTTACTACTTAGATCTGACGTGGAATCCGGCTGCAATGGCGCGCTCAAAAGGCATGATGCCTTCGCCAACTTCAGTGCAGGGTTCTGCAGATCAAGTCGCAGCGTTGGATTTACCGCCTGTTCCTGCTGAGCTTGTGGTTGAGAAGCGTTCTGATAAGCCGGAATACACACCGGATGATGATTCCGTGATTTACTACTTAGCGGTGACGAACCAAGGTGATGGTAACGCAGCTAATGTTCGTCTAACCGATGAAATCAGTGAGTTGCAAAATGAAGCGGGCAACAAGGTCTTCACCGACTGGACCATTGAAGGTGTCGAAGTAGACGACAGCGGCAGCGTGATTGATCGCCACACCTTCCCGGCAAGTGAAGATTTGGACTTAACGGTCAACCTTAAGTCGAAAAAACGTAATGCGTTTGCCTTTGAAGTTGTGGGCACGCTAGGTAAAGGTTTGGATGACGACATCACTAACACTTTTACCGCGACAGAAACCGACGGTACACAAACCAGTGACAGCGTGACCACGCACATCAAGAAGATCCCAGATAACAGTGGTGAACTTCTGCTAACGAAAGCGGCGCTGCAAGACACCGCGCAAGTGGGCGATGCCGTGGAATACGAAGTCATTGTAGAAAACAACAACGAATCGTACTTCAAAAACGTCACCGTAGAAGACCGTTACCCTGGCGGCTTCAAGTACATACTTGATACATCGGAAGTGGTGTTGAGTGGCCCAGATGGTGAGTTTGGTAATGAAGACGACCGAGTGTTGACGATCGAACCATCAGACACTGGCAAGCTGCTGTTTACATCATTGAACTTCGACCCGGGCGAGAAGCTACGTATTCGTTATCTACTGCGAGTTTCCGTTGGCGCAACGTTTGGTGACTACATCAACACCGCGGTATCGAAAGTCGATGGCCTTGCGGTGTCGAACGAAGACAGTGCCAAAGTAACCGTAGAGCCGGACAAGGTATTCGATACCTCATCCATCATCGGTAAGGTGTTTGAAGACCACAACAAAGACGGTTTCCAAGCAGACGCGACGGCATTTGATGTGGAATTGATTGCCAACTTGCCTACACAGGACTACATCGCAGGCTCTACAATCGTCGTCCGCGATGGGAAAGAGCTGTCGGTTGAGGATGAGCAAGACAATGGTCACGTGATTTCAGCCGTGCAAGAAGGTGTTGAATTGGGTGATCTTTGGGGCCACTCGATAAACCGCACCATCTCTGAAACAAAATCTGTCGCGATTCAATTCAAAACACGTACTCGTGACAGCTTTGATTTTACCGTCACATCGGACGGTGGCTCACGCATCGAATTTGATGCGCAAGGCCAAATCAAGTTTGCTCATGAATCAGACAAAAAGAACGGCCTAAGTGCAGAGAATCTTAACGTCACAAGAAACCTCTATCGACATGGCGATGCCTATTTGTGGGAAATCGTGATTGAGAACAAAGGGGTTTATGAAGACGGGATACCTGGTGTCAAGCTGATGACGGTGGAAGGCATCGTCATTCATACAGACCAGTACGGACGCTACCACGTGCCCGACCAATGGGTGCTGAATAAGAAAGGGAAAAACTTCCTAGTGAAGTTAGACACTGACTCGTTACCGACTTCGATGGAAGTGGTGAGCGAAAACCCGAAAGTGTTGCGAATTACCCCGAATAAGCTCACGAAGTTTAACTTCAGTGTTCATCGCAAAGCGAAAGACACCGAGCAAGAGTAGTGAGTCATTGGAGCAGTATCTGGAATTTGTATGAAAGTATTTAGCAAGTCTCGTTTAGCTACCTGTATTATTTCTGCCATGCCGATGATGGGCATGGCAGCCGATACCAGCAAGTTAGAAAAACTCGAGTCAGAGACCACTGATATCGCGGTCGAAACACCAAAACAAGAAGACGACGCATCGCGTATTTATTTAGACCAAGGCGCAATTTGGGCGAGTCGTGATATCACGCGATTTGACCCTGTGCTGGATGTGAGCGTCAGTGATGAGCTAGAAGTGGAAGAGGGTACGCTGCGCGATAGCGTTGGTTTCACTATTACCACTAATTACAGCTACTACATCAAAAAATACCAACTTGAAGTTTATCGTGTGGGCGACTTTGGTTTGTCCGAGCCGATTGCTGTTCTAGAAGGTGATAAGTTGGCCAACGATTTTGACATCAACTGGGACGGTGCCACAGATGTAGACTACCAGTTTGATGTTGGTGGCCAGCTGTTGTTCCGACTAAAAGCATGGGACAAAGACGGCAATATGGATGTCACTACGGTGGGTGTGACGGATCTCGTTCGTCCGGATGCAGAAGTGGACATCGACCGAAACGACAACGAAGACGAAGAAGGCAAAGGCCGCAGCTATGGCCAAGCTAAGTTGATGCGTCACAACATTCCGACCGACGCAGGTCTAGCGAAGTTTATTGGTACCGGCCTCAAAGGCGTTGATAAAGTCATCATTGGCGAAGACGAATTCGACGTTGAAGATGGCAACTTGTACGCAGAGCAGTACCTACCTACCGACGCGTATGTATTTCCAACCAAAGTCGTGTTTGATAATGGCGATGAGCGCCGTTACCAACTCTACGTGCGTATCCCAGACACTTACTATGCACAAACTGGTTTGGCGGATTTGTACATCGGTAAGAACAACGTATCAGGCAACAGTGCAGCGCTTGGCGTCGATGATCAATACCAAAATGACATCTATAACCAAGGTCGTTTGGCGTACTTTGGCCAAGGTAAGTTTGGTGACAAGCTGCGTATTACTACCCACTTTGATACCAAAGAAAGTGAACTCAAAGACATGTTTAAGCATCCGTTTGCATCGGAAGATTCAGACGTGTTTGACATTCTGGAAGACGATGACGAGTTGTACTACAGCAACTATGGCGACAGCTCAAACATCGAGAAAGTGGTCAATACCAAAGGCAAAGTCTACCTAAACGTAGAATACGACAAGTCGCAGTACTTGTGGGGTAACTACAACACGGGCGTCACAGGCACAGAAACCAGCGATTACAACCGTAGCTTATATGGCTTTAAAGCGGACTACCGCACTCGCGATACCACTCAGTACGGTGAAGACCGATTGAACATCGTTGGTTTTGCAGCAGAAGCAGATTCTCTGTATGCACACGATGAATTTCTTGGCACTGGCGGCTCGCTTTACTTCTTGCGTCACGGCGAAGCAGTACCAGGCAGTGACAAGGTTTACGTTAGGGTCGTAGATGAAAGCGGCTTAACGCAAAATGAAGTGCCACTAGAGCCGGGGCGTGACTATGAATTCGACCCATACCAAGGCCGAATTATCCTGACTAAGCCGCTAGACAACATCATGTCTGACAGCTTCGGCAGCGTAATTGAAGGTAACGACGATTACGAAAACTATCTGGTTGTGGACTACGAATACGTACCACAAGGCTCTGACTCACTGGATGCGATGTCTTACGGCGGCCGTGTGAAAGGCTGGGTGAATGACTACATCGGCCTTGGCGTCACCTACGCGACGGAAGAGAAAGACAACCAAAACTACCAAGTTTACAGCTCTGATTTAACGCTTCGCGCAACGGAAGGAACGTTCATTAAAGCGGAATTCGCTCACAGTGAAGGTCGACAAACTGAGTCGAACTTTGTCTCGTACGATGGTGGTTTAACCTTTACGCCGATTGGTGACAGTCTAGAAGACCGCGAAGGTGACAGCATTCAAGTGACAGCAGTTGCGAACTTATATGACTTGGCGCCGAGCATCTTCGGTGCGGTCGGTAACGACGTCAAACTTTGGTACAAAGACAAAGACGCCGGTTACAGCTATGCAAGTAGCAGCGACGACCTTGAGCAAGAAGCGTATGGGGCGGAATTGCGTCTGCAAGCCACTGACCGTATTGCTGTGTTATCGCGTTTTTCTGCCAACGAAGAGCGTGATATGGATGGCAATCTGAAAACCGATTCTGAGACCATTGAGCTAGAAACCCAATTCAAACTGACTCAGCACATCAAGCTATCGGCAGCAGGCCAACAGGTGGATGAGCTCAACCAAGCCGATGAGCAAAGTAACGCAACCTTGGCGGGTTTACGTTTGGATTACATGTGGGACAGCGACAACAGCGTGTATGTCAAAGGCCAAACCACCATGAACCAATCGGACGACTACGACGATAACGACAGTGTTTCTGTTGGTGCTGAGTTCCGCGTGTTGGAAGACTTATCACTGGGCGGTGAGTACACCACTGGTGATCGTGGCGAAATTGCCGAAGCGACGGTGACGTATGATGTCTCTGACGACCACTCTACCTATGTCACTTACGTGGATGACAACTACGAAGGTGAAAACAACGTGATTGTCGGCCAACGTGCTGACCTGACTTCAAGCGTGGATTTCTACCAAGAGAACCAGTTTGTCGATGAAAACGATGGCCACGGTCGTATCGACTCCTACGGATTTGGTTACGACGTGACAGACGATGTCGAAATGGGCATTGGTTATCAAAAAGGTGAAATCGAAGACGATGAAAACCAAATCACTGAGCGACAATCTGTCAGCTTGAATGCATCAATCGATTTGGATGACATCAACTTGAGCCACAAACTGGAATACCGTGTCGACAAGAACGAAGACGATCCCGATGTCGCACAGCGAGAGCTGGAGCAGATCGTGACGACCAACAGTTACACGCATCGCTTAACGGAAGAGCACACCTTGTTTGGTAAGTACAACTACTCGATTACTGAGAGTCAAACTACAGGTGAGACCATGGCGCGCTTTGTCGAGGCAACAGGTGGCTTAGCATACCGTCCAATCTACAACGATCGTCTGAACTTATTGAGCCGTTATACCTACATTGCGGATTATGACCAACTAGACCGTGACGTGGATTACCAAGATGAAAGCAGCCAAATCATCGAAGTTGAAGCGATTTACAGCATTGATGAAAACTGGGATGTCGGCGCGAAATACGCACATAAAGACAAAGAAGAAGTCTTTGCGCGTGAATCCGGTAAGAACGAAATCGTCAAAAGTGACATTGATCTGTATGGCTTAAGCGCCTCTTACCGAGTGATGAAAGAGTGGGATGTCACCGGTGAATACCACTGGAAAACGGACACCTTAAATGATGAGTTAGAACATGGTGCCTTGGTGTCAGTGAACAAGCACATCGGCAACAACTTCAAAGTCGGTATTGGTTACAACTTCTCTGCCTTTGATAGCGACTTAACCAACGATGATGACTACGACGCACAAGGCGTATTCATCAACTTGGTTGGTAAGTTATAACCCCATCCGTGAATGAGTGAGAGGAATTTATGAAAACAACCCTTCGTCTTCTTGGTGGGGTAGTGGTCACGCTGCTTGTCGCTGGTTGCGCCACTGATACTTACGTAAGCCAAGAGAACCGAGACAAGTTTACCGACTTGGACGTATCGAAATTCTTAATCAGCGAATGTTTAGCGCCAGAGCGAGAAATTCACATTGCTGTGGCAGAGCACTTTGCTTTTGATAAGTACAACATTCGAGACGTGGATGCGACGAGTTTGAATGCCTTCGTGCATGAAATCGAAGGCTTGAGCGGTCGAATTACCATTGTCGGCCATACTGATTACAAAGGCTCACTGGAATACAACGAAGCCTTGTCACTGCGCCGTGCTCAATCAGTGGAAAGCTTCCTGAAAGAAAAACTCGACCCAGACCATTATGACTGGGAAGTGAAGTATTTTGGTGAAACGCAGCCACTAGCGCTAGGTAAAACCGATGAAGATCGTGCTGAAAACCGCCGTGCTTTTGTGGTGTTCGAAGAAGCGCAAAAATATGAAGAAATGCCATTTTGTGAGCCACCAAAACCGGATCGCAAAATCTACATGGCGATGACACCGCACTTCGATTTCGACAAGTCTGAACTGAAGCCGGAAGACTTAGCCAAATTAGACAGCTTCACTGATAAGTTACAAGGTTTGCAAGGTAGTATTCTTGTCGCAGGCCATACTGACCAAATTGGTTCGCTGTCGTACAACGAGAAGTTGGCACAGCGCCGAGCATCTGAAGTGGTGAAGTATCTGAAAACCAAGATCGACCCATCGCAATTCTTATGGGAAGTGAAATCGTTTGGTGAGCTACAACCGGTTATCAATGAGCGCTCGAAAGAAGCCAATGCCCTTAACCGCCGAGCCTTCATCGTATTCAAAGAAGGTTCGATAGAGCAGCCAACTATCCAACCTAAACAATAATTAAAAAAAGCCAGCCTAGGATTGAATCAATAAAGGCTGGCTTTTTTACCTTTATCCCGTATTTCCACTCTATTTCCTCCTCCTCTCCTATTTCTCAAACGCTGGCAAATACACGCTAGATGAAATAAAACCGCTTTGCCCTTAGCACAAATTATTTTCATTTGTATTTCCATGAGTTGCACTTATCTGAATAACAATTATTCGATTTAAGTATCGAGAATCTCAATATGATAACGAGAATTGTGATATTGACCTGAAAAACATATAGGAATTTTCTGAGTTATGGGTAATACCCTGATTTAGCGAGATTTATAGACTAACTTTATTAGTGACGTCGTTTTAGCTAAAGCTAGGTATATAACTATGAAATGGATTTTGTTGCTTGTAAGCCACACTTTATGTGTTTTGGCTGGTTTTGCTGCGGGGATTTACGCTCTACCTATTCTTATTCAACCGGATTCCCCAGATGTTTCCGTCATCTCTAATTCCACTGAAGGTGTGCTGTATCAAGGTTCTTTTGATCGCAACCGAACTGACAGTGATTTCCTGCACTGGGGAGAAGGGGAGATCTGGTTAACTGAGGACACCATTGCGTTCCAAGGTGAGTTAGCTCCTGGCCCCGATTATAAAGTTTACCTCTCTCCAACATTCGTTGAAACAGAAGCTGATTTCAATCGATTGAAGCCGCAAATGATTAATGTGGGTGACGTGAAAACATTTGACCGTTTTATGGTCACTCTTCCTCAAGATCTGCCTTTAGACAACTACACGACCGTTATTATTTGGTGTGAAACATTTGGTGAATTTATTACCTCTGCGCAGCTTGAATCTGTCGCAAATCTGAACCAGAACTGACAGCCAAAAAGTTTTAACGGATGCCGAATAAAAAATGACAGAAACGTGACAATGTTAAATTTTCTGTCGCCAATATCTCGGCGCCTAGTTTTTGACGCTATTGCTAGCTTAGTCATAAATATCTGAATAATTAATATTTTATATGAGTCGGAAAAGTATTGTGCCAATTGTTCAACGTTATCTAGCCTTGTTTTTGCTGATGTTTTTGCTTCCTTTCAAAGCATTAGCTGCAGGGGAAATAGAAATATCCTTTAATCCAACATTCGGTCTGCCTTACGAAAATGGACAGGTCATTACATACTCGATTGAAGTTCGAAATACGACGATCAGTACGATCAGTGATGTCTCCGTAACGAATGCCATTTGGGATGTGATGTCTGGTTCGAATAGGGCGTTCAGTAGTGTCAAGATCACTGATACTCACACGCTAGGTACGAATGCAGGTACTTACTCCTCTAGCAATAGCAACCTGAATGTGACCGGCGCAAACCTATTACCGCTAGGGCGTATTACTTATCAAATTGAAGCGACGGTTGCTGATGATGCTGCTGAAGATATTGTTCTTGGCAACACCGAAGTAAAAGGAACGGTTTTCGGCA
Source organism: Vibrio sp. HENC-03 (assembly GCF_000305755.2). NCBI lineage: Bacteria > Pseudomonadati > Pseudomonadota > Gammaproteobacteria > Vibrionales > Vibrionaceae > Vibrio > Vibrio sp. HENC-03. Next base: position 664,604 of record NZ_JH976064.1, on the reverse strand, counting down.
CAGAGACGACTTTTACTAATCCCGATACAATTACTTTCCCTCCGGCTGAATACGATTACCTTCTGGAAGAATACGTTAGCCCGACCGAATACGATGTTGGCGGCACACTGACTTATTCTTTAACGGCAACCAATAATGGTGCTTATGCGGTTAAAGGATTAGATATTGAGCAAGAGTTTGCGTCTTTAACAGGACAAAAGTTAGATGGCACAACAGGGAATGCATTTAGCAGCGTGACCATTAGTGCCGTGGCTTCATCTGGGAGTGATGCGGGGACCTTTTCAACGGCAGGAGATTTATCGGTCACCGATGCGGAGATCTCTGTCGGCGGCTACATTACTTACACCATCAAAGCGACGGTTGCTGCGGACTTAGTATCTGATATTGATACCCAAGCAAGCTCGACGACTCGTGCTGGTACGGTCGACAGTAACCCATTATCTACACCTCCAGCAGCCCCTGACATTGAACTCGCACATACACTCAACTCTACATCGCCATACCTGATTAATAGTGAGGTTGATTTTGAATTGAAGGTGACCAACAACGGTGGTGCGATTGCTCATAATTATCATGTAAAACAGAATATTAAAGACCTAGTTAGTAGCAATGGTTTAGCTAACAATTTATCGCCTTCTTACAACAACACCGATGTGGATGGTAACCCCTTCACGACTTGGGATATCACGGTTTCAAGCATTGGCAGTAACTCAGTTTCTGACTACCAAGGCAGCGTACAAACGGATGTCGATTTTGACGATACCGTTTCTATCTATCCGGGCGAGTCGATCACCTATCAAATTAAAGCAACCCTTACCCCAATTACGATTGGCACCTTGCAAGGTTTTACTGCTTCAGTAACGGATGATTCAGGCTCTTTGGTTGAAAGCTCCAGTATTTCGGATACGGTTGATGCAGAAAAAGTGCTGAGTGTGACGGATTCTGATATCTCTATTTCTAAAACCACTTCTGCATCCGAATATGTACCAGGTGGAGAAATTGAGTACGAAATTACTGTTACAAATGGCTCATCAAAGTATTTTGCCAACAACCTGTTAGTCCAAGATAACCTGACGTGTGTTAAGACTGAGCAAGCGGGGGGAGCAGGGGACGGCCAAGCTTTTGAACAGTGGAAAGTTGAGGTTATTTCGGGTGAGGACTCGATTGGCTCGGACCCAGGCACTTTTAGCTACGGCACTTGGACGTCGAGTCCACTCTCACTAACGCCGGACATCGCTCCGGGTAAAACCATCAAGTACAAGCTGACTGCGAAAACCAATGATACCAGCACTGGCCTCATTCTTGATGACGATCCAAGTTGTTCTAACGATAATGTCACGGAAGAAGGCTCGGGTGTTCAAACCCCAGACGACAACTTGCGCGCAAGTAAAGATGTAGATAGCCGTTTTTACTCCTCAGGCCAGACTCTTACTTACACCATTACCGTGACGAACGACGGTGATGGTTTTGCGAACCAAGTTCAGGTACTTGATGACCTGAACTCAGTGAAAACAACCGATATCAACGGCAAAGAAATCAATGCTTATTCGGATTGGACGATTACTGCTGAAGCGTTTAAAGACGATGGAACACCAGCGACTGCATCAAATACCGGTATAACAGGAGAAGTGAAATACCCTAACAATTTGAATGTTATCGCAACGCTTCAACCTCACTCTTATATCGAATACACCATCGTTGCCGACACTAACCCAATTGCAAATGGTCATATCTCAAACGAAGTCACGGTGGATGGCTCTGTCTATGCCGACCGAGGTTCTGATCCTCGTGATTTTGCGATTGAGCTAAACAAACGCGTCAAGACTAATACTGACTCAGGTTTTCATGGTGAGCAGACGGCTTATTCTAAGCTAGATACTGAGGTCACTTACCAAATCAGCCTGAAGAACGACAAAGAAAACGGTTATGCGACAAATGTGGCGGTAAAGGACACCTTATCTTCCATCACCGCGAAGATATTGGAACCAGACACGACATCAAAACAAGTCTTCAAGTCGTGGAAGATCAGTGCTGAGATCATCTCGGATGATCCTCAACTCGATGGCAACCCTGCTTATACAGATGTCGGTACCTTCAGTGATAACACAGATCTAGACACGACGGCTCAGATCCCACCAAACGTTGAAGTGCTTTACACCATCGTGGCACAAATCGATCGCTCAAATGAAAACGAGATCATTTACTCTCGATTTGATAACACGGCAGAAATTAAAACGCCTGACTCAAGCATTCAAAACTCGGCTTCGGACACGGTGGTGGTTTACCCTCATGACCCGAAAGTTATTGTTGCCAAAACGACGCCAGATGATGATTTTAAGCCCGGAGATAAGGTGACGTTTAAAGTCACAATCGTCAATACTGGTCCAGGCTATGCCAACGAAGTGCATGTTACGGATGATATCCTCGGCCTAAATGCGTTCTCAGATTGGACAATTACAGCGTCGACAGACTCCAATAATTCACCATTTAAAACAGGCAGTTATGAAGGTGAAAAGTCAGGTTTCCCAAACAACGGCAACATCAATAGCTACATCGATATTGACCCTAAGATCAATGGCTCAGAAGGCTATGTCGTCTATACCATTAACGCTACAGTTAAAAATGACTACGTAGAAGATGAGATCTCTAATACCGCAGAGATCTACGACCCATCGACGAACTTAAACCAATCCTCTTCTGCCGAAATTGGTGGCACATCGGGGGATTCTCTTAACGTTTCTATTCTGAAAACAGCGGACAAAGTTCGCTTCATTCCTGGCGATGACGTCACTTATGAAATTCGAGTTTTGAACAATGGCGCGAATGTCGAAAATGGTCTTAAGGTTGTTGATTTACTGACAGACATTCGTTCTGTTTTGGCGAATGACAAAGACAACCAATATGAAAACTACCCAGATCAATCTCCATTCGAATACTGGCAGTTTGATTTCGATGACGGTGGCGGTTTTCAATCTCAAACTACCGAAGACTTTATCTACCCACCAGGTGATGCATCCAACACGATGACACTTGCTGCGGGCGAATTGCGTACGTTCAAAATTAAAGCCCGTGTTAAAGACAATGTCATTGGTTCTCAGGACTCAATGGGTAACTTAAATGACAAAATTGAGAATGACGCCTACGTATACCGTGACTTTGGCAAAGTGACTGAAGAATCACACCTTTCTCATCACGAGATGGAGCGCGCATACAATGGTGGTGATGTTGTCAGAAAGCTATTGGTTAATGGCGTGGAATCAAAATTCTACTCTCCGGGCGATACGCTTACCTATCAAGTAACGGTTTCTTCTCAAACAGGTTATGTCAATGACCACGCAGTAAGCGAAAACATTACTGGTGTAACGACTCAACTGTTGGATGGCTCTTTGGCGACGCCATTTGATAAAGGTTTCACAGTCGATGTTTCTAAGGACGATTCAAATGGTGGCGACGGCACAACCGATGGCACGTTAGATGGCACCGTTGCGGATAATCAAGACATTAACACAACGATCGATGTCGCAGGAAAAGATTCTGTTACCTTTGAAGTCGTGGGTGTGGTGCGTGAAGACGCAACTGGCACAATTACCATTGGTGGCATCACGGTCATTCCGAACAGCTACCATCTAGCATTCTCCAAGACAGTAGATCAATCAAGCTATGAACCGGGACAACCTCTTGTTTACCGCTTAACGATCGAAAACGATGGTAAGGGCAACGCGTACAACATTCCTGTTATCGACCGACTATCCAATATCATGGTCGATCTTGTCGATGGTACAAGCGGTAAAGCGTTTGACTCGGGTTGGACGGTCGTTCCAAGGATCGTCAGTGGCAGTTCAGAAGCCATTCTCGATCTGGATGGCAAGATTGCTGATAACGCAGATATCGAGACTCATGCATCTATCCCTAAAGGCACAACCATTGAGTATGTTGTCACGGCTAAGGTGAACAACAACGCCGTCGGTGAGATCTTGAACTTACTTACCGTCGATGGCGATACCGTGAGTGCGGAGACCAAAGCGTCTGCTGAGAAGTACGACTTCTCTAAACATGTCACCAAAATTTACGATCAGGATGGCACTACCGAGTTAAGTGGTGGTTACACGCCGGGTGGTTACATCGAGTATGAAATCTCACTGAAGAACTTAAATAACGTTCACATCAATGAGATGCCAATCAAGGATGAAATCAGCAAGATCCAGACTGATTACTTTGATGGTAGTGGCAGGGGGCGCGCGTTTGACTCATGGACCATTGTGACCAGTACCGACTCGAGTGGCATCAGTGATGCAGGTTCTGTCAGCAATAACAGTGATATCGACACTAAGTTCAACTTAGCCGCAAACGGATTCGCGACAGGTGGGACCTTTGTTACTTACACCATTAAAGCGAAGATCAGTGAGAAAGCCGTTGGCCAAATTCTCAACGTTGCGGTGGTAGACAACAGCCATAATTTACCGTCAGAGCCAGTGAACATGCTGCCGGTGAGCATTGCTAAGTCGCATAAAGCGTACACCGATACATCATTGGCGACACACAAGACCACATACAACCATACGACAGACGGCGAAAAGATCGTTTACCACTTGCGTATTGAGAACAATGGTAAAGGTTTGGAGTACAACAAATCACTCAAAGAGTTGTTCTCAAACGTCAAAGTACGTGTCGCGCAGAACGCAGCGGGCGAATCTGACTCACAAACGCTACAGGCATTTGGTCAATATGGTTGGACAGTGACCGCGACTACCTCGGGTGAAGCGACGACGCTAATTGATGGCTATATTGGCGGCGCAAATGCAGACATCGATATTCCTGTACTTTCAATTGCGCCGGGTGGTTGGATTGACTTTGTCATGGAGTCTCAAATCCGCCAAGACGCGCTCGACCAGATTGTTGCTACTCCGAAATACAACGGTAGCAATTTCAATTCTGCGAAAGTCACGCCAGAGGGCAGTAACCTGTCGGTGAGCAAAGAAATTGTCTCTATCGATGGCAAATCTTATGTATCCGGTGACACCTACAAGCCGGAAGATGAGGTCATCTACAAATTCACGGTGACCAACACCGAACCTGTGTGGCGTGATCAAACCGTTATCCAAGATATCGTCTCTAACGTTCGCGTTGAGGTGATTGGTGGGACGACGAAATCTGCGTTCTCAGAGACGAACATTTCCCATGCCTTTACTTCAACAGGTACAACGGGAACACAAGACACTTACATCGAATCTTATGATGCAACTGATGATCTTGACCTGTTAGTCGATATTGCCCCAGAAGAAGTCATTGAATTTACGGTTACCGGTAAAGTTCGCCCAGATGCACTGGGTGATATCGATGGCAACACGGGTAAAGCAGGCAACCAAAGTGATACAACAGATGTGATTCCACCAGTTGTGCCTGTATTGAACTTCGAGAAGTCAGTGCTGAGTACAACCGCAGACAGCGGTACATGTACTTTCCCATCAACGACAGGTACAGATTGTCACTACAACCCGAACGGCCAAGTTCAATATCAAGTTAGCGTGACCAACGTGGGTGACAGCATTACCAATGGCGCGACTATCGTTGATGAGCTAAACACCATTAATACATCAGATGGTAAGGCTGCATTCCAAGACTACAGTGTGGCAATCGTAAGTGCGCCCGATCCAGACCGATTCTCAATTACGGGTAACTACCAAGGAACCGTACCTCTGAATGCAGCATTCGACTTGATGCCGGGTGATACGGTTGTGTTTGAGATTGACGGCACGGTAGCGGCGGATGCGTCTGGCACAATCACAAATATTGCAAAAGTGAATGATGTTGATAGTAATGCGATTGTGTTGGATCCGGGTACTTCAAGCTTAACGGCAGAGAAGTCGACCAGCACACCAACTTACACACCGGGTTCCGAGATACGTTATGAAATGCGTATTCGAAATGAAACGCTACTTAACGAAGAGATTAACGTTCGAGATTTGATCTCGACGTATAAGGTTGAAGTTGCTGATGGCACTGAACAAACAGCACTTAAAGATTGGACAGTAACAGCAAGTGTGGTGAGCGACGGTAACGCTTCTGGCTTCCGTGACATTACACCGCTTCAATCTATCGCAGCCAATACTGACATCGATGTTACCGTGAAAATGAATGGTAAAGTTGATGGCGGTGCAGAAAGTGAAATCCTAATCGAAGTCGTTGGTCATGTTCGTGATGATGCCGTTGGTGAGTTTACAAACCAACTACAAGGTAAGCTGAATTCAGGAACCAAGTACTTCACCTACAACCTCAAAGAAAAAGTTATCGTCCCAGAGCCGGGAAGCCTTGCTGTGACTAAAGTCACCTCAATCACCCCTGCGATTTACCATCCGGGCGATACCATTGGTTACGATATTGAGGTGAAAAATACCGGTACAGGTTATGCGACCGATGTGCTGATTTCAGACCTTTGGAAGACGATTCGAGCAGAGAAAGCTGGCGCAACATTACCTGTGCGTGCGTTTGATTCTTGGTCAGCAAAATCAGTGAGTGTTGATGGTACAGATCCAACGCTGACTCAACCAATTGCGGGCTCTGAGGTAACTGGCGACAATGGTTATCAGATTCGTTACAACATTCACCCAGACCACACAGTGAAACTTCATGTTGAAGGTGTTGTAAAAGCGGACCTTGTTGGTGATATCACCAACGTAGTTGAAGTGAGCGATTCAAGCGGCTCTCAAACTGCGGATGCGACTTACGTGGCGGCAACAGCTGATCTCACGGTCGATAAAACCGTTGATAAGAGCCAGTATGAATCAGGTGACAAGCTGACCTATACCATCAAGATCGAAAACACCACAGCCAACTGGGCGAGTGATGTGGCGATCAAAGATCTGGTCAACGACATCACTTCAACCAGTATTACTGGCGCGACAGTAAAAGCGTTTGAATCTGGCACCATCTTCTTCAATGCATCTTCACAGACGGGTGACACCAAGTTCCCATCGTCCACTGGTGAGTTTTTAGATGGCAGCTTGGACATCGGTCCAAATGATGTGGTGACGATTACTGCGGAAGGGGAGCTTGACCCAGAAGTGGTGGGCGATGTCACCAACCAAGTTGAAGTGACCTACAACGGTTCGACTAAAACTGCAGAAGCGACCAGTACGGCGAAGATCCCAGATTTAACCTTCACCAAAGAGCCAATGGTAGAGTTTTATAGCCCTAACCAAGCGGCAGGTTACATCCTGAAAATCGTCAATGAAGGCAACAGCTACGCGAATGACATCAACCTAAAAGATGAAATTGGTGCGCTTACCGTTAACACCATTGATGGCTCAGCGAACCAAGCCTTCCTACAATGGGCGGTTCAGTATGTTACGGGCAGCTCGCTGACCACAGTCGATGCTAACTCACTCGTTGTCGATAAGGATATCGATTACAACATCGACCTCGCACCGAACGACACCATTACCCTTTACGTTATTGGCTTAGTCAATACGGAAGCGACGGGTGACATTGTTAACACCGCAACGTTGAATCACAACAGTAAAGACGTAACGGCAACTGCAACGTTGAAACCGCGTCCGGGCGATATCGTTCTAGAGAAAACCACCGATGAGCGTTACTACCAACCGGGAGAGTTCTCTACATTCCGTGTCAAAGTGACCAACAACGGTTCCGGTTTTGCGGCCGATGTAAAAGTCGAGGACATCATTTCTTCACTTGAAGTGGAAACCTCGGGTGGGGCAATGGAACCAGCGCTGAATGACTGGACGATAGTGACCACTAAAGGCGACCCACGTACCAATATCGAAACGGTACCAGGACCAAACGGTGACATTTCTACCAACCTTGATATTGCACCTGGCGACACGGTTGAATTTGCCATCACAGGTACAGTCAACAGCAGTGCGGTGGCTAACATCGTTAACACCGCGACGGCTGAGTTCGGCGGTGCGACTACCGATGCAACAGCAACGTTAGAAACCCTACCTGAAGAAGTTTGGATTGAGAAAACAGCAGAGTCACCAATTTACATTCCGGGTGAAGACGCGGTGTTCCATGTTCGTGTTTACAACGGTACCGATGGCTTCGATAACGACATTAAATTGGATGACATCCTGTCGGGTATCAAAGCGATCAACATATACGGGGTTAATGAGCGAGCGTTTGAAAGCTGGACGATTGAAACAACCAACAGTGACAGCCGCACAACGATCACACCAATGCCTATCGATAACCAAGACATTCGTTCAGTGATCGATATCGCGCCCCATGACATTGTTGAGTTCACCATTACTGCGAAAACCAACCCATTGGCGGCGAGTGAGATTACTAACACAGCCACCGCTGATTTGAATGGCACCACACAACAATCGAGCGCGACTATTCAGCCTCAATCGCAAGGCATCTCTATTGAGAAAACCGCTGACACTGAGTTCTACATTCCGGGCAAAGAAGCGACATTCCGCGTCAAAGTGAAAAACGAAGGTACGGTGCCAGCAACAGACGTTGAGGTGAAAGATGCCATTAGTGATCTTGAAGTGGTTCGTTTAGATGGCACGACAGTCAAAGCGTTCGATTCGTGGCGTATCGAAGTGAACAAGGGCAGTTCCGATACTGACATTACCAATATTCCAAGCGTAAATACGGACATCGATTCAACGCTGACCATTGCAGCGAATGATGAGGTGGAGTTCGTCATCACTGGTTTGGTAAATCAATACGCAACGGGCGAGATTGAGAACACGGCAAGTGCGTTGTTCCGCGGTGAAACTCAAGAAGCAAGCGCGATGCTATTGGCGATGCCAGAGTCGGTCAAGCTAGAGAAGACCGTCGATGATGAATACTACCGTCCGGGTGAAAACGTCACTTACCACGTGGTGTTAAGTAATGAATCTGGCTCGTTTACCGAAGAGATAGTACTTAAAGATCTTATCTCAGAGTTGAAGGTGAATACGATTCATGACACCGAAGCGCCAGCGTTTACCAGTTGGAGCATGACCAGCTCATACAGTGATGACCGTACCATCGTCTTACCACAAATTCAGGGCGACAATCTGGATGTGAATAGCCGTGTGATTATTGCGCCAAACGATAAGTTGGACATTGAAATCACAGGTGTCGTCAACGCAGATGCGATGGGAGAAATCACCAACCACGCGTATGCCTACGACAAGTCAGAAAGTGATGTTCTGGCAGATGACTTCGCAACTATCAAACCATTGCCGATCATTTTGTCGGTGACCAAGGTGGCAGATAAAGCGGAATACACCAACGACGACGATGAAATTACCTTCACAATGACGGCGACCAACCGAGGCTCTGCGGATGCAGAAAGCGTCAACCTGTTGGATGAAATCGACAAGCTTATTGGTAACAACGGCAATCCATTGTTCACCACATGGAAAGCGACCATCACTGAGCTTAAGTCTGGTGTGGTGGTTTCTGTCGATTCAGATAGCAACGTCGATTCAAACCACACTATGAAGGCGTACCAAGGTAATGAATACGAAATCGTAGTGACAGGTGAGATCAACCAAGGCATTGATGACAACTTTACGAACGTCTTTACCGCGAAAGCATCGACAGGTGAAGTCGCGTCCGCCAACGTCACGATCAAGGTTAAGAAGCAAGCTTACAACGAAGGCATGCTGAAAGTGACCAAGGTAGCGAGCAAGTCAGAGGCGAGCGTCGGTGAAGTTGTCGAATACGAAGTCGTGATTACCAATGAAAACGACAACCCATTCACTGGTGTACGTTTGGTTGACCGCTATCCGGGAGGATTTGCTTATATCCCAGATTCGACTGAGATGGTCAACAGTGGTCCTGATGGCGTATTTGATACCTCGGATGACATCCAAATCACCGTAGAGCCAACGAAGACCAATCAACTGTTCTTCGAGGTGGGCGACATGAATATTTACGGCAAGGGCGATTCGAAAACCGCTGATGCTGTTCGTATCCGCTACCTAATGCGTGTAAGCGTTGGTGCCACCTTTGGCGTTTACACCAACACCGCATGGGCTGAAGCGCCACCGGCAGAAAGCTTCTCGGCACAAAACACCACGACCAACTACGTTGTGAAGTCGAACCTTGCCAGTGCAACGGTCGAAGTCATGCCAGACAAGGTATTCGATACCGCTTCAATCATCGGCAAGGTGTTCGAAGACCACAACGGTGACGGTTTCCAAGCAGACGCAACGGCAGATGACATTTATATCGATGTAGACCTTGCCGCGGGCGACTACGTACCGGGGTCGACCTTCATTACTCAAGATGGTGTTGAAACCCAACTGAAAGATGTGAAGGTGAAGCACAAAGGCCAAGACGTCGTGATGTCGAGTGTAGATAAAGGTTATGAAGTCGATGAGCTGTTCGGTCTATCTCGTAACCGTACCCTCGAACACAGCAACAAAGTGGTGTTCCAGTTTAATACACGAACTCGCCAAGGTTTCCCGTTCAAGGTGACAACGGATAACGGTACGCACATCGAGTTCGATAAGCAAGGTAACGCGATTACCAAGCACAAAGGAGATAAGAAAAAAGGTCTGTCGGCAGAGAACATCGACGTGGTGAGAAACCTCTACCGAGATGGTGATATGTACTTATGGGAAATCATCGTAGAGAACAAAGGACTTTACGAAGACGGTATCCCAGGCGTTCGACTGTTAACGGTCGAAGGCATCATCATCGAGACAGACCAATATGGTCGATACCACGTTCCAGATCAGTGGGTGTTGAATAAAAAAGGTAAGCAGTTCTTGGTCAAAGTCGACACAGACTCGCTACCGACAGGCATGAGGGTGGTCAGTGAGAACCCGAAAGTACGCCGAATCACACCAAACAAACTGACGAAATTTAACTTCAGTATTCAAAGCAGTGGGGATGATTAACCGTTCGCAGTACAGACGCAGGCTGGGCCAGTCCCAGCCAACCACTCAAGCGGTTAAGCAGGATTATTATGATTAGATTTAGACAATCAAAACTGACAATGTGTATCGCGGCTGCGTTGCCGATACTTTCGTACGCGAAAGACACCAGCCAATTGGAGAAACTTGACAGTGACTCACTGGGTATTGAAGTAAAAGCTCACGAACAAACGGATAACTCACGTATCTACCTAGACCAAGGTGCGATTTGGGTAAGCCGCGACATCATGCGATTTGATCCGGTACTTGACCTGAGCATTAGCAGCGATGTTGAAGTGAAAGATGGCAAGCCGTTGCAAGAAATGAGCTTCGCTATCACAACCAACTTCAGCTACTACGTTGACCATTACCAACTGGAAGTCTTCCGTGGTGGTGACCGTGGCTTGGTTGACCCTCTAGCAGTGGTAGAAGGTCAGCAATTTGCGAACGATTTCAATATTGTTTGGGATGGCACGACCGACCAAGAGTATCAATTTGAATCCAACACGCAGTTGTTGTTCCGTTTAAAAGCCTTCGATAAAGAAGGCAATATGGACGTGACGACGGTTGGTGTGATTGACCTTGTCGAGCCAGATTCTGAAGTCGATATCGACAAGAACGACGGTGAAGAAGAGCAAAGCCGCAAGCTTGGTAAAGCTCAGTTGATGCGTCACAACATTCCTACCTCTGCGGGTCTGGCAAGATTCATGGGTACGGGGCTAAAAGGCGTCGATAAAGTCGTGATTGGCGAAGACGAGTTTGATGTGGAAGAGGGCGAGCTATACGCAGAACAATACTTGCCAGCAGATGCGTACCTGTTCCCAACTCGTGTGGTATTCGACAGTGGTGAAGAGCGTCGTTACCAACTGTACGTGCGTATTCCTGATGAGTATTGGGTACAAGCGGGTCTTGCGGATTTCTACATCGGTAAGAATAAAGTGACGGGCAACTCCGCCGCATTAGCCGTCGACGAGCAATACCAAGATGACATCTATAACCAAGGGCGCTTGGCGTACTTTGGTCAGGGTAAGTTTGGCGACAAACTCAGAGTTACCACTCACTTTGATACTAAAGAGAGTGACGTTCGAGACATGTTTAAGAACCCGTTTGCCTCTGATTCTTCCAGCGTATTCGACATTCTCGAAGACGACGATGAGATGTATTACGGCAACTATGGTGACAGCTCCAACATCTACAAAGTGGTGAACACCAAAGGTAAGGTTTACCTCAACGTTGAGTATGACAAATCCAATGTTTTGTGGGGTAACTACAACACTGGTATTACTGGCTCCGACAACAACGATTACAACCGTAGCTTATACGGTTTCAAAGGGGATTACCGTACCCGATCAACCACCAAGTTTGGGGAAGATCGTCTAAACATTGTTGGCTTTGCGGCTGAATCTGATTCACTCTTCGCTCACGATGAATTCCTAGGTACTGGTGGTTCGTTGTACTTCTTGCGTCATGGTGAAGTGGTACCGGGCAGTGACAAAGTGATGGTGAAAGTTGTCGACCCAGACAGCAGCATCACAGTGCAAGAAATGCCGCTGCAATCGGGGCGTGACTATGAAATCGACCCGTACCAAGGCCGCATTATTCTGACCAGACCGCTGAACAACATCATTTCAGATAACTTTGGTGATGTGATAAACGACCAACCGAGTTCAGGATACAAAAACTACCTTTCGGTGGACTACGAATACGTTCCTCAAGGCAGTGACGCGCTTGACGCAATGACCGCTGGTGGTCGTGTGAAAGGTTGGGTGAACGACTACATCGGTGTGGGTGCAAACTACCAAACTGAAGAAAAAGACAACCAAGACTACGAGGCGTACGGTACGGACTTAACTTTGCGTGCATCAGAAGGTACGTATTTGAAAGCCGAATTCGGACACAGTAAAGGTCGTCAAACCGATTCCAACTACGTTTCTTTCGATGGCGGCTTAACCTTTACTCCGATTGGTAGCAACGCGGAAGATCGTGAAGGCGATATCTACCAAGTGAAAGGCGTGATGAACCTTTACGACTTAGCTCCAAACGTATTCTCTGCGGTGGGTAACGACGTCAAAGCTTGGTACAAATCCAAAGACGCTGGCTACAGTTTTGCCAGCCAAGATGATGACTTAGAGCAAGAGTCTTACGGTACCGAAATTCGTTTCCAAGCCACTGACCGAGTTGCCGTGAAGACACGCTTTACCTCGGTTGAAGAGCGCGAATCCGATGGTGATTTGCGAACCGATACCCAGCAAGCGGAATTGGAAACCCAAGTTAAAGTTACCAAACACATCAAGATCTCGGCTGCGGGTAAACAAGTTGAAGAGCTAAACAACCAAGACGAAAAAGGCAAAGGGACCTTAGCGGGCCTGCGTGCTGATTACATTTGGGACAGCGACAACAACGTGTACATCAAAGGCCAGAAAACCGTAGGCCAAACCGACGAATACGACGAGAACGACAGCGTCACGCTAGGTGGTGAAACCCGCATTCTAGAAGACTTTGTGGTTGGCGCGGAATACACCACGGGTGATCGCGGCGATGCGGCAGAAGCAAGCGTGACGTATGACGTAACCGAAGATTACAGCACGTACTTAACCTACGTAGACGACACTTACGAAGGCAAAAACAACGTGATTGTCGGCCAACGTGCAGACCTGACTTCTACTGTCGATTTCTACCAAGAAAACCAATTTGTTGATGAGAACAACGGTAAAGGTCGTATTGACTCGTTTGGTTTTGGCTACGACATGAACGACGACATCGACATGGGCATCGGCTATCAAAAAGGCGAAATTGAAGACGACCAGAAGATCACCACCGAACGCCAAGCCGTGAGTGTGAGCACGTCGATTGATGTGGATGACGTATTGTTCAAGAACAAAGTCGAATACCGTGTCGACAAGACCGATGATTCCGCAGACCCAGATAAAAAACGCATCGACCAATGGGTGACGACTAACCGTTACACGCATCATCTAACGGAAGAGTACACCTTATTTGGTAAGTTCAACTACTCACGCTCAGAGAGCAAATCGAGCGATAAAGTGTTGGCTCGTTTTATTGAGTCGACCGCAGGTTTAGCATATCGCCCAATCTACAACGACCGTTTGAACGTACTCTCTCGCTACACCTACTTGGTGGACTTCGACCAACTTAACCGCGATGTGGATTACAAAGATGAAGAAAGCCACATCATCGAAATCGAAGGTATTTACTCGTTGGATGCGAACTGGGATTTAGGCGCGAAATACGCTTATAAGGACAAGCATGAAATCTTCACTCGTCAGTCAGGAGAAGACATTCCAGTCGACAGTAAAATTTCTCTCTACGGTTTGAGTGCCTCTTATCGTGTTATGAAAGATTGGGACGTGACCGGTGAGTACCACTGGAAGACGGACAGCACCTACGACGAACTAGAGCAGGGCGCATTGGTTTCGGTTAACAAACATTTGAGCGACAACTTCAAAGTCGGTGTGGGTTATAACTTCTCAGGCTTTGATGGCAACCTAGCGAATGATGACGATTACGACGCATCAGGCGTGTTCATTAACCTAGTTGGTAAGTTATAAGAGGGCGATATGAAAACGACGATTCGTTTGTTAAGCGGCATGATCGCAGGGGCAATATTGGCAGGTTGTTCGGCGGATGCGTATGTAAGCCAAGAGAACCGAGAAAAGTTTGCCGATGTCAATGTCTCCAAGTTTCTGATCAGTGAATGTTTAGCGCCGCAACGCGAAATCCATATTGCGGTTGCCGAGCACTTCGACTTCGATAAATCCATCATTCGCGAAGCCGATGCGGCAAGCCTAGATGCGTTTATCCGTGATATTCAAGGCTTGAGTGGGCGCATTACGATTGTTGGTCACACCGATTTTAAAGGCTCTGACGAATATAACGAGAAGCTGTCTATGCGCCGTGCTGAATCGGTAGAAGCGTACCTCCAGCAACAACTCGACCCAGCGCAATACGATTGGGAAGTAAAGCACTTTGGTGAGTCTCAGCCGCTAGCGTTGGGTAAATCGGATCAAGCTCGTGCTGAAAACCGTCGTGCTTACGTGATGTTTGAAGAGGCGAAGAAGTACGAAGAGATGCCTTTCTGTGAGCCGCCAAAACCAGAACGTAAGATCTACATGGCGATGACACCACACTTCGATTTCGATAAGTCGGAATTAAAACCGGAAGACCTTTCACAATTAGATGATTTCATCGCAAAACTGCAAGGTTTAGAAGGTAGCATTATGGTGGCTGGTCATACCGACCAAGTGGGCTCGCTCTCTTATAATGAACAATTGGCGGAGCGAAGAGCGCAAACCGTGGTGGCGTATCTCAAGACGAAACTCGAACCATCGCAGTTTGTGTGGGAAGTAAAAGCCTTTGGTGAGCTTCAACCTGTGATCAACGAAGAATCTCCGGAAGCCAATGCTTTAAACCGCCGTGCGTTTATCGTATTTAAAGAGAGCGAACTGGGGCAACCGACTGAATAATTTGGTAAGGTTGTCCTCTCGCAAGCTAGCTATCTGTTTTCTGAGCGATATTTAGCATGAAAGGTCAACCTATCTAAACCAAACAGGGAGTCGGGTAATGGAGAAAGTGCAGTTAGTCGTCGATTTTCTTCTCACTCACAAGATTTTATTTTCCGCGTTAATCCTGCTGTTTATCATTGTTCTACGTCGTTTGATTTTGTCTCGAATTCGTGGCGATGATGCCTTCATTACGGAAGAACAACGCAGTTGGATGTCGAGAACCAAAAACGGCACATTTGCTCTCACTCTGATTCTGCTATTCATCTTATGGCAATCAGAAATCAGCGAGTTCGCCCTAAGCGTTACGGCGATTGCAGTGGCGATTGTTGTCGCATCGAAAGAGATTATTCTTTGTTTTACCGGTTCGATTCAACGAGCCAGTTCGCGTTCATTCCGCATCGGTGACTGGATTGAAGTCGGCAAGTTGTGTGGTGAGGTTATTGAGCACAATATGATGGCAACAGTGATTCAAGAAATCGACCTGCATCATGGGCAATACCACTTCACGGGGAAAACCGCGACGTTGCCCAACAGCATGTTCTTCACCTACCCAGTGAAGAACCTCAACTTCATGAAGCGTTACGTATACCATGACTTTTCTGTTGTGGTGAAAGACTTCGTCAATCTCTACCCACTTTTGCCTTTACTGACCGATAAGATTGATGAACATTGCAGTTACTTTGCTGATGTTGCTCACCGTTACAATGCGATGATCGAGAAGCACGCTGGTGTCGATCTACCGGGTGCAGAGCCGCACATCCATATCTCAAGTAACATCAATGGCGAGCAAATCCTGCACATCATGATTTTCTGCCCGACTGACAAGGCAAACCATTTAGAGCATCTGATTCGTAAAGACTTTATGGAGCTTTATGAGCAGCGATTTCCAATGAATACTGAGCATTAAGTTCTCGCTCAATAATCATCTCGCAAATGTTAACCCTCGCTTTTTACAGTGAGGGTTATTTTTATGTATCCTCTTATCGTCACGACAAATAATCTTAATGGATCGAGGCGCATATAATCGCTAAATTACGCCTCGCAACCTATCCGCACAACTTACGCTTGCTGCTAAGCACTAAAAATTACTACTAACTGAGACTACATAGATGGTCACGCCTAAAAAGGCGCGGGTTGCAATTACGGCTGTTCGTTTGACAGCTCACTCCCCCATTTATAATAAGATGCTCCATGCAAACTGGCTTTACACTCAAATTTGCACCTGCCCAACGTTTATTGGCAGTGGTGAGTCAATGGCGAGCGAGCTCCAAGTCCTATTTAACGGATTTGGCGTCTATTGCTTTACTGTTACTTCCACTGACTTTGTCTAATGCGTTGGCTATATTTCTCGGACACGTTTTCAGGCTTACTGGTTTGGCTGATTTGTCGCAGCTGTTATTCCACGTCTCCGACATTTTGATCAACCTCTATCCAAGTGCGTTTTGTGTCGTGGCAGGGTACTACCTTTCCCACAAAACCAATGTTTCAAGCGCGCTGTTTATCATCTACTCGCTGATCATGTTTTATTTGGTCTCGATAGAAAACAGCAGCTTGTCAGCGACTTATATGCTGCCAAACAACCCGTTGCTCGCTTTATTGAGCGCGACGATGACGTATGTGTATTGCAGCCTATTCAAAATACGTTTGTTAGAGCCGCAAGCCCTCGATTTCTCGTCCCGTTTGCTCAAGCACGTGGTGCACTTCTTCTTGTTTGTGCTGGTGGCCTTGGTCATGTCCCATTTCACCGCGATTTTTATGGCGCTGTTTGGTGGCATGGTCCGTGATTTGGGTGTCGACCCACTGACGCTCACTGGTGGATTGATGTATCAGACCGTGCTTGGTTTACTTGGCTCGATTGGTATCAACGGACACAATTTGCTGTTTGCGATTAAGCAGCAGATCTTTGCCGCCACCGAAGCCAATATGATGGCTTGGCAAGCAGGGGATGCGCCACTCAACGTCATTAGCCAAGGCTTTTATGATGCGTTTATGTCGATGGGTGGTTCTGGCAACTCGATTAGCTTGTTGCTGTGTATACTGATGTTCGCGAGAGAGCGTAACCACCTGATGCTTGCTCTGGCAGCAATGCCACTGGTGATTTTCAATATCAACGAAGTGTTGCTGTTTGGCTTGCCGATCATCTTTAACCCGATCCTGATCGTACCTTTCGTTCTGGTGCCTTTGGTGAGTTTTGTTATCACCTATTCGTGTATTTCGTTTGGTTTAGTGCCACCGGTAGAGAACATCGTAAACTGGATGACGCCACCCATTTTCAGCGGTTACATGGCAATGGGAAATCAAATCGAAGGTTCGATTCTGCAAGCGTTGATCATTGTGTTGGGTGTTTTCATTTACCGCCCATTTTACTTGGCATACGCAGGGAAGTTTTCGGCGCAGTTTCGTGCGAACACCGCATATACCGGTATTGAGAGCTCGATATTCAAATCATTGTTGAACAATGTAAGAGACTCCAATAACTCCAGTATCAGCAAATCAACAGCACAAAAGCGTTTAACCACGATACTGCGAGAAGGTGAGTTGGTGATGTTTTATCAAAAACTTCAGTCGACAAAGAAGGTTAACGTGTTCTCTTATGAAGCGTTACTTCGTTATATCGATAAAGACGGAAACCTTTGCCCACCGACGTTTGTGAGTGACTTCCAAATGCTCAACTCAATGCCGCTGTTGGATAAGTTGGTCATTGAAAGAGTCTTGGCAGATATGCAGCAAATGACGCTGTCGAAAGACCGCCGGATTGCCATCAACATCGCAGTAGCGACGATTGAACAAGAAGAGTTTGTGCCGCACTTACTATCGCGCTTAGCTCACTACGGCATCTCGCCAGAGTGGTTGGAAATTGAAATTACCGAAGAAGCGATTCTTAGCAATAAGGTGTTTTTGATTAAAACCATGGAAGCGCTGCAAGCTCAAGGCATTCGTATCGCTATGGATGACTTTGGTACCGGCTATGCGTCGTTCCCGCATTTGCTGAAATACCCGTTTGATAAGATCAAGCTCGACCGTTCTCTCTTGCTCGATGCCAACGATCAAAAGGGCAGAGACCTCTACGAACTGGTCGCAAAGTTGGGCCACATTACTCATTGCGAAGTGGTTGCAGAAGGGGTGGAAACTCAACAAGAGTACGATTTTGTGAAAGGCTGTGGTGTCGATAAAGTACAAGGTTATTTCTTTGCTCGCCCGTCACCACTGGTGGATATCCTTGGTGAGCAACAAGACAAGCCACTTTTATCGTCACAATCACAAAGTCGAGTGGAAATATAGACTTGCTGACGCTAATGTGCGCCTCCTTGCTTAAATAGCAGGCGAAATAACAAACGACGTTGACCCAAGAAACAACGCGTTTAACCAGACTAAAAGAGTACGAGGGGCCTAGCTTGTGCTCTTTTGGTTTGGATGATAACAACAAGTTGGCTATGGCTACCTTTGTTGAGTGACTATTCGCAACGTTGAACGATCAACGCTTTGTTACTCGAATGATACCGTCCTCGACGAGCATGTCGAAACTCTCCCTCATTGCGAAACAAACTAAACGGATTTAATTGCGGCGAACTTCCTGAACGGCTCTTTGAGTCGTACTTTGATGGATTTACTTAGCCAAATGAATAATCGATACATTAATCGGCTTTTTACTTTAATTTCTTCCAATTCATACATTAACAGTTTGTGTAATGTCCTCGTGATGTTATTGCCCGTGTCGCTTATTTCAGCATTTAGTACTTTGCTGAGTAACCTATTTATGATTGCTGGCTATGAGCAACTTGGCATCACGATAGGCACGGCAAGCGCGATCATTTGGAAGCTTTTCCCGATCTTACTGTTAGTGTATTTCTCGCAGTTTCTTTCTTCTTTGCTGAAAGTCTCTCGTGTAAATGTCATCACGCCATCGCTGATGGTTTACTTTATTGTGTGTAACGAATGGGGTTTGCTGCAAGAAGGCACTGTCGTTCCGAGTAACTACCCACTGGCGATCCTTGTACCAACAGTGATCGCTTGGTCTGTGCGTGTGATGCAAAACCGAAAATGCTTCATGCGTTCAGAGCTGCCAAATGTGGTGGATCAGTCATACAACCTTGTGATGGCTACCGTTGTATTGGTGGTTGGATATTCGGCTCTTGGATACGTGCTCGGCAAAGCGGTTTGCGCAGCGGATATCGCGAGTTTTCTGCTTCCGGAACTTGACCCGAACTCTTTGCTTGATGGCATTATCTATGAGTTTGTACGTAACCTGTTTTGGTCGATTGGCATCAATGGCCACATCATCTTTGCTCCTTACAAAGCAGAGCTGTATGAGACAACGCGAGTCGCGATAGAGAACCACGAAGCACTCGGCACACCGCTGCCAATTTTAACCACCAATTTCTATGACTTTTATGCAGGAATGGGTGGGGCAGGGAACACCATTTCTCTGGTGCTGTGTATGCTGTTTCTAACCAAGAATCGCAGTTACAAAGCATTGGCGGCGACGGCCTTAGTACTCAGTTTGTTCAACATCAACGAACCGATCATTTATGGCTTACCAATCATGTTCAACCCGGTCATGATTGTGCCATTTCTGATTGCGCCGATTATCGGTCTTATCATTGCGTACATTGCCACAGTGATGGGCTTAGTTGCGCCGATAACAGAAATCATGAGTTGGATGACACCGCCATTAGCCAGTGGCTACATTGGTACAGGTTACACTTGGACGGGGGCGATATTGCAGCTGATCATTATTCTGGTTGGCATCGTGATTTACTATCCGTTCTTTAAACAGATGGACAAAATTGGCAGCTCAAATGCCTTGTTTGCGAAGTCAGTCTCTGATGATTTTTTCAACTATGAGGGTTTAGACAACGGCCAAGTCGCAGGGGCTTTCTTCCCAGAGATCACCAATAAGTTTGCTGCTCAGAAACGCATCAGCGATTTGAAGAAACACGGAGAGTTCGTCCTGTTCTACCAACCGCAGGTAAATGCTCGTACCGGTGAGATTCGTTCGCTTGAGGTGTTGATTCGTCACCGCTCTGAAGCGGGTGAGATCACGCCTCCAACGTTTCTAGAAGATTTTGCCAAAGTCGGTTTGATGAGTGAGTTGGACTTGTGGGTGGTAGAAACGACGCTACGAGAAGTTGCTCCGTTAGCGAATCGTCCAAACTTTAAGGTGTCGATCAACCTGTCTCCAGAAACGTGTTTGGTGCCAGATTTCACAGAGAAAGTGTTGATGATGATTCACCAAAGCGCACTTTCTTACTCGCAAGTCGAGTTTGAAATTACCGAAGACATGCTGATTCAAGATGAGCATCGTACCCACCGTGTGTTGAGTGAGTTACGAGAAGCAGGGGTGAAGATCGCGCTTGATGATTTTGGCTCCGGCTATTCATCGATCGGCTATTTGTCGAAATACGATTTCGATAAGGTGAAAATCGACCGCTCTTTAGTGCTCAACCTTGATAACAAGAACGGAAGAGAGTTGTTCAGACTGACAGCTAAACTGGTGAAAATCACTGGGGCAGAAACCGTTGCGGAAGGTATAGAGACTGAGCGTGAGTTAGAGTTTATGGCAGAGCAGGGGATTGATTTGATTCAGGGCTTCTACTTCTATAAACCCATGCCGTTTGATGACATTGCGAAACTCGAATACACCCAATCAGACGACAGCTCAGAGTACGATCACTTCGCGTTTTAACTCTTGAACTACAGATACAATTAAGGGAAGCCATCGTGCTTCCCTTTTCTTTTTCAGAGGCTTAAGTTCGAGCGTGAACGCTTATTTGAACTCAAACTTGCCCTGCATGATTGCCCAGTGACCAGGGAAAGAACAGAAGAACGAGTAATCGCCCCCTGGAGTCATTTTCTCTGTGCTGAACGTGATGGATGTGCTCTCGCCGCCGCCGATCACTTTAGTGAAGGCATAAACGCGATCATCGTTAGGTTTCACGTAGTTGTTTTCAAGGCCTGCTGACATGCCTTCTGTACCTACTGCTTGTAGGTTAGCCGTGTCTGCAATGACTACGTTGTGACCCATTGACTGTGCTGGCATCTTACCTGTGTGGTTCAGCGTCAGTTTTACTTCTTTACACGTTGCTGGAACACTCAAAGTTTTGGTCGAAAACTGCATCATATCGTTTGCATCGATAGACACTTCACACTCTGCGCTCGCTTGTGCGCCAAAGCTCATTCCAACTAGTGCAAAGGTTGCTGCTACTAAACGTAAAGACATATAACACTCTCCATATTTTATTTTGGGCTGACTTGGATTCAAACCGATCCAATGCATCTCATTATCATCGAATATTCAATCTGAAACCGTGCTTCAATCCGGATATTGACGTTTTGTTGCAAAGTTATACTTATCGTTTTCACTGGATGATCATTCATATACCTTATTTTTAGCGCTTCAATTAAGAAGTGTGAAGACGATCTTGATAACCGCTTTAGGCGCTTCATTTATGTCTTAAGAACGCCCAAGTTTTGGTGCTTTTTTCGCTAACATGTAACTAAGTATTTCAAGTGTATTTATTCTGTAACTTATTGATTTTCAGATGCATAAAGGTGTGAGAAACACAAATTTCACTATTTGTAGAAACGGATAAATTGATTTGTTTTATCTTGCGCACACTTTCAGAAAATTGAACTAGAGTCCCAGATTTATGTTTGCTTATCGATTGCGCGCGAAATGTCGTCAAATTGACGTAAAAAGACGCTTTATTTTTGGCACTTTTACACCTGTAAGTTGAGTTACATTTAGTTACATCTGTCCGCTGCGGCGCGAAAAAAGTCCCCCTCTATAATGCTGTTCCTTTTTATTGTTGTTTGTATAAGTCCTTAATTATGAGAAAGAATACGCTAGCGATCATGCCAAGTGTTTTAGCACTGGCGATCGGTATGGGGTTGCCTGCTGCACACGCAGGAGTGATCACAGACGCAACTATCGTCGGCTCAGAAAGCCAGTGGTGGAACACTTACAAAGTGATCCTAACGAACGACGGTTCAAAGCCTGTTGAACTGCGTGATGCGAAAGTGACGTTTGATTCGAACCTATCAATGTCGACACCCTCTTGGTCTGCGACTGGCATCAGCTACCCGGGAATGAAGTTCACCAGCGACGCGCAAGGTAACGTGTTCAAGAACACACTTGCGCTCGCTTTTGATAGCGGTAGCTGGGTGAAATCCCAACTTCCGGTAGGTGAACGCATTGAGCTAACGCTAGGTGTGAGCGGCGTATTGGATCTGACACTTCTTCAAAATACCATTCGTCTGATCGCTGACGATGAGGGTGAAGTAGGCGAACCAGAAATTTCTCTTCAATTGGCATCGCCAGTGAACGGCGCTGAGTTTGAAGAAGGTCAAGCGGTTGCCATGCTAGCAAACGTAACGGCGACTAATACCAGCGTTAAAGCGGTGACTTTCTTTGTCGACAACAAACAAGTAGCTCGCGTAACACAAGCTCCATTCCAAGCGAGTTGGACTTCTGTTGGCTCAGGTGCTCACACGATCAAAGCTGTAGTGGAAGACATCTCAGGTCTTACACAGCAACAAGCAGTCAGCATTTCAGTAAAAGAGAAGCCAGTTGAACCACCTGTGGAGCCAGAAGTGCATGAGCTGACGTTTGTCGCACCTACACAAGGTCAAACATTGATGGTGGGTCAGGCAACGACTATTAAAGCGCGTGTTGATGGTGAATTGATCTCTAAATTAGAGTTCTGGGCAAATGACCGCAAGCTAGGTCAACGTAACATCGCTGCAGGTCAAACGACGTATTCTCAATCTTGGACACCAAATGAAGTGGGCAATGCGACACTTAAAGTGGTGGTTCTCGATCAGAACAACCAAATGGTTGAACAACGCAGTATCGCTGTTGCTATTGAAGCAGCTCCAAGCTTTGTTAAGCCAGAAGTGAGCTTCTCTTCGCCTTCGAACGGTTCTAAGTTTGAAAAAGGTGAAGCGGTATCAATTTCCGTTCGTGCAACGGATGCTGATGATGATTTGTCTCGCGTTATCGTGAAAGCAAACAACAAGCAAATCTGTGACTTCAACGCAGCAACCACAAACCAGTTCTCTTGTAACTGGACGGCGTCAGAAGTTGGTGCAGTTAAGCTAGAAGCGATTGCGACGGATGCTGAGAACCTAACGACTACAGCACGTGTAAACATCACAGTTGAAAAAGTAGAAACACCGACACCTCCGCCAACAGGTGGACTGTGTGCTGATTTTAATGTGTACCCAGACTGGACTCGTGGTGATCACGCAACAGGCGGCGACATTATGGTTCATAAAAACATTGCTTACTCAGCTGTGTACTGGACTCAATCTGTTCCTGGTAGCGATAGCTCATGGTCATTACATCTAAACTGTGATGGTACTGAGCCGGGTACAGCGCCAGCGCTATCATTGCGTAACCCAATGGACCCAGTGCGTCTAGAGGTAGCAGGTTGGCCAAACACATTCGTAGTGGCGAGCCCTTCCACTCAAGCGCCAAGCACGCTAACTATTGCAGCAAGCAGCAGTGATGCGCTAACAGACCTAGAGCAACTGACACGTTCGTTTGTATCGGCTATCGAACAAGCAGAGAGCGCGGGTACAGCATCTATCGTGATTCAATCGGATGTTCTGGATCTCGCTACGCAAGACAAAGGTGCATCGTTTGGTGCCGTTGCGGTTAAAGAAGCACTGACGAATGCCATTGATATCACGGGTAGCCGTATTGATATTGATGCGATCAACGCACTGAGCGATGACGTGAAAGGCTGGGCGCATGCGTACAACTTGATCTTCACCACCATTGCGCCACAAGCGACATTTGGTTGGTCACTAAGCATTGGTGAGTTTGCTTACGATACGCACTCTGGTCGTCAGTCCGTATGGGATGAAGCGTCCGTTTTCACGGCCGATCTACTTGATAGTTTCGAGCTTTACAAAGCAGATGCTGCGAACAAAGCTGACTTTGTGGCGTTTACTAAATCAAACGCGACCGTTGCGCTAACTAGTGAGCAGTGGCACCACGCACTTGAGTACGTAAAACAGGTAACAGATTACGTTGAAGCGCCTGCAATGTTAGCGAACATGCCCACAGAGCAAACCGCAAACTACTTCATGGGTAACACGCAAACCGATCAGCAAATCCGTAAAGCCGCGTACAGCAACGTGTTTGCATTGATATTTGATCAAGACTCTCAAGCCCTAACCAGCAAGATTGAGCTTTACCAAACGGCGAAAGTGCCACTGTACTACGTAGGTGAAGAGTTAGAGAAAGGTTCATTGACTCGCATTGAAGCGCTAAACCAAGAGTTAGCAAATGCTGAAAGCGTGATGGATAACGAAGCCTTCCTATACGAAACACCACAATCTCAGTGGGTTCCGTCAACGGTTTACAAGTGGAACGACTTCCTAGATGGCTTGAACGCAATGCACAACATTGGTGTAGCGGGCAACAAGTTCTGGTTGATGAACGATGAAGTTGATGATGCAACCAACATCAAATACGCAAAAGTCGCGATTGCTGCGTTCCTTGCGCAAAGTATGCAAGAGACTATCCGCTACAACGCGTGTGATGAAAACAACTGGTCTGAAGTGAAATACGGCGCGCCTGCGGATTACCCAATGACAGCAAGTTGTGGTCAATTGGGTCAGAAATACGCAGATTACGGCGTAAACCCAGTTTCTGGTTTGGACCATGCGTACTCTTGTCCTCGTGATGACAAAATGGAAGTTAGTGCTCTGACTCATGCGAAATGGTATGGCGCCCCAGCTCCAGTCTTTGCAGCACCTGATGCAGTACTTGAAGAGCGCGGCCTATTGGTGAACGGTGCAGCAGGTCGTTGGACAAACAACGGTCACTGTAACGATGTTCCAGAAAGCGTAGATACGTCTAAGCAAGTGTGGGAACGCGACGAGTGTAAGACTTACGTGGGTCAGAAAGCAGGTAAGTTCATTTGGGACGGTAGCAGCCAAGAAAGCGTTGAAGGCTGTGGCTGGTGGGGCCGTGGTGTTATCCAAACCACAGGTCGTCAGAACTTCGGTACGCTTAACCACTACCTAGGTCGTTCGCACGTTGACCCATCAACCATTGGTAAGACAATTGATGGCGTAACGGTAGAAGCGCCACCGGCGAACCCGCTTTATGCTGAGCTGGACTTCTGTTCTAACCCAGGCCTGATTTGTAGCTCGGAAGAGAACAAAGAGATCAAGTGGATCGCAGGTCTGTTCTACTGGGTAACGTCAGTTCAGGCATACAACGATGAAGGCGGTCAGTACGCGGATTGGAACTACCACAATGAGCTGAAGAAGTACGTGGATAGTGGTTTGCAAGGTTCACAATTTATCGATGACGTTTCAGGCATCGTTAACCGTGGCTGTCCAGATCTGACGTGTTCAACAGGTGATGTTCACAACGTGAAAGAGCGCCGCGAGAACTTCAAACTGGTACTACAAAAGCTAGGTCTTGATCCTCGCTAATTAAGCTAAAGCAATATCCATGAAACAAAGCCATCACTGAAAAGTGGTGGCTTTTTGTTTTTTATCAGGGCTTTTCCATGTTTGTTAGCAAGCTAATGAGTAATGTGCTTTTAGTGCTAAACAATGAATCGATTAAAAAATGATAATCGGTAAATATGCATCCAAAGCCTTGGCGTGTGTTGGTGGTTCTATTAGTGGTGTGCGGTTTAGCTCAAATTTAAATTCTACGAGTATTGGGAAAGCACTTTTATCTAGCTCTGTTTCTTTCCCAAATACAGCTTACCTTCCGTCTAATGAGCCCACTCGCGCAGATTTAAGAGGCGATTACTTAAGTGTGAGTTCTATGCCGATACAAAAAGTAAATAGTTTAAAGAAATGGGTACGTACACTTCTACCTCTAGGTTTACTTCCTATCTTAGTTGCGTGCGGTGGCGAATCTGATTCAGGAAATTCAAGCGAAATATGGCCTGAAAACCAAGTTGACCAATATGTTTCTGTTCATGCGGAAGACTTTTATAGTGTCGTTCAAAGTACTGACTCGGAAGAAGTCCGAGTTAATGTAGTCGATAAAGTTGCGCGTTCAGGAGGGGAGCGTATCTCCCTAGCTGAAGTTGAAGTTTTATCATCAGATCCAAGCTGTCAACTTGTTGATAGTGATAATGAAAGCTTCCAAATTATCTCTGATCACGCAATGGTTTGTGACTACCAATACACGGTTGGACTTGATGGATATTCAAGTGGTTATCAAATGATTGGTAAACGAAGTGGCGTGAGCCGTGTCGTGGTTGCAAACAATGCGCAACAAGCAGAATTGGTTCCATTTGGTGTTGCTGGTTATCAAGGTGAGACCTTGGAAATCAACATCGAAAATGAGCTCACAAAAGTTGGTGATAACACGTCTTTGTCTGGTTTCTCTTTGACTGATGATGTCATCTTAATGCCAACAGGCAGTTCATCAACTGTCTCTCTCGATAAAACAAATAACAAGATTTCATATACACCAGCAGCAACGTTCAAAGGCAATGAGCGTATTTTATACACGCTAGAAAACAGTAGCGGCAACGTGCTGGTTGGTTCTGCTGTGGTCACAGTTTCTGAACGCAGTTCTGTTGGTATAGACATTCCTGACAAAATTGAAATCCTCGATACCGTAGAAGTTGGTAAAACTGCAGTTATCGATATTTCACCATACGTTATTGATAAGCAGGACGACAACTTCCAATTAATCCAAGTTGTTGCGTTTGATTCAGCAGTTGCTTTGTCGGATGCCTCAGATACAACGAACAAAACATTCACTTTCAAAGTTGAGCACGCAGGGCAGTATTATGTAAATGCCATTGTTACCGATCATCGTGGTGGTTTTGATGTTGCATTGATGAAGATTGTTGCGATTAACCCAAATCAAACGGGGTTATGGGGTGATTACTATTACAACAACCAGATCTACAGTGGGCCTCTAACGAAAAGTGAAGCAGATAGTGGTGGTATTCGAAATGACGGCACCTATTTTGATTCTGCGCATTCAGCGAAACCTGCCGTAGCGGTATTCCGACAAGGTAATGCGGCTCAGTACTGTGGAACGTTTGGTCGCTTGCCAACGAAAGCTGAACTTCAAGCTGTATGGGCGAGTGACAAAGGGAATAGCAAAAACTGGCCACTCTCACGAGGCTATATAACTCTAGATAGTTCAACTTATAAAGTGGTTAGCTTGTCTAGCGGACAGGAGCTTACTGATGATGGTCAAGGCTACTATGTAACCTGTGTGAGTAACGGTGCTCTTTCTATAAGAGCAATCGATGGCACTGCAGTAGCGAATGGCAGCGACAAGGCGATTGTAGAAGCAACTTTCCTTGTTAATGGGAAAGCGGCTTCAGGAATTACCGTTGATGCTTCAGTATCGGGACGAGCGAACCTAGTTAAAGACTCACAAGTTACAGACAACAGTGGCAAAGTAAGATTTGAAGTAACCAGCACTAAAGCAGAATCAGTCAGTGTATCCGTAGATGTTGGCGGAACATTTTCAGTTTCTCAAACAGTGACTTTCATTGCAGACGTAAGTACTGCCGTTTTAAGACAGATATCGACTTCTCAAAATGATGCTTTAGCGGATGGTATCGATCAAAACCAAATTACTGCTCTGGTTGTGGATAAATACTTTAATTCCGTTCCTGGGGTCACTGTTAACTTTGCTGCTACGAATAGCTCAACGGCTAAACTAAAGAATACAACTGGTGTGACGAATGCAAGTGGTAACGCGGTCGTCAATTTTACAAACACAGTTGCCGAATCGGTAGGTATCAAAGCAACTTACAAAACGATAGGCCTTACTTCCTATGCCAGATTTGTGAACGATTACAGTTATGGTGCCTTGACGATCAAAACATTGACTGCTTCTGCAGCCGCTAATGGTAGCTCAAAAGTTTCTGTAGAGGCTGAGTTCAAGCAACATGGCAGCCCAGCAGTCGGCGTTGATATTAAAGGTGTGACGACAGGTAGTGCTAAGTTCGTAAGTAGTACCGTTGCAACTGGAAATGATGGCAAGGCGAAATTTGAGTTAACCAATACCAAAGCAGAAAGCGTTAATGTGACGCTATCCGTTGGTTCATTTTCTCGAACAGTGACGCTTTCTTTCAATGCCGATGCAAGTTCTGCGACGATTACCAAAATTGAAATCGCAAAAAATAATGCGGTGGCGAATAACTCTGCGACGAATCAGGTCAATGTA
This sequence comes from Vibrio sp. HENC-03, assembly GCF_000305755.2. Taxonomy (NCBI): domain Bacteria; kingdom Pseudomonadati; phylum Pseudomonadota; class Gammaproteobacteria; order Vibrionales; family Vibrionaceae; genus Vibrio; species Vibrio sp. HENC-03. Next base: position 636,021 of record NZ_JH976064.1, on the reverse strand, counting down.
GTACTGGCAGATACAAACGGTAACTTAGTCTCTAATCAAACCATAAACTTCACAGTGTCGAATGGTAGTATCACCAGTTCAACAAAAACGAACGCAAGTGGTGTTGCTTCGGTTTATGTGAAAAACACAACGGCTGGAACGACATCGGTAACGGCTAAATATGGTACGAGTACGAGATCAACAAACGTTAGCTTTATAGCAAACGTCAGTACAGCGACAGTTAAGTCAGTGTCTGTTCTGAAAAATGATGCCAAAGCTAACGGTACTGAAGCAAACCAAGTTAGAGCACTTTTAACCGACGCTAATAATAATCCGGTAGAAAACCAGACGATAGGTTTTACTGTTACAGGGAATGCAAAAGTTTCCCAAACAACAAAGACAGATAGCAGTGGTTACGCAGATGCGAACATTACTAACTCAACAGCCCAAACTGTTACAGTAACGGCCAAATACGGGACAAGCTCTAAAACGGCAAGTGTGACGTTCAAGGATAGTAGAGTAATGGGTTTTGCAAATGGTACGGAACTTAACTTGTTCGAACTGATAGGTAATACAACCCAGTCGGAATGTAGTTTAAGGTATCGAGGTACATGGATTAAAACTCCTTTAACTGGGGGCCCCCATACCGTAACGCTAGCAAGTAGTTATGATGTTCCAGATAGTCAAGGTAGTGTACCAAGCTTATGTCGACAATCTCCAAAGAAACATGTTATCTATGTTCGCGGTAGCAACCAAGGTGAGCGTTATAAATTTATTAACGTGTCCGGAGCTCTGATGCGAGGGAACAATACCTATGTCGGTGGCAACTTGACAATGGATCCTGATTATACGGTTCAATGTTCGAGAGCTGGTACTGGTTCTGCGGACATTTACGACCCATATAATGGTGAAACGGTGACAATGAATATTAACTGTGAGTAAGCTTTTACAAAGCCTGAATCTTAGATTCAGGCTTTTTTAGTTAAATAGCATTTTTCACAGCGGTTCTTGCCGCACATCAAAGTCAATAACTGTCGACTGTCTTTGCAACAGCAAAGGTTTTTATTCAAAGGTATTCTATTGATAGAAACCAATAGCACTCTCGCGATTCTTAAACTTAGGGTACTTAGAAGTTAACGCCAGATTCTATAGTGTTAATAAGAAGAATCACCTAGTGAAAAAGATTATCTTTGTCTATCTATATTTTTAAATTAAAGTCGAAGGTGTAAATTTCATGAGCATCTAATATGTCTTGTAATATCGAGTAAAAACCAATGTAAGAATATGTGGTGTCAAAAGTAGGATTATTCTTATTTAAATTTATTTTTGTTGTTGGTCTTATTTTATGTTGTTGATTTTTAAAAGATAGTTATTGGTTTTAATATGTGTTTAAACATGTTCCTTACTGTTTATAATCGAGTTTTTTATGTATGTTGGCATGAAAGGTGAATAATCAAATGTGATGCTAATTCCGAAAATAATGAAACCATTAATATATGAACTGTGGGGTGAGAGAGGAAATCAATTTTTCAACATTGCCACAATTAATATTTTTAACAGGATAGTAAGAGTAATAATATGAAAAAGACAATGTTATCTGTAGCAGTTCTAACTGGACTATTTGCTTTTGGCGCATCGGCTAACCCATCAGCTGGTGATATCGATACAACAAGTGCAACACTAACTTGGGAAGCAAAAGTACCAACAGTAGTAAACGGTGAGTGGATTACAATCACTGGTCAAAACGGTGGCGCTCTTGTTGATGCGGGTCTAACTATCAATCCAGACGGCAGCTTCACTTCTGAAAATGTACTAGTTGAGGTTCGTTACTACGATTCTGATACTAATGAAGTTGGCTTGCCTGTTGTTGTTGGTACAGAGAGCGCAGCGAGCTCTGGCGTAGCACCAGAAAGCATCACTTACCGTGTTGACGTACCTGCGTTTGTATCTGAGAAAGGTGTTGACCTATCAAATGTTGACGTGAGCGTATTTAAAGATGGCACTGTTGTTAAAACAAACTCAGCTTTGAAATCAACAGCTTCTGACGCTTGGAAGACGGAATGGAAAATTGCTAACGCACCAGGTACTGGTATGGACAACGTGATTGCTGGTGACGTGATCACAGCAACAACCGTACTACGTGCAGATGTGGAATTTGCAGCATACACGACGCCATAAAGTGGAACGCGCGGCCTAATACTTAGGCCGCGCACATTAAGCCTATGAAGAAAGTTATCACCTTATTTCTGCTTTATCCTTCTATTGCTCTGTCTTCCAACTCTGTAACCAAGGTGTTACCGCTGTCGGCAGAGATCCAAAATGAAAAATTTTTCTCATACAGAATTAAAGAATTCAAGTTCAAAGAACCTAGCTTAAAAGTTGATGTAAATAGAGCGACAGGTGAGCTGAAAACTATTGATACCAAGCTTATCGTGACGACTGATGTCCCAAGCAGTTTTTCTGCTGGATATAAGATATCGACCAACGTTCTTCTAAGTGAATGCTTTGACCATAAAGGCAACCCAACCAAATCCAACTTTGCTGAGCACTCGCTGGATGGTGAAGTATTGAGCGTAGGAAAAGAGATCAGGTTGGACGATTTCTTTACTGATAGAGACACATTATGGGTAGAGAAGGATTTTCGAATCGACTTTGATAACAACGTTCAAGTTGATGTTGAGGATGAGCGATGTAGTGGAAAAGTCACGCTCTCCATTGGATTAGATTTTTAATAAGAGACCCGTTTACTTAGCACTACGAGTGTTCATGTGCTGAGGTTTGGAGGTATTTGGTTTGTTGTTTTTCTGCATGGATTCTAAAACAAAAAATAGAAAAGAATTACAAGGAATAGGCGTTTGCTCGATTAAAACTGCAATCCTGGTTCTTAGTGCTACGTCTGCGTTTTCAGCGTATGCCAATTCAAAGTTTATTCCTCCAGGTTTTGAGCACTTTTATGAGTATCAATCAAACCAAATAGTATTTGTCCTACCGAATGAGACACGTACATCTATTTCAGTTGTTTCCAATTTTGATGGTATTAAGACCATTGAAGAACCAGAGAAGTTAAAACAAGCACTCAGAAGGTCGGGTGTTGCTAGCGATCATATTGATGCAGTTTTACAAACGGTCGTAGAAGAGCAAAAAAGTGACGAGAACATTCTTTACGTTTACGATCATTCACAGAAACAAGTCTTAATTGAAGTACCTGCAAACTACCTTTCAGAAGGTATGACAGATCTAGGCTTTACTCAATTGAGTGAAGATCGTCGCGCTCTAATCTCAACCAATCGTCTTTTCACCACTCATTATCAAAGTTCAACAAGTGTGACACTCACTAATAACTCCACAATTGGTTTTGGTCGTTCACACGTTGATCTAGAAGCATCACTCTATGTTGTCGACAACAGTTCTAGTCAGTTCGATGTAGATGAATTGGCTTACACCTATGATTTAGAAGGTAGCTCGATAAAAGCGTATGAGACTCATCGCGGAAACACAGCAGAAAACTCGACCTCTGTTTTCAACTTTAATAGAGAAGAAGAAACGGTAGGGATCAGTTATTTCTCGAATGACAACCTACTAGTTAAAGATATTGGTAACACTAAAAAGCTGTTTTTCGATATGAAAGCTAGAGGCACGATTGAAGTGTTGAGAGGTGGCCAAATCATTTATACGAACTCGGTGTCAAAAGGGCAACACAGCGTAAGCTACCGTGACCTTCCGCGAGGAAACTACGAGGTATCAATCGTATTGAAACCGGTTGGCTATCCAGAAGAAGTTTCAAAGAAAATCATACACAATAATAACTCCGAAACATCTCTAAGAGGCTACGATTATTCTGCCTCGGTCATGAAATCAAGCAATACGTTTAACCGACGTGACTATGAGGAAACTTATCTCGATTTAGCGGCAACCTATTCGTTGTTAAGTGACCGATTGTTAATTGGTAGTAATACTCAATTTACCAATCAAGAGGCTTCGTTTGGCGTAGGCGCAAACTATACAGACTCAGATTTAGCAGTGGCTGGTTATATCAATAAGTTTCAGGGCGGCTACCTGTTCAATACAAACTTTCGGGTCGCTGATGTTAACTTTGATTATGAAATGTTAGATGCGAATAAAGCGCCTTCAGAGTCATCCCAGTTGGGGAGCATCCGATACGGAAGCAATGACTATACACAAGCGACAGTTTCTTATTCGTCTCGAATTTATGAGGGGACGCTTAGTTTTTATGCTAATAGATACCGAGAGACATATGAGGACTCGGGTTTAGAGGTAAGCAATTTAAATTTATCGACAAATTACAATAAGAACATTTTTAATAATGTGTACGTCGATTTAGGTTATAGCTATCAAAAAGACTTTAACAACTCTAGATTAAACGAGCATATATTCTCACTTAACGTTAACTTCGATCTAAATGATAGTTTTTCATATATTTCTGGTGTTGATTATTCGACACGAAGTAAAACACGATTTAGTAATACTTTACAATATTCTTCGCCTCAAGTTGAAGCGGGTGGAGTGATGTTGTCCGGAGGCGCGGATTTATCTCAGTATGTTGATGGTAATGACTCACAATCTGTCTACGGTGTAAGTGCAAATATCCACAATGATAAATTTAGTGCAAATTTATATGCGAATGGCACCACTGAAGATTATCAGAATTTTACCGCTAACATTGAATCAACAACCATCGTTACATCCGATGATATATACGCATCTAGAGAGCGAGCACAATCTTATCTAGTCATAAAAAACGCAAAAACAAGTACCCAAGATCAGAATGATCTGGGGTTAGTTAAGATTCGAAGAAACGGGCAAAACAACCTACGAGAAACGATTCAGGGTAAATATACCTTGATTGAGTTGGAAGAATACAATGAGTATGGATTCAACTTGGATACTGAACTAAGTGGCTATAAACACAAACAAATAGAAAATAGTGACATGTTTAGTTACCCAGGAACACTGAAAGAAATCACCACCGAGTTTGAAGAAGTGGTCTCCGTTTTGACTTACTTTGAAGATTTCAATAGTCGCCCAATTAATAATGTAGAGTGCAAAGGATGTTCGTCTATCGCGAAAGTCGGAGATGGTGTCTACAACATTTCAGTACAAAGGGGTGAAAAGTTTCTGTTAACGGCAAATGAACAGATTTGTGCGTTACGTGAAGGGTACCTAGATAGTACTTATGGTAAGAGTAATTGTTTCCCACAAATAGAAGAAGACGAATTAGGTTTGCAAATTGTTGTAAATGGCTTGGGTGATAAAGATGAACACATTTATTACTTAGGTGCTTTTGATGACAATAGCATTATTGAAAAGTATAAAAAATTAATGTCGGATATGGAGGTAATACAAATATCCTTTAATGGGAACCGTCATTATTTTGCTAAGTTATACGCGAAACCTACATTATCAATAGCAAAAAATAAACAAGTTATTCTTGAATTACAAAACTACGCATTATCAACATCTGATTCCAATAAATTTACTAAAAATAGGTAGTAGTCATGAGAACATTATTATTATTAGTTACTTCATTAACAAGTTTCTTTACCCATGCTGTAGCAGTAAGCAGTCTGTTTGAGGTGGCGAACGATGAACATTACGCTGACTTTTCTATTACGAATAATGATGGTAAGGATATGTTCATTAACTTAGAAATTGCAAAAGTCGCTTATGTTAATGGAGAGAAAGTCGTCACTAAAGTAAACAAAGATAATTTATCAACTTGGACGTTTTCAGTTTCACCAAGCCAGATCATATTAAAAGATGGTGAAACCAGAACGGTTAGGATGCGAAATGATTGCGCGAAGCAAACATGTGATTTTGATGAAGATCAGGTTTATGCGGTTGATGTAAACCCTTATCCCTATGTCGGTGAAGGTGAAGACTCTGCGGTTTCCGTTGCTTTTGGATACAGAATTTATTTCATGGATCCTGCGTCTGAAGTGAAACTAAATTACGAAATTAAGCGCGTAAATAACAAAGAGTTTAGATTCTCCAACAAAAGTAACACCATGCTAAATGCTGTAATTAATACCTGTGAAAAGGGCTTCTCTAGTAACTGTATTTACCAATACAAGTTATTAGCAGGATCTGAAAAGGTGTTTAAATTGCCTGAAAGCCATGTCGGGAAGAAAAATATTAATATCACGGTGATAAATGCAAATGAAAGTATCAATGAACAAGTATCTATGTAGCCTATCACTTGCTGTTATAGCTGCTGGATTAAACTCAGAAACAGTATATGCATCCAATAACATTACGGCAAAAGTTGTTGGGAGTGAGGTTACTTGGATGAATGCAAATGTTGTTGGCGGAGAAGTGGTGCAACAGATTTGGCAACCAAGTAGCTCATTCAACTTATTACCTGTTTATAGCTGGAGTCCAAGTTTTCAGAAGAGTCCAACTTCGACGATCACTTTTAGTTCGACCACAGGTGTACAGGTATCCACGTCTTTTCAGCACTCGGGGATTCAATTCAGCACTGCAAGCCCTTTTACCGTCGCAAAAAACTCGAATTCTGATACGTGCAGTTATGAGAGCTCGGCAGGAAGCCAATACATTCTTCGAGATAATAACACTTGTCGTGCAAGTTATGATCTGAACGCGACTAGAAAGTATAAGCCATTTGATTTTTATAGAAGTGCTTACAAGCTGGATAATCTCGTTGATGCATTTAAAGCTGCCAACGCTCCTACAGGTATTTATTATGCAACGGTGAGCTTACCTGTTACTTATTACATGAAGTACGGAACAGCGACAACTTACCAAACTTACAATGACACGACGGTATTTACCATTGACTATAAACCGTCGTTCATCTCAGCTGTTGACGTGACAGGTGATGGTATTTTTTCTCTTTCTTATGATACGGCTAATCACAGTGTTGAGGGGACTACAACTTATGAAGTTAGTATCTCTGGGCATATAGAACCAGGGATAAAGATGCAGTTTTTCTCTTCTGGGACTGCGGATAAGTTTGAGTTAGAACACTCTACGTCAAATGATGTTATTCCTTATAGCTTAGTTTGTTCGAAGTGTGAAAAGAGTAATATTGTCGAAGCTGGAGAGCTGAAGCAGGCAACCTCGAAGATTCCTTTTGTTGGAAAAACGCTAGATTTTGATTTGGCCTTTTCTTTTAAAGAGCTTTATTTTGGTGATGTAAATGAAGGAGATTACAGGGATGCAGTTACCGTCCGGTTTGAATTGGATTTATAGCTTGTGTGCACTTATCGCATTTTTTCATCAACCTGCACTTGGAAATGAAAAATCGGCGAGCATTGGTATTTCAACGGGTTATTACAATATCAAAGAAGATCAAAGCACAGACAAAAACAATAACTATTACAGTTACTTCTTAGATTATACGCTAGGGGATTATTTGCTTAAGGGACAAATGCATCATTCATCTAATAGCTACTTTAAACGATACTTTGGCTTGGAAGTCGGATACCTGTATGAGTTTGATGATGTGTATTCAATCTACCCAATAATCGGAATGGATTTTATTAATAGTGGGGTAGATAGCAAGTTAGGGCTTGGTTTTTCAGCTTCAGTATCAAACTACTTTGATTTTTTTATTGAGAGTAAATTCAGTCGTGCCAATCCTTATGGTGATTATTTTGTTGAAGCCGGATTAAAGTTTAAACTTTCTGAATTTGACAGAGGCGTTTCGGAAACTGAATATGTTGAGGAATATTCTTCGCCAGAAGGCATTGTGCTACCAAACAATGACTTACCATTGAATAATGAAATACATGATGTTGCCCAATATAAAGAATGTGTTGATCCTTATGTCATTGTCTCTGGTGATACATTATCTAAAATTGCACGGAACTGTAAGGTATACCTTAGAGAGCTCATACACTGGAATCCAAAGTTTAAAAAGAACCCTGATTTAATCTTTCCAAATCAGGTGGTTGTCTTCAATTAATACATATTTGTTGGCTCTATTTTATCAAATTGTTATTGCTTGATAATAAAATGCAAAAAAGGGGCGATGAAATTTTAAGTTTAAAAGATATAGTAGGGGCATTCCTGTAGTCGACGTTTTATTTTCTTACGTTGATTGTAGGAATGTTCCTTTTGTTATATTTTTCTCTGCCTTTTCTGGTATTCACTCTTTTGCTTATTGATAATCATGGTTTTCGATATGTCATGAACTCTGAAGGGCATTTTAATGTTAAAGTTTCACGAATTCTTAAAAGAAGTGGTTTTTAAAAAAATTCCTAGAAAGGAGTTGATGATTAAACTTCACTTAGAATATGACGAATTCCAAGGATTGGATAATATTACGATGAGTCGTTGGACAAATGGTGTAACGAAACCATCATCTTGTCGTCAATTACTTATTGCCAATGCGGCTAGTTGTTTAAATGTTTTTTTAAATCAATGTTCAGCACCGAAAGTTCCGGTTTCTTTAGAGTCGCAATATCGAAAGTTTCTAAACCAATTTAATAGTTATTATCATGCTATTATTCTCAATCCAGAACGTGATTCGAGGGTATGCCACTTCAAAGGTAGCAATTACGAAGCTCGTGAAATATATGGTGATTATACTTCTAAAATTAATTTAATATCTGCTAAGGCAAATAGTTTTGATGACTATAATAAAAAGTATAATGTTGACGTTTTTTATAAAGGAAATGTAGAAAGTAAAATTCCAGAATCATATATGTACTTCCATCAAGAAGTTGGCGCTTTGTTTGATATTTTGGGTTTGTCCATTGATCGTTACACAAGTAATCCCAATAAAGACACTTTATTTTTTGGGTTATCTTTTTTCAAGAATTCGGATGATTATGAGCTTTTGTTTGGTTTGGTTCTCAACTATATTATTCGCCACCATTTTAACGTAAAAAATGCTTTTTTTACCGCGAGAGGTAGGGAAGATATGTCTTTGTATGAAACATTGGGGGCTGAGCAGATAAAATTGATTGATTGTTCCAAGGATTACGGCAACGTTTATCTTTATCATATTGATTTGCAGAAAATTCTTAGTCATCCAATCTTCCTGGGGTTGATAATTAAATATCACCCTATTTACGAAAAGGAGTATGAGCAAATGCGAAGCCATGGTGTGGATGCTAATGTATTTTTTAATGATACATATGATGCGATTGCTGTTTGATTTTAATTCACATGAATGCATACGTTTTCAAACGTATTAGACTCCATGCCAGTGTTTTATCGCGTTATTACACGACTTAAACAGCAAAAATGAGCATGTTGAGAATTAGCATGGTTATTAACATTTATGCGCATATGCCAACTACAAACAATAAGCTTCGGTAGTATCTTCGATAGTATTCATCTTGTTTAATAACAAAGGAGAGTTACTAATGGATGGTACAAATCGAAGAGTATTTTTAAAATCTTGTGTTGCTACCTCGGTTGCTGCTGGTATGAGTGTCACTTCTCCAAAGGCTCAGGCTTTCTTCTTTCGCCCAGAAAATGAAAAACCGATTGACAAGTTTAAAGGCTTACCTGTTTTAGAAAGCTATCTACCAGAGCTTTTTGAACGCCCTCCTCAAATAAATGGCCATTTGCCAGTCGTTGTCATTGGGAGCGGCTTTGGTGGTGCAATTAGCGCTTATCGACTTGGTCTTGCTGGCATCAAAACGGCGGTAATTGAAAGAGGAAACCGTTGGCCTAATGACCCAAAACGAGCGGTATTTGCACATGATATGTTGGCTGACAAGCGGATGTTTTGGCAAAGAACAAAGACCACGTTTCCTGCTCTCACGTTTGATCTTCCGTTCCTTCAAACGATTACGCCACGTAGTATCGAAAAATTCGGTGGTGTTCTTGATGTTGTCGATAAACCGGGAGAAAACAACCAAGATGGTTCCGACCTATTATTAGGAACTGCGGTAGGTGGCGGTTCGGTGATTTATACCGGTGTTATGGTTGTTCCAAAGGAAGAGCATTTCAAGAAACTCTACCCTAACGAGCTTTCTTACAAAGAAATGGTGGACGTTTATTATCCAAGAGTGAAATCCATCTTAAACTACAGCAATATGCCTAAAGATGTTTTTGCCAGTGCGCCGTTTAAGCATTGTCGAGATTGGAATAGAGAAGTTTCAAAAGCAGGCTACTCTCCTTATCTTATCGAAGGTAACTGGAATTGGGATGTTATCAGGCAAGAACTCAAAGGGAAAAGCTTACCTTCAGCAACTATTGGCTTAACTAATTTCGGTAATAGTAACGGTTGTAAGAATGACCTTGGGCAAAACTATATTCCATTAGCGGAGGCAACAGGAAACGTCACTTTCCACCACAAGCATGAACTGATCAACATTCGAATGAATGGTGATATTTATGAATTAGACATTCAAGAGCTTGATGCTCACGGCAATGTTGTTCAACAAAAAACGATTACGTGCGACAAGCTTATTCTATCGGCTGGTTCTTACCACACAACACGTATGCTTGTTAGAGCAAAAGAGAGAGGAGACTTGCCGGAGTTAAATGAATATGTTGGCAAGAACTGGGGCGATAATGGCAACCGAATGGCATTTAGACAGTCGTTATTTGGATTACCTGCTGGTATTGCTCAAGCTTCTCCTTCTCCTACAGCAATTTATGTTGATGAAGCCGGAAGAAGCCCAGTCGCAGCAGAAAACTGGGCAAATGCTGGTATTGCCGACGTAGGGATTTCTATGATGCTATCCGTGACTGCGGACTTTAAGAATCGAGGTCATTTTTATTATGATGCCTCTATCGATGATGCAGTTCTTCATTATCCGAAAGAGAATGAGAAAGATGCAACGGATGCGTTAAGAGCAGTAAACAATAAAGTTGCACGAGCCAACTGGCAACGAATAGGAGCTCAAGGGTTCTCCGACGTTATTTTTACTGGTGCGCACCCAGTTGGAGGAATGGAAATGGGGAAAGCGACAGACCTATTTGGGCGTGTAGATGGATACAATGGTCTTTATGTTATTGATGGGGCGCTTATTCCTGGAAACAATGGATGTGCAAACCCTGCGTTGACCATTGCTGCATTAGCAGAAAGAAATATTGAAAACATTATCTCAAAAGATTTTTCATAACCAATTATGTTTCGGCAAAGCCATCACTTAAAAGTGGTGGCTTTTTTGTTTTTAGTATTTGGCTCAGACGATTAGTTCTTATTTTTACAAATCCGTAATAGTTATTTTCTTTTTCAGCTTATTATCATTTATTTGCAACTCAATATAATGCCCGCCATTCCAAACGTATTTGCTGCGTTTTTGATTTTTATCTTTCGATGGATGGTTTCCGGGAGGGGAGTATGTCGAATTTTGTTGTTGTCGGTGGTGGTGCTGCGGGTCTAGAAATGGTCACGCGTTTAGCGAGCAGTTTTGCAGGCAAATCTGACCATACCGTTACTTTGGTTGAGCCATCTTCTCATCACTTATGGAAACCAAGACTGCATGAGATTGCGGCGGGCACGTTTGATAATGAGCTCGATTCGGTTGCGTTTCGTCTTCATGCTGCTTGTCACGGTTACCAATATGTTCAAGCGCGCATGTCAGGCTTAGACCGAGCAAATAAAACCATTACGGTGAGCGCTGAGTTCTCTCCAGAGCAAATATTGAAATACGATTACCTCGTGATTGCCGTTGGCGCGATCAGTAACGATTTCAAAATTCCGGGCGTAAGCGATCATTGCTTGTTCTTAGATTCGGCTTCTCAAGCAGAAAAAGCGTGGGAACAGATGAAGCAAATGCTGGCGAACGGCGGCTCTCATCGTGTTTCTATCGTGGGTGCTGGTGCGACTGGTGTTGAGCTGGCGGCCGAGTGGGCGAAAGTCAGCAAGCAATTAAACCGCTATCAAGATGATACTCAGCTTTCGATTACGCTTATCGAAGCGGCGGATCGTGTGTTACCGGCAAGTGCTGAGTGCATGTCTACAAAAGTGTTGAAGAAGCTACAAAAGCAGGGTGTTAATGTTCGCTTAAACACCAAGGTTCAGCGTGCAGAAGCAGACCGTATCGTGACGGAAAATGAAGTCATTCCTGCTGATCTACAAATTTGGGCGGCGGGGATTCGATGCCCGGATTGGTTAGCGAATCTTGATGGTCTAGAAAGCAACCGCATTAACCAGCTTAAAGTGTTGCCAACACTGCAAACCACTCTCGATGAAAGTGTGTTTGTTATTGGTGATAGTGCTGAATGTCCACAAGAAGATGGAAGCATCGTGCCACCACGAGCGCAAGCCGCCAACCAAGCTGCTGCACATTTGGCGAAGCAATTTAAACGCTTAGTGAAAGGCAAAGAGTTAAAACCGTTTGTATTCAAAGACGGCGGGATGGTCGTTGCGCTCGGGCATGACTACGCGGTTGGCGCATTGATGAATGACAAACTCGTATTGCGTGGACGCTACGTTCGCCGCTTGTATGACACGATCTTTAGGTTGCATCAGCGCGTTATTTTCGGTTGGTTCCGCGTGTCGGCTTTGGTGGTGCTTAAACGAGTAAAAGGTTTATTGAACCCATATTACAAAGGCTCTTGGTCTTAATCCAAGCCGAGGCTCTCCACTTCCATTTTTTCATTTTTATCGAGCGCCCAAATCATCAGGATTTGTGGCGCTAGGTGTTTTTTATGCGTCATTTGCAACTCTCTCTGCCCGTTCAACTTCTTATTTCTGCCCTACTTGCGTGGGGTGGGGCTCAAGCCATCCTTCTTTTAGTCGACCATGGGGTGGCAGACAAATCGCTTTTACTGTCGAGTGATTACTACCAAATTTTAATGTTGGGCAAAACGGTCTATCTCGGCTTACTGAAAATGGTGGTGGGCTTGATGGTGCTGTTTTCTCTTGTCGAAGGCATCACCAATATTGGCTCAACCGTTCGCCTTAAAGCGCTGGGTGGGCGAACACTGCTCTTCTACAGTTTCACCACCTTAATTGCCATTAGTTTAGGGCTTGGTGCGTCGTTAGCATTGCCTGCATGGGAGCCACTTAGCCAAAGCGTTTCTGTGGGTAGTGATGTCCATTTAATTGACGAGCAAGGCGCTGGTGGTGCCGCGATACTCACTAATCTCGTTAAGATGGCGATGGTGAACCCGTTTGCTGCACTGGCGAATGGCAACTTACTGGCGATCGTGGTTTTCTCCTTTATGGCAGGCGTTGCGATTTTGCTTTCTGTTCCGTCAGGTCATCCGTTGCTAGCGGTGATTTCGGGGCTGAACAAAAGCGTCAACACCATGATTCGAGGCATCGTTAAACTGTCTCCGATTGCCATTTTTGCGATCGTGTTTGATATCACGCTGACTTCAAGTGGGAATCTGATTCAGCAACTCGCCTTGTTTGCGTTATTGGTGTTTGTCCTCACTATGGTGCACGGGCTAGTCGTGTTGCCAACCATTGCTAAGGTCATGACGGGCATCTCTCCAGTTGCGCTGTTTAAAGCGATTTCAGCACCATTAACCATGGCGTTTGCGACGTCATCAAGTGCGGCGGCGCTACCGTTAGCAAAGCAAAGTGCGGAAGATAATTTAGATGTCGCGCCAGAAGTCAGCAGCATGGTGTTGCCACTCGGCTCTGTAATGAACATGGATGGCACCGCGTTATTTGAAGGTGTCGCCGCGATTTTCCTAGCACAGTTGTTTGGTGTGGATTTGAGTACCACTGGATTGGTGATGATCTTCATCATGGCAATGGTTTCTTCCGTTGGTGCGCCGGGCATGCCTTCGGGCTCCATGTCGGGGATGCAGTTAGTGCTGCTGGCTGCGGGTATTCCGCTGGAAGCGATTGCGATTTTATTGGTGATAGAAAGACCGTTAGATACCTTCCGTACCGCTGTTAATGTGGAAGGGGATTTGATTGCGACGCTTGTGATCGACCGCTGGCAGAAGAAGCAGACGGTAGAACCTCAATCGCTCGATTCTTCAGAGATGTTGATGAGCTAAAAGTAAAACGCACTCCCAGTTGAGAGTGCGTTTTTGTATCTATGTGGATTCTATGAGCGACCAAGCATTCGAGAAATGGTGCCATCTTTGTCGACCACTTGGTGTTTGATGGCGCCAGCAACGTGGAGAACAAACACAGCAATCAGAATCTCAACTGCAGAGTGATGAATGGTTGAGCCAATCTCCTGAAGCCAAGGGGTTTCTGGGCCTTCAGCGATAATAACCCAACCGAAAATATCGACCGCTCGGCCGCCACCAGCGCTCATTGCGATACCAGAGATAGGCATTGCCAAAGTAGCAAGCAGAAGGATACCGTGTACTGCTTTGGCCGCTTTATCCTGCCATGCAGGCATTTCCGAAGCGGGTGGCAGAGCGCCTTCTTTTAAGCGCCACACTAGACGGATAAGAGCGACAACTAAAATGATAGCGCCTAGTGATTTGTGGATGCCATACCACTCAAACTTTTCTGGGCTACGTGGCAAATCAACCATGTAAAGGCCAAGCGCGAATATACCGATAAAGGCAAGCCCTGTTATCCAGTGCAATGTAATGGTTTGCCAAGTTAATGGCTTCTTGTTGAGCATGAATTAATCCTCGTTTTATTTGTGGTTATACGAGCAATTATCCATCAATGTTGTGAATAGAACTACACATCTCAGTGTAAAGTTGGGTAAATATTATCCACAAAAAACGCCCCAAAAGATGGAGCGTTTTTAGTCAGTTAGATGAGTGGGAACGGGTTATGCCTGTTTTAACTCAGCTAATGCGTGATGCAAAGAAGGAACAATCGCGTGGCCAAAGGCAAGAACTTCCTCGCAAGGTTCTACAAGGTCTGGGATTTGGAAAGTAACCATGTTCGCTGCTACTGCGGAACGTACGCCATTGTTGGAATCTTCAAACGCAATACATTTGGTTGGATCTACGTTTAGACGACTTGCTGCAAGCAGGTAGATCTCTGGATCTGGTTTGCCGTGGGACACTTCACAGCCTGTCGTTAAGTTGTCGAAATACATGCTTAGGCCCGCCAGTTCCAACTTCTTCTGTGCCACTTCTTTTGCAGTTGAAGTAGCAACCGCAATAGGTAAGCCTTGTTCTTTCAACCATTCAAGCAGTTCAACCACACCGTCTTTTACCGGTATGGCTTGATGCTTCACGACCGCATCGTAGCGAGTACGCCATTCATTGTGCAGACGGTCTAAGTCATCGCCATAGGTCTTACGAAAAATCGCTTCAACGCCAGCGGCATTGCGGCCAATGATGGTTAAGTAAACCTCTTCGAAGAAAGGAAGTTGTTGTGCTTCGCATGCCTCTTTGAAGATACGCATACAAACGCGTTCGGTGTCGAGGAGTAACCCATCCATGTCGAAAATAGCTGCTTGATAATTCATTACTTTATGACTTGTCGATTGAGATGGCGCATTTTGACACAAGCAACATCGATTTTCTTGCTGAATTCCACCATCTCACACGCTTTTTACTCAATCCCTATTTTATCCCTAAGCGCTTCGCTAATCGGTGTAAGTTGCCGTTGTCCAGTTCCAACTGACGTGCCGTTGCTGCCCAGTTGCCTTGATTCTCTTCCAGTGCTCGAACAATCATCGCTTTTTGGAAGGCATCTGTGGCAGGCTTTAATCCACCTTCTGGTAGCTCAAGCCGAGAGTTTTGCTCCGTTTCTTCGACATTCTTGATGTTCTGATTCGGCGTTCGAATATCAAAATCTTGCTCAACTAACTCAATGTCCATGGCGTGAGTACGCGCCTTTGCCAAAACACCAGCACGTTTAATGACATGCTCAAGCTCTCGCACGTTGCCTGGCCATGAATAGTCTTTAAGTGCCTGCACCAAAGTAGGAGACAAACGAATGCTGTTTAATCCCAATTTGCTTCTTAAGCGTTCGGCAAAAAAGCCTGCGAGTAACACCACATCGTCTTCACGTTCATGAAGAGGTGGAACATGAAGTGGGAAGACGCTTAAACGATGATATAAGTCGGCTCGGAATCGACCAGCAGTCACTTCTTCATGCAATATACGGTTGGTGGCGGCGACAATGCGTGTGTTGACTCGAATATGACGGTCATCACCCACACGTTGAATGTCGCCGTATTGTAGAGCTCGAAGTAACTTGGCTTGCAGCTCTAACGACAGTTCGCCGACTTCATCTAAAAACAGTGTGCCGCCATCGGCTTGTTCGAACTTACCCTTGCGATTGCTGATTGCACCTGTGAATGCGCCTTTGATATGGCCGAACAACTCGCTTTCCGCGACTGATTCCGGCAGCGCCGCACAGTTGAGGTAAACCAAAGTATTGCTAGAGCGACTAGAGCGATGGTGAATAGCGCTCGCAACCAACTCTTTACCCACGCCCGTTTCTCCCATCACTAGCACAGACAATTCCGTATCGGCGACTGCATCAATCTGCTCTTGAAGATTTTTCATGCCCTGAGAGTTACCAATGATTTCATTACTTAAGGTGCGCTTCTCGGCGTAAGAGTCGCGTGGCAGGCTCGCTTGTGTCTCTAGTTGCTCTAGTAGGAGTGCAGTGTGTAGGCCACCTGCTGCCAACGCGCTGACAAAACGTAACTCTTGGTTGCGTAGCCCATCAAATTGGTTGGGGTCGAAGGCGTCAATCGTAATGGCACCAATCAGTTGATCGTCGATCAGCAAAGGTAAACCAATGCAGGAATGGACATGCAGCTTGTCATCGTGGTTTGGAATCAAGCCATCGTATGGATCAGGTAAGTCGCTGTCAGAGGGAAAGCGCACGATATCGCCTGCTCGGGCAATGGCTTCTAATCTTGGGTGCTGCTCAATGGAGAAACGGCGTCCAAGCACTTCTTTCGCCAATCCATTGATCGCTAAAGGTTTAAAGTGCTGGTCTTCATACAAAAGAAGGGCAGAAGAGTCACACTTCAATACCTCTCGAATCGTGGTTAGTAACGTATCAAAGCGAGCCTGTTGAGTGAGCGCCGAGTTAAGGTCTTGCGTGATGTGTAGCCATTGCGCGATTAAAGAAGTCATAGCCAATACCGATTGTGTCAATATGACTATTTTAGTGTCTTAATGACAATTTTCAACTGTGTCTTAATGACACTTTCTAAAATTTATTTTTAATTAAGGTATTGAAATATATAGCAATTGAAAGTTGGCACGCCCAGTGCAATACAAGAAGAAATTATTTTTGTTTATCCCGTCATTCAAGGTAGTAATTATGACAATTCACGTAAAAAACAACATCCACTGGGTAGGTCAACGCGATTGGGAAGTTCAAGACTTCCACGGTACAGAATACAAAATGACAAAAGGTACCAGCTACAACAGTTATCTAATTCGTGAAGAGAAAACCGTATTGATTGATACGGTCGATCATCGATTCAGTCAACAATTCATCCAAAATTTAGAAATGGAAATCGACCTTAAGTCTATCGACTTTATCGTAGTAAACCATGCTGAAGAAGATCACTCAGGCGCATTGTCGGCATTGATGGAGAAGATTCCGAACACGCCAATTTACTGTACAGAAGCGGCGATTGACTCGATTGTGGGTCATCACCACCATCCTGAGTGGAACTTCAAAACCGTAAAAACGGGCGATAGCATTGATATTGGTAACGGTAAGCAATTGGTCTTCGTGGAAGCGCCGATGCTGCATTGGCCGGACAGTATGATGACTTACCTAACGGGCGATGCAGTGTTATTCAGTAACGACGCATTTGGTCAGCACTACTGCGATGAACGCTTATTCAATGATGAAGTGGATCAAAATGAGTTGATGGAACAGTGTTTGCGTTACTACTCAAACATCCTAACGCCATTTAGCAGCTTGGTAACCGCAAAAATCAAAGAAGTGCTGAGCTTTAATTTGCCTGTCGACATGATCGCTACGTCACACGGTATTGTATGGCGCGATAATCCAGTTCAAATCATCGAGCAATACTTAGCATGGGCAGACAATTATCAAGAAGATCGCATTACGATTTTCTACGACTCTATGTCAAACAACACTCGAATGATGGCTGATGCCATTGCGCAAGGCATTCACGATGTCGACCCTGGCGTGGCGGTCAAAGTCTTTAATGTCTCTAAGCATGATAAGAATGAAATTCTCGCCAACGTATTCCGCTCAAAAGGTATTTTGGTTGGTTCGTCTACCATGAATAACGTCATGATGCCGAAGATCGCTGGCATGCTAGAAGAAATTACCGGTCTGCGCTTTAAAGCGAAGAAAGCCGCTGC
Source organism: Vibrio sp. HENC-03 (assembly GCF_000305755.2). Lineage (NCBI taxonomy): Bacteria > Pseudomonadati > Pseudomonadota > Gammaproteobacteria > Vibrionales > Vibrionaceae > Vibrio > Vibrio sp. HENC-03. Next base: position 617,901 of record NZ_JH976064.1, on the reverse strand, counting down.
GTTCGGTAGCTACGGTTGGAACGGTGGTGCGGTGGATCGTATCCATGCTCGATTGACCGACGCAGGCTTTGAAACCGCAGTGAGTTTGAAAACCAAATGGCGCCCAGATGGTAAAGCGATGCGTGAGTGCCGTGAACATGGTCAGAACATCGCGAAATTGTGGGCAAAGCATGACCTGACAAGTCCTGTTCTTGCTCCGTCGATTGCTGCGTCTGCACCACAAGTTCAATCACAACCCGTTGCACAAGTAGCAACACAAGCTGTGGTAGATACTGCTTCTAGTAACCCTAGTACCGAGGCGCATCCTGCAGATTGTCAATGCATGGTTTGTACGGTTTGCAATTGGGTATACGACCCAGCTAAAGGTGAGCCTAATCAAGGCGTTGAACCGGGCACGGCATGGTCTGAAGTGCCAGATTACTTCTTGTGCCCAGAATGTCACTTGGGTAAAGACGTCTTTGTCGAATACAACGGGTAAGGGGGCGAATATGCAAGCACCTATTGTGATTATTGGTAGCGGCTTTGCGGCTTACCAATTGGTGAAAACAGTGCGTCGAATGGACGTACATATTCCGCTGCAAGTGTTTACTGCTGATGATGGCGCGGAATACAACAAGCCTGATTTGAGTCATGTATTCAGCAACAAGCAAACCGCCCAAGACTTAGTGGTTAAAAGTGGTGAGGCGTTCGCACAGGAACACAACATCGAACTGTTCGCCCATACCATGATTGAGCAGGTCGACGTGCAAACTCAGCAAGTGGTCGCCAACGGCCAAACCTATCCTTACTCCAAACTGGTCTTTGCGACAGGCGCGAAAGCCTTTGTGCCGCCAATATCTGGTGATGCAGCACCTGAGGTGATAACGCTAAACTCGCTACAAGAATATCAATTAGCGGAAGAGCAAATCAGTCGTGCGAAACGAATTCTAGTAATGGGTGGTGGTTTGATCGGCGTCGAGATCGCCATGGATCTCGCAACCAGTGGTAAAGCAGTTACGGTGGTTGAGCCAAATCCCCGTTTGCTCGCTAACTTGATTCCTGAATTCGTTGCATTGCCGCTTGAAAACCAACTTAAGCAGCAAGGTATTCAACTTGCCTTGGAGACTGGAGTTGTCGCGATCAATCACTCAGATGATTCGCTGGTGGCAAGCTTGAGCAAAGGTAAAGCAATTGAAGCCGATGTAGTGATTTCAGCGGCGGGTTTACGTGCTAACACTTGGTTAGCGAAGGCTTGTGGGTTGAGTGTCAATAAAGGCATTGAGGTGAATGCCCGATTACAGACATCAGCTGCCAATGTATTTGCATTGGGCGATTGCGCCGAGATCCAAGGCCGAATGATGCCGTATCTCCAACCGATCGTGCTAAGTGCCAATGCTTTGGGCAAACAGCTACTAGGGCAAGAAGCAGAGCTGAAACTACCGCCTATGATGGTAAAGGTGAAAACGCCGAGCTACCCAATTCAATTGGCAGGCGATTTTAGTTCGGTGACGAACTGGAGCGTGCAGATTTCTCAAACTGGCATTGCCGCGAAAGCAGAAGATGAAAATAGCCGACTCATGGGCTTCGTCGTGACGGGAGAACAAGTTACGCAAGCATTTCCATTACTTCGAGAGTTGTCTCAAGCCGGTCAGGTTTAACCGATTTAAACGAAAAGAATTGTAATTAGAGAGGGTATTATTATGTCGCATCTACGAATTCCTAAAGACTGGACTGTTCAACGTTCAACGCCTTTCTTCACTAAAAACAATGTGCCACCAGCGCTACTGACTCATCATAATACCGCTGAGGGTGTGTTTGGGCAGCTGTGTGTCATGGAAGGGCAAGTGACTTACTACGGCTTTGCTGATGAAAATGCCACAGAAGCAGAATTGGTGGTGGTGATTAATGCAGGTCAGTTTGCTACCAGTCCTCCGCAATATTGGCACCGAATTGAGATGAGCGATGATGCTCAGTTCAACATCAATTTCTGGTCGAACAAAGATAAGAGTGGGCAAGCGATGTTCCACGAGAAGAAATAACGCATACAGAAGTGAATACAGCGCTAATTTGTCGGGAAGAAGCGTTTACTATCACACTATGCATTAAGCGTAGGCAAAAGAGCAGAGATTCGTCTCTGCTCTTTTTTTTCCTCTTACTTTACGACGATTACAAATGATGTTGAATAATGGTTTGCGTACACAGAACTCCGACGAGAAGAGCGTTAAAACGAAACCCTGCTCTCATTTATGTGATGGATATCAATTATATAGTTGGAATGTAACAAAAAGTTACGATATTTTTTGTTATGTTATAACGTAATTAATATTGAAAAGCTCGAGTTATTCGGAAAGAATCAACTTAAGGAAATACTATGACGCTAAAAAAAGTGGCTCTATTTTGCGCACTGGCATTCGCAACTAACGCAATGGCAGATGTGGAGGTCAAAGATACCAACAACTTTAACGATGTTGCGGCTAAAGTAAATCAGCTGAAAGAAGCAGGGAAAAATCCACTGATCGTGGTTGATATCGACAATACTTTGCTGACTTCGACTTCCGATATTGGGGGCGATATTTGGTACCAATGGCAACGCGGTAAATTGGATGTGAAGCCGAAAGATGGCGATAAAGTCGATTGTCTTTTTCAAGACTCTATCGGCATGCTGTACGAGCTAGTACCGATGAAAACCATCGAAAATGGCGTGCCTGCGATGTTGCGTGGATGGCAAGATGACGGTCTAACGGTGATGGCTCTAACGTCTCGTTCTCCAAATTATCGTTACGCCACAGAGCGTGAAATGATGCGTAATCAATTTGATATGACACGCACTGCGCTTAAAGAGAAAGGTTCAGACGCACTGCCTATCTATATCGATAATCCCAAGCGCCCGCTGAGCTACATCAATGGCATTATGATGACCACAGGTATGAACAAAGGCACCATGCTTGAGTACATTTTAGATAAGACAGATCAAAGCTTTAGTGACGTTGTGTTTGTTGATGACAGTGAGAAGAACGTCGTCAATATGAAGAATGCCTACAAAGATGACAAAGCAGTAGATATGACAATCTTCCACTATACCAAAGTAGAGCATGACCGTATTGCAGCAAATGGAGCAGTACTAACACAGGAACAAGCAAATAAGATGGCGAGTGATTGGAAAGCGTTAAACAAAGTCCTGGACCAGATTGCGCCTGCACGTATGGGTGACACTTGTTTGGGTCAATAACCAGATGAAAAAGTGATTTAGGTTTGTTGCTTGTGCCGGGTTATTAATACCCGTTTAGAGAGATGGAGGGGTCCAATCGATTTTTTCGGATTATTTACTGGTCTTGCAACCTTATCCAAAGCGATATCAATGTTGGTATCGCTTTTTTTCTGCCTGTAGAAAGCTAGATTCGATCCTGTTCTGCTTATTCTGAAATCATTCAGGATTTGAATGGGTATAGAGGTCTAACTTGATGATTTTATAGACAATTAAATATCACTAAACTGTCATTTAAATAGGAATCAATAGTCCTGATGTAAGCCTCATCCTACAATTTCTTCATTGCGACGGAGCGACAAGCTTAAGGAAAGTCATCACTCAGTTACGTTTTAGCATTGTTTAGATCGTCTTAAACGTCTAAAGCGTCTTAAACTAGGAGCTTCCACAATGAATTTAATGTTGGACTACGCCTCTCTGGCGATCTTATTTGTGGTGCTGTTAATTCTGATTTTTGGATTGATAGCTTTACATGATATCCCCTACGAAATTGCAAAAAAGCGCAACCATCCCCATGCCGATGCGATTCATATTGCCGGTTGGGTGAGCTTGTTCTTTCTTCATGTGATTTGGCCGTTTCTTTGGATATGGGCAGCCATGTACGACGGAGAGAAGCAAAACTGGTTAGGTGCTAAGCCTTCGGTATCTCAACAAGATTATGAGCAACTACTGGTTCGTATCAATCAACTTGAGCAAGTGAGAGGGGACGAATAATGGAAACTCTTATCATCCTAAGTTACGTAGCGCTGTGCGTTATCGTATTTCGAGTATTTCGTGTACCTAAAACCAAGTGGACACTCACCACGGCATCCGTTATTGGCATGTTCATCGTGGGATGGATTTTTCTCTATATGGCAATGTATCAACCCGTTTCTCGCATGGCGCGTTTGTACAGTGTGACGACACCAATCACTTCTCAGGTAGAAGGTATAGTTACTCAAGTGTATGTGCAAGGAAACCAACAAGTGAAAGCGGGTGACCCTCTCTATCAAATTGACGATACACCGTTCAAAGATAAAGTGAGCCGTATTCAAGGTGATATCAGTCGTACCGAATCAGCGATTGATTTCTATCAGGCGGAGCTGGAGAGATACCAAAAGTTAGGGCGTAAGGGGTATTCTTCTCAAGAGAAAGTGGACGATATTGAAAACCAATTGCTGGAACAAAAGGCAAATAAGAGCAAATATCAATCAGAGTTAGCTGTTGCTGAGTTTAAACTAGCCAAAACCACCGTCACGGCACCAACGGATGGCTATGTCACGCAAGTGGCGCTGCGTCCGGGTATGAAGAGTCGCATTGTGCCGTTTCAAGGAAACCTGACCTTCGTCCACAAAGAAGACAAACAACTGTTTGCTGCATTTAAACAAGCGCCAGCACGATACGTGAAAGTCGGCTATCCGGCGGAAGTGACCTTCAATACCATTCCCGGTCATGCTTACAAGGCGCATGTGACACAAGTGAATGACATTTTTGCTCAAGGCGCGGTATCACCATCAGGCAATATGAAGTACCCAGAACAAATTCCTGCTGGTGGTCGAATCTTAGTGAAAGTGGAACTGGATAATCCAGACTTGGTAAAAGACATGCCATTGCCATCCGGCACAGATGCACATGTTGCGGTGTACTCACCGAAATGGGAAATGTTCAGTATCGTACGTAAAGTGATCCTGAGAATGCAGAGTTGGCAAAACTGGTTATTCGAAGGCTAACAGCAACAAGGGCGAAGCAGCAGGCTTCGCCCTTGTTGCTATGGATGTTCTGTGATTATTTGTCTGTTAGTCAATGGATTGAGCGACCGCCTGTTTAATTGCATTCCTCAGCCATTCATGCCCTTTGTCGCTCTTTTGTGATTGGTGCCAAGTCATGTAAATAGGCACCTTATTGGCTTCAAAGGGCAAGGGGAACGCATTCAATCCGAGCTTGCTTGCTAAGTTATCAGAGAACCAACGCGAGGTAACGCATATCCAATCGGTTTGTGACACTAACTGTAGCGCTGTCATGGTCGAGCCGGTGGAGTAAGCAACTTGCCTCGGGGGAAGCGTATCTTCGATGATCAAAGAGTCTAAAGCGTTGGTGTTGAGTCGCTGTGTTCGCCAAGTTACATGAGACTCACGCATGAAGTCGTCGTACGTGAGTGCGTCCTGAATACGAGGGTGATCTTGGCTCACTGTTACCATAAGTTCTTGTTCAAACAACAATTCATTGTGATAACCATGATCCTTCAAAGGCACGGTAGCAAGAATCACGTCCACGCGTCGGCGTCTCAAATCGTCTTGACGGTCTTGTTCGTTCAAGTGTTCCACATCTGCTTCAATAGAAACCAAGGGTGCATGCTGGGATTTGTATTTCGCCAAGGCTGGCACGAGCATTAAATCGATGTCTTTATGGCTAGAGATTCGAAACGTGCGTTGGCTGGTTTCTGGCGTGAATTCTTGACGAGATTTCGAACCGTTGATCAATAGGCTCAAAGGCTCTTTGATTTCTGCGTGTAGCTCAATTGCGAAATTCGTCGGCACGATACCTCTGCCTTGACGAACAAAGAGGGGATCTTGGTATTGATCTCTTAACTTGCTGAGTGCGTGACTCACGGCGGGCGCAGTGATGTTTAACGCGGTAGCGGCATCGTTGACGCTTTTTGACTTCATGACCGCATCAAACGTTTTTAACAAGTTAAGGTCCATAGGCTATCTCTTTGATTTGCTTTATCTTCAATGTAGGTGGATAGCGTAAAGACTTCGAGGATTATTTCTGTCAGGCGAGATTCAAATCATCACCAACGAAAAGACCAGAGTATGGGTTCCGTTCTTTTCGCTGGTTGAAAGGGGTTATAAACACTGCAGTAAACGGCGAGGTAGCGCGGTTTGATCCATCCAATGATTTGGAATCGACATTGGTGTGTCGTAGTAACTTGCCCCAAGAATGGCACCGAGCGGAATAGCTCGTCCACTTGAATCGCCGCCACAGTAAATGTTCTCACGCATGGTAGTTTCGTAGCTTTCTGAGTTCATCAACAAATGACAAATCACCACAAACGAAGCGTCTAAACCGCAATGCATCCCAACGGACTCCGCAACGCTGGTGGCGTTTCTGCCGCTCATCGCCTCTGCACGTTGAATATCGCTGGCAATCTTTGGAGAAACCGTCTGAGCTGCCATTACACATGCTTTGGGCGCAGCGCCTTGCAATGCCATCTGAATCATCACTGCGACAGCTTGGGCATACATAACTGCGGTGTCGTTGTTATTGGTAACCCGCACTGCGGAGTCGACCAGTTTAGCGAGTTTGTCATCATCGGAGTGAAAAGCCACCAACGGCGGAAGCTTAGATAATGCAGGGTTTTGTGTGTCGTCAGCCCCACATAGGGTCACACGCAGCTCTTTGGCTTCCAACTCATGAATGTTGAGCAGTGTTTGCTTAGTTGGTTTGTCTGTATAACCCTGCCATTTACCACCAAAATCAAACCATTCTCGAAAGGAGCGAATGTAACGCGCCTCGTCGTAGTGTCCGGTTTGAACCAGAGCGTCTAACATGGCAACAAGCTGCGCGCCATAGTGGGTGAGGTCACCGACTTGCTTGCTACCGTGGGCAAAATAACCTTTGTCATGGTATTCAGTTCGGTTAGGTTGATGAAATTCCGGATGCGGAGAACCAAACTGCCTGATGAGTTCTTGATCGTAAAGCCAATGAAATCCGAGAGATGCTGCATCACCGACGAGTGCGCCGATAATGGCATGAAGAGAGCGAGCGTTTCTATGAGTCATCTTGCCACCTTTATCAACAGGGCTACTCAATAAGTCTTACACAGTTTCTTGGTTTTGTAGGGAAATTTTTCTGTTTTGGATCAAGACTATAGTGCTTAATTAACCATTGCTTTACTAGGGGCAAAAAGACTAGGGTTAAAAGCAAAACGCCCCGCGAGTGGCGAGGCGTTGGTTTTAGTGGCGTACTATTAATAATAACGACTAGCTGTAAGCGCGTGCGACACGGCCTTCACAATCCAAAGTAACCTGTTTTGCGTAAGCCGGAATGAAAACTGATTGTCCTTTTTCAACCACGCATGTTTCGCCGTTTGCGTGAGTTAGCACAAGCTGGGTATCCAGAGGCATAAGGATCTCAGCGGTTTGAACTTCAAGAGTGCGCTGGTGAGCTTGTTTAACGATGGCGAATTTGAAATCGTCCACAGGAATTGGGTATGCCAACATATCGTCGATTTCGTTTGGTGCGAGCAATAAGCTGTCGAATGGCTTCTCGTTGAAGCGTGTGCACGCAACGAGCTCTTTCACGTCCATGTATTTTGGTGTCAGACCCGCGCGCAGTACGTTGTCTGAGTTCGCCATGATCTCAAGACCCGTACCTTTCAAGTAAGCGTGTGGCGTTTCTGCATCCAAGAACATGGCATCCCCCGGTTGTAGGGTAATCACATTAAGCATCAGTGGTGCAAACAAACCAATATCGCCAGGGTATTGCTTCTCTAGCTCAAGAATAAGGTTGAACAGAGGTAAGTCGGTGATGCGAGCTTGAGCCAATAGCACCGTCAGCGCCATCTCTTTCTGTTCGCCCTCTAGTGACAGTAGACCCGAGAAGAAGGTCGCCAAGCCCGTTGGTGTTTGGTTTGCGATAAGGTCACCCACCAAGCCTTGCAGCTCAGGAATCGCCAGCTCAGAGAAGAAGCTGATGATTTCACTTGTTGGGCGGAAGCCATTCATCGCTTGGTATTCGGTTAGCGCGTAAACCAACTCAGGTTTGTGGTTTGGATCTTTGTAGTTACGGTTTGCAGCGGTTAGGGGAATGCCTTGTTTTTCTTCCAGTGCAAAGCCTAGCTCTGCTTGTTGTTTGTTTGGGTGGACCTGAATCGACAGTGCTTTCTCAGCGGCAAGCACTTTAAACAGGTATGGAAGTTCACCAAAACGGTTTGCTACTTCTTCACTCAGAAAGGCATTCATGTCTTGAGCAATCAGTGAAGAGAGTTTGGTCTCCTCACCGTTTACCATCACCAATGAGCAACCGTTTGGATGCGCGCCCATCCATACTTCTGCTTGTGGTTCGCCCGTTGGGTTTTCAATGCCAAACAGTTGGTTAACAGAAGTAGTACTGCCCCAAGCGTAGTTTTGAATCACGTTGTTCATCAGGAAAAACATCGGAAGCTTAGCTTGAGTTTGAATCGTTTGTGTATCGGACATCGTTAAATCAGACATAGAGTGTCACCATGAGAGAAAATCATGGCTTGGACGACATTGTCCAAGCCATAGGAGCCATTTGGGGGTAGGGGTATTAAGCGGCTGCTTGCATCATTTTTGCTTTGCGAACTTTCTTCAGAGTTACACACGTTACTGCGGTAACTACTGCGCCAGCTGCCATACAAATCAGAGCAAGTACTGGGTGGTTCATCGCGCCAAGTAGAGCGACAACTGGACCGCCGTGAGCAACACTGTTAGTAATGCCGAATGAGAACGCCATTACTGCCGCTACCATTGAGCCAAGTACGTTTGCTGGAATCACTGACATTGGATCTTGCGCTGCGAACGGAATCGCACCTTCAGAGATACCAACCAGACCCATAGCGCCTGCTGCTTTGCCCGCCTCGGTTTCTGATTCTTCGAACAGGTCGAACTTACGACCAAGCGCCGTTGCCAGTGCCATGCCTAGAGGTGCAACAGGGATTGCACACGCCATCGCACCCATAAATTGAGTTTGACCGCTCGCAATCATGCCCACAGAGAATAGGAATGCGACCTTGTTGAATGGACCACCCATATCGAAGCCAGCCATACCACCAAGTACGATGCCTAGTAGAACGACGTTACCTGTACTCATGCTTGTTAGTAGCGCAGTCAGACCGTCCATTAGGCTTGCGATTGGCGCGCCGATAACGAAGATGAAAAGACCAGCGATGAAAAGCGAACCTGTGATTGGCGCAATCATGATTGGCACTAAAGGTTGAATGAATTTGTGGTAGTTAATCGACGTAATCCACTTCACGAAGTAACCCACAAGCAGACCAGCGATGATGGCACCGATAAAGCCTGTACCAGCGTCTGCGCCGTAGAAAGAACCGTTGTTTGCAATCCAACCACCGATCAAGCCAGGAGCTAGAGCAGGACGGTCAGCAATCGCGTAAGCAATGTAACCGGCAAGGATTGGGATCATCAGCGTAAAGGCAACCACACCTACGTTGAGGATTTGGTTCCACATGCTGCCTTCAGGAATTGCCATGCCCGCTTCACTTGGCTGACCACCGACTGCAAGAGCAAGTGCAATCAACAGACCACCTGTGACAACGAATGGGATCATGTGTGATACGCCGTTCATCAAGTAGCGGTAAAGGTCCGAGCGAGCCTGAGAGGCTTTGTTTGCAACAGACGCTTGTGCATTGCTGCTTGCTTCTGCTTGGTATTCTGGAGCGCTTAACGCTTCGTTAATCAGACCTTGAGCATCGCGGATAGGGGCTTTTACGTTAGTTTTAACCACGCGTTTGCCCGCAAAGCGGTTCATGTCGACTTGTTTGTCACACGCTACGATGATTGCGTCTGCACGTTCGATTTCTTCTGTAGTTGGGCTGTTTTTCACACCGATTGAACCGTTCGTTTCAACCTTGATTTCGTAACCCATCGCTGCTGCACCTTTCTCTAGCGCTTCTGCCGCTAGGTAAGTGTGCGCAACGCCCGCAGGACAACCAGTAACACCAATGATGAAGCCTTGGTTTACTGGTGCGTCTGTCACTACTTGAGGCTCTTCTTTAGCAAGTAGAAGTGCCAGTGCGTCTTGGCTGTTTGCTGCACCTAAGAACGCATCAATGAAACCATCTTCAATCAGTTTTGAAGACAGCTCTGCAAGAACTTCGATATGGTGGTTATCGCCACCGTCTGGAGAAGCGATCATGAAGAACAGTTTTGAAGGCAAACCGTCTTCTGCGCCGTATTCGATACCTGATTTGCTTACGCCGATCACAACCGCTGGTTCAAGAACCGCGGCACTTTTCGCGTGTGGGATAGCAACGCCATCCTCAAATCCGGTGTTACCTAATTCTTCACGTGCTTTTATATCTGCAAGAAATTGCTCTCGGTCTGAAATACGACCTTGGGCGTGTAGAACTGCAACCAGTTCTTTAAATACGTCTTCTTTTGAAGTCGCTTGAAGATCAAGCTTAATCAAGTCTTCATTTATTAGTTTGGTGATCATTGTCGAACCCCTATAAATATAATTTTTATTTCAGGGGTATTTTGAAATTAACCAAGCGGAGACAGTAGTGAAGAAAAAATGCATTTACTGGACGATTGTAACCGCCCGACTAGAGTGTGATGTAGATCGTCTACTGGATAAACTTACTGCATATCTGTGACATTATGTGGAAGTCGATGAACCATAAGTGAAATGTGTTATTGCTCCCATATATAAGGGTTTAAGGACTTTGGTGAAGATTTGATAGACTGGAAAATTGATGCGTTAACTGGATTTTTGTAACCTTAAAATGGAAATGTGATTTTGCTCAATAGCACAAAAATCCAGTAGGGTGTATATCTATAGGTATAGCATCATGGATGCGTGTTTAAGAGTACGTAAAATGATTTTTCATGATTTGATTTCATCAGTATTAAACGAGCGAGAACCATTTCACAATATATGGTTTGCTGGTGATTTTCATACACCACCTGAATTTAGCTATCAGGTTAACTTCCCTCGATTAGAATTGGTTTTGTCTGGTGAATATATTAATGAAATGGAAAGTCATGATCGCAAAGTGACGCATATCGTGGCGAAAACTGGTGATGCGATATTTATTCCGCCTAACTGTTGGAATAAACCTGACTGGGATACAGACTGCTCGGTATTAAGTATTCTCTTTGGTCGCCGTCAATTGGGTTTGAGTCTCGTGTCCAAACGTAAAGGGGAAGCGAGCTTTTACGATATCCAAAAGCACAGTATTCAAACTCGTTCTGGATTTGCGATTGATAATATCTTGGAAGCGTTGAGCTCATTGGCTCGTGAGTGCAATAAGAAGCCAATGGATGAGTTGTTGCTGCAAGCCTTATTGCAATACGCTAAGTCGATGTTAGATGCGCCTATTGAGACGCAGGCGCACAGCCGAGTACAAGATCTGTATCAGGGCATTTGTATCTACATCCAAGAGAACTTCCACCGCCCAATTACGCGTGACAGCATTGCGTCGAGATTCAGCATCTCTTCTAACCATTTGTCGCGTTTGTTCCGTCAGCAAGGTCACATGACGTTAGCCGATTACATTACGTGGGTACGGGTAGACCGCGCGAAGTTCATGCTCAAGAAATACAACTTTAAGTTGAATGAGGTGTCGGTGCGCTGTGGATTCAAAGATGTAAACTACTTTTGCCGAGTCTTTAAGAACCGCACGGGCAGAACACCGACGGAATATCGCGGTTCAATTTAGAACAGAAATCAAAACGGTAAAGACTAAGCGAGCAGCCTCGACATGGCGTACATCAGAAGCGCCTGCAAGTCGACGCTGCTTTTTGTTAGCAGTAAACGCTCAGCCATTTGGTCGGTCAGCAGGTTACGAGTTAAGTTGGTCGCTGCAATAATGTGTTCGCGTGTAGGTTTCGCCGGCATTACTAGTGCTATAGCAAGATGCACTTCACCCATTTTGGATGCCCAATCCATCGGAATCTCGTTAGCGATCACTGCGATAGAAATGTGGTCTACACCTTCGAACATGACGTGGGGCAGGGCAATGCCCGGTGTTACTGCGGTTGAGGACCGCTCTTCACGTTTGATAAAGGCGAGAATGAGTTCGTCTGGGTGAATCGGATGAATAAGCTGAGCTAGCCCTTTCAAGCACTCAAATTTGGTGAGCTCGGTGTGCGCTTTGGCGTAATGCCATTGGATTTCACACGGAGGGCAAATCTGGGGAAGTCGCTCCGCAAGTTGACTTGAGAACTCGTAATTAATGTGGGAACCCACAACGGTAAAGTTCTCAGCAATGATGTCTTTGATAACGAAACAAGCAAGCTCGGCATCAATACCGATGGCAGTGATTTGGCACAGGTCGCCTTGCTGCAAGCCGACCTGTAAAACCGCGACTGACTTGGTGAGTTCAGCGATGCGGTTTTGGGTTATGTTGATGATGTGTATCGTGCTTTTGAACTTTTTGGCGACGCGATTGAGGGGCTGCGCTACGTGAGCACTGGCATTAATATCGTCGACAAAAAAGGTGATTTGGTATTCGTTCATCAGCACAGCGTATCATCGACAGTGCACGAGGAACACTTTATCGACATTGAGTAACACATCTTCAATTGGGATTTGGACTTTGTTGGTGCCTTCAAAGCGGGCTGGTTGTTCAATCTCAATATCGGACACAATTAAGACACGATCCGCCTGTGCAATGTCGTGGGGAGTGAGCTGATTCTCAATACCCATCGCACCTTGCGTCTCGACCTTAATTTGTACGTTGTGCTTAGGCGCAGCTTTCATTAGAGCATCTGCCGCCATATAAGTATGAGCGATGCCTGTAGGGCACGCTGTCACCGCTACGATTTTCATGTTCTATCCATTTTATTTTTTGTGGATTTTAGCATAGTGGTCGACGAAAGGATGGATTTAAAGCAGATAATCGCAAGAGCTCTATCACAGTTTAAATCTCATGTTACATTAATCCAGTTAATGCACTTTTTATCCTGTATTGAAAACAGAAAGTGTTGGTTACTCTGTACACAGTCATAGATGGAACAAATAACTCATGACTCACGAGCGTGAACATTGCAAGGTACAAACAATGGACATATTAAACCTTATTGAGCCGGAAACCATTTGCTTGGATTTGCAGGCTCAAACCAAAGATGAAGCGCTCAAAGAGCTCGTCGAATTGTTGGACGCGGCGGGCAAGCTCACTAGCAAAAGTCAGTTCTTGGCGGACATTTGGAAACGAGAAGAGATTGGCAATACCGGCTTTGACGAGGGTATTGCCATTCCTCACGCCAAAAGTAATGCAGTCGCTAAACCCGCAGTCGCAGTGGGCATCAGCCGAAACGGGATTGATTACGGTGCCGATGACGGCGAACTGTCTGACGTATTTTTTATGCTGGCTTCTCCGGATGGGGATGACCATCACCACATCGAAGTCTTAGCACAAATTTCCACCAAAATCATTGAAGATGGTTTCGTCAATAAGTTAAAAGCGGCGGAGTCGGTGGAGGAAGCGCGCGAGCTACTTACTGATATTCAATCGAACGCGAATGACTCTGGTATCGATCCTTTAGAGTTTGCGTCTGAGCCACTCAGCCCTTGGGCGCAAAAGCTCGGCAGAATGAAGGAACACTTGCTGTTTGGCACCTCTCATATGATTCCGTTTATTGTCGCAGGCGGCGTACTGTTGTCTCTGTCTGTGATGATTTCAGGCCATGGCGGCGTTCCGGAAGAAGGTATTCTGGCAGATATCGCTGAGATGGGTATCGCAGGCTTGACGCTGTTTACCGCGGTATTGGGGGGGTACATTGCCTATTCGATTGCGGATAAGCCGGGTCTAGCTCCGGGTATGATTGGCTCATGGATTGCGGTTAGTCACTACAACACCGGCTTCTTGGGCGCGATTGTGGTCGGATTCTTCGCCGGCTTTGTGGTTTGGTTACTGAAGAAGATTCAATTGCCGGACAGCATGAGTTCGCTCGGCTCCATCTTTATCTACCCACTGGTTGGTACGTTTGTCACCTGTGGTGCAGTGATGTGGGTGATCGGCTCACCGATAGCCAGCGCAATGACGACCATGAACGATGTACTTACAGGTATGGCGGGCTCAGGCAAAGTGATGTTGGGCACTGTACTGGGTGCAATGACCGCGTTTGACATGGGCGGTCCTATCAACAAAGTGGCGACCTTGTTTGCTCAGACTCAAGTGAATACTCAGCCGTGGCTAATGGGTGGTGTCGGTATTGCGATCTGTACCCCGCCTCTGGGCATGGCGTTAGCGACTTTCCTATCGCCAAGTAAGTTTAAACGTGATGAGCGTGAGGCAGGTAAAGCCGCGGGTATCATGGGCATGATTGGCATCAGTGAAGGGGCGATTCCGTTTGCTGCCGGTGACCCAGCTCGCGTACTGCCTGCGATTGTTGCTGGTGGCATTGTCGGTAACGTGATTGGATTTATGTTCCATGTCATTAACCATGCTCCGTGGGGCGGCTGGATTGTACTGCCAGTCGTTGATGGCAAGATTGGCTACATTGTTGGCACAATCGCAGGCTCGTTTACCACAGCATTGATTGTCATTGCGCTAAAGAAGACGGTCACAGAAGACGACAGTCCGGTTGGTCAATCTCAAGCTTATACGTCTGTGCAAGGCGAGGGTGAGGCAGATATTCTTGCTGTAACGTCTTGCCCATCTGGTGTAGCACACACCTTCTTAGCGGCGAAGTCATTAGAAAAAGCTGCCTGTGCGTTAGGCATTAAGATCAAGGTTGAAACACAAGGGGCGAACGGCATCATTAACCGAATCACTGACAAAGATATCGCCAAGGCGAGGTTTGTTATCTTCGCTCACGATGTCGCCATCAAAGAGCCGGAGCGATTTAGAAAAATGAAGGTGCTGGATGTCAGCACTAAAGACGCGATGCTCAATGCGGCAGCACTGCTGCAGGCGAAAAGAATCCCTTAAGTATGTAGCCCCCTAACTAAGGCTATCTGCTAGTTAGCTCCATCATTTTTGATGGAGCTTTTTTTAGCCCTGCGAAAAGTGCTGCACTAAGAAATCAATAAAAGTGCGAATGCGCTGAGGTTGGTACTCACTATCTTTGTAAACCAAGTACATTGGTAGCTTAACTGATTGATATTGCGTTAGTACTTGAATCAGTTCACCGTTGTTAAGCTCTTGTTCTACCATCCATTTTGGCATTGCAGCGATGCCTTGCCCAAGCTTTGCCATTTGCACCAACATCTCGGGGCTATCACTTCGCACCTGCTCTTTCACTTTGACTTTAATGGTTTCATTTCCATCGCTAAAACGCCACAAGTTAGATGGATTAGAGAGTGAGTAGGTTAAACAAAGATGTTTGCTCAAATCGTTAGCGGTATGGATAGGTTTGTTCTTGTCGAGGTAACTGGGAGACGCGAAGTAAACCAATTCGTTATCCATCAACCAACGCGCTTTTAAACCCGAGTCTTTTAGGTAGGCGGCACGAATCGCGATATCAACATTGCCTTCAACTAAATCGACAAACTTGTCCGAAACTGACACATCAACGCTAAGCTCTGGATGTTGGTTGAGAAACTCATTCAGTGGCGCAGATAACAAGCGAACGCTAAACGCACTCGGCACTGAAAGCTTGAGCTCGCCAGAGACCAACGCTTGCTCTTGTCTAAGCTGCGATTCGAAGGAATCCATTTGTTCTATGAGTGTCTGCGCCAGCTCGAGATATTGTTTTCCACCAGAAGTTAAGCTGATAGCGCGAGCATGACGATGAAACAAGGTGATGCCGACTTCACTCTCAAGCCAAGCGATCTTCTTGCTCACCGCACTCTGAGTGGTATTGAGTTCGTTAGCCGCGGCAGTAAATGAACCTAACTGGGCGACACGAGAAAAGACTTTCAAACAATCAAATTTATCCATGGTGCATTCCTGTTTGGAATGATAAGTAGCTAAACATTACCCTCCTTAAGTTTTAATTGGAATGCTTTAATACTTCCATCATCTGTTCGGGAGTTAAAATTATGGTGTTGATTCAAGGGTTGTTAATCGCGTTTTTCTTGTTTGCCAGTTCTATCAAAATCATCGGTTGGGTGAAGCCGATTTTTGAGCCACAGCTCGCTTTCTTTCATAAATATGGTCTGAACCGTGCCGCTATGTTTCTGGTTGGACTAATTGAGGTAACGGGGGCAATTTTGATGTTAATTGGCTTGTTATCGACGAACAACTTGTTAAGTGCGATAGGTGCAAGTTTTATTGTTTTCACCTCAGTTGGCGCGATGTTTTTCCATTTTCGTTTTGATACTTGGAAAGATGCGATTCCGTCAATTGTGACGCTTTTATTGTCACTTTTGGTGGCTTCGCCTTTAACTGAGTTTGTTGCGCTTATTTAAGACGAAATTATTGCAAGTAATGTTCTGAAATCTTTAGTAACATGTTTCAAATAGTAACTGTTTCAAATAGTAATAGTTTCAAAACGTCACTTATTTCGAATTCAAGGAGGCTTGCAATGGAAAAACTAAGAGTAGCATTTATTGGTCTGGGTGTGATGGGATACCCAATGGCTGGTTACCTAAGTAAAGCGGGCTTTGAAACCAAAGTATACAACCGCACAAAAGCGAAAGCCGACAAATGGGCTGAAGAATACCAAGGTGTGGCTTGTGAAACACCACGTGAAGCGGCTGAAGGCTGTGACATCGTTTTTACCTGTGTGGGCAATGATGATGACGTTCGTAGCGTTGTTTACGGTGAAGAAGGCATTCTGGTTGGCTTGAAAGCGGATGCAGTGTTAGTGGACCACACGACCACCTCTGCAGACCTAGCGGTTGAGCTGGCTGAAGCGTGTGTTAAGTACGGCAATCACTTCATTGATGCGCCAGTTTCTGGTGGTCAAGCGGGCGCAGAAAATGGTGTTCTAACCATCATGTGTGGTGGTGAACAAAGCGTTTTTGATCGTGTCTCTCCAGCGATGGATGTGTACGCGAAGCAGATGACGTTACTGGGTGAAAACGGTCAGGGTCAACGTTGTAAGATGGTAAACCAAATCTGTATTGGTGGCGTTTTACAAGGTCTGAGTGAAGCTTTGTTGCTGGCACAAAAATCAGGCTTGGACGTCGCTCAAGTTGTAGAAACGCTGAAGCATGGCGCTGCAGGCTCATGGCAGATGGAAAACCGTGCAAATACGATGGCGGAAGATAAGTTCGATTTTGGCTTCGCTATTGATTGGATGCGCAAAGACTTGGGTTTCTGTTTGCAAGAAGCAGAGCGAGTGGGTCTAGAGCTTCCACTGACTAAGAAAGTGGATGAGCAATACGCAGACCTTCAACTTGATGGTTTAGGTCGCATGGATACATCAGTACTGATCAAAGCGGTAGCTAAAAATCAGTAGTTGATGAATCAGTAATAGATAAACAGTTCTTTGGTATCAAAGAGCTTAAAGAAATCTAAGTTAATCATAATGAATCTCCTTGAGCATTGGTTGTGGCTAGTGATTAAGGATTAGTGATTTGAAATCAGGAGGTGCTGTTGGGCACCTCCTTTTTTATGTCTTTTAATCACACAGTGTGATGATTACCGTGTTTGCTTACTTGTTTAAGCCTAGTGCAATCTCAAGACCTTTGCCGTACGCTTCGTCCGCTTGGTATGCGTGTTGAACGTGGCGCTGTTGGATGAATTCTGGCACGCCGTCCATTGCGCGAGCTGTGTTGTCGAACAGAGTTTGACGTTGCTCTTCGCTCATCAGACGGAATAGATCACCCGCTTGGCTGAAGTAGTCTTCGTCTACACGGTGATCGTAGTGATCAGCGTTGCCATTGATGCGTAGAGGTGGCTCAGAGTAATCTGGTTGCTCTGCCCATTCTTGTTTGTAGTTTGGCTCGTAACCTAGTGTTGAACCAAAGTTGCCATCAACGCGCATTGCGCCATCGCGGTGGTAGCTGTGAACTGGGCAACGAGGTGCATTCACTGGGATTTGATGATGGTTCACACCTAGACGGTAACGCTGAGCATCGCCGTAAGCGAACAGACGACCTTGTAGCATCTTATCTGGAGAGAAGCCGATACCAGGTACGACCGCTGCTGGGTTGAACGCAGATTGCTCAACTTCTGCGTAGAAGTTTTCTGGGTTACGGTTCAGTTCAAACTCACCAACTGGGATCAGTGGGTAGTCTTTTTGAGACCATACACGTGTAAGGTCGAATGGGTTGAAGTTGACTTCATCCGCTTCTAGCTCAGGCATGATCTGTACGTACATCTTCCATTTAGGGAAGTCTTGACGCTCAATCGCTTCGTAAAGGTCACGGTGATGGCTTTCGCGGTCTTTACCTACGATTGCTTCTGCTTCTTGGTCAGTTAGGTTTTTGATGCCTTGCTGAGTTTTGAAGTGGAATTTCACCCAGTAACGCTCGTTTTCTGCGTTGATGAAGCTGAATGTGTGGCTACCAAAACCATGCATATGACGGTAAGAAGCTGGGATACCACGGTCACTCATTACGATAGTCACTTGGTGGAATGCTTCTGGTAGTGATGTCCAGAAATCCCAGTTGTTGGTAGAGCTACGCATGTTAGTGCGAGGGTCGCGTTTTACTGCGTGGTTTAGGTCTGGGAATTTTAGTGGGTCACGTAGGAAGAATACTGGTGTGTTGTTACCAACCAAATCCCAGTTACCTTCTTCAGTGTAGAATTTTAGTGCGAAACCACGGATGTCGCGTTCTGCGTCTGCTGCACCGCGCTCACCAGCTACAGTAGTGAAGCGAGCGAATAGTTCTGTTTTTTTGCCGATGTCAGAGAAGATCTTAGCGCGAGTGTATTTTGTGATGTCGTGCGTTACTGTGAACGTACCGTAAGCACCAGAACCTTTTGCGTGCATACGACGCTCAGGGATCACTTCGCGGTCAAAGTGTGCCAATTTTTCAAGGAACCAAACGTCTTGTAATAGTTGAGGGCCACGAGGACCTGCAGTCATAACGTTTTGGTTATGTGCGACAGGGCAACCTGCTGCTGTAGTCAATTTCTTGCTCATTTGAATTTCCTTGCAATAGTGATAATAAATCTTGTCTTTTGGATGAATCCGAAAGTTATGCGAGGAGAATAACGCTGCAATTGAGAAGAAAAAAACTGTTATTAGCAATCAGTGTGATAGGTATCACCTATGCTTTAAGTTGTTGTTAATTAATGGCTTTATGTCAATTAACATTATTTGTCGTGTGGATTATAAATGCTATTCAGGTATGTTTAGTGTGAATGATTTCTGCCTATTTCAAAGATTCCCGAAATAGACAGAAATTCTTAACAGTTTGAGAAGGTCTCAACTCGATTAACCGAACTTCACTTCAAGTTCTTCTGCTTTAGTAAACGCAGGATGAGTCGCGAGCTGTTCACCATAACGTTGGATGTATGGGAAGCGCTCAATGACGCCAAACTTGTTTAAAATATCGACGACAAAAGACATCATGAAATCCGCGCCTGTTAATCGCTCTTCTACAAAGTAGGTTTTCCCTTCTAGGCTTTGATCAACGTAGCCCATGACTTTCATGGTTTCCGCGTCGGCGTAGTCCGCAAGGAAATTGGTCTGTGCGCCATCTTTAGCAACAAACATCTTGAGCAGCAGGGGAACCATGGCTGAGCTCTCTGCAAAATGCAGCCATTGAATGTACTGCGTGTAAGCTTTGCTGCCACGCTCTGGTGCAAAACGTCCATCTGCATACTTTTCAATTAAGTATTCAGTGATAGCACCAGACTCTGTAACGATCTCGTCGCCATCTTCCAATACAGGTGACTTGCCGAGTGGGTGAATGCTCTTGAGCTCAGGTGGTGCAAGGAAGGTGACGCTGTCACGAAGGTAAGGCACGATCTCATAATCCACTCCCAATTCTTCTAACAACCAAATGATGCGTTTTGAGCGAGACTGGTTTAAATGATGCAGTTTAATCATGGAAGAATCCTTTCTTATACAGGTTGATTGGTTTGAATAACAAGCTTGCCGAAGTTTTTGCCTTCCAGTAGACCGATGAATGCCTCTGGCGCGTTTTCTAAACCTTCTACTAGATGTTCGCGATAGCGGATTTTGCCTTCTGCTAGCCATTGGCTTACATCTTTGACGAAGTTTGTGTAGCTTTGCTCATAGTGGTCAAAAATGATGAAGCCTTGCATCTTGATGCGTTTAACCAGAATGTTACCCATCAGCATCGACATACGATCTGGACCTTCTGGTAATGCTGTCGCGTTGTATTGAGAAATCAAACCACAAAGTGGCACGCGAGCGCCGACATTTAACAGAGGTAATACCGCGTCAAAGACTTTACCGCCGACGTTTTCAAAGTAGACATCGATACCTTTGTCGCATGTTGCTGCTAGTTGCTCTGCAAAGTCATCTGCGGTGTGATCAAGACATTCATCAAAGCCTAGGGTCTCTTTTGCGTACTGACACTTCTCTGCGCCGCCTGCGACGCCGATTACACGACAACCTTTTAGCTTACCTATTTGACCAACCATAGAACCAACCGCACCAGTTGCAGCTGCAACAACTAGGGTATCGCCAGCTTTAGGCTGACCAATTTCCAATAAACCCACATAAGCGGTAAAGCCAGGCATACCAAGCACACCGAGGGCATAAGACGGATGTGTCGGCTCGCTGCCTAATTTAAACAGACCTTCGCCGTTAGATAGCGCGTAATCTTGCCAGCCTGTGTAAGCTACCACCCATTCGCCAGTTTGGAAGTCAGAGTTCTTCGATTCCACCACCTGACAAACGGTTCCGCCAACCATTACATCGTTTAGCTCTACAGGATCAGCGTAGGATTTGCCTTCATTCATACGGCCGCGCATATATGGGTCAAGAGACAGATACACGCTGCGCAAAAGCACTTCACCTTCGCTCGGAGTAGGGATGGCAGCCTGTTCTAAACGGAAGTTCTCTGGAACTGGCGAGCCTTTTGGACGGTTAGCCAATACGATTTGACGGTTGAGCGTTTGGGTCATGGTAAGTTCCTATATTAATTATTAGACCAGTCGTCTAGTTTTGATTCCTAAAAAATCCGCCGTACTTTTTGGGTAAAGATAAGGCGGATTAAGTGTGGTTCGTTATTTGCCTTTTAGCATACTTTGAGTGCTCTCAAAGCTACGCATTAAACCGGAACGATCCTGATACAGTTTGTTGAGTAAGCTTGCGCCAACCCATTGATGGTAAATCAAGTGGGCGGTTTGTTCTGCTGACTCGACTTGGATAGAACTGTCTTCAATGCCTGCTTGGACACAATCTTCGATGGCTTTCACCACTTGAGTGGCACCCGAAGCCAGTTTTACGCGCATTGCTTCTGAAAGATCAGAGACTTCAGCACTCAACTTCACTACCAAGCATTTGTTGGCGTTACATTGGCCATTTTCAATCGCCATCCAGCGTTCGAAATAGCTCAAAAGGCGGTCGCAACCAGAGCCTTCACTTTCAGTAAAGTGGGCTGTGATCATCTTAAGGTAGCGAGAGAAGTAATCTTCAATCAATGCCTCACCAAATTGCTCTTTCGACTTAAAGTAATGGTAGAAAGAGCCTTTCGGCACATCCGCTGCCTTTAAAAGTTCTGAGAGCCCAACGCTCGTAAAACCTTTGGTCACTACCAATTGGTAGCCGACATCGAGAATGTGTTGGCGTGTATCGTTCGTTTTTGCTTTCATGAGCAATACTATAAAAGCAATTAGACCAGTCGTCTAGTAAATTATGGTTCTTACTTGATCAGTTCGTATTCAATCACATACAGTTCATCTATATTCGGATAGATCTCGCGAATAAGCTCTTTCAGTTTTGGCAGTTCAATCGCTTCTTGTTCTGCGTGGAACTCGTTGATGTCATCAAACTTCAGTGGTGCAACTGATAGGATTTTGATGTCACACACCTTGCGGTCTGTTTCTAGGGTGAACACTTCCACTTCAGTGTTTGGCACGTAGTGGCTTTCTGATTCATCACGAATCGTAATCGTCTTTTTACCCGCAGTGATAAGTGGTGTTAGGAATTCAAAGAAGGTGATTTTAGTTGGATGTGAAGACATAACCGATGCTCATATTAATGTAATAGGGCGAGAGTATATCTCGCTCTCTAAGAAAAATATCCAAAAAAGTGCTAACCGAGGAAACCTGCGCTGAGTCGCTATTTCGAGGAGCGTAGTCGGTAGTAGGTCTCAGTATGATTGCCACTTTTCGCTTTAACGTTATTGGTCTTTCCCTGTTCATTTTTGACAGGGCTGAAGGTTAAAATGATGCCGAAAGCTTTGTTCTCGAACTCGTTTTCCGTCATTGGAATGAAAGTAAATGAGGGTTGACCTACCATCTGAGCTTTTAATGCCCCATCATCAATGAACACCTCTACCACCTTTTTGCCATCCAAGGCTTTGTATGTTCCCGTGAAGGCCTTAAGTTGCCCTTCATTCATTGTCATGTTTGGGCGGTCATAATCTGGCAATTCAACCTTCTCATCACAGTACAAACCGACAATATTTCTCACAATGTCGTCATAAGTTTCATGAAGTCCGTTGATTGAGATGACTATCGCAACATCTTGTTTGGGGAAGTACAGCATTGACGAGCGATAACCTTCCAAGAGACCATCGTGTCCATAGCGCTCAAGTTGCGAGTATTCAGGGCTGTAAATACCAAAATACTCCTTCGTCATCATTTGCACTGCTTCTTTCGGGAGCAACTCACCTTGGAACAGTGCCCGAATAAACCGAGAAACATCGAGTGTTGTTGACGTAATGCTCGCCGCTGCGCCTGTTACGGTTGGCGACCAGTGTGGTGTGATTGCCACCCATGCGTTGTTCCAGTAATAAAACGAAGTAATGTGAATATCGCACGCCTTAAGATCGAGACAATACTGAGTGTGCGTTAAGTTCAATGGTTGCGTGATTTGAGCGCGGAGTACCTCGTCAAAGCCCTTTCCCGTCACTTTTTCAATGATATAGCCTAGCAAAAGGTAATTTGCGTTTGAGTATTCATATTGACTACCTGGTGGAAAGTTAGAGGGTAGCGCTGCCAATCTCGTAATCATTTGTGCTTGCGTTTGAGGTTTTGTGTAGTAACTCAGAAAGTCGGGTTCATCAATAAAGTTCACCAACCCAGAGCGGTGTTGGAGCAAATCTCTGATGCTGATGTGCTCAGCGTTGCTAATCTCAGGAAAGAAGTCGTTCAGTTTGGTGTTCAAACTAAGCTTATTTGCTTCAATTAACTGCATCACCATGGTAGCCGTCATGGTTTTGGAGATAGATGCTACTTTGTATGGGCTTGAGCTGTCTGCAGGAACATAACCACGGCTGGCTAATAAACCAACTTTACGGTTTGAGTAACCAGTTTGTTTGTCCAGCACCACGTTACCTTTATCCAAAATAGTGAAGCTGCCCATGGCTTTGTTATATGTAAAGAGATCGTCGATATAACTGTTAATGACGGAGAGTTTGTCTTCCTGTGCTTGTACTTGTGTTAGGCACGAGAGCGTAGCAACTAAGGCAATAGCGGATTTGGATGCAATTCGAGAAAGTGTTCTTTTTAAAATCAAGGCGCTGTACAGAATGGAGAAAGGATAGAGAGAGTATAACGCCTGTGGAGGACAGGCGTGTAGTTTGTCGATTCAGAGTGGTGTGTACGCCGGAAAAATCACTGACTAGCAAAGAGTTTTATAAGTTTGGCACAGAAATAGCCCAAAATGATACCTATCCAGTTGGTGCTTAAATCATCAAAACTGAATGAGCGAGTTTCGATAAACAGCTGACTAAACTCTTCAAGAGAAACAATACACAGCAGAATAATCAGCAGGCGAATGCCAAACATATCTGCTTTTGTTGCCTTCACCCATTTAGGGAAATTAAACACCGCAAGAAACCCAATCAATAGGCTAAAGGTGAAGTGTAACGTGCTCGAACCACCGACGTAGTTCTCCATGCTTTGATACATGTTATGGTCGATGTCTGAGCTCTTCCAAAGTGATAAAGACACGGTCAGTAGCAGTACGCCAACAAAGCTCACTCTCGCAATCGTATTTGTCATGTTTACCCCACAGGAAAGAAGCCTAAGTAACGTTTCACAAAATACAGCGCGGCTAGATTTTGAATCGCTAAGCCAATCGCGATGGCCCAAGCTGCCCCCAGAACGCCATAGAATTGAGATAGAGCAATTAGCAGCAAGATAGAAACAACACCAGACACTATAGTGATGTATTTCATCGTTTTTTCGTGCCCGCTCATGAGTAATAGGAAACCAACCGAGCCTGTTGCCACGTTGATTAATTGCCCTAAAGATAGTGCGATAAGGAGTGGGGCAGCAGCAACAAACTCTTTACCAAATAACTGCATAACAAACTCAGGGAACAAGACACAAACAACCACCGGAATGGTTGCGGCTGCGATATTCGCACGACACGCAAGGCGGCTCAGATTACGTAATCGATCCATCTTGCCCTCTTTGTAGAGTGAGGCAAACATAGGCGCGACAACGAAGTTGATGGTGATGAGGACAAAGCCAATGAGCAATGATGTTCTCTGTGCTGCGGCAAGTAAGCCAAGCTCAGAAGTTGAGATGAAGAACCCTGCAATGACTAAGCTTCCCCACTGGACCAAATTGGTGAAGATACTTCCAATCCAGACTTGTTTGGCTGAATAGGAGAGTTCGCTGTTTGCACTCGTTTTTCCATGCTGGTATTCGCCAGAACGAACCCATTGAAGCGTCGACTGTAACGCAACAATCGCTGCTGCAACTAAAAGTAAGGTCATCAACGTATCTGTAGTGATCAACAATGATGGCCTTGCAGCAACAATCAATAGCACCATAAGAAAGCTGACGCCCAATTGCAGTGCGATAAGAGATGAAATCATTCTCTTGCTTGCTTGGAGTACTCGACTGTTGGTTTGACCGATCACGAGAAGAGGAATAGCCGCAAGCGCGAAGATAAGGGAGAAATCAGATACGTTAGTGGTGTTGAGTTGGCGTGGGAACGTGATAAACGCCAAGTAAATAAGAGCACATGCAACAAAGCTGAACAAAAGGCTGCGTATTAAAGCAATCCGATAATTGTTACTTTGCTCACTCCTGTTTTGGCTTTTAAACGCAATGGCATTGAACTTAACCAAAGAAATATTGAAGCCCAATTGAGCAATAATGGCGACTAAGGAAACAAGGTTAAACAGATAAAAGAACTGACCCGCGGTGTTGGCGTCAGAGTATCTTGATACTACTAGGGTGAGTAAGAAAGCGAAGAAAGCGGCGAGGGCTTTTACTATCCCGGTCGCGGCACCGAGTGAGAAGAACTGCTTCTTTTCACTCGGTAAGTTTTGGAGCTTTTGACTAATGGATTGAAGCATAGAAAACCTTAGTTATAGATGCTGTTTAACGCCAAACGTTGCTTCTCTTCACTGAACGCTTCGTTGAGCCCAATCGTGTATGGATGAAAGTCAATTTCATGGTAATGGTTGATGCAATGAGTCAACTGCTTCGCCATGTCATGAGGACTTTGTGCTAAGAACGGATAATTCAGGTCTTTCGTTGCGCCGATAGAGCGAATCACCATAGGTAAATGCATTTTTGCTGCCTCAAGGATGGTGAGTGGCATTCCTTCCCAAGCGGCGGTATGCAAATACAAATCTGAGTTTTTCAGTAAGCTCACGACTTCATTACGTGGAATCATCCCTGTTACTGTTATCTCATGACTACGCAACTGATCTTCGAGTTCAGTATCACCTCCGCCAATCCAAGTGATATCGAACTCGCGTGTTAGGTCGGATTGCTTGATATGACTTAACGTGTCGAGCAGGAATTGCGGATCTTTTTGTGGGGCGACTCGGCCAAGCACTACAAGTTTTAAGCTGGATAGCGTTTCGCTTTTTGGTCGTTCGTTACTCTCATAAGTGACGTAGTTATTGAGCAACTCTGCTCGTTTTGCACCAATGCTGACAGCCAAATCGCACTCACGCTGACTGCAACCTGCGACAACGTCAATCTTGTTCATTTGGACTTTTTCTAACGTCTTATATACGTAGCGAGCAAAACCGGAGATATCTTCACGCTCAAACGCATAACAATGTGGTGTGTAGATTAAACGGGCATGTCCGGTCTTTAAAAAGCGTCCTAAAAAGCCAGCTTTACTAGAATGCAAATGAACGATATCTGGCTTTAATTCACTGATAAAGGCGTTCGCATCTTTCATAAATTGTAATAAGCCACCTTCGACCCATTTCGTATGTTGGAAGACATGATTACTGGACTCGTTCGTCATGTCATTTGAGCGTGCACGGGCGAGCAATGAGTGCTCGAAAGGTTCAGAACGTGATGAATGGACATAACTATATAGTGCAGTTTGAACCCCGCCACCAAAGGCTTCGGTAATGTGTAATACTTTTCTCATGCTGACTTCGTCCCTGGTGTTTGCTTCCACTTATTTTTGAAAGCTTCACGCTCTTGTTCTGAGTAGACGTGGCGATAAAGAGGGAGGTCATACATGTAAAAAAGCTTGGAAAAGTCGTAGTGTTCTTTGAAGTACTGGTGGATGTTGGAATACCACTTGTTCTTTGCTTCATTACTGTTTTTAAGAATGAAGTCATCAAGTTGAAGAAACTCACCAATCTCTTGATCGAGTGAGCTCAGTTGCTCACATTTGATCAGGATAACGCTCGCTTGATCGTTGTTAAACGTATAGAAAGGTTGTGTGTTATCCAGTTCTTGGCGTAACACATCAATGTTGAAGTTGCGCTTAAGTTCGTTATCAAACCAGTTAGCGAAGTAATTCAGGTTGATGTAGTTATCGAAGCAATGCTCCAAGTGTTTGTAGGTTACATCCATATCGCGATGAATCGCGTCATTTTTCTTACCTTCAATAAACTGAAGATGTAAGTCTTGGAAAAATCGAGAGAAAACGGTCGCGATAGGATCACGAACGAGTGTAACGATTTTAATG
This sequence comes from Vibrio sp. HENC-03, assembly GCF_000305755.2. Taxonomy (NCBI): domain Bacteria; kingdom Pseudomonadati; phylum Pseudomonadota; class Gammaproteobacteria; order Vibrionales; family Vibrionaceae; genus Vibrio; species Vibrio sp. HENC-03. The sequence continues at coordinate 591,084 of NZ_JH976064.1, read as the reverse complement.
TGTTCGCGTTTTTGTAAGATGCGTTTACGTTTGTTTAAGACTAAGCGATACATGGCGCGATTTTTAAAATCAAAGAACTTACTTACATCCTTTTTGTTGTGATACATGTGAAATTCTTCATGATCATCAAAGGTATGGATGTGGTAACTCGGTATTTTTCTTTCACCTAACGTGTGCTCAATAGACGAAGAGCCGACTTTGCCCATTTGATAAACCAATACGAAATTGTCGGCTTGAAGTTCTCGGTTTTTTTCAAATTGTCGAGAGATTGAATATTTCATTTATCCTATCCTTGATAACTATAAATTCGTTGTTCCGCGGCGTTTATTGATTGTTTGTTATTGGCGGAATCGGTAATTCAGATTGATGGTGATGATCAGTTTGTTTTTGCTGTTCTGTCTGAAGACTATGATGCCGTTTTTTGCTCATCATGACGGGTAGTAAAAGTATTAAAATGATGGTGGTGTTAACGGCAACGAAAAACACCATAATCAGTGCATAGATGGAAAGTAATAGGCTTTTTCTGTTGTCTTTCAATGTTTTGAAGCAAAACTTCATAAATAAGAAATAACCACCAAACAGCAAAGCGATACCAAGCAAGCCATATTCGATTGAAGTGTCGAGAATGAAGTTGTGGGTGTAAATCGCGAGCTCATCGTAATTGAAGTAGTTGATCATATAGTTAGGTAGCATCTTTGCCCCAACGCCTAAAATAGGGTGTTGAAGTAAGATGTCTAAGCCATTTGCTAGCAGCAATTTACGGTGTAAATTGGAGACCCAACGAGCTTCACTTTGATTCGCAAACAGGATGTCTTCTTGGGTTATTTCAAGCTTGTCTGCGAATTGATCAAAGCCAAAATAAAGCGTGGTAGAGACGGTTGCCAATACAATTAAGGTGCTCGCGATTAATACTGTCCATGTATAAGTCTCGCTAATAGTCTGGCGTATCAGCCGTTTAATAAGCAATTGATCAACAAAGACTAATAAACAGAAACCGAGCAGTGCTTTTCTCTCTTGTGAGAGTAGAAGTAGAGTAAAAGCAAACAGCATTAAGAAAGGGAATGCTCTAATTCGGTCGCGATACAAATAGAGTAGGGAACAGAGTACGCCGAAAGCATACTTACTTACGCCAAGTAGCTTAAAACCGCTGTGGTAACCTTGCGCGAAGTGCCATGCTGCCACCAGAGAGCAAATCAGCACAAGACAATAAGTGAGGTATACCATCACCCGTTCATCATCAAATACTCTATAGGCGAACAACACACCTAATAAACTGAGGATCGCTATCCACTGTACCGTCTCGGTAATCAACGGTAGTAGAGGTACACGGTTGAGAAGGCCATTGATAAATACGTAGCTGGTAAACAGCAGTAAGAAGCCGATACAAGGGTGAAACAGCTTATGCGCCTTACCTTCAATCACCACAAGCGCTGCTAATCCTAATGACAGCAAACTCGCAATATCAGACGGTGCTAATGCAACTCCACCGGCTCTAACTTTTACTGGAACAAAGAAAAGAGACAGAGTTATCGCCGCCAGTAGAGCGACACGGTTACTTGCTGGCGCAAAGTTGTTGGTAAATACCATAGTATCCATCTCGGAACTTGTCGATAGTGTAGAGCTTGGCGCGATTCACGGAATATTCGCTTGCTTGTTGGTAAAGCTCTGCGGTGTTACATAGCTGCGTGAGTTTCTCGGCTAGTTGGTCTGGTTGGCCGACTTTAAAGAGGTAAGTATCGCTACCCATGACTTCATCTAGCCCAGGCACATCAGAAGAGAGAACTGGTAGACCGGCTGCCATGGCTTCAACCGCGGCTAAACCGAAGCCTTCCACATGTGAAGACTGGACATATACGTCCATATCAGACAAGAAGGCGGGAATGTCCGAGACAACACCATGGAAGTGAACGCGCTGAGTAATATTGAGCTCTTGGCTTAGAGATTCGAGTTCACTTCGCTTAACGCCATCCCCCGCTAAGTGGAGATGGTAGTGTGAGGGGAGTTGGGCAGTGGCGCGAATCAGCGTTTCATGATCTTTGTGTTCATGCAGACGACCCACCATTCCGATGTTGATCGTCGATTTGCCCATAAGTTGACTGCCTGATTTTACCGTAAGAGGAAAGCGAGCTAAATCCACACCGTTATGCACGACACGGTATTTATGTTCAAAATGCGGCATGAACTTAACCAGCTCTTCTTGTACTTTTTCACTGATGCTCACTGTAAGGTTATGGCCGCGATAAAGCAGGAACTCCATAAACTTAAACAATGGGTAGTCACGACGGCGATTATATGAGCAATGCTCGGTCTGAATTCGCTTTTTACCAACAGCGAGTAATGCGAGGTAGATTGATGGGTATAAATGCCCATGCACGAGATCTGGCCAGCGCAATAGCGTCCATTTCTCTTTGAGGGAGAGGGTCTGCCAGTTAAAGCATTCAATGTTCTTGGAAGAGAGTTGCTCTAAATAATCGTTGTCATCACAGAGTACGAGAACTTTGATCTCATACTCAGATGTGTGCCCCATAACCAAATCAACGAGAAACTTTTGAGCGCCGCCGTTCTTAGATAGATCATTGATAATGTGAAGTATTTTAGTTTTCATGACTTGGCCGCTAGATACTTTTGTTTGAACTTTTCAATTTCAGGCGCGGTAAAGAAATGCCTAGTCAGCGTTGACGAAAGCATTTCTTCAACAAACTCGGATTTTGGCTGGTATGAGCTTTTAAACTCTTTAATCAATGGCGAATACCATTTGTTGTCGGCTTGGTTTTCGTGAACGACTGTGACGTCTTGTTGCAGGAATTCACTAATGGCTTGTTGTGATTGATCGAGCTTATCGATACGAATCACCATGAGTGAGAAGTTACGATTTTGATAGGTTTGATAACCAAGCTCTTGATCGAAAGGCTGAGCGAAAACATCGATGCCTGTCAGCGCTTTGATTTCATTATCAAACCACTGGAGCGGATATTGGTGGTTTACGTGTTCTTCAAACGCTTCATGAAGCAATTGAGGGCGTTCGGAACGCACTGCACTGTCGTCTTTCAGGTACTTATCCGCCATCCAAAACGGCAGTGATTGAAAGAACATAGAGATGTTTCGGCCCACTGGTTCTCTCACTAGGGAGATAATACGTACTTGTTGTTTACGCTTAAGCAAATTGACCATGATGGTTCGTTTCAAAATGCGTTTCACATGGTTAGTGATGGGTTTATGCAGTTGAGCTCGAACGGGTGAAATCTGTTTGCCAGCTTCAATCGACATCAAATCGTGCAGGTGAAGCGAATTTGGGATCGACTTTTCCAGTGCGCTAGAGCCCACTTTGCCCATTTGATAAATGAGTACAGGTTCTGCTTGGCTTTTGAGAAGCTGATACCACTGCATACTTTGATTAGTAGGCGTATTTTTGGACATAAAGCGCTTCTCCTTCCTTAGATTTTGCTTGAGTGATCAGAACGCCAAGTGATGGTATTGAATGTTGAATTTGTTTGGATAACGCCACGTTAACCAGTGATGCTTTGGTGGATTCAGATCGAATGACCGTAATCAGCCCGTTGGCTTTTTGGCCAAGGATTAACGCATCGCTCACTGAGAGCAGTGGCGGGGTGTCGATGATGATGCGGTCGTATTTACTCTTGAGGTATTCAAGAAGTTTTTCGAACCGTTCGGAAGCTAATAACTCTTGCGGGTTTGGTGGAATAATGCCTGCTGGCAACACATCCAAGTTCGCTTCGTCACTACGAACAATACACTCACTCAAAGGCGTATCCATGGTGAGGATATTGGTCAGTCCCGGGTTTGATTCAGGAAGATTGAATCGCTTAGCCAATGATGGTCTGCGTAAGTCGCAATCAATAAGTAGCACCTTCTCCATCGTCGAGAAGGAGACGGCCATATTGATGCTGGTGGATGTTTTGCCTTCTTCCGGTATAGCAGAAGTAAAGGGCAATACTTTTTGTTTCGTGTTGGTCAATCTCAGCAAGAGTGAGGTTCGAACCGAGCGACAAGCTTCACTAAATAGCTTTTCATCCTGATCTAAGTATGCCGAATAGGTCACTCCGCCTTGTTTTAAGCTGCGCTTTTTCACCTTTGGAATAGTGCCAAGGCAAGTGACGCCAAGTTTGTCTTGTACATCCGATGAGGTGCGAATCACTTCTCGCAATGTTTCCAGGATAATCACAAGCGCACACGCGATAGTGAAGCCAAAGAGCGTAGCAATCAGGACTAACTTCATGCGTTGAGGTGCAATAGGGAAGAGTGGCACGATTGCAGGATCGGTAAATCGCGCCGTAACGTTTTTGTAATCGCTGGTTGCGTTCGTCTCTTTTTCGCGGTTTAAGAATGCTTCGTACAAGTCTTTGTTTGATTCCACTTCGCGCTTGAGTTGCTCGTAACGCGCTTTTTGTGAGCCTAACATTTGGAAGTCAGACTTCTTACTGTCTAGTTCTGCTCGTAATAGATCTTCTTGTGACTTAGCAGCGAGTAAGTCTTGTTGTTTACTAAAGGAAATTTCACGAATCAGTCGTTGTGTTCTTGCTTGAATCGAAGCTAACTGTGCTTTCGCTTGAATCATACGATCGTGTTTTGGACCGTATCGTTGAGAGAGTTCAGAGACGTTTTTTGCCGCTTGAGCTTCTGAAAGCTTTAAATCACGGATCTGTGCTTGGTTGGCAAATTCGTCGATCGACAATAGGCTATCTAAGTCTTGAGATGACTTACGTTTTAGCAATTCGATCAGCGTTTGGGCTTCGATACGTTTATTGACTGCGGCATTCAATTTACGGTTGAGCTCCTCGAGTTCATTGGCGTAAATATCATCAATGCCATTAATATCGATGAGTCCTTCCTGCATCAAGAAGTCTTGTAAAGCTTGTTCAGAAGCTCTCAATCGTTCTTCAAGCTTCTGTGAGTTATTGGTTAACCAAGTCGCCGCATTTTGTGTCACAACGAGTTTTGCTTCGAAATTAGCGTCGATATAAGCCTGACCAACGGCGTTTGCGATGGTTGTCGCTAATTGAGGGTCAGTCGAGCGGAAACGAATTCTCACCAACTGCGTATTGCGTACAGGCTCAATCTCAAGTTTTCTCTTGAAGGTTTGGAGTGCTTGATAATAAGGCTTACTGTGTTGCGAGGTTTCCTTTGGATTCGGTGCAACATGAAGTAAGTCCTGTACAAATGGGATGGCTTTTACTTCATCTATCTTCTGCTTCAAGCCGCTGGCACTGGTAAACTCCGGGTGCTTGGTCAAGTTCAACTGTGTGATCACTTTGTCTGCGATATGGTTTGATTTCAGGATCGCAATTTGAGTTTGGAAGTACTCTTTTTTGGTCGTATCTACACCGTAAACTTCCTCTATCGAAAGGGCGCTTTTTTGTTCTTCTTGGATAAGAAGGGTTGCCGTGGCTTGGTATACCGACTTCTTAGAATAGATATACCAAGTACAGGTCAAAGAAAAAATGATGGTGAAAGCGAGAATGCTCAGCCAGTTTTTTTTGAGTGTTCTAAAGTGATGCCCAAAACGAATCAACTCGACGTGATTCGAAGAAGGGTGAGTAGAATGAGTTCCGTTCATTGAATTGCCTGTCATTAGAAGAAGCTCTGATCGATAAATACAATGTCGCCAGGTTCTACAGAGCGCTGCATGCTGACGCTTTCCACGGTTTTACCCGTGTTGTGTTGGGTTAGGTTAATGCTTTTGCGAGAGGCTCTATCGGTTAGGCCACCGGCAAGGGCGATAGCTTTCTCTATGGTTAAACCGGGTTGATATTCAAATCCACCAGGTTTTCTCACTTCGCCATTAACGTAGAAAAGTCGAAAACTATTGATGGTTACCATCACCTTTGGGTTAATCAGGTAGTCGCCTTTTAATCCCGTTTCTATTTCGTATTTAAGCTGTTTAGGGGTTTTGTTGATGGCCTTGATGCGTCCAAGGTATGGGTAATCAAAATAGCCGTCAGAAGTGATCAGGATGTTCTTTATGGAAAGATCTTCCTCGCCGTAGACCTGAACCGAAATGGTGTCACCAGTGTCGAGTAAGTAATCTTGCTCATTGGCACTGGCAAAAGAAGGTGTGCTCAGAAGCACAAGTACCAAGCCAAATAACGTTGCTAGTAAGTTCATTCACATTCCTTGTTACAAAGAGAATCGAGCACTAAGAGACCAAACGTTTTGGTCAAAGCTGTAGCCTTGCCAGTTGGAGCTCTTATCTTGGTAGCGCCAATCTGCTTGAAGTAAAACCCATCGTTTGATTTGGTAGTCGAGCCCTGCAGAGAGGGCATAGCGGTCTTCTTTACGAGTGATACCGGTGTAGTCATCCTCTTGATAAAGCGCACCTAAGCGTGTCGTGAGATAACTATTCCAATCGTGCTTGAGGTTTAACAGATAGCGAGTTTGTAAGTCGTAATCACCATCTTGATCTGGACTCACTGCGGCTTGAGTGGTTTTGAGCGTAATCAACGAGTGCTCTTGAGGTAGCCACTCTAATCCGATGTCCCAACTGAAGCCGTTAAAGGTCTCGCGTTGATGGCTGTCAAAGTCTTTAATTTGATAACCTAAACGGGCGATACCTTTGGTTTTCCCTGTGACTTCCCACTGTGCGCCGGTGTAGTAGAAACCGGAGTAACTGTCTTTTGATGGCACTGAAGGATTGTCTGAAAGGTAATCTGTGCTCATTTGTTGAGTACCAATCAACCAATATGTTCTTGGTGTTGCTCGAAGATAAAACTCTAAGTGCGCGTTTGGGGCGCGAAAGTCGTTGTATTTTGTCTTGGCGTCAGGTTTTCCCGGCAAGCCATCACGGTAGTTTTGGTAAGTTTTATCTCGATAGCCAACACCCAATTCCAGCCTACCTTTTGAGCCTTCAGAGCCAAACACATAGTTTGTTCTCAAGTCGTTACGATGAAACTCAACCGGCTCGTTTAATAAACTGCCTTGCCCTTCGGTAAAGTCTTCCCCTTTTTCTTCATGCTGCGCACGAAACTGATAGTCAACCACTAGACGATTGCGGTGGTTGAACTCGAAAAAGTTGGTAAATTGAAAGGTGTGGTCATCGTAATCATTCTGGTCATCGGAAGAGAAACCAGCACTCAGCTTGTACAGGATGTTTGCTCGATATTGATTACGTTCAATTTTAGCCAGCAGGGCAGGCTCTACTCCCCAAATGTTGACCGATTCGATGTTTTCTCCACGATCGGCCTTGTTGATGTTGTCATCACCTTCATAGAACACGCCTAAGGTCGGGATGAACTCAATCCCAGAATCCGTTTTATACGCCATTGGGTCAGCGTTCGCAGAAAGCGAAGCCAAAGCAATCGACACAAAACTTGCCGCTTTTGTCATGTTGATGAACTTAGTACGCATTGGAACCGGTAAACCCTTTGAAAATCGTAAGGAAGATGATCTTGATGTCCATCCAAACTGACCAGTGATGGATGTAGTCCAAGTCGAACTCGACGCGTTTTTCCATCTTGTCGAGCGTGTCTGTTTCACCACGATAGCCATTGATTTGCGCCCAGCCAGTGATACCCGGTTTTACTTTGTGGCGAAGCATGTATCGGTCGACTATCTGGCGGTACTCTTCGTTGTGCGAAACCGCATGAGGACGTGGGCCTACGATGGACATTGTGCCTTGAAGAACGTTGATAAATTGCGGTAGCTCATCAAGAGAAGTTCGGCGAAGAAACCCTCCAAAAGGCGTGATACGTGGGTCATTCTTGGTGGCTTGTTTAACGTCGCTGCCTTGTTCCATGGTGGTCATTGAGCGAAATTTCCAGACCTCGATTTTTCTTCCATCTAAACCGTAGCGGAATTGTTTGAAGATAACCGGACCTTTAGAGGTCGCTTTTATGCCGATAGAAATGGCGAGCAAAATCGGAGAGATAAGTAGCAAGATGATGCTAGATAAGATGATGTCTTCTAATCTTTTTACCCATGATGAGATACCTGCAAATGGCGTATCAAATACACTCAAGGTTTGAACTTGGCCGATTTGATCCCAGCGCGAATGCAGTAAGTTGTAAGTGAAGAAATCAGGGATGAGATAGGTATTAGCAGTGGTATCCGAAAACTGGTTCAGGAACGACGCAATACGCTCATTAGCGTGCATTGGCATCGCAATGTAAACATAATCGACTTCACCACGCTTTGCTCTTTCAAGTGCTAGCCCAACATTGCCTTTGATTGGGTATTCCGACTGAGGTAAACGGTCCTTGGAGCGCTCGTCATAGAAACCATCGAATAGTACCCCATGCTCTGTATGGCTCTCTAGCTCATTAGCAAGGGTTAGCCCATGTGGCGTCTGGCCAATAATGATTGCAGTGCGCGTGTTATAGCCCATCTTTCTCATGTAAGCCAAAGCGGCGCGAAAGAGTGTACGCCAAGAAAGCAGAAGAACAGGAGTGATTAATAGCCAAGTCGCAAGAATATAGCGCTCAAACAAGGTATGAACGTGAGAAAAGTACAATACCATAAACAAGAATGTACAGGTCACAAGCCATGAGACACAAACGATGAAGACTTGGTCTTTGAATGAGCTGGTTCGCCAAGAGCGGTATAGCTTGCCACTTTCAGCAATGATGAAGAAAGTCACACTGCTGACGAAAGACAGAATAACGTAATCCTTTTCAATCGACGTATTGGCGTCATTCAGAATTAAAAAAAGCATGAATGAGACGATGACTGCAAGGTCGGTGAGGCGATAGAGAAATGCAAATTCCACCTCATGAGAACGAATAAGTCCTTTATGTTTCATATCCTAATTTCCTAAACGGTACGCTACCGTTCTTTAGCGGCCAAAATTGATGGTTTTAACTTAGTGTTTGAATAGACTGAAAGTATTCAGATGCCTAGCTTCCGACGTACAGACTTATGCTCTTATATTTTGAAGATAAGTTTAAAAAGTTGTGCTATTTGGGTAAGTGGAAATAAGAATGAAATTTTGAGGTTGGGTCGAGTTTAGAGGTTTAAGACAAAGTTAGTACTTAGCCAGTAGGAATGAGGAAAAGTATTATACGGAGAGTTTTACCATAAAAAATAAGGCTTAATAGATGTCTTATCGAAGGGGTTATTTATTTCCATTGAAATTAATGCTTTAGTTTCGGAAATAAAAAATCCCTCTCAGATGAGAGGGATTAGTAGCAAGCAAAGGTGAAAGAGTTCTTACTCGAAATCTACGCCGTTTTCTTTGTGTAGTCGGCGGCATGCACGGCCATCGCTGTGGAATAGATGACAACGATACGCAGGGATACCAATTTCAAGTTTGTCACCAGTTTCAACTGGTAGTGTGTCTGGTTGACGGTAGATAACGTCAGCGTCTGCGCCTTCCAGGTTTAGGTAAACCTGAGTTTCGTTACCTAGTTTTTCAACGATCATCACTTCACCGTGAATCGTCGCGTCAGCTTCAACCGCTTGAACTAAGTGCTCAGGGCGAATACCTAGTGACATACGGTCACCACGGTTAACTGTTGTGCCATCGACTGGAATCCAGAACGACACACCGTTAGAAAGCTGTACTTTTACGCGCTCTGCTTCGACTTCTTCAATGAATACACTCATGAAGTTCATTTTTGGAGAACCGATGAAACCAGCTACGAAACGGTTTTGTGGGTAGTGGTAAAGCTCAAGAGGCTTACCAACTTGCGAAACGTAACCGCCGTCTAGAACAACGATTTTGTCTGCCATGGTCATTGCTTCAACCTGATCGTGCGTTACGTAGATCATGGTACAACCAAGTTGGCGCTGAAGTTTCGTGATTTGAGCACGCATGTTTACACGCAGTGCTGCATCCAAGTTTGATAGTGGTTCATCAAGAAGGAATACGTCTGGCTGAGACACTAGCGTACGACCGATAGCAACACGTTGACGCTGACCGCCAGAAAGTGCTTTTGGTTGACGGTCCAGTAGGTGACCAAGCTGTAGGATTTCAGCAGCGTGTTCTACGCGCTTGTCCATTTCTGCTTTGTCTGCTTTTGCTAGTTTCAGACCAAATGACATGTTGTCATATAGGTTTAGGTGTGGGTAAAGAGCGTAAGACTGGAATACCATACCAACACCACGTTTGGATGGTTCTACGTCGTTCATGCGCTGGTCACCAATATACAAATCACCTGAAGTAATGTCTTCAAGACCGGCAATACAACGTAGCAGGGTAGATTTACCACAACCTGATGGCCCTACGAAAACCACGAATTCACCTTCGTGGATTTCCAGATCTACGTTCTTAGAAATCAGTACGTCGCCATACGCTTTACAAACATTTTTTAACGTGACACTCGCCATGTAGCTCGTCCTCGATCAATTTTTATTATTCACCGCTCATCATTATATGAATTATCTAGCGAGCAGTAACAGTAGGAATCGGTAAGTTATTGTGATTGGTAAGAAAAACAGGGTAGTACTCCAAATGTCCTGAACTGGAGCACTACCCACCATAGCCAAATACGAGTTTCTCTCCCCCACATTATTCGTGTTGTCTCCCCCGTGAAATAATTACCACAAACAACACCAATAATGACATTCCACTCGTATGGCAATGAAAAACCAGCAAATCTTTTTTACCTATAGGGTAGGTACTGCTGGGAAAGGGTTCTTACCATCCACTCTTGGATGACTGCAGTTTCTAAGATTGTGTTCACTGCTACATCCTCCTAATCGAAATAATTGTAGGGGGAGTAGGCAGGGAGGAGGCAAAAAGTAGTAGTAGAGGTGGAGTTGGGCGGAAGTCACATTATTGCGCGACCTAAAGTTGAATTCGATCACAGGAAGTATTCATTTTGTGATTTGAGTCTCTAACCCTTGGCGATTCAGATCACGAAAATACGTCATAATTGCAAGGGCGTAGGGATTAGGAGGATGAGACATATGGGATTATTTCAGATGATATATGTCGAAATACGGCTGAACCTCAATGGACTAGCCCTACATCAAAAATATAAAAAGGATACGAACATGAAAAAATTAAGCGCTGCAGCACTAGGTACTCTTGTTGCTCTGGGCTCTTTCGGTGCAAACGCTGCCATCGAAGAAGGACAACTTACTATCTGGATCAACGGTGATAAAGGCTACAACGGTCTTGCAGAGGTTGGTAAGAAGTTTGAAGAAGACACTGGTATCAAAGTAACAGTGGCTCACCCAGACGGCCTACAAGATAAGTTCCCTCAAACTGCAGCGACAGGTGATGGTCCTGATATCGTATTCTGGGCACACGACCGTTTCGGTGGTTATGCAGAAGCTGGTCTACTTGCTGAAGTCAAACCTTCTAAAGAGGTTCAAGAAGGTATCGTTGATTTCGCTTGGGATGCAGTACGTTACGACGGCAAATTGATCGGCTACCCTGTAGCGGTTGAGTCTCTATCTCTTATCTACAACAAAGATCTAGTTCCAAACCCACCTAAGACTTGGGAAGAAGTTGCTGCGCTAGACGCAAAACTTAAGAAAGACGGTAAGTCTGCAATTATGTGGAACCTAAAAGAACCGTACTTCACATGGCCACTAATGGCTGCTGATGGTGGTTACGCATTCAAGTACACTTCAGCTGGTTACGATGTTAAAGATGCTGGTATCGCGAACGAAGGCGTGAAAGACGCAATGAACTTCGTGAAAGGCCTTGTAGACAAAGGGGTTATCTCTGCAGATATGGACTACTCAGTATCTGAGTCTGCGTTCAACCAAGGCACTACGGCGATGACTATCAATGGCCCATGGTCATGGGGCAACATCGAGAAGTCTGGTGTTAACTACGGCGTAACAACGCTACCTAAGTTCCAAGGCCAATCTTCTAAGCCATTCGTTGGTGTTCTAACTGCTGGTATCAGCACTGCATCACCTAACAAAGACCTAGCAGTAGAGTTCATCGAGAACTACCTACTAACTAACGACGGTCTACGTATGGTTAACAATGATAAGCCACTTGGCGCGGTTGCTCTAAACTCATTCCAAAAAGAGCTAGATTCAGATACTCGTATTGCTGCAACAATGGACAATGCGATGAACGGTGAAATCATGCCAAACATCCCACAAATGAACGCATTCTGGGGTGCTGCTAAGAACGCTATCATCAACGTTGTTGACGGTCGTCAAACTGTAGATGCTGCACTAGCAGATGCAGAAAAACAAATGACTAAATAATTCAGTAATACCCTTTTAAGGAGGGGGCAACTCCTCCTTACTTTTCTATTTTTATCCTATATTCGCTAGCAGGTTCCCTATGCAGTCAGTTCAAGGTACAAATGCTATGACAGCACCAGACGCCAGCCTTCCGAGCAGCAAAAAAGTGTTTATCAAGTGGGCACTATTGGGCACAGTCGGCATTATCAATGGCTACGCAACAATCCTTATGTATTCTCGTGGTGAGATTGCGTTTGCACTCCTTACGCTCATTCTTACCGCTTTAGCGCTATTTATTTTTGGTAGTAAAAAGACCTACGCTCATCGCTATATCTACCCAGGTATTGCGGGGATGATCTTATTCATCCTTTTCCCTTTGGCTTATACCATAGGTCTTGCATTCACTAACTACAGCGCAAAAAACCAACTCTCTTTTGACCGTGCGCAGACCGTTTTGATGGACAGAACGTACCAAAGTGGCGACAGCTACCCGTTCACTCTGTACAAAACTGAGCAGGGTCACCAAATTGTAGTGAAGAAAGGTGAAGCGCTTTTAGCAACACCAACCTTTGAATTGCAAGGTTTCTCTGCAACGGATTTAGACTTAACACCAATCACAGAAGCGACAGGCGATAAAGAACCGATTAAAACGATCGTTAAAAACCGAAGTGCTCTGAGTGGCGTTGATTTACACATGCCGAACGGCGATGACATCCGTATGAGCGGTCTTCGTAAGTTTGCGGCAGTTGTTCCTCTTTACACGCTGCAAGACGATGGTGAGACGCTATACAACAATCGTACTCAAGAGACACTACGTCCTAATATGGATGTGGGCTACTACCAACCAGTAGACGAAAATGGTCAGTTTGTTGGTAACACGGTTTCTCCAGGTTTCGTGGTAAACATCGGTACGCACAACTTTGAACGTGTTTGGAAGGATGATGGCATTAAAGAACCGTTCATCAGCATCTTTATCTGGACGATTGTTTTCTCTGCGTTGACCGTTGTTTGTACACTGGTTATCGGTTTGGTACTTGCAAGTGTCGTTCAGTGGGAAGCCTTGAAAGGCCGCTCTGTTTACCGATTACTGCTTATTCTTCCGTATGCGGTACCAGCGTTTATCTCTATCTTGATCTTTAAAGGTCTCTTCAACCAGAGCTTTGGTGAGATCAACATGTTGTTGGAGGGGCTGTTTGGTATTAGCCCTGCGTGGTTCTCAGACCCATTCATGGCGAAAACCATGATCCTAGTGGTTAACACTTGGTTGGGTTTCCCTTACATGATGATTCTTTGTATGGGGTTACTGAAAGCTATTCCTGAAGATCTGTACGAAGCATCGGCTATTGATGGCGCAAACTTCATCACTAACTTCACTCGCATTACATTGCCGATGATGCTGAAACCATTAACGCCACTGTTGATTGCTAGCTTCGCGTTTAACTTCAACAACTTTGTACTTATCCAGCTATTGACGGGTGGTGGTCCAAACATGATTGGCACATCAGAGCCAGCAGGTTACACGGACTTACTTGTAAGCTACACGTACCGCATCGCATTTGAAGGTGCTGGTGGTCAAGACTTCGGTCTAGCAAGTGCAGTTGCAACGCTTATCTTCCTATTGGTTGGCGCACTAGCACTATTGAACCTACGTGTTACTAAAGTAGCTCAGGATTAAGGAGACAGAACAATGGCAATGGTACAAGGCAAGTCATTAAAATACCGCGTTTGGGCTACACATATCGCAATGTGGGCGTTCCTAGCACTGATTATCTTCCCACTGTTGATGATCATTGCGATCTCATTCCGTGAAGGTAACTTTGCAACGGGTAGCCTTATCCCAGACAACCCAACGCTAGACCACTGGAAACTGGCGCTTGGTATATCAGTAACAAACGCAGATGGTTCAATTACACCACCTCCATTCCCAGTCATGACTTGGTTATGGAACTCAGTAAAAGTTGGCGGAATCTCAGCTATCTTGATTGTGGCGCTATCGACAACATCAGCTTATGCGTTTGCTCGTATGAAGTTCAAAGGCAAGAACACTATCCTGAAAGCGATGATGATCTTCCAAATGTTCCCTGCAGTATTGGCATTGGTTGCCCTATACGCATTGTTTGACAAGCTAGGTCAGTACATTCCGTTCCTAGGTTTGAACACCCACGGTGGTTTGATCTTCGCTTACTTAGGCGGTATTGCGCTTCACGTATGGACAATCAAAGGCTACTTTGAAAGTATCGACTCTTCATTAGAAGAAGCAGCAGCGCTTGATGGTGCAACGCCTTGGCAAGCATTCCGTCTGGTACTACTTCCACTGTCAGTGCCAATTTTAGCGGTAGTGTTTATCTTGTCATTTATCATGGTGATAGGCGAAGTTCCGGTAGCATCACTACTGCTATCTGATGTAAACTCGTACACTCTTGCGGTTGGTATGCAGCAGTACTTGTACCCTCAGAACTACTTGTGGGGCGACTTTGCGGCAGCAGCAGTGCTTTCAGCTGTACCAATCACAGCAGTATTCTTACTGGCGCAACGCTGGCTTGTTGGTGGTCTAACGGCTGGTGGTGTGAAAGGTTAATCTTGGTTGGTCACTAAGATACAAAAGAATAACTAGAAAAGGGCGACCATTAGGTCGCCCTTATATTTAGCAATCGATATTACGCTTTTGGTTTGGCCGCCGATCAGTAATATCTCGCTTTTATTGGCGTTACGCATAGCTGGCTGTTAGCTTAGTTCCTTACGCTTTAATCACTAACAGTTTCTTGTAACCATAACCTGAGTTTAGACTCAGGTTTTTTTATGCCTATAGATTCACTTTGTCTTTATAACAGACACAGACTAACCAGTTTGCAATGCATTACACAGTGGCATCCGAATGCCGTGCGTATCACTTCACATAATTAGTGTAGGGGTATTCGAAAGGGAACGGTGGTGGAATCAGGGGAGGGCTTTAAAACTCGCGGCTAGATGGCGCACAGCCTACATATTGCAGAAGTGTGTACAAACTCTCCTGTTGTAATGCGACACGACGGAAAAGATCGGCAAATGTGGTATCGCCACCAAAGCAAGTCTGGATGTAGTGGTTAATTTCGTCTTCGTTATAACCTTCCACATACATGGTGCGCACCCATTGGTACTCGACCGCCTTTAAATTGGTCAATGTCTTTTCACTTAATGTGGTCTCTTTTAATCTCAAGATCCAAACTCTATCCAACACTAAAATTGTGCGTGGATTTAATCAAATCAAAGTGAAAGATTTATGACAATTTGAATCTAGTGTGAAGTGAATGACAGAACCATGACATTACTTCACACATATGGGGAGCAAACGATTACTTAATAATCAGTTTGGGGCTTTTGGGGTGGGGCAAGTTATTTGAATTGTTTGAGCTATTTGAGATATTTGACGTGCGCCTCCATCTCTTCGCCAATTTGCTTACGCATGTTCATCAAGCGAATAGCCGATTGTTCTAGTGCTTTGTCTTCATCCGACTCAGGAATCCACTTCGGTACGTCGGTTGGTTTTCCGTCTTCATCGACCGCAACCATGATGACGATACAATGCGTCGTTAGGCGGTTTTTTAACTCTTTTGGATCGCTAGCTTGTACATCAATCGCGATATGCATTGAGCTACGACCTGTGTAAATGACCTTCGCGCTGACTTCGACTAAGTTACCGACATGAATCGGCGCAACAAAGCGAATACCACCCGCATACGCTGTGATGCAGTACTTGCCACTCCAAGCCGCGCTGCACGCGTAAGCGGCCAAGTCGATCCATTTCATCACGGCGCCACCATGCACTTTACCACCAAAGTTTACGTCTCCCGGTTCAGCAAGAAAACGAAGGGTAATATCTCTTTGACCACTGCTCATCTGTCATTCCTTTGTGCGTTGTTACTCACTTCAATGTATCAATAAGGAATCGATACTGGAATAGCTAATGCAACAAAATATTAACTTTTCTATCAACGTTTCAGATAAAGTCGTCAGATACTAAAAAGCCACGCTAAAGACCGTGGCTTTTGAGATTGAATTACGATGTCGCTGGTGGTAAATCTGGGCTTGGCGATTGTATCTTCCTGCGAATCTTAATTTGCGACAAGATAACACCAGAAATAACCAGCATGCCGCCAATGATGTGGTAAACATGCACTTCTTCGCCGAGCATAGTTGAAGCGAGGGCTACCGAAACCACAGGCATCAGGTTCATGAACATGGCACTAGAATCCGCGCCAATCAAATCAATTGCTTTCACCCACATCAATGGGGCAAAGATAGACGCCGCAATACCCGCGTAAGCAATTAAAGGTAATGCGCTTTGGCTTGGCAGAAGTTGATCACTGCTCAACCATAACGGAGCAAGCATGACCAATGAGAAAAAGCCCTGCATGTAAACCAGAGTCATGCTGTTGAATGGCATCTTCCAGCGCTTAAGTAACACGCAGTAAATCGCGTAACAAAGTGCAGCAAGAAGCATCAAGCTGTCACCTTGTGTCATATCTTGATGTAGGAAGTAGGTAATATCGCCATGACCAAGCATAAACGCTAAGCCGCCAAGCGAAATCACGCCGCCCGCCACGCTCAACATAGAAATTGACTTACCTAGCAAGGGTACGCTCAGAAAAACACTGATAAGAGGAACAAGAGAAGTGATCAGTGCCATATTCGATGCTGTCGTCGTCAAACCTGCGTAGTAGCCCAACGATTGGTTTAGCACCATACCAAGCAGCGCAAGGCACGCGAGTTTTGGCAAGTAAGGGCGAATGACATGACGTTGGCGGATTACGGCAGGTAAGCAAAATGGCGTCAGAAGCACCATAGCGACAAACCAACGGTAGAAACTCATTGCACTCGGTTCGATGGCACTTGCTGCCATTTTATTTACGATGGAATTCCCACCCCAAATCATGACAGTAAAAAACGGAAGCAAATAAACCATGAGAACCTCATCGCACAATAATTAATGGCGCTAGTCTGACAGGTCTTTATAATGAAAAGTATCTCTGGAAAGACATCGTAAGCGATAGGAAGACAATTTTGACAAAGAGCACGAGGAATCTTCATCCTTCATTATCAATTGAGCAGGCACCATCAGATGTGTTTATGAATTTTGAAGCCTTTCTGTCGAATACTGAGACTCGGATTCATAGTCACCCTTGGGGACAAGTGCAGTTGATAAGTGGCGGCATTCTAGAAATGGATGCAGAAGACACACGCTTTTTAGCACCACCACATCTGGCTATTTGGGTGCCGGCCGGAATTCGTCATACCAGCTATAACCGTAAACCATTGGAATACTGCTCTTTAAATATCGCACCAGAGCTGACGCAGCATTTCCCATCAAAGACCAGTTTGATCAAAGTAACACCAATAGTGTCTGCAATTGTGGAAGACTTTCGTCAGCGCGACATTAACGTGGCAAAAAGTGAAGAAGACAAACGCATCGTACAGGTACTGCTTGATCAGTTAGCTAAGCAAGAGGTTGAGCATCATTTCTTGCCAACCACAGACAACAAATATCTGGAACCCATTCTAAAAGCCGTCGAAGAAGCGCCAACGGATGAAATTAGTTTAGGCGAGTGGGCGGAAAAGGTGCACACCACGGAGCGTACTTTGGCTCGTCATTGCCAAAGTGAGTTAGGGATGAGTTTTACTGAATGGCGATTACGAGTTCGTTATCTGCATTCAATGGAGCTATTAAGAAAAGGGCAAACGGTAAAAGAGGTGGCGTTGACGTTAGGCTATAACCAAGCCAGTCCTTTCATTGCAATGTTCAAGAAATACTCCGGCATTACACCGGAGCAATATAAGAACCGCTTGTTATAGCTGAGCGAGCACGTAGTCTAAGCCGCCTACAACTGCTGCAACTTGAGCGTCGTTACACTCTTCATCAGTTACTTTCGGGCTGTCTGGGTAAACTTCTGTAGTGGTGCCGTAAGTGCAGTTGGTTACGCCGCCACACAAACCCAGTTTCATCATTGGGTAATTAATCACGCCAAACTGAACCACTGGCGAGCCAATGATTTCGCCTTTATCGTCAGCAGGTGCAATATGCGTTACCTTCGCTACTGACTCGATGACTGCTTTTTGGAACTCAGGTTGCGGGTTTTCTGTATCACCAACTGTGTAGAAACCGTCTGGGATCATGCCTTCGATGTATTTAAGGCCATCACGCGCCGCAAGTGCAGGGCGGAATTCAGTTTCATCAGAATCGGTGGTCTCGTGCAGGTCGATGTGCATTAGAACATCACCCAAGGTCGCAACCAGTTTCATCAAGTTTGCTGATTCTTCCGCAGGGCTATCTGCATAGAAAGAGCGGTTTGGATCGATCGCATTTGGGTTCCAGCGGTTAATCACTTCGTAACCCCAAGGGCTAACACATGGTGCAACGACAATGTTGAAGTGCTCTGCGTAGCGTTCTGCTTGCGTATCAACAAACTTCAGTGCGCCGTGCACGCCACTTGTTTCGTAGCCGTGTACGCCGCCAGTGACCAAAACAACAGGTTTTGCTGCATCCCAGTTACGAGTCTTGATACAAAACAGAGGGAAGCGTGCCTCGTCGTAAGAAAGTGCGCCGTATTGCTCAACATCAAAACGCTCGCGAAGGGCATCAATTTTGGTCACGACTTCTTCTTGGTAGCTACGTTTTACGTCACGTTGCTCACACCAAGCTTTGCGTTCTGCTTCGCCCCATGGTTGACCTGGGGTACCGACTGGGTAAGTGTATCCGCTTTTCATCTATACTTTTCTTTTGTGTGCTTGAAAGGTAAGACAAGACTAGTCCTGTCTCAAAGCCACATCAACACAAAACACAATTTGTGACCTTATTCTTTGCAGAATCATAACTTTGCTGAGTGATTTAATGGTGTTACATTTTGTTACTTATTCAATTCCATAAAAGAGATAAATAAATGGCTGGAGCAAGTTTACTAACACTGTTGGATGACATTGCAGCTGTATTGGATGATGTCGCATTGATGTCAAAGGTAGCGGCGAAAAAGACCGCTGGTGTATTGGGCGACGATTTGGCGCTAAACGCGCAGCAAGTATCGGGTGTTGCTGCCGAACGAGAAATTCCAGTGGTATGGGCGGTCGCGAAAGGTTCATTTAAAAACAAGTTGATACTGGTGCCTGCGGCGTTGCTCATTAGTGCGTTTATTCCTTGGCTGATCATGCCATTACTCTTGATTGGCGGTTTGTTTCTCTGCTTTGAAGGTGCAGAGAAGATCTTAGAGAAACTATTCCCTCACGCTCATCAGCATGAAGATAACGCGGAAGAGTCCTCTGATACGGGTGAATCCGTGGAAGAGTATGAGAAGAGAAAAGTGGCGGGCGCGATCCGTACTGACTTTATTTTGTCAGCTGAAATCATCGTGATTGCGTTAGGCACCGTCACAGGAACAAGTATCGTGACGCAGATTTTGGTAGTAAGCCTGATTGCGATCTTGATGACCATTGGTGTCTACGGTTTAGTGGCTGGTATTGTTAAGCTCGATGATTTGGGCTTCTATCTAGAGCGTAAATCCAATGGCGAAGGTCTGAAAGCCAAACTCGGTGGGGCGTTAGTAGCGTTCGCCCCGAAATTGATGAAGATGCTTGCGATTGTTGGTACTGCGGCAATGTTCTTGGTTGGCGGCGGTATTGTTGTTCATAACGTCCCTGCGATTCATCATCTGATTGAACCTATCATTATGGATTTCCGTGGTCACACCATTGCTACTGCGATCGTACCGACACTGCTTAACGGTGTGATTGGTGTCATTGCTGGCTTGGTTGTGGTTGCTGCTTGGACTGTGGTTGAAAAGGTTCGCGGTAAATAAGCGCGAGTTCAGTTTGTTGAGGCTGTATTAAAGCCAAAAAAAGGGTCATGCCTTTCCATATCAAATATGGTGGCATGACCCTTTTTTCATTTCTTGCGGGTGATTACTTCACTTCCCACTCAATTTTTTCATTTGCGCGGATTGGCACAACGATGTCGCTGCCAAATGGCATCGTTTCTGGTACATCCCACGCTGCTTTTTCTAGCGTGACGGTATCTGTGTTACGATCGATGCCGTAAAAATCAGGGCCATTCAAGCTTGCGAATGCTTCTAGGTTTTCTAGCTTGCCTTCGTTCTCAAAGACTTCAGCGTAAAGCTCTAGCGCTGCGTGTGCTGTGTAAGACCCAGCACAACCACAAGCCGATTCTTTTGCGCCTTTTGCGTGTGGCGCTGAATCCGTACCTAGGAAGAATTTCTTGCTGCCGCTTGTTGCTGCTTCGATAAGCGCTTGTTGGTGGGTATTGCGCTTAAGAATTGGTAGGCAGTAGAAGTGTGGCTTAATGCCGCCGACTAGCATGTGGTTACGGTTGAACAGCAGGTGGTGAGCGGTGATAGTTGCTGCAACGTTATCGGAAGCGTTGTTGACGAAATTAGCCGCATCCGCAGTCGTGATGTGCTCAAGAACGATTTTTAGGTTAGGGAAGTCGTTGACGATAGGAGCAAGAACCGTGTCTAGGAATTCCTTCTCACGGTCAAAAATATCAACGTGGTTGTGAGTCACTTCACCATGAACCAAAAGCAGCATGCCAACTTCTTCCATCGCTTCAAAAACGTGGTAGATGTTCTTTGCGTCGGTTACGCCAGAATCAGAGTTGGTGGTTGCGCCTGCTGGGTAAAGCTTTGCTGCAACGATTTTGCCTGTCGCTTTAGCTTTGCGGATTTCGTCTGGCGTGGTGTTGTCTGTTAGGTAAAGCGCCATAAGAGGTTCGAATTGCTCACCGTGTTGTTCAGCAAGGATGCGATCACGGTAGGCTAGCGCCATTTCAGTATTAGTCACTGGTGGGACGGTGTTTGGCATGATCAGTGCGCGGCCGTTATAACGGCTAATATCGCGAACGGTATCTTTTAGAACTTCACCATCGCGTAAATGAACGTGCCAATCGTCAGGACGAGTAATAGTCAGTGTTGTCATTAATTGCTCCCACCATTAAAAAGTTATGTTTGGAGCCTAAACGCTGCATTTACCTCAAGAGCAAACGCTTGCGCTTAGGCGACAGGATGATAGTGGAATTGCACTTTCATTTCATCCCATTTTTCACATTTCTTTTTGGCAGGAGCTCAGTTGGTTACTTCATCGTCAACCAAAGCGCGTGAATGGTGCCTGGTAGGAAGAAGAAGAACGTTAGGATCAGGTTGATGAAGAAGTCTTTCTCTAGACCTTTTTCCATGTAAACCGCCACTGGTGGAAGGAAGATACAAAGTAGAATTAGAATCAGTTTATTAGTATCCATGGTCTATGCTCCGGATAGGTTATGTATAGTGTCAAAAAGTTGGCGAATTATGTGTGCGATGTCACGTTTTGGCAATCCTTATTTCGTCAATACTGTGCAAATTTATGGAACTCTGTTCATAAAGTGAGACAAAAAGGAACGCTTAAGAAAGGACAACGCCAATCGCCTTGGGAAGATACCTTATAAAAATTGAGTTTTTATAGGCACTTGGGTCATTACTCTTATGAGGATATGATAGTCCAATAATGAGAAAGTACCTGTAGGAAGAAGGCTATGTCGCAATCAGTTTTGTCCCAAATTAATGTTTTTCCAGTCAAATCCGTCGGAGGTGTTGCCTTATCTTCCGCTTGGGTAGAAAAACAAGGATTGAGTTTTGATCGTCGATTTATGATTGCGACGTCAGATGGCTCAATGGTGACCGCTCGAAAATTCCCTCAAATGGTGACCATCAAGTCCGCGCTGTTGCCAGACGGAGTGGTGTTTACCAGTCTTGGCGAAGAGCCACTAAAGATCCGTTATCAAGATTTCAAAATGCAGGAAGCACCTGCAACGGTTTGGAAAGACAGTTTTACGGCATACACCACCACTGACGAAGCGGATGATTGGTTTAGTAAAGTGTTAGGCCTTCGCGTTGAGTTACTTTTTACTGGTGAGCAATCCAATCGTGTAAGAGAAAAGTTGGGTCACAACGTTAGCTTTGCCGATGGTTATCCGGTGCTTGTTATCAGTGAAGCGTCACTGGAAGAGCTAAATCGCAGAAGCTCTGAACAGCACTCAATGGATCAATTTCGAACCAATCTAGTGGTATCTAATACCAAGCCATTTGAAGAAGATTCATGGAAACGTATTCGCATTGGTGAAGTCGAATTTGAATCAGTAAAACCTTGTGAGCGTTGCATTCTAACCACCGTTAACACTCAACGTGGTACATTCCGAGAAAGCAAAGAACCACTTAAAACACTGCAAGAATTCCGTGCGAACGAGCGTGGCGGTGTGTTCTTTGGTCAAAACCTTGTTGCTCTTAATGAAGGCATTATTCGTTCTGGTGACCAAGTCGAAGTACTTGAATACAAAGAGCCAGAGTTCTATCCAGACAATTCTCCTCAGCGAATGACGCTCACTTGTGTGGAACGAGAAGAGATTGCGCGAGACTTTGTCACCTTATGGCTTGAGCCAAGCAAAGGTCAGTTACCAACGTACTTACCGGGTCAACATTTACCTATCGAAGTGGATATAGAAGGCAAGAAAGTAGGGCGTCGCTACACCTTGTCATCGAGCCCATCTCGCCCGGGCCGCTACGCGATTTCGGTTAAGCGCGTTTCTGGTGGGCGTGTGTCTAATTCACTGCTTGATAATCTGCAAGTTGGAGATGTGCTGGAAGCGGAAACGCCAGATGGTCAATTTCATCTAAAAGAGCATTCAGTCCAGCCTCTATTGTTGTTGTCTGCAGGCAGCGGTGTAACCCCAATGCTGTCAATGGTTCGTTACTTGGCTGATCATAATCAACTTGATGATGTGGTGTTCTACCATCAGTGCAGCAGCGAGATTGATATCCCATGTAAAGATGAGCTCGATGAACTGAGACGTCAGCATCCGGGACTAGATGTGAAGATTTGCTTAACCCAACCTGCGGTGGATTGGTTTGGTCTTAAGGGGCGAATCAGCTTATCCCATATAAAACAGATCAAAGATGTTGAGAAGCGCCAAGTGTTCGTTTGTGGCCCTGATGGTTTTATGCAAAAGGCGAAAAACCTTCTACTCAAAAAAGGGCTACCGGAAGATAACTATCATCAAGAAGCATTCGGCGTTGCGACTACTACAGCCAAACCAGAGAAAAGTGTTGAGATTGAATTCAACGGCTTTAAGTTGATGGGCAACAACCAACAAACGCTACTTGAGCAAGTAGAGAATGCAGGTAAAAACATTAGCAACAGCTGTCGAGCGGGCTTATGTGGTGCTTGTAAGGTTCAATTAGAATCCGGGCTAGTCGATCACCCAGATGTACCTGCTATCAGCGCAGAGGAACGTGCGATGGGCAAAGTGTTGGCATGTTGTGCTGTTCCGCAAACGGACGTGACACTCGTAGACTGAACGCCTTAAAGATAAACCGTAACAAACAAAAACGCCGCTAATTTAGCGGCGTTTTTCTATTTATCTCAGAGCGGTTTCAGAAACAAATCGCTCAGGAATCAAATCGTCATTTAGTCGTAGATCGTTGGGATCGGCTGACGTTTGTGCTGAGTCATTTTGTAGATTGCTACAAGACGAACACTCACTTCTTGCGATACAGGCTTACCTTCTAGGAAGTCATCGATTTGCTCGTAAGTCAGGCTTAGCGCATCTTCGTCTGCTTTTTGTGGAGCAAGCTCTTCTAAGTCTGCCGTTGGCACTTTTTTCACTAGTTGCTCAGGTGCACCTAATGTTGCTGCAACTTCACGAACTTGACGTTTGCTCAAACCAAACAATGGTGCCATATCGCACGCACCATCACCGAACTTGGTGTAAAAACCGGTGATGTTTTCCGCTGAGTGGTCAGTACCAAGTACTAGTCCGCCAACGTAACCAGCGATTTCGTATTGAGCAACCATGCGAGCACGCGCTTTTACGTTACCTTTCACGAAATCTACTTTTGCTGCTTCTGTTGGAAGAAGACCTGTACCTTCCAATGCAATGTGAGAAGCAGCGTGAAGACCATCTACGCCTGCTTTGATGTTTACCGATACAGAGTGCGTTGGTTGGATAAAAGCAAGAGCAAGTTGTGCTTCGTCTTCATCCTTTTGCTCACCGTAAGGCAAACGAACGGCGATAAACTGGTAGCTATTGTCGCCAGCTTCTTCGTTCAGTTGGTCTATAGCCAGTTGAGCCAAACGACCACATGTCGTTGAGTCAACGCCACCGCTGATGCCAAGAACAAGAGACTTACAGCCTGCTTCTTGCAATTTACGCTTGATAAAAGCGACACGGCGTTCAATTTCGAAATGCGGATCGATAGAAGGGAGTACTCGCATTTCATCGCGGATGGATTGTTCCATTTAGGGTTCCTTTTCCTGCAAATATGTACGACACCAAATGAGTGTGAATAAATTCATACTGCGGCAGGCGTTTATAGTTCACAAATGGTGAGAAACCATGCAGTTGATGTTCATAAACGTCGCTTTAGTGTCAAAAAGCTCTAAAGATTAGTAGTATCATACCGAAATCATCGGATTAGAAAACTCTCTTCAACCAGGTAATCACCGGATATGAAAAAAATCGCCGTTTTTGGCAGCGCATTTAACCCGCCAAGCTTAGGTCACAAGAGCGTGATCGAGTCACTGAGCCACTTTGATCTCGTGCTACTCGAGCCAAGCATTGCACACGCTTGGGGCAAAAATATGTTGGATTACCCAATTCGGTGCAAACTGGTTGATGCCTTCATTAAGGACATGGGGCTTTCTAATGTTCAACGCTCTGACCTTGAGCAAGCTTTGTACCAGCCTGGACAAAGTGTGACGACTTTTGCGTTATTAGAAAAAATTCAAGAAATCCACACGCAAGCCGATATAACTTTTGTCATAGGTCCTGATAATTTTTTCAAATTTGCTAAATTTTACAGAGCAGAAGAAATAACCGAACGTTGGACTGTGATGGCGTGTCCTGAAAAAGTCAAAATCAGAAGCACGGACATTCGTAATGCACTATCAGAGGGTGAAGACATCAGTGCATTCACGACACCAACGGTCAATGAATTATTACTAAGCGAAGGCTTATACAAACAATCGTAATCTGAAAACGAAGAGGTCAGATTTTCATGGTCAGAGTTGTGGTACTTAGTGCATGCGCGCTGCTTGTGGCAACACAGGCTAGCTCTGCTTGTAACTATTTATCTGATCGTTCCGTCGTGTTTGCTGATAACACCATGCCTATCTGTGAAGATATTTTTGATAGCGTTGGTGTGTTAAGTATGGACACGATCAACTGGTACATTGCTGAAAAGTCGATTGAGGGACCTACAGAGAGCTATTGGGATCAGTGGGCAATTAAATCGGAAGACACGCCGATTCTTACTCAGAATCTAGAAAGTAATTACTTTGGTCTTGGACTTTGGATGCCAGAAGAACTGAGGGATGAAGAGGCGAAGATGAGCACCGAAGAGTGGCTAAAAAGCCATGGTTTGATGTTCAGCGTCGGTTTTGGTGATAAGAGCGGTGATGAACCAAGAATGCGTTTTGATTACCGTTGGCACGAATACTACGACGCCGATTGGATGATGCAGATAGAAGTGCCGTTTTAATCGAATTCAAAACAAAAAGGACGTACTCAGTACGTCCTTTTTTACATTCTTTTCTTCGTTAGTTTTTATAGTGCTTCCCCAAACACTAAAAAACACAACTGTTCGTATTCTTCGTCGTTGTTGTTGAACAATCTTGCAACGATGTCCGCTTGTTTTTTGCCTGACAACTTCATCTTACGTGCTTCTCTTAAGGTCAAGACAAGACAAAGCTCTATCGAAATTGAAGAATCACAGCCCGGCTTCCACTTATTAATCGAGTCTGTCAGTGGAGAGCTGGTCAACATTGGCTTTAGTGTCAGAACTTCATGTCTAACAACTTCCAGTAAATCCATCTGGTGTTCGCTACGTGCTTTTGTTGTCACCAACTTTTCAATCAACGCTGACAATAGAGCAGATGGCTTCACGTAACCTGCTTGTTGAGCAAATGCGTCAGTTAAGCGCACAGAAAAGTCACAGCGAGTTACTCGCGTGTTAGGCAAAAAGGTGAGGGAGCTCAAACATCCCTGAGGAATCCAGAAATACTGACCCGGTTCAATGGCATACTCATGTTTACCCAATTTAATGATCGCCAAACCTTCTACTACTGATAGTAAGCTGTGTTTTAGCGCTTTTTTACGCGCAGCAACATTAAGAAAAGGGTAATTAGCGTCGTGAAATTCAATTGCGTAGTTCATTGTGAATACCAGAGTTTTTGGGGCGCTAAGGGTAACGCTAAACCCCTAAATTGCCAACCGGATAACAGATTTTTTTGCGAATAGAAATTGTAATGGTACTGGTATGACCATGTTAAAAGTATGGTCTGAATTGCTGCGGGTTGGCAAAACAATGCGTAAAATGTGCCAGCTCTTTTTGAAATGAATTGAATAATGACTGCCAATACCGATCCTTATATTGAAATTCGTCCATATAACGACGAAGAAATCCCAGCTGCGCTGGACCGCCTGATCAAAGACGATGAGTTTATCAGCGCGATTTTAAACCACCGTTTTGCAAACAAAGCGGCGTGGTTCAAAACTCTCATGAGTCCGATTATCCGTGTCTACTTAAAAGCGAAGTGGAGCAAATTGGATTCTGTGGAGGCAATTCAGCTGGAAGTGAAGAAGTATCTTCAAGATACGCTTAATAGCACCACTGACGGTGTGACGTTTTCTGGCCTTGACCAACTGGACAAGAATACGTCTTACTTATTTGTTTCTAACCACCGTGATATCGCGATGGATCCTGCTCTCGTAAACTACGGTTTGCACCAAACGGATCATCGTACAGTGCGTATTGCAATTGGTGACAACCTGCTTAAGAAGCCTTGTGCGACTGAGCTAATGAGATTGAACAAAAGCTTTATCGTTAAACGCTCGGCGAAAGCGCCGCGCGAAATGATGAAAGCGTTGGGCTTGCTATCAAGCTACATCAAGCACTCTCTTGATACCGGCAACTCGATTTGGATTGCGCAAAAAGAAGGTCGTGCCAAAGACGGTAATGACTTTACTGATCCTGCCATCTTAAAGATGTTTCATGTTGAAGGGCGTAAGCAAAAAGTAAGTTTTGGTGAATACACGCGTTCATTGAAGATTGTGCCTGTTTCCATCTCTTACCAGAATGACCCTTGTGACATTGCAAAAGCCAAAGAGCTGTATGAGAAAGCAGAGAATGGTAGTTACGAGAAAGGTGAATTCGAAGATATCGAAAGCATCATTCAAGGTATCGTTGGCTACAAAGGTAAAGTACACGTTGCATTTGGTGATGTGATCGATCAAGAGTTTGAGACTCCGGATGAGCTCGCGAATGAAATCGATCGTCAGATTCACAATAACTACCGTGTGTTCCCAATCAACCTGCTTGCTGCGGGTCGTGAAGATGAATCGATTACGGAGTCGGTGAAATCTCAGTTGCAAGAGAAGCTGGAGCAACTGCCTAACGGTGCTCACAGTTACTTGGTGGCTAGTTACGCTAACCCAGTAAACAACCAAGAATGATTTAAACTTCGCTCAGTGCTTTGCAATAAAGCACTGAGCGCTTGGTTTTGGGAAGGAGCTTTCGTCTAACCATTTCTATGGTGCAACTGCGCCACCTAGGGTCAAATTCGTTGGCCATTTCGTAACTCGATTTCCCCCCAAAAAGATATTGCCTTTCACTGTCATAGTGTCTGGAAATTCTGTCAGTTTGGAACCACCTATGTACAGGTTACCATCCACGATTAAACCTTCTGGCAGTTCGGTAAGCGGTGTACGAATGACGCTTAGATCGCCTTTCACTCTTAATCTTGTAGGCAAACTGGTTAACGGTGTATCGGTTAAGTTTAAATAGCCGCCTAATTTGACACCGCGTGGCCAACGCTCAATCTTACTACCGAGTAAGTTCGCGTAACCCTTAATTTTCACCCCTGGTCTTATCGTTTTTAATGCGCTGTTGGTGGCTTCTAGGCTTCCTTGAACATCCAACCCTCTCGGTAATTTGGTAATTGGTGTTTGTGAAATGTTTAGGTTGCCTTTAACAACCAACCCATCAGGTATCGTGGTATAGGGCTTATTACGAAGGTCAATGTTGCCATAGTTATCGGTATGGCCAAATTTGGCATAGTAATCGAGCTCATAAGCAATGGATGAGCTGGAAAAAGCCGTCAGAGCGAGTAAGAGAAATAAAGCGCGCATAACCGATACAGTATTGAGGATAAGTGGAAAAGGATAACGTAAAGCATTGTAGGCCGCTACAGCCCAATGTCTCAAGAATATGAGATGCTGCCAAGAACGTGAAACGTTTCTTTGTTAACTTATGTGGTCTTCATTGAGGGGATATTCATGAACTTAAGAACGATTTCTATGCTAGTGGCGAGTACTGCTATGGCCTTCTCAGGCGTTGTGTTAGCAAAATCTTACAGTACACCAGATACAAAGGCTCTAGTAGTGGCAGACGGGAAGCTAGGACAGCGGGTTTGTTACTACGACGATAAGGCATACACCACTGGGGCGGTGTTAAACATAGATGGCGTATTGCTCGTGTGTACCGATGAGAATGACTTTGAAACCAACGGTTCACTGAAGTGGGTTGTGTTTCAGAAAGACAACCAGTAACAAGCCAATCAAGCATTAAAAAAGCGAGCTAAGAGCTCGCTTTTATCTATATGTCGATTATGTATCGATGATTAACGCGCTAGAGAGCGAGTCTTTAGTTCAAAGATAAGTTTTTCAGCACTTACTTCAAACTTGAATCGAGCCGTTAGCTCTTTAGATTCTTCTGTCAGTTCTGAAACGTTGTATTCAACGTCAGCACAAACTTGTGTTGCTAGTTCGATGTATTTCGCCAACTCAGCTTCTAGTGCTGCTTTAGTCTCTGCGAAAATCGTTACGTCGGCAACATCGTCACCTTCTTTGATGATAAAACCCATTTCACCAGCGCAACCGCAAGCTTCACATACTTGGTTTTCTTCTAATTCGACACTCATAACGAATCCTCTTGTAAATACTGTGGGTATTCTATCAGGTATTTGATCTCTATCTACAAAAATGAATGATTTTGGATAAAAAAGGCACGGTATGTTATGTTGTTAACAGTGAGTTAATTAATTTTATTAGAACTTCCTTAAGGAAATTAATGTGATATGTATCAATATTTAAAATCAATTAACCTAGATATTCGTGAGATTTTTGTCAGGTTAGTTGAACTGGGGTTCAATTTATAAGACTATTTCCGGATTAATTATTTTTACATAATTATCATTCTTAGCCTGAGAATAGTTTCGATGAATGATTTGGTGCAAGGTTTTGATGGAGTGGACTTTTCGCCATATTTTGAGTCACATGTATTGACAGAAATATCACTGTAAATTGCACGTTACGCAGTGCATTTTAGTTATGATTGGTCCTCTGATTTGTTGTTAGAGGCATACAGTACATAATGCTGAGGATGATTTTCATTCTGGCCTCATTTAATTGTGAGTTAGATGGATTTACAAAGAGAAGAGCTTAAAATATGCCAAAGCGTAGTAAAGAAGATACCGAAATCACTATCCAGAAAATCATGGATGCCGTTGTTGATCAGCTTCTAAGACTTGGTTATGACAAAATGTCTTACACCACGTTAAGTCAACAAACAGGTGTATCGCGTACAGGTATTAGCCACCATTTCCCTAAGAAAACGGACTTTACCGCCGCGTTAGACGGTCGTATCTTCAAAATGTTCGTAGAACATCTAGAATTTGATAAAGGTCTAGATGCGTTCTCTAAGAGCTGGATTAAGGCTCTAGAAGATACTGAATTCTTAGCGATCTTGCGTCTATTGTTCCACCATATTGTTACTTCAGAAAGCGCACATGAGTTTGCTGCAAATGGCATCGACCGTTTGTACAAGATGGCAGAAAGCCAATTTGGTGCAGGTAGCGACAAAGAGCTAGAGTGGTTGATTGGTCGTTCGCTGATTCAAATGAGCAAATAACCCCAAAACAAAAAGCCCCGCAACGTTGCGGGGCTTTTTTGTATGCCTATTATTTGGAATGGCAAACAAGGGCTTAAAACGCGCTGATTAAGCCGCTGCGTGCACTTGAGGGAAATCCAAGGTTGGGTGCTTAGTTACGATTGAGCGGTAGCCATAGACTTGCTCAATGCGTTCTGGAGTCAGTGCGTTCCAAGGCGTGTCATCACATACTAACTTGCCATCATGCAGCAGGACTAAGCGGTCTGCATATTGAGAAGCTAAGTTCAAATCATGCAACACAATCACGACGGCAGCATTATTCTCTTTGGCTGCTGCGCGAGCAATTTTTAAGGTGTTGTGCTGGTGAGCCAAATCCAAAGCGGAGGTCGGCTCATCTAACATCAAGATTTTCTTATCGCCAGACTGATGAAGCTGAGTGAGAACACGTGCTAAATGCAAACGCTGCTTTTCACCACCAGATAGGGCAGGGTAGAGGCTATCAGCTAAATGCAAAACATCAGTTTGTTGCATGTAATGCAACGCGAGTTCACTGGTTTCTTTATTGGAGATAGAAAGAGGGATTGCTCCGAGCTCGACCACTTCTCTCGCTAAGAATGGAAACGTCAATGTGCTGTGTTGCGGCAACATAGCGACGTGTTTTGCACTCTCTGCAGGTTCCCAATCATTCTTTTGGGTACCAAAGAATTCGATATCATTTTGAGATGGAATTTCGCCACACAGCAGCTTTAATAAAGTACTCTTGCCGGCTCCGTTCGGACCAAGCAATGCTGTGACTTCTCCAGCTCGAATCTCAATACTGATGTCGTCCAGAACGACACGGTTTCCGTATCGCATCGAAATATTTCTGCCCGACAAAACGGTGTTATTCATTACAGGATTTTCCCTTTTTGTTGGAACAGTAAGTAGATAAAGAATGGGGCACCAATTAGTGCAGTAACGATACCTACTGGTAATTCTGCTGGTGCAACCGCGACACGTGCAAACATATCTGCAGCCGTAAGAAGTAATGCGCCCATCAAAGCAGAAATAGGAAGCAGAGTTCGATGGTCAGGCCCTGCGAGCATACGACCTAAGTGAGGAATAACAAGGCCGATAAAGCCAATAGCGCCACAGATACTCACGGTAATCCCCACACCCACTGCAGATAACAAAATGAGCTGTCGTTTTAGCTTCTGAACGGGAACGCCCAAATGCCTTGCTTCAGATTCGCCCAGTAGGAGAGCGTTTAGCGACATCGCTTTTTTCTGGAACCAGAACATCAGCAATACCAATGTCACGGCCGCTAAGCCAATACCTGACCAATTCGCACCTGCTAGTGACCCCATAGACCACAGTGTTAAGTCACGCAGCATTTGATCGTCTGCGATGAAGTTCATGAAGCCAATTGCTGATCCTGATAATGCACTGATAGCAACACCAGCGAGGAGCATGATGGTAACGGATGTACCAAACTTGCTTGTACCTAACCAGTAAACTAAAACA
The DNA here is from genome assembly GCF_000305755.2 of Vibrio sp. HENC-03. Taxonomy (NCBI): domain Bacteria; kingdom Pseudomonadati; phylum Pseudomonadota; class Gammaproteobacteria; order Vibrionales; family Vibrionaceae; genus Vibrio; species Vibrio sp. HENC-03. Next base: position 559,522 of record NZ_JH976064.1, on the reverse strand, counting down.
GTAGTGATTGCACCGCCCAAGAAAGCAAAGAAAGGCAATGCCGCTAGGTTCATTAATGTTGGGTAGTTTTGGCTGAAATCAGCGAAAACAACGATAGCAAATGCACCACCTAGCGCCGCACCAGCAGAGACACCGATGATGCCAGGCTCGGCGAGCGGGTTCCGGAACAAGCCCTGCATGACGACACCACAGATCGCTAAAATGGCACCGATAAACATGCAAAGAATAGTGCGAGGAAGTCGTATTTCGTTGATAACGAGTTGGATGTGAGGAGCAAGATCAGAGCTTGCCCCTGTTAAGCTTCGCAGGCTGTCTGTGAAGGTGATATTCATTGGACCTACAGTAATTGAAGCAACTGCGATAAAGGCTAAAATGCCGGATAAAGCAAGCAGAATAGTAGGTAAAGGGGTACGTCTTAATAGCATTGAATCTCTCTACGGGTATAGCAGCTCATTCAGGCGCTTCGCTTCAGAAAGGCTCTTTAGTCCCAAACCACCTACGAGTGCGTGGCCATCAATTGTCACGATGTTTTTGTTCATCCCAGCCGGGGTAGCTGCAAGCAGAGGCATCGCTTTCAAAATGGCATCTGCACCACCCATTGTTTGGTAACTGCGGCCACTTACTAGGATTACATCAGGCTGCATTTCAACCATGGCCTCTGTAGATAGAGGTTTGTATGACGATAGCTGACCTGCCGCTGGGTTTTCACCACCCGCAAGCTGAATGATGGCATCTGGCGTGGTTTCTGAACCTGCGACGTTTGCAGGACGACCTTCATGAATAAGAAGGAAGAGGACTTTCTTTTTGTCAGCTTTTGCAGGTTGGTTGCTCTCAAGTGCTTTTACTTGCGTTTCAACTTCTGTTTTTAGCGCTGTTGCTTGAGTTTGACGATGCATGATGTTGGCAATTTGGTCTATGCGATCCACAAGACCTTCAACATTTGCTTCTGTGTTTACAATCTCTACATCTACACCAGCAGACTTTAGTTGCTCAAGTGTTGTGCTCGGGCCCATTTCATCAGAACCAATCACTTTAGTTGGGCTAAGTGCTAGTAAACCTTCAGCAGACAGACGACGGTGGTAACCTACTTTTGGCAATTCCATTTCTTTTGGCAGTTGGCTGGTGACATCCACAGCAACAAGGCTGTCTTTTGCATCAAGCGCGATAAGTAATTCGGTGACAGCGCTACCTGCGCTGACAACTCGTTCCGTTGAAGGGGCTTCATTGGCAAAAAGACTCGCACTTGCCAGCATAGTGACAGCTGCTGTTAAGGCGGTGCGAACTGGAGATAGTGTTTTATTCATTAGGATGTTCTCAATCTTATGTTCTTTTATTGCGACTCTTCAGTGAGCAATTGAGTCGCTTGAATTCCGTTTTCTTGTAAAAAGCCAAGAAGCTTAACCAGTGACTGAATATCGGCGGTTTTTTCAGCGCCAATCACAATCGGTTTATCTGTTGATTTACTTTCTTCTAGCAGAGCAATCGTGAAGTTTTCCCAATCGATGTAAGACTTGCCATTGATTGCCCAGTGCGGTTCGTCTTTAAGGATGTTGACCGTAATTGATTGTTTATCAACTTCGGCAACGGCTTGGGAATCAGTGCTTGGAAGGTTGACATCCAAAGAGTCGAGCTTGACCGCCGCAGTCAACATCAAGAACACCATTACAATAAAGATAATATCCAGTAACGGGGTTAGGTCCGGTGTTAAACCATGGCTGCTATTGTCTTGAGGTGCTTTAATCATGAGCTTCTCGCTTCCACATGATCAGCAACCGTTGCGATTTCTTTGTTGTTTTCTGGAGAAACGTGTTGCAAAGAAATGCCTTCTAACCAGAGGTTTACATAGTTCAGTGTGTGCTCAAGCTTGGCAATAACGCGGTCAGCCCAAAGACCAATCAGTTGTGCGCCAGAAATTGCGGGCAACGCAATGATCAAACCAGCTGCAGTCGTGCGCATCGCAAGACCTAGGCCATCGGCCAAATCGTTTGGCGTGATGTTACCTGTAGAAGACGCAATACCTTTAAACATATCGATCAGGCCAAGTACTGTACCTAATAGGCCGATAAGCGGGCTGATCACGCCAATCAGAGTCAATAAACGAAGACCTGAGTGCAATTGATGGCGCTTTTCTTGTAGCCAAATCCCCGCCGCATCTTCACGTAAAGATTTAGAGAACGAGTGATGCGCTAGCAACATTGCAACACCACGATAAAGAAGAGGGCGTTTGCCAGAAAGTTCATCCGCCAGCGCTTCGATATCTTTGTTGTTGGTCGGATCAAGGTTATTCAGCTTTTGACGAATTGCGCGTTTGCCTACGCCTAGACTGATGAATACTTGAAAGAGTCGTTCCGCAATGATCATGACTGTAAGTGCAGAGCAAATAACTAAAGGCCAAGTCATAAGACCAAATTGGGTTTGTAAATGTTGTAGCTGTTCCATTATCCATCCAACTTAAAACGAACTGGGATTTGAACTCGGTGAGCAACTTTTTGCCCGCCAGAAATATGTGGTGAGAATTGCCATTGTTTGATGGCACGCAGTGCTGAAACATCGAGCATTTCAGCACCAGAAGATTCGATAAGTACTTGTTTTACTTGGTTGCCATTCTCGTCCAACCAAACCTCATAAAGTGCCACGCCTTCGATACCACGCTTACGAGCTGAACGAGGGTAACGAGGCTGAACAGGCTGGGAAACAAAAGCAGGCTGATCAATCATCACAGGCTGAGACGTTGCGCCTTTTGATTGTTCCGTCGGCGTTGCTTTTTGCTGCGGTACTGGCTCTTTTGCCACTTTCTTTTCCACTTTTTCTTTTGGCTGTGGATCTTTCTTGGCAACAGGCTTAGATGTTTGTGGCTTCTTGACTGGCTTCGGTTTTTTCTCGACAGGTTTCTTTTTGATCGCTTCTTTCTTCACGATTGGCTTTTCTACCGTCTTTTTAACCGGTTTAGGCTCTGGCTTTGGTTGAGGCTTTTTTTGTGGCTCTGGTTGCTTCTCTTCTACCACTTCTTGTGGTGTCGGTTCAGCTTGGACTGGTTTGGGAGCCGAGACTAAATTGAGGCTAACCGAGCTAGTAGGATTCCCTGCAGGCATTGCAAACACCTTCGTCTCTTGAGAGACAAAAAGCAGTGCAGCGTGCACCACTAAAGAGGCGCCTCCGGCAATGACATATCTTTTTACGTTCACGGGTAAATCTCGGTATTGCTAATCATTATCAACTTGGACTGATTATCACTTACAAAAGAAATAAGATCAATTATCAATTGCATTATCATTACGGCCAAATTATGATCTTTGCAGTTTTTTTGAAATGAGCCTCAATCCTTTGTGTGGTGGGCTTTAAGTGAGTAAATATGACCGTCGATATTTATAAATTTGACGAATCAATCCTTGGGAGTGATAGCCCCGATCCGTTGCGCTTTGCTTTTGTGAAAAAACACTCTGCGCATGCGGGTGGCAGTAGCATGCCAGTGCCGCCGCCACAACAAGGTGACATCCTATCGAGAATCACCTCGGAAACGACGACTAAGAACAATAAGCGCTGCTTATACATTCATGTTCCATTCTGTCGAGTGCGCTGTACTTTCTGTAACTTCTTCCAAAATGCTGCCAGCCGTAAGTTAGTCGATGAATACTTTGATGCTCTGATGAAAGAGCTAAAAGAGAAAGCGGCGATGCCGTGGACGCAAAGTGGCATCTTCCATGCGGTTTACATCGGCGGTGGCACGCCAACGGATCTGGCACCAGAACAAGTTCGCATTCTTGGTCAGGCCATTCACGACTATTTCCCTCTAGCAGCTGACTGCGAAATTACACTTGAAGGTCGTATCAACCGATTCTCTGACGAGTTATATCAAGGTGCGCTAGACGGTGGATTCAACCGTTTCTCATTTGGTGTGCAGAGCTTTAATACCAAAGTTCGTCGTAGTGCCAAGCGTTTGGATGATCGCGAAGACGTATTGAATCGCGTAAGTGAGTTGGCAAAAGAAGACAAGATCCCTGTTATCATTGATTTACTTTACGGCCTGCCTTACCAAACAAAATACGTTTTAGAGCAAGATCTTAAGGACTTCATGTCTACAGGCGCTCATGGTTTGGACCTTTATCAGTTAGTGGTTGGCGGTACAGCGCCAATGCTCAATTTGGTTGAAAAAGGAAAAATGCCGCCACCTGCAACGACACCGGAAAAAGCGGGCATGTACGAGCTTGGCGCCAAGTTTATGGCAGAGCACCACATGAAGCAGCTTAGCGTGAACCACTGGGCAATTGATAACCGTGAACGCAGCTTATACAACAGCTTAGCGAAGACCTATGCAGAAGTATTGCCTGTCGGTTGTGGCGCAGGCGGTAACATCGGTGGTTACGGCATGATGCAGCACCGCACGCTAGACACTTACGTTAAAGCTGTAAATGAAGGGCAGAGCACCATCGCAATGATGATGAAGCAAAGCCCACTTGAGCCGCTATTCGCAGCACTGAAGTCCGGCTTTGATCGAGGCATTGTTCAGGCGAGCAAGCTGCCAGCATTTATGGGCGAAGACACCTTCAGTTTCCTGATGCCACTATTCAAAGTTTGGCATGACAAAGGTTTGGTCGAGTTACAAGAGCGCAGTTTAGTTCTGACGTTAGCAGGTAGCTTCTGGGCAGTGTCTCTGGCTCAGGCATGTATTCAAGTACTGACTTCTGAAATGAATAAAAACGTACCAAAAGTATCTAACAATTAATCTGAAAGAAATGGAAAAAACAATGGAATCAATTAAGCAACAGGTCGAAGCCCTACTAGAACAAGAACCGCAACTACTTCCAGCAGCAATGGCTGAGCGCCTTGGTATATCAGAGTTTGAAGTGGTAGCTGCACTTCCTCAAGAGATGGTTGCAGTAGCTCCTGGTGAGCAAGCGCAAAGCATTTTAGAAGGTCTTGTTGGTTTTGGCCCAGTAACAACTATCGTTCATTCTTTTGGTTCTATCTTTGAAGTTAAAGCGCCGTTCCCGAAAGGTAAAGTTGCTCGTGGTTACTACAACCTTATGGGCAAAGAAGGTGAGCTTCATGGCCACCTAAAACTGGATAACGTGAAAAACATTGCCTTAGTAAGTAAACCGTTTATGGGACGTGAGAGCCATTACTTTGGTTTCTTCTCTGAGTGTGGCAGCAACATCTTTAAGATTTACCTAGGCCGCAACGAGAAGCGTGAGCTAATCGAAGATCAAGTAACAGCATTCCGTGCAATGCAAGCAGAGTTCAACAAGTAGTCTCGAATGAGCATGACACTGCACTAATTCGTTAGCGCAGTGTCATTTTATTAAAGAATAACCGAGTTAAAACTCGGAACAACAAACAAGTAAAGTTAGGTATCAAAATGGATCAGCAAGTTAAACAAGAGCGTTTACAAGGTCGTCTAGGACCAGAAATCAAGGAATTTCGTCAGGAGCGTCGTACCATTCAATTAGCAACAGTTGATGCGGAAGGCCGTCCAAACGTAAGTTACGCACCATACGTTCAAAACCAGGAAGGTTACTTCGTTCTTATTTCTCAGATTGCTCGTCATGCACGCAACCTATTAGAGAATCCAAACGTATCTTTGATGATGATTGAAGACGAAGACTCGTCGAAGCAGTTATTTGCTCGTAAGCGTCTAACGTTTGATGCAGTTGCAACCGTTGTTGAGCGTGATACTGAAATGTGGCAACAAGTTGTTGGCCAGATGAAAGATCGTTTTGGTGAGATCATCGATGGTCTGAGTCAACTAGAAGACTTCGTTCTGTTCAACCTAAAAGCAGAACAAGGTCTATTCGTAAAAGGCTTTGGTCAAGCTTACCAAGTATCAGGCGATGATCTGGTTGATTTCGTTCACCTTCAAGAAGGTCACAAGAAAATCGAAAACGCATAAGCCGATTTTCTAACTTATGATCGTCTAAACGGATGTGAATGCTCAAAGGGAGTTAGGTTATACTGACTCCCTTTTTTATTAGAACAAAAGCACAGAGAAAGAGCATGAGACCAGTAAGCAAGGAACTTGGCGAGATTTGTTACCCATTCATCTATGAAGACAGCCCAGTATGTGACTTTGAAATCACTGCTGATGAGTTGTGTAGCCGAATTGGGTTGGTTCTATCGATGGAACTCGATGACTTTAGCCGTGACATACTGACTCGAATGCAGCCCAACGTATATCATGTAAATGGCTCTATCCGCGGAAAACTCGCGATTACAGAAGCGGAAGTCGATGAGCTAAAAGCCGATTACGATGCAGTTAAGGCTCGTATCGACGGTGGATTTAAAGGATTTGTGCTTCCAGGCGGCCACCCAACTTCAAGCCAACTGCATTTGTGTCGTTGCCAAGCAAAGAAGGTGGTTCGTGCATTGGTTTCCGTTGAGCATTCAGGTAAGAAACAACCCGATCCAATTTTGTTCCGTTATTCAAACCTGCTCGCGAATGTGCTCTATAGTCTGGCGTCTTACATCAACCACATTTATCAAGTCGAAGAAACTGAGTTTGTGTCTCGCAGCTACACAATGCCAAGTAAATAGGCAAAATATCACCTAATAGTCTGAATTTAATGACTTTAAGCTAGCCGTCGCAGAGTTCTCATTCGAGTGCTTTGATTACCTTTACCCATCTTTCTACCTTTGTTTGAATAACGATTAAAATTGATTCAGAGGAAAGAAACGATGGGTTTAGTTGTTGGGGGGCCTTTATTGGTCTGGCTGTTTTGCGCGGTATTGTCTATCAGGGCGGGGTTTGTGTTGTTTGCAGGGCAGCATTTTTCGAGTGTTCTGATTGCTATAGCGTTAGCGGTGGGTGCGACAGCTTCTATTATTTTCTACAACTGGTATTCGATTGCGAAAAGGGAGGAGGTTTACTTTTTCTCCCTTGCAATGGAATTGTTGTGTCGCCCCGCATTGATCATGCCAACGGTTATCGCGATAGGACTGTATTTCTTCGGCGGAGGGCTATTGCTCAATAGTCATATCAAAATGTTCGTCTTTGTTGCAATGTTTTCATGTTCGGTAGCGAGTATCACGAGTTTGTTCACTGCCGAAAAAGTTATTGATGTATACCAGATCAAGCAAACTTATTAGATATGATTAAGAAGCCATCGCTTTTGCTTCCAGCTCTTTCGCACCGCGCAGCATCGCTTCAATCAATTCCCCAGCGTTGAATTTCTCTAATGCCTCGTGAGCGCCAACTTGGTGAGCTCGGTCAACACAAATCTCGCTTGATAGAGACGTGTGAAGAATTCGGTAAGAGTTGTTCAGCGCAGAATCATTTTGAACTTCAAACGCAAGTTCATAACCATCCAGCCCTGGCATTTCAATGTCACTCACTAAAAGGTCAATTGGGCGGTTAGCTTCTGCATCTCGCTTCATCAAGTCGAGTGCGTCTGAGCCGTTTTTACAGATTTGATACGGGATGTTGATGCGGTCTAGCGCGTCGCTCAATTGCTTGCGAGCGATAGAAGAGTCGTCCACCAAAAGGATATTTAAGGCTTTCAAACGCTCGCGCTCGATGTCTGTAAGCATTGGAATCTTGGTATTCTCGTATTGCGGGTAGATCTTTGATAGTAGAAGCTCCACATCCAACATTTGGACGATCTTCTCTTCATAGCGAGTAATACCCGTTACAAAGATATTATGACCCGCACTTGATGGCGGTGTTTCGATAGATTTCCAATCACATTCAATGATCTTCTCGATACTTCGCACCATAAATGCCACTACGGTACGTAGACAATCTGTCACGATCAAATAGCAATTCTTGTATTCTTCCTCTTGGATAGGACGGAATCCAATTGCTGCCGCCATATCGATGACTGGCACCGTCAAATCACGAATTGTCACAGTGCCAATTACATGATGGTGCGAATAGGGAATTTTGGTGGTCGGCATGTAAGGTACAATTTCACGGACTTTAAGTGTGCCAATTGCGAAGTTCTGTTGCAGGGTGAGTTTAAACACCAACATACCTTGAGATTGGTTCGCTTTACTCGCGACTTTTGCCATGAAAATAACCTTATCAATATCACTGATTTATGTAACTAATCTAATCTTATAAGGCGACCGCTTCAACCGTAGAGCGTGGAAAAGTGAGCTTTTTAGGAAATAGCGCAAATTAAAGGTGAAATTGAATCGGTTAGCGGCCAAGTTTTCATCAAATTGTTAGATAGAAACGAATATCAAAAGATGAAGATAAGGACGGCATGAGAGAAATTATTGCGATATTGAAGCGATTCGGTAAACTTGCGCCACCCGAACAGTGAGAGACAGACACATGGCAAATACAGCAGCCGCTTTACACATTCTTGTAAAGCATAAAGAACAAGCTGAAGACATCATCCAGCAGCTTAAAAAAGGTGCTAAATTCCAGACATTGGCAAAGAAATACTCGACTTGTCCATCTGGTAAACGTGGTGGCGACCTAGGTGAGTTTCGCCGCGGTCAAATGGTGCCACAGTTCGACAAAGTTTGTTTTTCTGGTGAGGTTCTTACTCCACACCTAGTCAAAACCAAATTCGGTTGGCACGTTGTGAAGGTGTTATACCGCACGTAGGGTAGAACGTATTTAAGAAGCACCTTGTTAGGTGCTTTTTTTGTGTCCTTAACAACGCGTTTTGTTATCTAACTAGCAATTAACCGTCTTGCGTATTGAATGTTGATACTTTAATGAGCTATTAAATATGCAAATGGTTGTTTATTTTGATGAGAAACATGACGGTAAAAGATACGAAGCGTTTGGATATCGACGCGCAGCCACACAACATTGCTTTTAATTACAAGAGAAATAAAGCAAAGGCAATTTTGACGTTAAAAGGAATTCTTGATGGAATCCATGCAGATGAGTATTTAAACCAGGTTGAAGAGGTATACCTGAGAGCTTGGAAAGACAATGATATCTTCAACTTCAAAGATGGTGATTTCATTGATATTCACGAGCAAATTGAAGATATTTTAGAAGATGGAGTAATCTCGACTTCTGAGCTAAAGGATATACAGCAAATGTTGCAAGACATCCTCGATTATGGTGATTTAGAGGATGGTGGATACGAGAGCACTGTCAATCACCTCTTGGGATTTCTGAGTGGCATCAGTGCAGATGGTATGCTTTGCGATATGGAAATTGAGCGTCTTTCTAGCTTACTTCAACAAGATAAGGCTTTAACACGTATGTGGCCTGCTAGTGCAATTAAAAAACGGTTAGACGCCATCTTAGCGGATGACATTGTTGATGAAGAAGAGAGAAAAGAGCTGTTAGATTTGATCAAAGCTATTTCTGGTCAATCAATGCTTGATACTGGCCTCGCTTATGGAATGTCTGCTGATTTCTCTACGACACAAGATGGTCGTATGTGTGTTGATGGAAAGCGCATCTGTTTTACCGGAAAGTTCTTGAGTGGTACTCGTAAAGTTCAAGAACAAAGGGCATTGGCTCTAGGGGCTGAAGTAAAAGGTTCTGTCTCAAAAAGTATAGATATCCTTGTGCTAGGTGCTATTGCCAACAGGGATTGGCGTTTTACAAGTTACGGACGAAAGATAGAGTCTGCTCTTTCATTCCGAGATGAAGGTATTAAGTTGGAAATTATTAACGAGGAGCTTTGGAACGCATTGGTTGGCTGTTCAAGTTAAGCGTTTATTTCTTCTTATTGATAGCGCGTTTATCGCGCTATTTTTGTATCTAGCGTTCTTTATTCGCGCACCTGCCGTCATCATTTCGAGTCTTCCTCTCCTTTTCTATCAATTTATAAACCGCACCAACTGTGACGTGAGCAGCAGTTTCGCTTTCTTAAATATTTGTTACATATCGAATTATTGCCCCATATTCACATTCTTACTGAAAAAAGGCGTAATAGTGAGAGTAGGCGCGATCAGAATGGTTTATCTGCAAAATGCTTATAAAACAGGTGTTTAAATCGGTATCCTTGCGATCTTTGTTTTGGCTTGGGTGTTCGAATACTTTTAAACGGACGTTTAAACCTTAACTGGGGATGAGCTACGCCTTGTTTTTCCACCTAGCAGAAACGCAAAAGGGGTGAGGGAGGTTCGCTAATAGTTCTTATAATTTTGGCTATTGGATTCGCTCACGAAGAATACGAGTAACAATGGGTGAGCGAACGCGACGAGGAGAGAAACATGAGTGGCTTACAGGAAACACAATCAACAGGTGCAAATGTTATCTTGCACGCTTTTGATTGGAAGTATGCTGACATTGCCCAACGCGCAGCGGAGGTCAGCGAGCTAGGTTATGGCTCGGTATTGGTTTCTCCGCCGATGAAAAGCGCACAAGACGAACGCTGGTGGCAGCGTTACCAACCTCAAGATTATCGTGTTATTGACAATGCGCTCGGTAATACCACAGATTTTAAAAACATGGTTGAAGCACTCAACCGTGTAGGTGTATTGGTTTACGCCGATGTTGTCTTTAATCACATGGCGAACGAAGCCCATCTACGCTCGGATTTACAATATCCGCGCCAAGCCGTGATGGACGATTACCAGCAAAATGCAAGCAAGTATCAAGATCTGATTCTATTCGGTGACTTGTCAGAACCGCTGTTTGATGAGAATGACTTCGTTGAAGCTTTTGGCATTAAAGATTGGAAAGACAAGTGGGAAGTTCAAAATGGTCGAATCTCGGGCGGTCCAACCGATCCTGGGTTGCCGACTTTACGTGTGTGCAAGCATGTTGTTGAGCAGCAACGTACTTACCTGAAAGCGCTTAAGGCTCTGGGGGTGAAAGGTTTCCGCATTGATGCCGCAAAGCACATGACGCTAGAACACCTAAAGTTGGTTTGGACCGAAGACATTACTCAAGACGTTCATATCTTTGGTGAAATCATCACAGATGGTGGCGCGACAGAAGAAGAGTATGAGCTGTTCCTAGAACCGTATTTGAAAGAAACACGCTTAGGTGCATACGATTTTCCGTTGTTCTCTACCATCTTTAAGGCGTTCTCTAAGAAGGGTAGTTTTAAGTCTTTGATCGACCCGTACTGTTTTGGTCAGGCTTTATCTAACCGTCGAGCTATAACTTTCGCAATCACTCATGATATTCCAAACAATGATGTGTTCCTGGATTTGGTCATGGATGAAGAGAACGAATGGCTAGCGTATGCCTACATTCTGGGACGCGATGGCGGTGTTCCGCTTATCTACACGGATTTGGATACCAGTGGTATCAAGGGTGTGGATGGTAAACCAAGATGGCAGAATGCGTGGAAGGACGCACGTATGGCAAAGATGGTGGCATTCCATAATCTTGTTCATGGCGAGCCAATGACGGTACTGGAAGGTAACGACGATATGTTGGTACTTCAGCGCGGCGAGAAGGGCATCTTGGTACTCAACAAATCTGCGCGAGCGCAATCACTGCAACTGACAGTGAACAAGGCTCTGGTTGATATGATGACCGGAGAAGAAGTGCCTAGCGGTGAAGAGATTAAAGTGGCGGCGAAATCAGCAATGCTGCTTGTAGAAAAGTAATACCCCTTAGAAGCGCAAACAGCTTTGGAGTTTGCGCTTCTTTTTTCCTTATTTTGTCGCTTGGGATTTAGTCGACGACTTTAGCGACGATCTTTCCGACCGTTCGTTGCTGACGAATAGACACTAGAGCTTGAGCGACGTCTTTTAATGCGACGACTTCCAATTTAGGCACCATGACTTCACCACGTTCTAGCATGTGGGAGAATTCCACTCCAGCGTTAACGATAGAAGCAAAACCTTTTTCACCGTGAACATGACCAGAGCCTAAGCTCAGTTGGTGGAAGGTGAGCCCTTGCAAAAATGCACCTGGGTATTCGGTTGCACGCGTTGTTCTTACTAGTTCTACCATTTCACCTTCAAAACCAAGCACTGAAGCACATAGAATGTCGTTGTCGCCGCCAACGCAGTCCAATGATACCTCTACGCCAAAGCCTTCAGTGACAGCCATGATTTGTTCACGTACATCCTCTTGCTTGTAGTCAATGACGTGTGTTGCACCCAATGAACGCACAAACTCGTGGTTTGCTGCAGAGCTTGTAGTGATGATGGTTTCTACACCGAAGAAGCGAGCGAGCTGAATGGCAAAGCTGCCCACGCCACCAGAACCACCAGCAATAAAAATGCTCTTACGTGTAGAAATGTTAAGTTTATCAACGAGCGCTCGATAAGCCGTCCAGCCCGCACAAGGTGACGCGGCTGCGACTTCTGGAGCGACATCAGGGTGTGCAACCAACGTACGTGAGTCTTGAATTGCGTATTCGGCGAAACCACCGCTCATTCGACGCATGTTGCCATGATAGAGAACGCGATCACCTACCTGCCAACCCGATACCTTGTCACCGATGGCAACGATTTCCCCCGAAACATCGAGGCCACCAACGAAAGTATCGTCCATACCATCGACCATCTCGTGCCAAAGATTCACTTTCGCATCGACAGGGTTGAGCCCAACGGCATGAACTTTTACTAACACATCTAACCCACTCGCAAGCGCTGGAGTGTCGATGTCGGTATAGGTGAAGGTATCTTGATCTTTTTGGTAAGTGATCGCTTTCATTCTTTTCCCCAAAGGGCACTTGCCCGAAAAACAAAAATCCAACGGCGCAATCACCGTTGGATAGCTTTGATGATTTATTGGTATGCGCCTGCTGAGTAAGTTAACTCGTAGCTGTGGCTGTAGATTTCTAGGATGTTGCCGAACGGATCTTCCATGTAGATCATGCGATAAGGTTTTTCGCCTGGGTAGTAGTAACGGGGTTCTTTCATGCGCTTCTTACCACCTGCCGCAACGATCTTTTCAGCCAGACCTTCGACATCAGGATCTTGGACGCAGAAATGGAAAATCCCAGTTTTCCAGTATTCAAAATTATCTTCAGGATTTTCTTGGTTCTTGAATTGGAACAGTTCGACACCAATTCGATCCCCTGTTGATAGGTGAGCGATACGAAACCGCTCCCAGCCTGCGCCAAAGACATCAGTACACATTTCACCGATCGCACTGTCGTCTTCGACGATTTCAGTTGGCTCCATAATCAGATACCAACCCAGAACTTCGGTATAGAATTTTACGGCTGCTTCTAAATCGGGTACGGAAATACCAATGTGAGAAAACGTTCTTGGATATGGGATAGACATAACCTTTGCCTCTTCTGTGTGTTCATCCTGTTCAAAGCATATTAGCTAGTTCAATCTTTATCCAAAAATTATCATTTGTTCTCATTGTAATAAATTTATGTAATCAATGGTCTTTAATCAGGGTGGCACGATCGGCAAGTAAGATGTCATCTTTTGCCAGTGTGTGGCGCGATTGGATTGCATAAACTTTATCCATACCAACAACGACGTTAGCTCATACTAAGAGGACAAGCACATGACAAATACAGCATTAATTACAGGCGCATCAGGTGGTATTGGTGAAGAATTAGCGCGTATACACGCAGAGAAGGGGGGAGACTTAGTGCTTGTTGCTCGTTCTAAAGACAAGCTAGAGGCACTGGCATCAGAGCTTCGCGATAAACACAAGGTTGAGGTTGCTGTGATTGCAGAGGATTTGACTCAGGCTGACTCTGCTGCACGTGTGTTTGAGCAAACCGAAGCGCAAGGCTTGCAAATTGATGTGCTGATTAACAATGCAGGCTTTGGTGGACACGGAAAATTCCATGAACGCGAATTGGTGGCAGACCAAGCCATGATGCAACTTAATATGGTGACGTTAACCAATCTGACGCACTTGTACCTGCAAGGCATGGTGGCACGCAATCGCGGTAAAATTTTAAATGTGTCATCAACGGCGTCGTTTATGCCGGGTCCATTACAGGCCGTGTACTACGCAACCAAGGCTTATGTTACATCGTTTACTCAAGCGATAGCGGAAGAGCTTAGAGGCACCAATGTAACGGCGACAGCGTTGTGTCCGGGTGCAGTAGCGACGGGTTTTGTTGCTGCCGGCGATTTGCAAGGTGTGGAAGTGTTTAAAAACGCCAAGTCTCCTCGTTCTGTTGCAGAGTGTGGTTACAATGCGATGGAACAGGGTAAGTTAGTGGCCTTCAACGAAGGTGGTTTGAAGTTCATGCTTGAATGGATTGTGCCTTTCCTACCAAGAAAATTGGTGCTAAAAATATCGCGTCAAACCATGGAAAAAAGTGCTTAGGAATCAAATATGATCAAGCGAGCGAGTCAATTCACTGTGCCTCAGAGTTGGAAAGTGCTGCTTAACGATATGGATATCGATCCGCAACTGGTGCTGGCATACGCCAAGTTACCTGCCGACTTGTTCAATCGAGAAAAGGCAACGCTTAGCCCAAATGAGTACTTTCAGCTTTGGGTCGGAGTTGAACAAGCGTCCGGTGAGCGCGAGATGCCGTTGCTCCTTGCTGAACATATGTCAGTTGAGGGGTTTGACGCCCCAATTTTTGCCGCTATTTGCAGTCCGAACTTGAACACCGCACTCAAACGGATTCAGCAATATAAACCGTTGATTGGACCTATGGTAATGACGTTAGACGTTGCCGATAAAGAAACAAAACTCAGCATCAGTTGCTATGGCCAAGGACAAGCTCTACCTAAATCTTTGGCTTTGACAGAAGTGGTGTTCTTTACCCAGTTAGCACGTTTAGCGACGAGAAAGCGGATTCAACCGCTACAAGTTACGTTGCCTGAGCTTCCCAACAACCTTGAGGAATACCAAGCTTACTTTGGTTGCCCGTTGGTCAAAGGTGATGACGTAGAGGTGCGATTTAAAGCGGAAGATGCAGTGCATCCGTTCGTGACTTCAAATGCGCAAATGTGGGGATTTTTCGAACAAGGGTTGAACCAGAAACTCAAAGATCTTGATGCCAGTGCCTCAACAGTTGAGCGCGTTCGAGCAGTCTTGATCGAGTCATTGCCTGCGGGGAACAGTGCTATTGAAATAGTGGCTGACAAACTGGCAATGAGTAAACGTACATTGCAGCGTAAGCTCACGGCAGAAGCTGAAAGTTATCAATCCGTGTTGCAAATGGTGAGAGCTGAGCTGGCCGATCACTATTTAGAGAAGTCTCAAATGTCACTGGGTGAAATCTCGTTCCTACTGGGATTTCAAGAAGCGAACTCATTTATTCGAGCTTACAGCGCTTGGAAGGGAATATCTCCTGGGCATTATCGAGACCAGTGTCCTTAAGCACAAAATGAATAGAAAGGCAAAGCGCCGAACATGTCGGCGCTTTTTTTGAATGGTGCTTTTGTCCACACACCTTTCAAGTTCTGTTTTTTACGTAATCTGAGTTATTTCACTAAGTGTTGACCCATTACGCCATCGCCTTTTTCTAAGCGAGATGAAATGTCACCAAACAGATCCGGTAAATCGGCTTTGATGGTGTAGTTATGGCCGTCATTCAACTTATTAAAGTCCACTGAGTACTGCGTGTAACTGTCGTCATACTGGTAACGCACGTTCATTACTTTTTGGTCTAGGTTGTACACCAAACCATAGATGGTTGCGTAGCCACGCATTTCGCCATTCACTGGGCGGTTTGCCGCATCCAATGGGATTTTATAGGTCACACTATCCAGTTTCGCAATGCCGTTGGTGTAGCTGCTAGGCTCTTTAAGTTGGTCCTTCATGTAGCTGTTCCAGATAAAGCGTTGAGCAGAATTAATGTTACCCGGGATCGGGAACTCACCATTCACATCACTCTTCGCTTTTGGTTGCGCTTCTTGCCAGTTTTTCAAGTGTTGCGCGTACTCTGGGCTGTTAGTCATCACGTCATATTGTTTGCCATGATGAACTTGCCATGCGCCGTCGATGTATTCCAACACAGCAGAGTCACCACTTGCGTCTTCTAATGAATAATGCCCCTTCATTTCGATGCCATTGTGGCTGAACTGTTGGATTTGGATTGAATCTAGATGCTTCAATGCTTCATCAACGGATGCAAAGCTATCAATCAAATAGGCGACAAAGCGCGAGTTTTCAATTTGTTGTTTGCCAGCTTGTGGGGCCCCTGGGTTTTCTTCATCCAAGAACAGGGCATTCGCCGCAAAGCCTTTCTCGTTAAAGCCATCAATAATGCCCACGCCGTAAATACTTACACCGATAGAAGCGTATTTCGATGTCCACGTAAGCGCATCGTCTTTATCGTAGCCGCGGTAGGTTTGGCCTGCGTGACGAACATCAATGGTTGGCTGATTGGCTTCCATCCAATCCATGGTACGAGAGACAAATACACCGTGGTCTTGAGTCTCCCAAACCAAACGTGAACACGCATTTGCTGCGGTAGAGATGCTGCCAACTGCCATTGCAACAGATGCTGCTAGAAGAACTTTTTTGCTAAAACCTTTCATTGAATTGCCCTCGTAACGTTTCAATACGAGGTCATTATTACGTGTGATACTCACCATGTAATCTCAGTTATGTTGCAAAGTTTGCAACAAAAGAATGTCGGTTGAGCTAAGATAAACGGGTTTATTGTTTGAGGAGCTTCCAATGCCCAGAGCCAGTTTTGATCAACTTACTGCATTTGTTGCTGTCGCGGAGCATGGATCGTTTAGCCAAGCCGCAAGGGTAATCGGGAAAGACAGAGCGACGCTGCATCACCAAGTCAGCGATCTCGAAATTGATTGGGATGTGATCTTGTTTGAACGCAAAGGAAGAACGCCAGTCTTGACGGAAGTAGGAACGACGTTACTTACTCAAGCCAAGCATATTCTCTACCAAATGCAGTCTTTAGAGCTTTCTTGCGACAGCTACTCTCAAGGGGATGTTCCGGAGATAACGATTTGTCATGACATGTCGGTACCGTGTGATGCCATAGCGGACATCGACCTGTCTATGCGTAAGCAATACAAGAGTACAGCGATTCATTGGTTACATCGCAGCCGAGATGAAGCGTTAGAAATGCTTATGGCGAAACAAGCGGATTTCGCGGTGGTGCTCAACAGTGGTAAAGCGTTTCCAACCGAAGGGATGTCTTTCATTAACTTGGGCTACCCAAGGTTTACCTTCTATGCGCATCTGAAAAGTCCGATAGCGCAGAAACCCGTTGTGACTCTGCAGGATCTCGCGTCGCATCATCAGTACATTGCAGAGAATTTCAGTACCAGTGCACTTGGTAATCAACAGGTGATGTCACCAAATGTCTCGCGAATCAGTAACATCGATGTGTTGATGCGATTATTGAAAAATGATGGCTTTGCCTTGCTTCCTCATCATTTAGTGCAAGCTCATGATGATAAAGGCGAGTTTGTCCCGTTAAACATCGATTTTATGGCAAACGAAGGTCGTGCAGGCTATGTGTTACTAAAGCGAGGCAATACGTTAAGTCCTGTGCATCAAAAGCTGGTGGCGTTGGTGACCGAATGGTTTGATAAACAGGTGTAAAAGCCAGAAATTCCCGTTTTGGATTCATACTGGATTAAGAAAGCACTAATCGTAGTGATATGTCACCATCATCGAGGATGCCATCCTCTTGAAATCCGAACGCACGATAAAGCTTACCTGCCTGCTGATTGGAGGGTTTATGCATCGTGAGTAAGGTTTTCCCGCCAAGTTGTTTCACTTCTTCAACGAGCAAACTAAGTACTTGCTTTCCAACCCCTTTGTTCTGGTGATCTTTGTCGATCATAAAGCGGAACAGCCAGTAAATAGAGTAATCAAGCGGCTCGTCTTCATGGCAAAACGCAAGCAAACCGATCACCGTCTCTTGCTCATAAATCACTTTCAATCGGTAGTCGGTTTCAAAGCGTGACTGAGCAATCGTAATCGCGTTGGAGGCAAGGTTTTCTTCTTGTTCTGGGTGAAGATTGAGACGAATACAATCTAGATAGTTTTCTTTGGTGAGTTCTCTTAATGAGATCATAAATATAAGTTTCCTTCTTCCTTAAAGCAGAAGAAGTAAAGCTTACTATTCAGCAAGATAGCAAATGAGAGAGCGGATGAAGAGATAAAGCTGTGATTGAGTTCATGGATAGGCGACTCAATAACGAGCCGCCAAGCTATCGGTATTCATTGCGAGGTGGGCATTCAGCGAGGGATTAACATTTATCGCAAGAAGCACCGTTTTGGTTGCAATCTGTCATACGACCTTGTTTGTCGAACGAGAAACTGCAACATTCTTCAAATAGCTTTTTCAATTCGACACGTCCTCTCTGTACGCGCGATTTGAGGGTTGAGTAGCTGATACCTTGCTCTTCGGCCAACTTCTTCTGGCTCATGCCTTCAAGCTCTATAGAAGAGAGCAGCTGCGATTGCTCATCTGGTAATGCTTGCACAAAGGGCGCAATGCACTTTGACAGTTCTTGTTTCAGGTTTGATTCTTGCTCTTCAAACCAAAGATCGTCAGCAATGAGGTCATTATCACGCTGATTTCGAGCGCGTTTACGGTAGAAATCGATGATGGCGTTATTCGCGATTTGGAAGAGCCAAGATTTGACGCTTGATACATCACGAATATCCGCAAGGTTTTGATAAGTCTTAAGTAAAATCTCTTGCTTTAAGTCGTCTACATCATCTTCATTGCTGACTTTAGAGCGCAAGAACGCATGAATAGCGTGTTCGTATTCGCTCCAAATTGATTCGAGGTTAGCAGTTTTCATTGATGCAACACTCGTCACGCAAGAAACCAATAACCGTATCTAAGCATTCATACTCAGCAACACAATACAAAGTACGACCTTCACGACGCTGACTGATTAAGCCGGCTGAGGCTAGGCTCGAAATGTGATGAGAAAGGGTAGAGGCTGGAATACCAAGTTTATCTTGTACGCCACCAACCGCGATTCCTTTATAGCCTGCTTTGACCACCTCTTTATAGATACATAAACGGGTAGGGTGTCCTAGCTCTTTGAGCGCTTTTGCTACAGCTTCGAGTTCCATACTGACCTCTTGGAATGACAGACGATAAATACATTTCGATGATAGTGAAAGTGTGGGTGAATAGCAAACAAGAAAAATCACCTAGTTAATTAATTGATTATTAAGACTTTAAATTATATTTCGATATTTATCGAAATATAATGATTGACGCGTCGATTTTTAATTCTATAATTCGAGAAAAATAGAAATGAAGAGTTCAGCTTCATTAGGAAATTTACAGTTACTGATGTGATATCAGTAGGAGAATCGATATGAATCCAGAAATCATGACCATGGCTAAGGAAGCGCTTGATATGTTTGCGTTTCTAGCAACCGAACTTATCATCCTATTCCTAGCGATTAGCTACATCGTGGGCGTGTTGCAAGATTTTCTAACGCCAGAAAAAATCCAATCTATCCTGAGTTCGAAAAAGGGTAAAGGTTACTTTATCGCTGCGCTATTAGGTTCGATTACGCCTTTCTGTTCGTGTTCGACCATTCCTTTCTTGAAAGGTCTATTGCGTGCAAGAGCAGGTTTCGGACCTATGATGGTGTTCCTATTTGCTAGTCCACTGCTTAACCCAGTGATCATTGGTTTGTTTGTAGTGACCTTTGGTTGGAAGGTAGCGGTATTCTACTTTGCTATCGCGATGACAGTGTCTGTGGTTGCAGGCTATGTTCTTGAAAAGCTGGGCTTTGAACGTTACGTAAAACCAGAAGCGTACGAAGCAGCAGGCACCTCTTCATGTGGTACATCTTGCGGTGATTCAAGCAAGAAAAAAGAACAAGCAAAACCAGCATCAAGCTGTGGTACTAGCACTTGTGGTGAACCTGCACCAGTTGCAGCAAAAACATCATGCTGTAGTGAGCCAGCGCCTGTGGTAGCGAAAACATCTTGTTGTGGTGATAGCGCACCAAAAGCAGAACCTAAAGTAGAAGTGTCTTGCTGCTCATCAGACGGTAGTGCAACAGCGACAATCGTGGAAGAAAAAGAGCCTAGCCGCTGGGTACGTATTTGGCACTCAACTTGGAAAGACTTTAAACAAGTATTCCCTTACCTAATGATGGGTATTGCGATTGGTTCATTCATCTACGGCTTCATCCCAACGGATCTTATTGCGGAGTACGCAGGTGAAGCGAAGTGGTACGCGATTCCAGTAGCAGCAATTATTGGTATTCCATTGTACATCCGTGCAGAGGCAGTTATTCCACTAAGTGCGGCGCTAGTACAAAAAGGTATGGCACTGGGTTCAGTAATGGCACTTATCATTGGTAGCGCAGGCGCAAGTCTTACAGAAGTGATTTTGTTGAAATCAATCTTTAAGAACCAAATGATTGCAGCCTTCCTATTCGTTATCTTAACGATGGCAATGGGCGCAGGTTACCTATACACCTTCATCTTTGCTTAATTTAATTAAGTAAACTGAAAAACAAAAATCCCCAAGTTTCGGCTTGGGGATTTTTAATTCTGAAAGACTTAAAGCTTATCGCTCACCAAGCACTTCAAACTCATCGTAAGTTAGGCGAGACAAACCATCTTCTTGAATTTCCCATAACTCTTTGTGCACGACACCAAACGCTTTGTTCATCGTCCAATCTGAAGTAAGAATGTAGCCATTTTCGCTGTCTTTTTCCCACTTAGTGTTGGTGTAATCCACGCTGTTAAAACCTTGGTCCATGATGTTCTGCCAGAATGCTTGGATCGCTTCACGTCCCTCAAAGGTGCCAAATGGTTTTGCAATCATAACTGCATCTTCAGCGTATTGTGCTGCACAGCCCGCAGCGTCTTGATTATTGAAAGCGATTTGCCATGCTGAGATGCCAGCTTGAGCGCGTTCTAAAACTGATTGAGTCATCCTGAATATCCTGTGATTGGTGTTTGTTTATGGAGTAATGATAGAGTTAGAATTAAGATAGAAAAACAAATTAATAAGAATTGAATGTTCTGTAAAAAAGAACAATAAGAAAGGGCGATGAATAAGCTGCGTTTGATGTCTCTGTTCGTTCATATTGTCGAGTGTGGTTCAATCTCCAAAGCTTCCGATAAGTTAGAGCTTTCTAAGTCAGTGTTGAGCTCTGCTTTGAAGCAACTAGAGCAAGAGCTGGATACTTGTTTACTCAAACGTACGACCAGAAAGCAAACTCTGACCTCGACGGGCGAACGCTTTTACGAGCAGTGCGCGCAAATGACAAAACAAGCAGAAGCTGCGTGGTTAGAAGCCACAGAGTTAAAGCAAGTGCCAACGGGAAGGCTTACCGTCACTGCGCCACATGCACTAATGCGTTCAATAGTGTTGCCTGCTTTAACGAGTGCTTTTGCTGATTACTCTGATGTGCAGTTAAATTTGATCAGTGATGATAAGCATGTGGATATTGTTCAACAGGATATCGATCTTGCCGTACGAGTAGGGGCTTCTGGTGATTCAAACATTAAACAGCGCAAAGTAGGACAGTTTTGTGACGTCTTGTGTCGTGTGAAAGGCGCGCATACTGATTTTGAAAGTGCGCCTTATATTGCTCAACATTGGCAGCTTGAACCTGTTATTCATGCGTTTGCTTCCAAGGAGCCAGAACATCAAATTCAATATCCAGTGAAGCACCGAGCGAATACCGTCTTTGATGTGGCCAGTCTGTTAGAAATGGGGTTAGGCGTTGGTATTTTGCCTGACTTTATGTTGGAGTCGAACTCGCTTCTTGAACCTGTACCCGGTGCGAAAGCGTCAAAGGTGAACCCAATTTATGTATTGCATCCCTACCAAGCGCATGTGCCGATGGCAGTGACAATAGCAATAAAGGCGATTGAATCGCGCATTGACGAAGTCATTTTATGTAAAAACTGACGGTTAACGGGGCGAACACTCAGAGTCGGTTTGGAATTAAAATTGATGGATTTTTATTCAGGATCAATCTTCATTATTTTTTCACCCCACGTTCAAAATGCCTCGACTACACTGTTTGATGAGTTGTCAGTTGGCAGACCAAGGAGGCAGCCATGATTGCAGTTCATCGAGAGTATTGTTTATCGAATAGCCCAGATTTACACGCCCATGTTGAAGTCAATCCCGTCGGTAAATTGGAAGTTGAAATTGTCGAGCTTCATGAACACCACACCACCGAGTTTGATGATCTTTCTTTTGAAAGTAGTGGCGCTCAAACGCGTATTTGCGGGAAAGAAGACACCGTTCCATGGCAGTTCAACCTAGCGAAAACCGATGCATTAGAACTGTCGCATTTAGTGGATGAAGCGAACGAAGAGTATGAGACATTGATGAGCGATCTCATGTAGCTCCGCTTTTTCGCAGGCAATAAAAAACCTCCCATAGGGAGGTTTTCGTGTTTATTGAGCGTCTTCTTTCGGTAGATGAAGCTCTTGGACGTTTTCTTCGTTGAAGTCGTCGGCATAGCCTTTTGGTGGCGGTGTCCAACCACGTTCAGAACGGGAGAGTTTGTCGTGACGATCTTTTTGCATCTCTTCTGCCATTTTTTCTTCAAGGTGAATAAATAGCTGACGGAAGTTGTTGTCGTAACGTTCACCCTCTGAGTCATCGACCCATGCTTCATAGAGCATGTTGGATTTACGATCTTCAACGCGGCGATAAGTCGATTTTTGTTGCTCAGTGAAGAACGGATGAATACCAATGGCTTTCATCGCGTGACCACCAATTTCCAATGCAGAATGGTAAGTCTCTGATTCGATGATATCTGCGCCCGCTTGACGTAGTAGGTAACCATGTCCGCGGTCAAATGCACGCGCAATCACAGTCACGTTTGGATAAGTGTGCTTGACGTATTTAACCAACTCAACGCTCGATTCTTGATTATCTATCGCGACGACAAGCGCAGAGGCATGCTCAATACCTGCCGTGTGTAGCATGTCTGGTCGAGTCGCATCACCAAAATAAGCGCGAGTACCAATTTGGCGCATGTTATCAATCTGGCTTGCTTGGTGGTCGAGTACAACCGTTTCCACGCCATTAGACACCAACAAACGGTTTACGATCTGACCAAAGCGACCAATACCTGCAATGATGACGGTACCTTGCTCTTCAATCGTGTCACTTTCACGCTCATTCGATTCACTTTCAAAGCGAGGAAGGATCACCTTATCAAATAGAATGAATAGGCCCGGTGTTAGGAACATAGAGATCGCAACAACCAATGCCAGTGTTTGTGAGAGCTCGAATGGGATTACGTGGTTTTGTACTGAGAAGCTTAATAGCACAAAGCCGAATTCACCCGCTTGCGCCAAGCTCAAAGTAAACAACCAACGGTTGCTGCCTTTGATACGGAAGATGAACGCAAGTGCGAATAGAATCGCTGCTTTCAGAATCATTACGCCTAGCGTTAGACCGATTATCAAACCAAAGTCGCTGAACAGCACTGAGAAGTCGATGCCAGCACCTACCGTGATAAAGAACAAGCCAAGTAGCAAGCCTTTAAACGGTTCAATGTTTGATTCCAACTCATGGCGGAACTCACTGTTCGCCAGTACTACACCTGCTAAGAACGTACCCAGAGCCGGAGACAGACCCACTAGGCTCATCAAAGCTGCAATACCGATCACCAGCATTAACGCAGTTGCAGTAAAGATTTCACGCAAACCAGAGCTTGCTACGTAGCGGAACAGTGGACGACTTAGGAAATGTCCGCCAACAACGACGATAGCAATAGAAGCCGTAATCACGAGCCCGTATGCCCAGCCAGGAAGTCCAGCAACTAGGCTAAGTTCTTCATGATGCTCTGCGGCTGCTTGCGCTGCAGATTGTGCTTGTTCTACCAACTCAGGTAGTGCTAATAGCGGAATAAACGCCAACATTGGAATTACGGCGATATCTTGGAAAAGCAGCACCGAGAACGCGTTCTGACCACCCTCTGTTTTGGTCAGTCCTTTCTCGCTAAAGGTTTGCAGAACAATCGCGGTGGAAGAAAGCGCGAAGATCAAACCGATCGCTAATGCAATGGTCCAAGATTGGCCAAAGTACAAGGCAATCGCCATGATCAGTGCGGCAGTACCACCAACTTGTAGGCCACCTAAGCCCATTAAGCGGTTACGCATTGCCCACAGCATCTTAGGCTCAAGTTCCAAACCAACGAGGAACAACATCATAACCACACCAAATTCAGCAAAGTGTTGAATTGTCGTGGTTTCTTCACCTACGAGGCCAATAATAGGGCCAATGACCACACCCGCAATCAAGTAACCTAATACCGAGCCTAAGCCTAGACGTTTTGCTAAAGGAACGGCGACGACAGCGGCAATAAGGTAAACAAAGGCTTGTAAGAATATCCCTGTCATGATGCTTCCTTAATCAGTTGTGGTAATGCACTGTTGAGTTTGATGAGCGATGCCGCTGCTTCAAGATCAAGTGTGTCATTGACGAGCGCATTGAGCAGCGTTTTGTAGCGTTCAACATGCTGTGGAATTCGATCTTCTTCTTGAGCGGTACGGGAACCAAACAACGCAAGTGGAGCAATGTAGTTCATCCCTGTCAGCGCCGACATTTGCTCGATAGGAGCTAATAGCTCACGGATGGTGAAGTGGTTGTAGCCTTCGGCTTTATATGCCTCTTCTTTACCACCTGCGGATAAGACACAAAGCATGGTTTTGCCATGAAGCTCTGTACCTTCCGAACCATAAGCAAAGCCGTATTCTAAAACCAGATCTTGCCACTCTTTTAGAATGGCTGGTGTGGAGTACCAGTACAGCGGAAACTGAAAAATCACCACATCGTGGTCGCGTAAACGTTGTTGTTCTCGGTCAATATTGATATTGAAGTGCGGGTACTCGGCATAGAGATCGACACAAGTGACACCTTCAATCGTATTAGCTGCTTTAAAAAGGGGAGCATTCACCTCTGAGCGATGCTGGGAAGGATGCGCAAAGAGAATCAATACTTTTTTATTTATCATAGGAATCCTTGCTATGAGTCTAAACCATTTTTGGTATAAGAATGAAAGACTTTGATTGTTGTAAGAAACTGTAACCCATAAACCTTATCCTATCTACTTTAGTGATTGAACATTGGAAAGTTAAAATCACTTTCAATGAAATATAGAAAATCTTCACGGGGCACTGCTTTTTATCTTCCCTAATAAACGCCAGAGCAGCTCCTTTATTAGAGAAAGATGGATGCACTTAACGGAAGTTCTCAATCTACAAATTTGGTGTGGGTTATCTCGTTTAATGTACTAGGTTTTTTACTCTACTTTTTGAGAATCAACGCATAAAAACCAACACTGGATATCCTCACACCTGCATCAAAGAAGTTATCTAAAAGCCCGCATCCGAGCTGATACTAGGATAAGCAAAACGACTTATTTCAAAGCCATGTAAAATGATAAGCTTGATGAATGTTGTAAGCGAAGAATGCCGCAGATTAACGTTTACTGAGAGCAGGGTGTTCATCGGAACGGCGTATTTCGAATTTTATAAACGCCAACTTGATCGCCGCCATTGTTATTTTTCCGTCATAGAAGCGTAGCGAGCGCAAAGAATTCATGCGTTAAGATTGGAAAGTACGCAAATCTGTTCTTATGCTGAATAATAACCTCAAGTTATTATCGACGTGGAATATGGCCAAAGATCTCTTCTCAAACCTCGACCTGAATTTGCTCCGAACATTCATCATTTTGCACCAAGAGCGCAATATGCGCCGAGCGGCAGAGCGCTTGTTTGTTTCTCAACCCGCCGTGAGTAAGGCATTGCAGCGGCTGCGTGATCATTTTGAAGATGAGCTGTTTGTGAAAACCCATCATGGGTTGCGGGCTACGGAGTATGCGAATGATTTAGCGGAAAATCTCGCGCCGTTACTGGATGAAATCTCTATCACGCTCAATGGTTCTAAAGCATTTAACCCATTAGAAATGAACGGAACCATCAAGATCGCGCTAGCACCATTTATCTTGAGTTCTTACGCCAGTGAAATCTGTCAGGCGATTCGACAAGCAGCGCCAAACGTTCAGATCCACTTGCTGAATTGGTCTCGATCCACCATGGATGAAATCATCAAAGACGATGTTACGCTTGGTGTGAACTACGAAATCAACCACGCTCCAAAAGAGCTACTGACGAAAATGATCGTCAAAGACACCTTCTGTGCGTACGTGCGAAAAGATCATCCGTTTCCCGGTGACCGACTACAAATCTCAGATTGCAGGGATTTAGAGTTTGCGACCGTGATTGCGGCCGATTGGAACTCCAGCGTGTCGTTTTCTGAGAAGATAATGAAAATCAAAGGCGTAGAGCCCAAAATCGCGTTTCGATCTGAATTGCCGTCGGCCATTATCGACGTGGTGGCAAACTCAGACATGGTTTTTCCCGCTTCAAAAACGGTGAACGTGGATAAGATCTCTCAATTACGAAGATTGGATATCGAGTTCGACGGTATCGTGATTGAGCCTTGCTTGCACGCTTACTATCACCATAAAAATCGCCGTAATGAAATGGTTCATTGGCTACGTAGCATCATCACGGATGTCATAACCAAACATCTGGAGCGCTCGCAACAGCAATAATAACCCTTGGTTATCACCCTCTCTACCTTTGTTTATTAATAACCCGCCGTTAAGTGCGGGTTTCTTTTTAGCGATTAGAGTAATAAAACACTGCTCAATATACTTCTCTTCATCGGGCAGGGAGTCCACTTTTCTTGCAAGAGGCATCCCTGAGTTTCGACAAATTAAGAGAGTAAATCATGAAAGTTAAATTACTGAGTGCAATCATCGCGGCGACATTTCTAGCTGGCTGTTCTTCATCAGGTTCAGATTCCTCAAATGAACCAGTAGGTGTTGCTTCTGTTCAAACCTTTGATGGCGAGCATTTTGATGGCATGGCTATCCAGGGTGATAACGGTGAGGTTACGACAGTTGCAATCCGTGGCGAAGAAGGAAACACCGTATTTAACGTCGGTGGTGAGCTTTACTACACTGATGGCGAGGTGGTTAAAGATTCATCAGGCAAAGTAGTGGGTCACATTGAAGTCCGTAATAACGAACTTATCTTTGTTAGTGATGATGGCTTCGTACATTTAAGCGTTGAAGATGGTCGCCTTATCGTAGAAGAAGCGAAACTAAACCCTGTTCATCCAATTGAACCAACACCAGAACATCCTATCGCTGGTTCACCTTCTAACCCGATGGAGCCGATTCCAGAGCATCCAATCGCGGACGGTCCAGTGAATCCAATTGAGATCACGCCTGAAAACCCTATTGAGGCGACGCCTGAGCCTGCAATGGAAGCATCGGCGAAGAGCTTAACGCCGGAACAGCGCGCAGAATTGAAACAAAAGGTTCAATCCCTATCACAAGAGCAACGTCAGGAAATAAAAAGAGCGATTCGCGACCGCGTTGAGCGCTCGTAAACCAAATCGCATAAGGGTAAGTAGCAAGGAGCCGCTTGATTTAAGTGGCTCCTTTTTTCTTTTCGAGTCTTTCTGATAGGTATCCCAATGAATAAATCTCTGACGCTGCTTTGCGCGCTGTTTGCCGTGCCGTGTTTTTCTGCTGACCACAAAATGCCAGATTTTGGTTTAGATGTGTCCAATACAGATGATGAATGGATTGTGACTGCCTCAGGGTACTTACAAGCAACAGAAGAGTGGAACATTTCTGCTGAGGTCGATTCTACGGGGTATTTAGAATTGGGGACGGGATATGGCGTTATGCTCGGGCAATTCTACACCGAAGCATTTGTGAGCTATGGCCGCGCAGATCTGTTCGACGTTTATGATGCGGGCGTGTTTACCGGAACCGCGTTAGGGGATGATTGGATGGTTTTCGCCAACAGTTCTCATGAGTGGAGAACCAGCTCAATTGGTAAGTCATTCCCATCATTGGAAAAGACAGAAAGGGAGTGGAAAAACACCGTTGGTGCAAGCTATACACCGATTGATTTTATCCGGCTTGGTTATTCTTATAACTACGATAATAAACTCACAGAGGGTGGTCATCGAACCAATCACGAAGTGCGTATTACTTTAAAACCGAAATGGATAGAGCCTTATGTGAAGTACACATTTGGTGAGCATCGAGTTTCACCAGGATCGACCAAGATAAGTGAAGAGAACAGCGTAGAACTAGGTATTAATTTTAACTTTTAACTAAGGTGGGAGTATGAACTTTCAATCCATTATTCTTGAGTATGCAGTGGCAATTATGGGCTTACTTTTGACAGGAATAACCCTCTAAGCAGGATGCTCAGAGGGCGACAAAATTAACGGTTGATGTTGTAGCGAGCCATTGCCGCTTCTTCTGTTGTCACGACTGTTTTACCAATCGGAGCCAGAGAGATAACCGCCAGTTTCAGGTGTTGAAGTGCGAACGGAATACCAATGATGGTTACGAAGCATGCTACGGCAGAAAGTATATGACCGATTGCCAACCAAATACCTGCAAATACAAACCAAATCACGTTACCAATCACGCCAAGCGGGCTAGTACCGATGTCCATTTCATTGGTCAGTTCATCTCGTGAAACCGCTTCTTTGCCGAATGGGAAGAACGAGAAGTTACCCATCACGAAACAAGCGCGTCCCCATGGAATGCCGATGATGCTGATGAAAGCCAGTAGTCCGAAGAACCACCATAGCAAACCCATGAATACGCCACCGAATACAAACCAGATGATGTTGCCGAGTGTTCTCATTTAAAACCCTTTTTGATTTATAGCGTTGTGTTAAGTATGTCACACGAATCTTAACAGAGGATGAATGGACGCACTTTATCTTAAATAAGCAATCATTGATGAGAATGCCTATTCGATTGAGGGAAAACAGAGAGCGTGTTGCGGGGAGAAAAGAGAAAAGGCTCTCAACGATAACGTTAAGAGCCTTCTTAGATTACGCGGTCGCCAAGTTCAAACGTGGTACCGGTTTGTCATTGATCGGCAGGTGAATAAGAGCCGCGATAAATGCCAACACGACTGTTGACCACCAGATTGGATCGTAAGAGCCGTAGTAATCGTAAATGCGGCCACCAACCCAAGCACCTAAGAAGCTGCCTACTTGGTGAGTGAAGAACACCAAGCCGTACAAGGTTGAAAGGTAGCGAGCACCAAAAATCTGGCGCACTAAGCCGGAAGTCAGTGGCACCGTGCCTAACCAACAGAAGCCGATAGCACCACCAAAGATGGCTGCAGTGTGTTCGGTGACAGGTAAAGTCACAAAAGCACCAATCACCACCGTGCGCATTAAGTACAGCGCAGACATAACGTGACGCTTGTTAAAGCGATCGGCCATCACACCCCAGAAGTAAGAGCCAAAGATGTTGAAGATGCCAACATACGCCAGTGCCATCGCTGCTGTCGAAGCCGGTAAATCTTTATCTGCCAAGTAACTTGGTAAATGAGTGGCGATAAACATGACATGGAAGCCACATACGAAGAAACCGGCGTGGATCAACCAGTAACCTTTGTGTGCGAAAGCTTCTTTTAACGCTTCTTTCAGAGTTTGCGTATCTTCTTGAGCATTTGCTGCGTTGTTGGCTTGTGGTTTTGCTGTTCTCATGAACAACGCAAACATCACCATAAAGCTACACAACACGGCAAACACCTGAAGCGCACCTTGCCAACCAAAGTCACTTAATAACGCTTGTGCGCCGGGGATCATCGCAAACATGCCGAATGAGCCCGCAGCAGTTGTCAAACCAAATGCTTTTGCTGCGTGTTGGGCAGGGACCACTTTCGCCACTGCGCCTAGCACGATCACGTAGCTGGTCGCGCTTAAGCCGAAGCCAACTAGCACACCCAGCGACAAATACATCATGGTTGGTTCAACTGCGATAGAAGTCAGGTAAAGACCCAAAGCGTAAGAAATGGCACCTAAAATGATTATACGCTTCGCGCCCCAACGGTCTGACGCCATACCAACAAACGGTTGGAACACACCAAACAACAGGTTTTGCAAGGCAATAGCAAAGCTAAAGAACTCGCGGCCCGTTTGGAAGTGGTCTGAAATTGGCATCATGAAAATGCCGAACGATTGTCTGATCCCTAGACAGATAATCAAAATCCCTATTCCAAGCCAAACAAGAATTGGAAATCGGAAAATACTCATAATTTGCTCTTATTAATGATGATGGTGGTGATGAGAGTGATCCTGGTGTTCGCCGTCGCCAGTGGTCTGATGGCAACCGCTGTTGATGGCTTGCTCTGCTAATATTTCCAATAACTTAGGTGAGTTATGGACGATGATTAACGACAGGCCCAACATGACGGACATTCTCAGCACCTGAGCGAAAATGGTTTGAGAAAAAAGCATGCATTGTGCGCTCAAGTAGAAAAAAGAGCGCGAAGTGTAGAGATAAGTCTGTGATGACACAAATGATAAAAAGTGAAGTAAGGTATGCGTTTTATGCATGTGTTTATCAGGTAGGCAGACCAAGATAAAAAGCGGTGGGTATTCGTTCTAAACTTGATTCTAAAAACGACAAAAGCTCATGCTGTCTGGGCATGAGCTTGATCTTGTTTACTTGGTTTCAAATCTTTTTAGCTGTTTTGAAAAGACTCTAGAGCCGAAATGGAGGTTTCAGAAACCAATTCTCCATCCATGTAGTAGCGCACTTCTTCTCCGTCTTTGATTCCTGTTAACGTCGCCTTTGTGCCATTGTCGTAAACGATGTGCATTTGAATGGTATTTTCGTCAACCTGATACATTTCACCGGACTCAATTTCTCTATTGTTGCTCAATGGGTCGATAGGAGCATCTTGTAGCTCTGGGCTTAGATCATCGTTCACGTTGATGTGAGTTTTCGTTTTGCTATCGAAAATGTGTGGCGCACCTGTAATAGGGTTCTTGCCTGTCCAGAATTCAAGAGAGTTGAAAACCACATAATCTGCAGCAGTCGTAATACCATAAACAGGAGCGAGTAAAAAGTTCACACCAGCGCGAGCATAGCGGTTATCAACAACTTCAACGTTAAACTTCATTAGTTTTCCGGTTACAGCGTTGCTGCCAACGCAACCTGACAGTGAAACAGCGATAAGAGAGAAGCCAATTACTTTAATAGCAAGTTTTTTCATGTTATTTCCAGAATCGTAAATAGAACAAAAGACGGCGCAGATTCTGGATGAAAATTAGCAAGAATAGTTACCATTTTACGCCAAGGATTGAATTAGATTGGTAAGGGTGGTGGTTATCTTTCTAACTGATTTTATTAATGATTGGTTAAGTTGAAGTCATCAATGAGTGTTATGAGCCTTAACGGTTATCAGTTCTTTAGGGATGGGTAGAAACTAAAAAACACGACAGATATGCCGTGTTTTTATTACATCTACTTGTTTGGTTTTTTGCTGTATTTTTAAAGTTTTTGTTCTGCCGTTACTAGTGGGACGCGAGTTGATACAGCGTGCAGTGCGATGTTGTGGATCATTTCATCGACCGTTGTACAGCAGTCCATAAGAATCGATACCTCGTATTTTTCTGCCGCTTTAGAAATCGCAGTATGAGTGACACAGTTTTGCGTCATCATGCCAGTTACTAATAGCTCTGTTACCCCGTGTCTTTGCAGTACTTCTTCAAGGGTTGTTTGTTCAAAGCCGTCTGCAAAGTGTTTGATAACCACATCAGCATTTGGCGCTAGCGCTAAGATCTCAGGGTGAATGTCTGCGCCTTCAGAACCTTCGTTAAAGAAAGGCGCAATGCCCATTGCTGGGTCGGCGATGTGCTGAATATGAATGACAGGAATATTTTTCTCATTCGCTTTAGCAATGGCGCTCTTGATGTTGTTTAGTGTTGCTTCTGTATTCCATAGAGGGAATTTACCGTTAGGGAAGTAGTCGTTTTGTAGATCGATAACAAGAAGTGCTGCTTTGCTCATGGTGTTTTCCTTTTGTTTCAAGTGAATGTGTTGCTTTGGTATGGGAGCTATTATGCGTGCTTTCTTTTATCTTGCTCAGTGTCTAAAATGACAAAAAATAGGTCAAAAACGACATTTCAAATGAAAAAGATAAACATTGCTATTGTGAACTATCCGGGGGCTTCAAAAGCGTCAGTCTATGGTTTGCAGGAGCTGTTTGAGATGGCAAACCGTGCTTCGATTGAGCTGGATGTTGAATGCCGCTTTCATGCCGACATCATTGATTGGAAAGAAGGCGTTACTCAAGCCGATGATTTTACGGTCGTCATACTGCCGCCAAGCGGTGCGCAGCAATATTACCTTTCACCAAGTGAGGCGTTAACGTCTTGGTTGTTTGAGCAGCACAAAGCTGGTGCGGTGGTGGCGTCTGCATGTGCAGGGGCGTTTGTTCTCGCTCACGCTGATTTGTTGAATAACAAAGCGTGCACGACACACTGGGGCTTGGCAGGGTTATTCCGAGATAGGTTTCCTAACGTGACGCTTAAGCCCGAGTCCATCCTTATCAATGAGGGCAGCATCATTACCGCTGGTGGCATGATGTCTTGGCTTGATTTGGGGTTGGAGCTGGTTTCTCAGCTAAGTACATCTGCCGTGATGCGTTTGTTGGGAAAGATGTTGGTGGTCGATACTGGTGCCAGAGAGCAGCGTTTTTATCAGCAATTCACGCCTAACTTTCAGCATGGTGATAGTGCCGTTCTTAGTGCCCAGCACTACATGGCTGATCATTTCTCACATGTGATTTCAAACCAAGCTCTATCGGAGATCAGTTGTTTAACAGAACGCACGCTTCAGAGACGTTTTCAAAAAGCGACAGGTTTGAACTTGAATCAGTATCTGCAGCATCTTCGTGTGCAAAAGGCGTGTGATTTATTAGAGTCGAGCAACTTAGCTTTTGAAGTTATCGCTTATCAAGTTGGGTATCAAGACGCGAGCGCGTTTCGCAAAGTGTTCATTAAAACCATGGGATTGGCTCCCAAAGCGTTCCGCGCTCGTTTTAGTGCTTAATTATCGACGCACTGACTGTTCAATGTGCTGACAAATCGCTTCGGCAAGTTGGTGGCTAGCGATATTGCGCGCTACGATTGCAGAAGAGATTTTGCCTGACTGGATGACTTCAAACCAATCCAACAGCATAGAGTGAAAGCCTTTACTGGTCAGCATTGGCGTCCAATCTTTTAAGCTCAACTTCTGCTCTTGATTGTCTTGCCACAGTTTCCCTTCAACAAACGAATCAAACTCCATTGCTTTGTTTGAATAGCACGCTTGGACACGTTCAGTGGTGATTCCAAAATGGCGGTTCATGGATGCATGAAGTTGTGTCTCACCATGCTGCCATTGGATATCTAAACGAGCCAGTTGGTCACCATCCATTTGATGTGTAATGTAAGCGTCTTTCAGATCTGCTCTGGCCGTGATGTTCACGCTATCAAGAGGATGGATAAAATCATCAAAAATGAAGGTACGGATATCCCCCGGTAATTGATGACGGTTTTTCTCCCAACGCAGAGATTTCAAGCCTGAAAGTTCGCCTTTCTGGATGTTCGGCATATGTTGATTGTAGAGCGGAATATGACGGCGATTGAAGCCAACATACAGAGGCTGTTTCACGCGTTCTGCCAGTTCATATAGCTTTTCTACTTCAGCAGCGCTGTCTGCCAAAGGCTTATCAACAAATGTCGGGATGCCTTGTTCTAAAAAGAAAGACGCGATTTGAGGGTGGACGCTGGTAGCGGCGTGAATCATGACCGCATCTACGCCCATGCCAACCAATTGTTGATAGTCTTGGCAGGTTTCTGCGATTCGATACTGTTGAGCGAGCGCGTTGAGTGCGTTTGCATTGCGGGTACAAAATACCAACTCAACATTTGGAAGCTGAGTGATAACAGGAAGGTAAGCTTTTTGAGCAATGTCGCCCAAGCCAATGATGCCAATTTTCATTTTGAGTTCTTCTTTCGACGTTCTATTTGCAGGAAAAGAGTATAACTTGAATTTGGCTCCTCGTTTATGAGCAGGTTATCGATAATTCTGTATTAATGAATGAACCCTGCGTACCGTAATACGCAGGTATCTTCTTAATATGCAGGTAACGTATTAATCCGCAAACGATGTTAGGAAGCTCAAGCCATAGCATCGGTTGTAAGGGCCAAGAATAACCATTTGGGGTGTGTCTTTGGTGCTAAATTTACAAGTTTTACTGATGCCATTGTGAGTAAATGTTGCCGTCATCTCTTGCTGGTTTTTAGGTACATTCAATGCTCTAGAGAGCGTTTTGCTTGGAAGATTATCGATCGTTTTCCCTTCGACCGTGACGCTTATTTGGGAACCTTTTGTCACGTCGCTTGAGTCTAAAATATAGATTGGAACTTCGTCTGAGGAGGCACTGGAAATATTAGGTTTGTTTTGAACCGACAGTTCGTAATAGCCCTTATCTACGTCACCGAAAGCGAACACGATCTTGTGGTCACCCGAGTTTAAAGTGAGTTTCTTTTGGGCTAACTCATTTTGTGAGTTGGTATCAAAAAGTTTGAAGGTATAAGGAATGGTGTGGCTTTTCTGTTGAGCAATCAAAAGGCTTGATGAGGAAGCTCCATATTGAATGATGTCAGAATACATGAGCTGCTCTTTTCCATTCTCGTAAGCTTTTAACTGCACATCTGAATATTGGTTTTTCCCAAAGTCGACAAGATTAACGGTTTGAACATGAACGGCTTGAATCGGGTCTGGGGTGAGCGATGGTTGATTGTCAGTACCACAACCTGAAAGAACGGCGGTTGTGATTGAGATTGCGATGAGTGTTTGTTTTTTCATTATAGAACCTTGTATTGCATGAAATTTTCCACCTAGCCATAGATGTTGATTTGAATGCTTATGGTTCGAAGTAGGAGAGGGTAAATATCCCCCTCCTTTTGGTTATGAATATGATTATTAGCTTTGACGACAAGTCTTAAAGATATCTAAAGCGCCGTCGTAGGCATTGGTTTCCACATCCATAATGCCCAACAATGAATGGAAGACATTATCGTGTGAGTGCGTTGCCGTTTGTTGTGCTTCTCGTGCTAAACAATCGGTGTTGACATGTTTGGCTTGTTTAAAGCCCGGTGACATCCAAAGCATCATAGGAACACGCTTTTGGAAGTCCGGTGCCAAACCATAAGGCATGCCATGTAAGAACAATCCGTTTTCGCCCAGAGACTCGCCGTGATCAGAGACGTAGATCATCGCCGTGTTGTATTTATCTTCCAACGTTTTCAGTTTCGCAATGGTTTGATCCAACACGAAGTCTGTGTAGCGGATCGTGTTGTCGTAAGAGTTAACAATTTGTTCCACGCTGCAGTTTTCAATATCTGCGCGAGGGCAGTCTGGTTGGAAAAACGCTTTGTCTTTCGGGTAGCGCTGGAAATAAGTCGGACCATGGCTGCCAATCAGGTGAAGCGCAACAACTCGGTTACCTTTCATGCTCGCGATTTGGTCGTCCAAATTGTCTAGCAGCGCCATGTCGTAGCAGGTATTGCCGTTGCA
Organism: Vibrio sp. HENC-03; assembly: GCF_000305755.2. Lineage (NCBI taxonomy): Bacteria > Pseudomonadati > Pseudomonadota > Gammaproteobacteria > Vibrionales > Vibrionaceae > Vibrio > Vibrio sp. HENC-03. The sequence continues at coordinate 524,346 of NZ_JH976064.1, read as the reverse complement.
AAGCGTGTTTTGTTTGCCGCGTGCGACATCCATCTTATTGATCTTATGAGCGACGCCCTTGTCGCCACCGTCGTTGTCTTTCCACATCAAGTCAATGCCAGCACGCTGCATGATGTCCAATGCGTTATCTTGGTTGTCTGCTTTACTGCGATCGAAGTCGTGGCGTGGTAATTGAGAGAACATACAAGGCACAGAGACAGCCGTTGCGGTACCACAGGAAGAAACGTCTTGGAACGAGATGACGTCTAACTTACTGGTGTATGGGTTAGTCTCTCGTTCATAGCCGTTGATTTGATAATTCTGAGTTCGTGCCGTTTCACCTAATACAAAGACAAGCAGCGTCGGCTTCTCTTTTGCTTGCTCTAGTGCAAGTTGGGATTGTTTCGCATCCGTACCAATCTCACGGTAGGGTTCTGGCGTGGTTAAGTAGTTTTCTTTTACATAGCTAGAGATCGCGTACACGTATTGAGTCGGAATGATGACTTTCTTTAGGTAACTGTTGTTACGACCAACTGACGCATAGTCTTGGTAATACATGCCTGCAATCACGGCGATAACTGCCAACGAAGCCAGCATTGAGACGATTTTGGTCAACGTGAAGCGAAGCCATTTGCCTTCAAGAGGCTTAAACTTAATCTTGAAGACGACTAGGGCAGGGAGAACTCCCATCAATAGTGTCCAGATAAGTGAGTAGGCACTCAAGTATGAGCTGGCTTCACTGGTATCTGTCTCAACGATGTTGGTGATCATGTCCGTATCGAACAAGGTGCCGTAGTTGTAGCTTGCGTAACTCACCATGCCCGATGTGATCAGCAATAAGATGAAGAAAGGCTTGCTGATCCAAGGCCAACTGAACAGGTTAAATAGGAAATTCAACGCCGCAAAAAAGAAGATTGGAATCGTAATGATGAAACCGATCTTAACCTGGTCGAGATCCGCAAAGATATGAACCAACTCTTTGTAGATGGGGATATTGACTACAAGAGCGAAATACAAGGCTAATAAAAGCGTAAAGGTAATGTAGGAGATACCTTTCGTTGGGAGTTCAATTGTCTTCATAATTGACGTGCTTCGATGTGACTAAAGTAAAATCGACGCCCAAACAAATAGGGCGAGAAAAAGTGCAACAAATACTGCTGCTGAGCCAATGTCTTTGGCTCTTCCACTGAGTTCATGCCAGTCATCGCTGACACGATCGACAACCGCTTCGATGGCGGAATTAATCAATTCAACAATCACGACCAACAGAAGGCTGCTGATCATCATGATGCGTTCTAAGGTGGTGACAGGAAGTAAGAATGCGCAAACAGAAAGGACAAGTGTAAGTATCAGTTCTTGTCTGAAAGCGGCTTCATGAGTCCACGCTGCTTTCAATCCTTGAAGTGAATAGCCGGTTGCGTCCAATATCCGGCGAATGCCTGTTTTACCTGGTTTCAAAATGTGGCCTTTTAACTGCTAAGCCCTAAAAAAGAGGGGCGCTTTGAGGGATAAAGCCTCCCCTGATGACAGAAGTGCATCGAATTGGAAAACATGAAACTAATAGGTCGAGCGTGAAATATTTGTGAAATTAACGTCGCTCAACGCAAAATTTTGTGTAATTGATGCGAATTTATACGTTATGAATCAAGGTCGTATACGGTATAGCCTTTGTTCGCTAGGCATTTCCGCAGAACTAAGGATTGAGTTTTGGTTGAATCGTTAGCACCACCAACAGCCCCAGCACCTGCACCAACAGCAGTGCCTGCCACCGCGCCCACAGCAGCGCCGCCAATGCCATTTTCTAATGCACCTGCAACGGCACCGATCAACGCACCCGTAACGGCACCATTTTGTGCTTCAGTTTTAGCGGCTTCGCCTTTATCCACTTTTTCTGCGTAACCTTGGCAATACGTGAAGTCTTGCTCGTATTGGGCTTGGTCAACATTGGTCATATCGACAACTGGTTCTTGGTTGTAAGCACAAGCAGCAAGTGTGGAAGAAAGGGTGACGAGAAGAAGAGGTTTATACATTGCGTTGATCCATTATTGCCGTGAATTTATGGATTAAAATGTACACTGTTTTATTGTGGTGCTCTGTCGGCCAATTGTATTGAAGTGTCGCCTTTTGTAATGGCGTTTAAGGGAGTATTGATAAGTTTATGAATTTACTTGGGAAAGCAGATTGTAAAACACGCACCGCCGTACGGACTGTGTGAGACATAGACTTCGCCGTTCTGCAATTCAACGATCTGTTTGACGATGGCAAGCCCCAAACCGAACCCGCTAGTGCTCTTGTTACGCGATTTATCAGCGCTGTAAAACGCATCAAACAGATGAGGCCAATCTTTCTCTTCCACACCACAGCCATCGTCATGCACACGCATACAAGATTTCTCCGGTGTCTCCATAATCTCTAGCACGATTTGGGTTTGTGCATAACGCATTGCATTGCGAAGTAGGTTATCTAAGGCACGTTTTAGCAGTTTCGGATCGGCATCAATGATCGCCTGTTGTGAGCTCGTGTCGTCAATCAAGATGGAAAGTTGGGTGTCACGTTGCCACTTGGGTAAAAACGATTGAGCAAAGCTTGATAAGGCGACAGAAGAAGTTTGAATCTCGGCATTTGGTCGCTCCATTTTGGCGTAGTAGAGCAGTTCTTCCACCATATTTTCCATGTCGTCGATATCTTCTACGATGCTGTCGACGTACTTCTGTTGTTGTTCATTTAAAGCGGCGTCGGCCAGTAGATCGGCTTGCCATTGCAGACGAAAGATCGGAGTACGAAGCTCATGCGCTACCGCATTGGTGAGCATTTTATTGGTGGTGATGAGTCGAGATACCTTATCAGCCATATGGTTGAAGCTTCTATTTAACGTACCGACGGATTTGGCACTGGAGGTGTCCGCTCTGGCGTTGAAATCTCCAGAGGCAAAATCAACGGTAACCTTCTCTAAAGCGCGAACTCGTCGACTTAAGAACCAAATCAGCAAGACACAATACAGCGCAAAACCAGCAAGGAAAAACAGCCAAACGATGTTGTCGTCAAAATTGATGGCTTGAATGATAGGGCTGTTAGGGTTTTGGGTTAACTTGAAGATAGGGGAGCCGGGTTCAAAGCGAAACCACAAGTCTCGCTCATCATCAAACGCTGTATTAACGGATGGATCTTCATCGAATGCTTTTTGCACCTCAGGAGGAAGATTCGTCATTTCCTGAGCAATTAACAACATGTGACTCGATGTTGCGAATTTCTCTAATTGCTGAACGGTGTATTCCTCGCCTTTTTCTTGATACATCGGATAGATCAGCTCATGGAAAGCTTGAGCTTCATGCTCTTCTAGTAGGTAGTCGTAGTCCGTATTAAGCTGATAAACAATGACTTCGTAGCCAACAAGACTGGCTACAAATAGGATGATCAGACCTAAAAAGCTTTCCAGATAAATACGTTTCATTACGCATTCCAAGCATCGGGCATAAACAAGTAACCTTTACCGCGCACAGTAATGATTTTCTGTGGTGGTGTAGTGCTGTCGCCTAACTTTTTACGCAGTGTCACGACACGGTTATCAATGGTGCGGTCGGTGCCGTCGTATTCGATGCCACGTAATGTTTTGGTGAGCCACTCGCGAGAAAGGGTTTGTTCAGGATGGCTTGCGAGTACCCAAAGGAGATCAAATTCACCGTCGGTGAGAGGAATGGGCTCTTGGTTTAGAGCGCACGTTTTACGCAGACGATTAAGGCACAGGACGCCAACTTCTAAACATGTGTCTGAATCTGTTGTTGATGCTTCTTTACGGCGTAATAGCATTCGAATACGAGCGAGCAGAACACGTGGCTTGATCGGCTTAGTCACAAAATCATCGGCACCAATTTCAAGCGCAGCAACATGGTCAAAATCATCATCACTGGCAGTAAGCATCAGCACTTTGCCTTTGTAACATTCACGGATCTGACGGCAAACACTTAATCCATCTTGCCCCGGTAACATCAAATCTAAAAGAACGAGATCTGGCTGGCTTTCAAGAATCGCATCCGGAGCGTCCGTTCCATTGTCTATGCAACTAACTTCAAAGCCTTGTCCTTCAAAGTATTCGCTTAGCATAGCCTGCAGTTTGGGATCGTCTTCCACGATGATAAGTGATTGCTTAGTGTCTTGTACGTTCATAGCAGTGATGCATCTTGTAGGAATTATCCCTGAAACTTAAACAAATTTGTCAGGGATTTCAATAAACGCATTTGCATTGATGAATGGTTACCCTAAAAGGCTTTTTACCTTGTTAGTATGGTGAATTCTACGTTTAAGGCTAAACACATTCTCAAAAACGTATCTAGCCTAGGAACAACTCTGAGGTTTTCGATCTTGCTGATATGGCTCGCTGATGTATCACAAAATGACGCTAAGTCTTCTTGGCTCATATTAATTCTATTTCTTTTACTTCTTAGTTCGTTGATCAGTTGGCAAGTTGAGCTTGATGGAAGATCACTTGAAGAGGGAAGCTCATTTACGTTATTAGACTGCATGGGATTGTGATCAGAAAGTATTTAATGCAATTAGTAAAAATGGTACTGAGATTTTCGTCCATTTATATGTAATTTATGACAAGCTATTGTGTGAATGAATGACATAAAACTAAAAATAATTAGCTCTCTTATCAAATAGTATAAGAAGAATTATGAAGTGGGGACTTTTAAATTATAAAGCGATGATGAATATTTACTTTTTCCATTGGTTTACATGAGATTTAGTAAATGCATTTTTTATTTAGAGAAAAATTTATACATAAGTATAGTGTCCCAGTTTTATTCTTGGCCTCTTTTTTACCACTGAAAAGTAATGCGTCAGTTGAAAAGATTGAAATACCGACTTTGCATCAAAGTGGAGTTGTTAACGTTGGACAAAGTATTACAGGAAGCGTTAATGGAAGCATGGGATTGAACCTTTACTCTGCAACGGGTGAGAGGAACAATTACTATTGGATTGACGCTACAAGTAAAGAACGATTGATGAATGGTATCTTGTATACTCCGAAGCAAGCTGATGCAGGGAGAAGCATATCTCTGTGTTTAGACTCATCGTGTTCTGCTTCCGTTTATGTGAACTTTCCTGATCGGTTAAGAACTGCTAATGATCTTGTTGATTATCGAGACTGGTGGTCTGTGAGTCAAACAGTTCAAGATAATGTTGTACTGAGTGCAGATAGCGATATCGGCATTACAGTGGATTTTTCATATATCGGACCTACAGGGGATGACGAAGAAGGCTCCAAAGTTGGTGTTGGCTTATGGTTGAGTCTGATACAAGATAAAGTTGATAAAAAAGTCATAGCAACTCAGGTAAGTGAGGGCACCAATACTCCGGATCTAAGTGGGAAAAAGGTAGACGTTCAAGCATATTACGAATTGAAGAGCCTTAATTTGGCTGAAGTAAATGTAGTAGAGATATGTGAGGAGGTTTACTTTGATGTAGGTAGTACAACTTGGAATGCGTGTACTACTAGGATTGTTGCGGAATCTGATTGTGATCCTTACTGCCGCCCACCTACTAAACAACAATTTGATGTTCTTTTCCCTTCGACATCGTTCAAACATGAAGAGGATGTTTGGAATGCAGATAAAACTGCGAAAAAAACTTACACAGCAGCCCCGTCTTTTGAGGGAGATGAGCATCTTCTAAATTCATATTGTAAAGCACTAGGTGGCAAGATAAGTGCGCTTTCTGCTGCCGATATGCAAACCCTCGTCAATGAAGATATGGATGAGATTGATGCGACTTGGCCTGGAGAAACAGGGTACTGGTCAAGCAATCACATCGAATCCGGTTTCGCTGTCACTGGTGGGTGGGGAGAAGTCACTATGTTAAGTGATGATCTTTCCGTTCAAAAAGCACCTCGCTCTTTCTATAAGGGATATTATATCTGTAAGAAAAATACGGATTAATATTTATTGTTAGCACTATTGCTTTATTTTTACAACAAATGCTAGCAATAGTTTGTTCTATTTAATAAGTGTTGGTTAGCGAGATATTTTACTTTTTACATTCTTGCTAACCAATTTAAATTTGTTTCATTGAACATAGGTGACTGAGCTTCTTAATTATAACTCATCGGAAGATTTAAAAGTCTCTTACTTAATGAAATAAGGTAACGAACAAACGGAAGGTATTATGAAAAAATTTTCATTTATTTTGTTTTATATATTAGTGGGAATAATACCCCAGAAAGCGCTATCCGGTACGTCAGCATCAGCGCTAGACAATTTAGGTAGTCTAGAAATAGTCTCCGAAAGCTTCTCTATAACGCGGCAAAGCATGGGTACATCTGGGCAGTATGTTCTTTTTTCCTATGTTGATGGTGAGTTGGCGACGAACTTTGATAAACAAGGGAACCCTCAAGACATTTACTGGCAAGCTGAGAATGGTGTCAAACTGAGTAGCAAAGTCTACTTAACCAGTAACACTATTGAAACAAATAAAGTACGATTTTGTATTGATAACAACTTGAAGGTTCAGTGTTCTGAGTATGTGAGCAGTCCTGTAAGCACTAGACAAATCATTGAGAATACAGGCGGTATTGAGATCGATTTTGTTGACAGTGATAACCTTATGGTGGGTGTACAACCAGAGTCCTACTCTCAGTCTATTGATGGGGCGGGAGTGTTTTCGTTCATCTACCAAGAGCACTTGGATCAAAATGAACGTGTACTAGACAATACGATCAGTTATTTTGTCGATGAACAAACATTGATAGGCAAAGCTGTTACTAACGAAACAAGCACTATTAAAGCTTGCGCTATGGGTGGTTTTTCAATTGGTAATCCGACTGTTGTAAGTGATTGTTCTCCTTCGTATCAAGTTGATGATGGGGTAGGTGAAACAGCCTTATGTCTTTACGAGCATGCTCATTACAATGGTCGCAGCTTGTGCTATTCCACTAAGGACATAAACAAACCTTTAAAGCTTCCAGCTGACTTTAACGACATCACGTCATCTTTCACTATTCGTAATGGGTATCGTGTGACTTTAGTTTCTGACTATGAATTTGGTCGAAAAACTAAATATAGGACTTATTACAAGGATGAAAAGTTCGTTAAGTATCTGAATGATAAGACATCAATGATACTGATCGAACCTGATGATAGTCTTGCCTGTTTTTACGAAAATGATGACTTTACAGGTAAGCGTTTATGCGTTGCACCAAAGAAAGCTGTGTACGACTTGAGTGATCATTACATCTACACATTTTCTGCGATGACAATATCACCACGATTGACTCGTGGTTACAAAATCAAACTGGGTAAAAAACGTGGTAAACACCATTATTATGGATGTTACCGATGGACTCGAATCTGGCACTCTTCTAGTCATTACAATGACAAAGCGGCTAGGATCTGGGTGAAGTAGTTGTAATTCGCCACACAATGTGAAAACACATTTCAGGACGGATCAGTCAAAACAAAAAAGCTCCGAGATTACTCGGAGCTTTTTAATTGCCTAAAGGTGACTAACTAGCCTGTGGAGCAGGTTGTTGGTTGGTAACCTCGGTTTGTTCTTGTTGTACTTCCTTGGCAAGGATTTCATCTTGTTGGCGTTGATGCCCCATAATTTGTCCGTAGTTTTGTTTAAGGTATTGGAGGGTTTTAACCGCCGCGATGAAGAACACTGGTATGATCAATACGATGATCAGTACAGGGAATGCTTTAAGGATGTTTAAGTCTGCATTAATCAGCAAGAAGATGATTGGCAACGCTGTTAGCAACAAACACCAGAATAGGCGGAACATCGGGTTTACGTTTGCTTCTTCATCTAGCTGCTTAGTCGCGATGCCTGCTAGTGAATACGAGGTGCCATCTAGTGTTGTTACTGTAAACAGAATCATCGTGACTAGGTAGATAGCAGTAAGCAACATCGGGATAGAGGTAGAATCAAATACTTGCTTCACCAACTCAGTTGGCTGACCTTCACCAATCAGTTTGACACCATCAACGACGCCGTTGTTTACAAGATCCATTGAGAAGGTGCCACATACACCGAAGATAACCGCAGAGCCCATTGTGCCGCCAATCACGAGGATGAGAACCACGTCTTTTAGCTTCTGACCTTGGATGATCTTAGTGATGAAGACACCTACACCCGGTGAGTAAGAAATCCAGTTCGCTAGGAAGAATACCGTCCAGTATTGAGGGAACAACGTTGTGCCATATGGATCTGTGTTGGTGCTCATGCGGATGTATTCAGTCAACATGATACCAATGCCATTGGTTAAGTTGTTTATGATCAGAGCGGATGGTCCGATGATGAAGATGATACCAACAAACGCTGCACAGATATAAATGGTTGCACTAGATAGGCGGGCCATGCCTTTCTCAATGCCGATGTAAGAGCTGAGAGAGAAGATCACTGACAACCCAAGGATAACGCCAATACCCAACATTAAATTGTCTGGAATGCCCGTTAAGCTCGCTAGGTTAGAGGAAATCATCGGGATCCCCAAACCTAATGTTAATGCGGTTGCAGCAAGCGTTGTGATAATAAACAGTAGGTCAATAAACTTTTGCGCCCAAACCGGTAAACGGTCGTCAAACAGTGAGTTAATGACACCACTTAAGCTCATTCGACGGCTTTTCTTTAGGTAGAATACGACGGCGAATGGGATGGCTACAATGAGGTAGATAAACCAGCCTGCTGCGCCCCAGTGGAACATGTTGTAAGCCGTAGCGTATTCCATTGCCATGGCTTTATCTGTAATACCGAACTGAGGGTCCATGAAGTAGTATACCGCTTCAATAAAGCCCCAGTACATGGTGCTTGCACCCATGCCCGCAGACAATGCCATTGCGAACAGTTGGAATTTCGTAAACTTAGGTTTGGTGTCGCCCATACGAATATCGCCATATTTAGAAAAGGCGAGGAACAATAGGGCACCTGTTGCAAAAAGTGTGTACCAAAGGAAACCAGAACCGAAGTTAATGACGGTAAAATCTAGCATGCCGCTCATGGTGCTTTTTACGGCTTCTGGGTATACCACTGCAAGAATACCTAGAAGCAGTACAAATCCAAAACTGCCAAAAGTAAGTTTCCAGTCGATTTCTGAAGTATTCAATTTCATTGTGACTTTCCAATATTGTCTATTAATGAGAATACTCGGACGGCCTTGTTTATTGTCACTGACACTCAGGGTGTCTGCCTTTCTCCCGTTCCCATACGAGTAATTAGAAAGGCAGACAGTGTAGGGTTAGAGGGATGTCAGTCTTTTGCTGTCTCTGTATTAATTGTTTATGTCATGAAGCATGCGGTTTATTCGAAAACGTACGACGCCACAGACATTTCTTTCACTTTGTCCCAATCCATTTCAACACCTAAGCCATTGCCTTCAGGAGCACGGACATAACCTTCTTTGTCGGTGCGGATAACGGTTTTCGACGCTAGCTCAAAGTCTTCGTAAGGGTAGAACTGTTCAAAGAATTTGCAGTTGTTGTGCGCAAGAGCGACGTGCAGGTTTGCGGCTTGCGTTAGCGTGTAACCCATTGATTGGATCTCTAGGTTCTTAGAGAAGCCCTCTGCAATGTGGAAGCATTTGTTTAGAGGTGTAATACCACCGCAAACCGTCGCGTCTTGGCGAATGTCAGACCACATCTCTTGTGATAAGGCATAGGTCACTTCTTGCAGTGTTAACAAGCAGTTACCATGACTAGAAATCTCAAGGTCAGTGTTTTTAACTAGGCGTTTATAAGTGTTGTAGTCGTAATCAGAAACCGGTGCTTCTAACCATTCCCAGTGGTAGCGTTCTAGGCGTTTGGCCATTGCCATTGCTTGTTCTGGCGTGTAGAAGGTTGCCGTATCAAGCATGAATCGAATGCCTGTTTTGCCGTAACGAGCCTGAACTGCGTCAACAAGGGCAACGTCCTTTTCGTACACGCAGTAGCAGTGAAGCTTGATTGCTTTAAAGCCGTGTGCAATACAGTCGTCTAGGTACGGGAAGTACTCTTCTACGGTGTCGAACATTGGCGTCGATGCGTAAGACAACATTTTGTTTCGAGCGCCACCTAAAAGCATGTAAAGAGGCATGCCCGCTTTTTTGCCTTTGATGTCCCATGCTGCAATATCAATTGGCGCTTTAGCCGGCAGACCACCCCAAGTACAACGCGCCATTAACCAGTTGTAGAGCTCTTGAGTTGCCAATGGATTTTTACCCAGTAAACCTGGAACTATGGTGCGTTGAGATTCGATAATGCAGCGGTCAAAATCGTTCTCTGTGTAGCTGATTGTTGCGCCTAACCCCTCTGTACCATCGTTACAAATTAGACGGACGATGTTATTGGTGTATAACAAAGGTTCTTGGTTATCTGCCCATGGTACAGGTGCTGCATCGCGGTCTGCTACAGCGTAAAGTTCTACACGTTCAATTTTTAGATCGGTCATTTTTCAGTCCTTACAGGCGTGAGCCATTTTTAATCATGGTGGCGCGAATCTCCGCGACATTTAGGTCACGAATCGCCGTATTTGTATCAATCGCTTGTGCAGCAGCAATGCCAGCTGCATGACCAAGCTCAAAGCATTGCGCGGTGACGCGAGCAGAAGCAAGGGCTTCGTGTTCGGCGCTCAAGCATCGACCAGCAACAATGATATTTTCACCAACGACTGGCACTAGCGTGTGGAATGGGATGTCGTAGTAATCGTTAATTAGCCAGTGCAGTTTTGGTTTGTCGCCGGAGTGCAATTCAATAGGCCAAGGGGTACGGCAAATACCGTCTTCACGCTTGCGACAGTTAACAACGTCTTCATTAGTTAGCGTTTCGACACCAACAATAGAGCGCGTTTGACGAATGCCGACTTCTACACCGGTGTCGACAACGAATGCTTGTTCACAACCAGGAACGAAGTTGTTCAAGAAACGGGCGTACTCACGAACTTGGCGACGACCAAACACTTCAGCCTCTGTGAAATCTTCAGGATCAATGACGTTCAGCATGCGACCATCTTGGCCTGCAAGGCGTGTCGCATTGACCATCAGCTCGTTCGCTCGTGTGGTCGGAAAAATCCAAATCTTATGACGTGGCAACTGGTATTCGCCGCTTTCGTTGGCTGCGAGAATGTTTTCGGTGACTTTTGGAGGGCAGATCGTGTCGTTGCCGTAGTAGTCAAGGTAAGTGTCCATATCGACACCGCCAAAACGGAAGAACATGGTTGGGTTTTGAATGCGACCATTGTCACCAAAGTAATAATCCATACCCGCACGAGCTACCACGGCAGCATCACCAGAAGCATCGATGATCTGTTGACTTAAGATGATACTTTGACCTGCGTTTGATTCGATGATCACGCCTTTAAATGCATCGCCTTCCATGATCACGCCAGTGACCGACGTATGGAATAGAGTTTTGACATTTGCTTGCTCTAGGAAATCATCAGCAACTTCACGCCACATTAAAGGATCGTGCGTCACTGTGTACGTTTTACCGTAACGCTGTGGAGCAGTGACACCACCTTTGTTTTCTAATGCTTGACGAAAACGTTCTGTAAAACCGAATACTACTTGTTCTGGTTGTGCATTTTCATCATCCGATGCCATGTACATACCGCAAATAGTGCCAGATAAGCCCGCGACGGCAGCACCACCGCAAAAACCGTATTTCTCAATTAGCCAAGTGTTTTTACCTAGACGACCAGCCGTTTCAGCTGCGGCAACACCAGCAGGACCTCCGCCAATGACTAAGACTTCTACTTCAGCCAAAACAGGTAGGTCAGGAGTGTGTTCATAACGACGGATAATGTTCCAAGATTTCATTCTTACCTCACTAATAGATGACTGATGTTCATCTGATATATCAGTTGTATGTTTTTAATATATTCGGATTTCTTTTTTTGGTACAATGGCAAAACTTCTTATCGTGAGATTGCTCACTAAAAGATTGATCAATGGAATAGGAACGAGAATGACCGTAAATTCAGTCAATAAGACAGAAGTTGCATACAGCAAACTTGAAAAAATGATCATCTTCCGCGAATTAGAACCAGGGAGTATGGTCAGTGAAAAGCAGTTGGCAGAAGAGTTAGAGCTTGGGCGAACGCCAGTTCGAGAAGCGTTACAAAGATTGGCTTATGAATGTATGGTTGAGATCCACCCGCGACGTGGAATTCAAATCCCAGCAATCTCTGTCGAGAGTCAACTAAAGATCCTAGAAGTCCGTCGCGACATTGAAGCCTTATGTGTCAACTACGCTGCCTCGCGAGCAAGTGTTGAAGAGAAACAGCAGATGTTAATGTTGGCTGAGCAGTTAGAAGCTTGTGCAGAAAACAAAGATGACCTGCTTTACGCGTCTTTACTTAAAGAGATCCATACCTTGCTCGTCAAAGCTGCATGTAATGAGTATCTACAGTTAGCGATGGCACCACTACAAGGTTTATCCCGCCGCTTTTGGTTTGCATTTAAAAACCAAGACTCAGATTTGGTTGAAGCATCTTCTCTTCATGCTGCCGTTTTACGCGCTGTCAGCCATACTGATGCCGAGGAAGCGGTCATGGCATCACATCGTCTCAATGACTACCTAACTGATGTGGCTTATCGAACTATTAAGCCAAGGAAGTAATGCCGTTTTAGGTCCGTTTGATTAAAACAACAAAAAAAGCGGCATTGAGCCGCTTTTTGAATTTCTTCGTCTTAGAATCGCAGAGATTAAGGCTGTTGCTTAGTTGGTGCTAGAGCGATTTCACGGATACAAACGTTTTGTGGTTGCTGATAAGCAAATACAACTGCACGTGCGATGTCATCAGCAGCTAGCACGCCGCCCATGTCTTCTTTCCACGCACCGTAACCATCTTTGATTTCTTGTGATGTAGTGTGAGAAAGCAGTTCAGTTTCTACCGCGCCTGGTGCGATTGTTGTTACGCGAACGTTTGACGCAGCCACTTCTTCACGAACGTTTTCAGAAATTGCGTGAACTGCGAATTTAGTACCACAGTAAGCCGCATGATCTGGGAACGTCTTTTTACCTGCGATTGAGCTAATGTTGATGATAGTACCGCTGTTGCGAGTTTTCATTGGTGCTAGCACAGACTGCATGCCGTTTAGCAAACCAAGTACGTTCACGTCGAACATACGTTTCCACTCTGATGCATCTTGTGTGTCAATTTGACCAAGTAGCATCACGCCTGCGTTGTTTACTAGTGCGTCAGCAGGGCCAAATTTCTCTTCTGCTTTAGCAATTGCCGCTTCAAATGAAGCTTTTTCAGTAACGTCTACTTTTTCACATAGCGTGTTTGGCAGGTTTAGTGCTTCTAAGCGCTCTACACGACGAGCAAGAAGAAGAAGTGGGTGACCTTCATCGCTCAGACGGCGTGCGATAGCTTCACCAATACCAGAACTTGCACCTGTGATTACAATCAGTTTTTTCATCTTTTGTTTCCTTAATTTTTTAAGAATCGCTTTCGTTTGAGAGCAGCTTTTAGTTAAGAACACCTATCTCGCTGCGATGTGGATATATTAAGGAAATGGCTTTTGTTGATATATATCACTTCAGTTAAAACACTGTTGTCATATGACAACAATAAGTGATAACTCAATGAAAATTAGACAATAAAAAAAGGCGCACTCGGTGCGCCTTTGTTTCTGAATTCGGTGCTTAAGCGATTTGCTCTTGTGTGCATACAACGCTGTTATCACTACCAAAGCCATTTGGCACGTATGCGTCTGCTTGTGGATCGTTTTCCCACTCGGCTTCATTGAATAGGTAACGGAACTGGATATTCTGTTCCTTCGGCAAGCGCGTCTTAAACTTAAATTGGCCACTTTTCTTCACGAGCTTCATTGGTTCTGGTTGCCAGTTGTTGAAATCGCCTGCAATTTGAATCGACTCCCACTGGTTTTTGTCTAGCTCGAACGTGACTTCGACTTCATCTTTTGTTTTAAAGAATCTCTTTTTAAGCATTAATCTTTCCTTGTTTGTACAAAAACTGATCTAACTATTACTCAGGTTTCATAGTGATTTCAAGTGTTATCGGCATTGCAGTCGGTATCGAGTGTCAGAATCGTCTTGTTTGTGAACCTAGCATTAAGTGATTGGCTTGTATGAAAAGAAGGATTCTGTATGATGAAGATTCACCGTATTTTGAAGAAGTTATATGCTGAGTTTTAACCGTACATTTATGACGACAATGCTCTGTCTATTAGCCATGTTGCTAACGGGCGTAGCGTCGAGTGTGCGTGCAGCCACAGCACCAATCGAAGTGAGTTCGAACAACGATAGAACGGCTGAGCTTCATCAAAAAATGGGCGTGGACAATACGGACTGTATTGAATCACACCATGGTGATCATCTGATGGAGAAAGGGCAGCAAGTGCACACCAGTTGTAGCTCTTCTTGTATCGTCAAAATACCAACTAACCTCTTGCAAGATGATGTGATTTTATTACCGCATAGTCTTGCATTGATTGATAAATCACCCACCCCAAAAGCAGTGACAGTGATTTATAAGCCTTACCGTCCTCCAATTGTTTGATCCTTTTATTCATCGCAAACCAGCACTGCTGGACTTTTAAACATTAGTTAATGAATACGGCACACCTGTGCCCAAAGGAATCAAACATGAAAAAGCTATTTGCTCTTTGCAGCACTCTACTACTGGCATTCACTGCTCACGCTGCGCAATTTGAAGCGGGTAAACACTACAAAATCTTGGATGTAGAGAAAGCAAAAACACCGACAGTCACTGAGTTCTTCTCTTTCTATTGCCCACACTGTTACAAATTTGAATCTGTCATCGACAACTTGAAACCAGCGTTACCGAAAGACGCGAGTTTTGAGAAAGTGCATGTCGCATTTATGGGCGGTGATATGGCAATTCCAATGGCGAAGTCTTACGCAACAATGGTGTCACTAGGTGTTGAGGATAAGATGGTGCCGGCGATGTTTGCGCAAATTCATCAGAAGCGTCAAGCACCTCAAAACGAAGCAGAGCTTAAGCAACTGTTCGTTGATAACGGCGTCGATGGCAAGAAGTTCGATGCGGCGTACAACAGCTTTGCAGTGAACTCTATGCAGAAAGGTTTTGATAAACAATTCAAACAAAGCACGCTGACTGGGGTTCCGGGTGTTGTGGTGAACAACAAGTACATTGTGTTGCCGAATGAGATCCGCAGTTACGATGATTACAACGCGTTAGTGAACTACTTATTAACGCTATAATCGCGTCAATAAAAATGGCGACCAATGAGGTCGCCATTTTTTATGTTGTTTTTGCGTTAGCGGAGCACAGCCGTACAAGCTGCGGTTGGCATATCAGTCATAAAGATCGCATTTGGATAAAACAAGCTAGCAACAGTGACGGCAACGTTACAAGGCTGAGCGATGGTGGTTTTCACTACGTTGTTAAGAACCACTCCAGTGGTATTCACCGTATTGACCGCAGCCTGTTGTGCTTGATAAGACACACAACCCGCTGTTGCATTGATAACTGCGGTACTAAAAAGAAGTTTACGAAAAAACATATTCATATCCTTTGTGAATGCTTTTGAGATACTTATATGACCATCCATTCATAATTAAAACAAAACGGTGTTCAAAATTACGCGCACTTCACGAAATGAACATTGTTTTATATAACTTGGTTAATTTTGTGATCTGGTGGGTGGACAGACCAGTTTAAGCAATTAAAACCAACCCATGCATAAGTACCACACCTGTCGTGAGCTTGCCTCGCATCATCTGATACCCTTTTGGCTCCGCCTCTTTTTCTACTCTTCGAATCAGCTTTTCCGCGTACCAAACGGCAATGTAGCCAGCGGCCAATAACAGAGTTGCGATGACATAATGTTTGTTACCTTGCAGCAGCGCTCCCCAAGCAAGCAATACGAATAAGTTACTTAGCACCAAGGCATTTCGACTCAATCGATGGTAGAAATGGTCAATAGCGTTCCCCCAAAGTACCCCGGAAAGAAAACTTAAAATCACCGCACTGTAAGCAATAAAAAACTGCTCCCCAGATAAGTTAAACAAAGTCCTTTCTGTAACGATGAGAACCAAGCTGAACAGAAAGGGCAGCAGTCCTAAATAACCCAATTGCAGCATTGTCGTACGTGTGGTCGTCATGGAAGCCTTCCTTAGAGTTGCTGTTCAATCATGTTAGTAAGCGTAGTACTTGTTGGAGAGGCTGAACTTGGGAAGGTCGCAACGACTTTACCTTCTTTGTTGATCAAGAACTTGTAGAAGTTCCACTCCGGAGTAATGCCCGCTTGAGTACTGATCTCGGCGAATACTGGGTTTGCATTCTCGCCAAGAACAGAGGTTCGCGCCATCATAGGGAAGGTAACACCGTAGTCGAGATAACAAATTTTAGCGGTTTTTTCTTCACTGCCACGGTCTTGACGAAAGTCGTTACTAGGAAAGCCCACAACGGCAAAGTTTTGATCTTTGTAAGTCTGATGCAACTGCTCTAATTGCTCGAATTGAGGGGTAAAGCCGCATTGGCTCGCGGTGTTCACGACAAGTAGCGTTTTGCCTTTGAAGGCGTCACACAGCTCTATTTCTTCCGTTGAATTGAGAAGCCTTTGCTTTCCTTGCAAGATATCTGGACAGCTCGATGCAAAAGCCAAAGAGCTGGTGGAGAGTAGTGTTGCGGTAAGTGCGCTGCGAGTGATTCCCTTCATGGTGTTGATTCCTTTTGTTTTTGCTAAGTATAACTACTCGCGAAGGAATCAAATCGATCAAAAAAGCCGCTGAGTTCAGCGGCTTTCGACTAGAGCAAATACGTGTTGATTACGCTAGCTTCAAATCAAATTGATTACGGTAAGCAACCATATCTTCGATGGTGAGTACTGGCATGTTGTGTAAACGACCAAATGCGACGATCTCTGGCGCTTTTGCCATGGTGCCATCTGGGTTTGTCACTTCACATAGCACGCCTGCAGGCTGCAAACCAGCCATTTGCATCAGATCGATAGTGCCTTCTGTGTGACCACGACGAGTCATGACGCCACCAGGACGAGCACGTAGAGGGAATACATGACCAGGACGAGCTAAGTCATCTGGTTTTGCATTTGGGTTTGCTGCTGTTTTGATAGTTGTTACACGGTCAGCGGCAGAAACGCCAGTTGTTACGCCTTGCTTCGCTTCAATAGAAACCGTGAAAGCCGTTTGGTTTGCGCTGTTGTTGTTCACAACCATTGGTGGCAGTTCCAATTTGTCTGCTTGAGCGTCTGTCAGGCATAGGCACACAATGCCGCTGCACTCGCGGATCATCAGAGCCATTTGTTCGTTGGTTAAGTGCTCTACGGAATAAATGATGTCGCCTTCGTTTTCGCGATCTTCATCGTCGAGAAGAAGTACGCCACGACCTTCTTTCAATGCGATAAGTGCGTTTTCAACGCGAGTAATTGGGTCGCCAAATTCGGCAAGTAGTGATGACTGATTCATGGTTAACTCCTAAATATCACCAGAATCAGGGCGGTATGAGAGATCGTCACATTTTATGCAGGCAATGAGCCGCCAACGGTAAGATGGCACAAACCCACGCAATAAAAAATGCGATCCAAAAAGAAGTGCACCAGTGTTCATCAACACAGAACGTTGAGGAAATCGCTGATGTTTTCTTATTCTCTTTCATCCGGACTATAACCGTCGGCTCTGGCATCTCACCAGATCTGCTGACCTCGACGAATCGAGCGCTCGCGGGCTCACTCAAAAGAGTATACCGCCGGTGGGGAATTTCGCCCCGCCCTGAGAACATTGAATCCAACCAATATGGTTAGAAGTAAAAAACTCCGACACTCAAATGAGTGGTCGGAGTAGAGATAGTACTGCGAACGCCTTGGCTTGAAAAGTAGATTGCAACTACTTGATGGAAAAGTGCGCTATCTGCTGAAGTGATCAGTTTTGATAAAGTGATCAATCTGCGCAGGTACATAGGTGTTGTAGATAAGGCTAGTGTGAGTCTGTTTCGTCTCTATATGATCTTGCATGCCTTCTAAACGTGTTTCATCAACGGTCACTGTGCCATCAGACATGGTGTTGTCTTTATGCATGAGAATAGGCCTTGCGCCAATGCCCATTGTGCCTGCGATGCTGCCGAGCTTTTGTGGGAAAGTCCAAACATCTTCGTGCTTGTTAAGGCCGTGATACGGTGAGTTACCAAGCATCGCTCCGAATCCCAAATCTTGAATGCGAGTGACGATAGATGCGCCTTTCAGTGGCGATCCAATTGCCACAACGTGTGACACCAGACTTGTCGATGGCTTTCGGCTCGCGAGGTATCGTTTAATCATCAAACCACCTAGGCTATGGCCCACCAACACATTTGCAGTCAGTGGATTAAGTGCTTTGTCGATGGAATCGAACAGCGACTCTTCGTTAATTGAAACCGTGTTGTAACTCAATACTTGGGTCTCGTAGCCCAGCTTTCTCAGCTTTTGGCTAAGAGGCTGCATGACCAGCCCATGCATATAAAGACCATGTAAGATGATGATTTTCATAATACCTCCTAGATTTATGACGTTGAGTTTATCCTACTAGATTCTCCACGAGACTACTGTCAGCGAATTAGCAAATCTTGCACTTCTTTTTGTAACAAATGGCGATCTAACGTGGTTGGTTGCAATAGCTCACCAATATTGACTTCGATACGAGACCAAAAGCGAGTAGGGCGCTTCGTTAACGCATGCCCATTCTTATGGCTGAAGAAAGAGCCCCATAAGCCTTTTAACGCCATTGGAATCACGGGAACTAGTGTACGTTTAAGAATCTTCTCAACACCCGGTCGGAACTCGCCCAGTTCGCCATTTGAGGTCAAACGACCTTCAGGGAAGATACAAACTACCTCGTCGTTATTAAGAGCTTGCTCAATCTGTTCGAAAGCTCTTTTGTAAGTCTCTGTACATTTGCGAGGAGAGCAGATTGGGATAACGCCGGCATGACGAAAAACATATTTAAGAACAGGCAGCTCACTGATTGATTTGTCCATCACAAATCGAACTGGACGGGTTGATGTACCCATTAGAATCAAAGCGTCTACATAGCTCACATGGTTTGCCACAATCAGCGCAGCGCCTTGTTCTGGGATATGCTGACGACCGGTTACCGAAACTCGATACAGACAGTGGCTCAGCAAGTAGCTAACAAAGCGCTGAGTAAAGTCAGGTACTTGACGGTAAACGTAGATAGCCACGATGAAGTTACCGACTGCCAAAATGGCAAATAGCTCAACAATAGAGAACTCTAAAACACTTAACACCAAGATAGAAACAGCAGCGGAAGCGACCATAAACAGTGCGTTCATGATGTTGTTTGCCGCAATAGATTGAGCGCATTCGCCTTCTTCTGAGCGCGATTGGATAAACGCATAAAGGGGAACAATAAATACGCCTCCGCTCACACCAACCAAGAACAAGTCGATCATTACTCGAATATGTGAAGATTGGGCAACAAAGCTTTGTACATCGTAATACTGACTTGGGAAAGATTCGATTGCAGGTACTGCCCATAGTAGGTCGGCACTGAAAATCGTTAAGCCCAAAATACCAAATGGCAGAATACCCAGTTCAACTTGATTGAAAGACAGCTTTTCACATAACCACGAGCCTGTCGCGATACCAACTGAGAACAGAGCCAACAAAAGAGAAACCACAGTGCTGTCTGCAAATAGGTGTTCACGAGCAAAGTTTGGGAATTGAGTCAGGTAAGTCGCACCCATAAACCAGAACCAACTGATCGCTAGTATCGACATCCAAATACCGCGTTGTTTTTGTGCCAGTTTGAGTGTTTTCTTCAAACCAGTAATAGGTTCGAATTTTACTTGGTCACTTTTCTTACTTGGCAAAGAAGGGATGTTTGCGCTGCTTAAAAAGCCCAGTAGTGACAGCGTAATCACAATGCAAGAGGCGATAAGCATACCATTTGGAATCGCAAGCAATAGACCTGCGCTTAATGTACCAATCAGGATAGAAAGGAAAGTCCCAATCTCAACCCAAGCATTACCTTTCACTAGCTCATCAGATTTTAGCGCTTGAGGAAGTAGAGCGTATTTCACAGGGCCGAAGTAAGCCGATTGAGTACCAGTCATGAAGAGTAGAACCAGCATTAGAATGGCACTCTGCGTCATGATAGCCGTCGCTGCACAGCTCATGATCACTAATTCAATCAGTTTTAAGCGGCGGATTAACTTGGCTTTATCCATGTTGTCGGCAATCGCACCGGCGTGGGCAGAAAACAGAAAGAAGGGAAGAATAAATAAGCCAGCCGCAAGGTTAGCAAAAAGATCGACCGACATCGGTAGTGAGTCAATTTGGCTGTAGGTCACCATCAACAAGAGAACATTCTTGTAGATATTGTCGTTCAGTGCACCAAGGCACTGAGTCACGAAATAGGGGAAGAATCGCTTAGTGAGAAACATGCTGGCTCCGTAATTGCAAAATCGCGTTGAGATGGGAGCACTTTAAAGGCTTGGCTTTGGGAAGCCAGTGTGAAGAAAAGAGTTACGTTATGAGAAACCAAAAGTAACACTTTGCGATACTTTTGGTTTCATGATTTTGTGATATCGCACTAATTGGTGCTTTTATACGTTACGAGATTAGCTTAGTGTCGAAACCAGACGCTGAGCATTCTCAATGTGACAAACAGAATAAAACCAGAGAGCCCAATAAAGCCTAATGTCACCAAATAAAAGAACAGACGCACCAAGCGAGCTTTCATTCGTTTGAAAAAACCGAGGCTCGGCGTAAGTTCAGGGACATGCTGAAAGCTTGAGATCATCACCCAAGCGGCAAGCGCCCACAACGCCGTTACGCCACTCGGAATAAGATAAGACTCCTTAACCACATCAGAAAGTTGCAAGAGTGTGGTAATGAACACCGCAAAACCACCAAACGCGATGAGTATGAATAAAGGGAGAATAGGTCTCGTCTTGACCGATAGGCTTTTGAGTTTATCGAGCATCAGATAGTACCTATTTGCGTTCCCAAGGGTTAAACAGCGGGAATGTCCAACGACGCATCGCAATCACCAGAGAGGTACCGTGCTTCTCATTCATATCTAGTGAATCGTCGCTTTGACAGATCTGATAAAACTCATCAATGACCTTTTGTAGCTTTTGCTGCATCTTCTTGTTGGTTGGCAAGCTCATTAAGCCCGTTGCCATCACTAGCTTTTCATCTTCAGCAGAGAAATAGCTCTGGAAGAAAGCTTCTTGAACTTGTTGCTGGAAGAAACGCTGAATAGGGCCACCTGTGTGCCACTTGAATGTCGGAGATATACGCAGACGAATCTTGTTACCTGGCAGCAAGTCGATGATATTGAGGCGGTCGAGTTGAGCTAGCTTTTGTATCAGCTCTAACTCATCAAAGGTGTATTGCTCGATGATTTGTTCGAAGCGATAACCATTGACCACACAAACCGCAACCAACAATAAGCCTTTATCATCAACCAACTGTTTTTCTTGTTCTAGCGTGAGCGACTCCAGCCCTTTGTTGTGTGCTGCTGCCAGTTTAAATAGCTCTGCCATTTCTAACCCAATCAGCTGACAGATACGCTCCAAGCGGTCGAGGCTGATTTGACTGCCTTCTGCCAATAAGCGTTTTACTGAGCCCTCGCTTAGCTCCAAATGCTGTGCGACATCGACATAGTGCAAACCAGACTGCTTGAGCTGGCGTTTGAGCTCTTTAATTAGGTCGTGACTTTCCGACATATTAACCTTCTACTTCTTGGCGCAACTGATCTAGGTAAGACTGCATAAACGCTTTACGCTTCAAACCTTCTTCATAGGCTGCTTTGGTGTTCATCGTCTCGACTATTTTAAACAATTTGGTTTGGAAATGATCGATGGTGAATCGTTTATCTTTCAATTCTCGATGCTCTGCAAACATGTCCTGTTCGTTATATAAGACGGCATCAAACAACGTGCTCACTTGAATACAACGTGTCACACCAATTGCGCCAAGCGCGTCTAAGCGGTCTGCGTCTTGGACGACCTGAGCTTCCAAAGTATTAGGTGTAATGTTGGCGCTAAAGCTGTGAGATTCTATAGCGTGGGCGATAGCGTCATGGTATTGAGCAGGGTAGTCGATACTTTCTAGAAACGAAATCGCTTTGGTTGCCGCAATTGTTGAGCTTTGCTTACGGTTCGGGTGATCTTTTGGGTAAGTAAAGCAATCGTGCAGATACGCAGCAGGCAATACAACGGCTAAATCTGCGCCTTCTTGTTCTGCTAGCTGACGAGCGGTTTTGACTACGCGTCGGACGTGACTGAGGTCGTGAGCGGCATCAGTTTGCATCTCTTGCTGCATAAACTGTAGGAACTGAGGCTCAAATTGGCTGAGCTCTGCTAGGTTAAGTTGAGACATGGATTTCTTCTAAAAAATAAAGGCTTAGACAGAGTATGCCTAAGCCTTTATTAAATTGCCAAATGAGACGTTGTTATTGAGATGTTGCGAAGAAAGCCTTGTTGTTTTACTGGGTGCGAGTGAATCGGAACGTTTGTACTTTTTGTTCTGCTCCGTCGATGTAAGCGTAGCTATCGATGGTCCAAACGTTTGGACCTGCAAAACCTAGCTCGACACGCACATCACCCGTCGGAATACCTTGGTAAATGACGTCGTTAATGTTCATCGGGTAGAAGTTGTAGCGATGGTTTTGTGATTGTTGTTCACCAGCAAAAGCAACCGATACATCTTTTGCTTCATTAGTCAGCGTTAGTTGGTAGCCTGCTTGTGGATCGAACGTGAACGCGGCATTAAGGTCAACACCTTGCGAATTGGTCACCTTAACATTTGCTTCTGTTGTTTTTGCTAGCGAGCCGTGTGCCGACAGACCTTCTAAACCTTTAAAGTCGCGATTGTGGTTCTGGATATTTACGTTCCAATCACCAACAAAGTTATCGATCTCTTGCCACTGCTGCGGGGCATTGGTTGCTGCTGTGTTCTGACCACCGTTAATACCACTAATCGCGTCATTGCGGCTGTCGTGGCGAATGTTGTCACGGTTATTGTGAATATCCGCGCCAGCACCTGCGACACCACCGGCTACACCACCCGCAACTGCGCCTTTCACGGCGAGCTCAGCATCACCCGTCAAAGCGCCCATAGTCAGACCTAAAAGTGCACCACCTGCAGCGCCTTGTTTTGTTAATGCGTTTGGATCATCTTCTCCCGGAGTCACGCATCCTGCAAGTAGGGGAAGAGATAGCGCCGCGACCAATGTAGTTTTGTTGAAAATGTTCATGTATTTCACTCCGAGATGTTTGGTTCGAAGCTATTATTGAACGCTGTTTGATTAGGAATCCACTTATCTCGCTGATAACCGACAGTTATCACGCAAAAGTTTTGTTTACTATAAGGCTCAAAGTTTTTCTGTTTGGCTCGGATTGAGGAAGGCAAAGAAAAGGGTCAACATTGCTGCTGACCCTAGGTTTTGTTTTATTCTTTATTTTATAAGCACTAATTTTGACGTTGTTAGTGTTAAATCTGTGTTTGGGCGATTTTTGGCTTTTTAGTATAAAGCTCAACTAACTCCCTAACTTTAGTGTTTGTTACGAAGGAGTGCAAATATTTATTACGCAAACTGTCTATATTCTGAAATTTAATTTGAATGCAGTTCACAAAATTTCACATTCAAAAACACATTCAAACCATGAAGTGTCTCAAGTTTGAGCCCACCATAATTAGGATCTATCTTTCATGATCCAGATCAGTATTGATATCTCTTTAGAGGGATAGCATTCACGCGAAAATTGATAATTATAAATTGAGTCCGAGATATGCAGGATTTATATGAGCTAGAACGTAAGTTGGTGGAATACGGCGCAGATATGAAAGGCTTAAAGGTTGTACCTGCCATTGTTGATGAAGATGGCAAGGTTGTCTATTTAGGGAATACGCCTTCGTTGCTAAGGAATGTCATTAGTTGCCGTAGACACCTAACACAGCGCGTGAAGAAATAAAAAAAGGGTCTGATTTAATCAGACCCTTTTTTTGTTTAAAAGCTCAGTGATTAGCGCTTGTAAGTCACTTGCTCTTGCTCACCAAGGTGAATGTGTGTTGTTGCAGGCTGTGTTTCTGCAATCACTTTACCGTGACGAACAGAGTAGCGAACCGGAACTTGGCGACGTACTGCATCAAAACCATTTTCTGCAGGAAGAATCAGTAGACTACCTGGCTTACCTGTTTCAATGCCGTGCTTGTCTTGAATGTTCAATGTACGTGCTGAATTGGTGCTGATCAGATCCAGTGAGTTGTTGATTTGGTCGTAACCCATCACCTGACACACATGCAGACCCATATGCAGCACTTGTAGCATGTTTGCAGTACCTAGTGGGTACCAAGGGTCAAATACATCATCGTGACCAAAACATACGTTGATGTTTGCATTTAGCATTTCTTTCACACGAGTCACACCACGGCGTTTCGGGT
Source organism: Vibrio sp. HENC-03 (assembly GCF_000305755.2). NCBI lineage: Bacteria > Pseudomonadati > Pseudomonadota > Gammaproteobacteria > Vibrionales > Vibrionaceae > Vibrio > Vibrio sp. HENC-03. The sequence continues at coordinate 499,982 of NZ_JH976064.1, read as the reverse complement.
AATCATCGAAGCGGCCTTGAAGGTGAATGTTCACCAATGGGTTTGCAACGAAGTTGATGCCAGACATTCGTAGTAGACGGAACAGGCGAGATGCGTAAGCACCGTTGTAAGAGCCCATAGCCGTTGTATGGCTTGCGGTTACCTTGTGGCCCATGTTGAACTTGTGCGCTAGCGCTGCAAGCGTTTCAACAAAACGTGATTGCTCGTCATCGATCTCATCACAGTGTACGTCGATCAAACGGTCGTATTTCTGTGCCAGTTCGAAAACGTAGTGCAGAGACTCGATGCCGTACTCACGAGTGAATTCAAAGTGAGGAATAGCACCAATAACGTCAGCACCCAACTGAACTGCTTCTTCTAGCAATTCTTTACCATTCGGGTAAGACAGAATACCTTCTTGTGGAAATGCAACGATTTGGATGTCTACCCACTCTTTCATTTCTTCACGAACTTCTACCATCGCTTTTAGAGCAATTAGGGTAGGGTCAGAAACGTCAACGTGGGTACGAACGTGTTGGACGCCGTTTGCAATTTGCCACTTAAGTGTTTGCTTTGCGCGTGATTTCACGTCTTCAATCGACAGCGTTTCTTTACGCTCAGCCCAACGCTCGATACCTTCGAAAAGCGTGCCAGAGATGTTCCAGCTTGGCTCACCGGCGGTTTGCGTGGTGTCTAGGTGAATGTGCGGCTCACAGAAAGGAGCGACAGCCATGCCACCCTCCGCATCAAGAACATCACCTGTGTAATTTAGTTCTACATTATTGTCTTCAATACGCTTGAATTGACCATCCTCAATCAAAATTTGCTGGAGACCTTCCTGTCCCTTTAGCGTTGCGTTCTTGATCAATAGTGTTGTCATGATGGTTCCTTACGCTGGCTGCTGTGCCAGTGTCTTTTTATTAAGAATAGGATTTAGAATCAGGTAGCTGATTGTGCCGCCAAGTACCGCATTCACAGGCACGATACCCGGAAGGAAGTGACCTGCTGCAACACCAATCGCCACAGCGATAATGCCAGCCCAGTTAACCGTTTGGAACTCTGCTGCTGCGAAATTTGTGTAACGTTTACGGTTCATGAAGAAGTCCGCAATGATTACGCCGCCAATTGGTGGAATTGCAAGCGATAGGAAGGTTAACCAGCCTACAAAGTTATTGTACAACCATAGTGCACACAATGTACCTACTAAACCGTTCGCCATTGAGATGTATTTACTTGGCAAACCAGTGATGTTGGAAAAGCCTAGACCCGATGCGTAAAGCGCGTTGTCGTTGGTTGTCCAGATGTTCAAGCCAAGAACGATGATAGCTGGAATAAGAAGACCTTGCGCGATCATCACTTCTGAAATGTCCGATTGACCGGTTACCGCTGCACCAGCTGCGCCGAAGATGAACATCAGCGAGTTACCGATAAAGAATGCCACCATCGTGACCATCACTGCGCCTTTTGGCTTCTTGCCGAATCGAACAAAGTCTGCGGTTAGGGTGCCTGCACTGATGAATGAGCCAACCACCATTGCTAGCGCTACTGAAAAGTCGATAGGTTGTGCCGGTTGTACTTTTTGCAGTTCAGCCACGCCGCCAACACTGTTTACTGCTTCAATCACAGAGTAACCGCCAAGAAGGGCAATCGCCGGAACTGCAATCGCAGATAACACCATAAGCGCAGAGATGCCGAAGTAAACCGTTGCGGTCATGAGTAGACCAGAAATGATGATAAGCGTGTTTGTATCGATGCCTGTTGCTTTGTTTACTGGAATCGCAAACATTGCTACGCCAACACCAAACCAACCAACTTGTGTACCGCCAAGAAGTGCGGAAGGAAGCCAAGAGCCTTTAGAGCCAAAAGAGAAACGAGCAAGGAGGTGAGTGGAGAGACCAGTAGAAGCGCCGATGTAACCGAGGAAAGAAGTGTAGATACCGAGGATTAGGTTACCAATGAGAACAGCGAGGAAGAAATCATCAAAAGAAAGGCCAGTACCGAGCGAGCCGCCCGTCCACATACTTGCGGAGAAGAAAGTGAGTCCCAACATAACCATGGTTAATGATGCCACGCCTTTTCTGGCAGTGTTAGGAACCGGTCCGAGACTGTAGTTATTGTCTGCAGCCATTTTTACCTCCGCATAAAAATTAAAACTAATTATAGATCCCAATTTCTGGGCAAACGGCGCGTATTATCGTGATGTAAATCTCATAGTCAATGAGTTTTTTGTCATTTAAACGTTTACTCAAGTCTTTGTGTTTTTTTATTCCATTAAAAACATAAGGTTATATTTTATTTGAAGAGCAAAAAAGTTTGTTAATTGATTGCTTCATGCAAGAGTAATTTGTCATGAAATCGGTATCATTGGGCGCTTTCTTATATCACCTTTGCTTTACACACTTTCTTTATAAACTCAACCATTGTGATCTCTTATGTTTTTAAAGCAAACGTTTTCTTTCTAATTGAGTGTTGTGTTGCGCATAAATTAAACATAATTAAGTTTAATCACTGATGTTTATGCGGCTTAAATAAGGAATATAGCCTCAGGTGGTTATTTTTAGTGGTTAACTTGGAAAAATATGGAGTGAAATCGTTTGTAAGTTTTTGGGGTTTTGACTTTGATACTGGGATTTTTCTGCAGCTTGAATAGAGAGTACTGAGTGCGAGAAGGAGGAAGGCGAAGAAAGGAATCACGAAAATACAAATAAAAAAATAGCCAACCGCAAAGAGTGCGATTGGCTTATATACTTGTGAACAAATTCAAGTTCACTAACAACGTCAGTTGGCTAGGTGACCCTCGGCTTAAGAAGGGTCACTGTAGATAATGCAGTTAGCGTGCCAACTTTAAAACCACCGTAAAAACGCGGTTTCTGTGATATAGGTTGCCTAATTTATTGTGTTAATTGCAAAATGCAAATGCGGATTGCAATTTGTAATTAATATGCTAATGATGAATTAATTAACTAGGGCAATCATTTTTACAACATTACTAGGCTGGCAGTACCCAAGAAAGCAAAGAAACCGACGACATCAGTAACGGTCGTTAAGATAACTGAACCTGCCAAGGCTGGGTCTAGCTTTAGTTTATCCAGAACAATAGGGATCAGAACGCCAAACAATGCTGCGGTAACGATATTGACGATGATGGCCAACGCGATGGTTCCGCCTAGAACGGGAGATTGGAACCAAAGTCCTGCTAACCCACCGATGATCAGTGCCCACAACAAAGCGTTAAGAGAGCCGATACCCAGTTCGTTTTTAAGCAGCGCAAAACGGTTACCAGGGGTGATCTGATTTAATGCCATCGCACGAACCATCAAGGTCAGTGTTTGACTGCCCGCAATACCACCCATAGAGGCGACGATTGGCATCAGAACAGCAAGAGCAACCACTTGTGAAATCACGTCTTCAAACAAACCGATAGTGACAGAGGCTAGAATCGCTGTCAGTAAGTTGATACCGAGCCAAACGCCGCGCTTTTGCGAGCTTTTTAGAATAGGTGCGAACAAGTCATCGCCCTCATCCATACCGGTACCCGCCATCAAGCGTGCTTCGTAGATTTCACGTTGCGTGCTCAGAGCAAACTGCCAATCTACTTCCCCAATTAAGGTTTGGTCAGCATCCGTCACTGGCAAAGCAGGAAGAGGGCTGTGCTCTAGCGCTTCGACCGCTTCTGGTAACTCCATTTTACTGTCGAGTACGGTGACGGTTTCTATTGCTAAGGTTTTAAGGCGAACGTCTTCTTCACTACGCAAGATTTCATAGTAGTTCACCGCGCCACGAAACTGTTTCTTACGATTGATGAGATACACTTGTTGCGGTGTATCGTAGCTGTAACGCTCCATTAAGCGTCGAGCTTTGCCAACCGTGATATTAAAAGGGAGGGTGATGATCTTACGCTCAGCCCAGCGGCCAAGTTCTTCGTCTTCGTATTCGTTTGCTTGATCGTAGAGGTCGAGTTCGTCTTTCTCAATCAGCTCTAGCGCTTCATTGATAAACTCTTCAGGCAGAGAGTCTGCCCATTCGATCAGAGATAAGTTATCTAGCTTGGCTAAGGTAAGCTTTAACTCAACTTCAGAAAGCGCTTCGATGATCGAAAGACGCACTTCTGCACGCATTTCGGTTAGCACATCGATGTGCAGTTCCATAGGCAACGCACGCCACAAGCGCACACGATCATCGATCGGGAAGGCTTCGAGGATCAATGCAACCGCACCGGGCTCGAGACCGCATTCGATAGAATCATTCAAAGCGGTGACTTGTTCCGCTTCGTCTGCTTGGACAATTTGTTCGATTAGAGTGGAGAGGTCTTGAAACTTACTCACCGAGCACCCCGACAGTCAGATTATTCTTATAGGCAGCTGATCAAGGTACTCGAAAATAGCAGAAAAACAATAGCCTATTGGTCAGTTATCTGTAGGTAAGGTGAGACCAATTGGCGAATGTTCACTTTTGCGCCAATACGAGCGGCGAGTAAGTACATACCGCCAATTTTTCTGTGTAGGAATAGGGCATCGGCTGGTGGCGTGTGCCAGTACTCTTGCTCCATGCTTAGAATAGTGCCAGCCTCGCGAAGCTTTTGTGCTAAGCCGCTAGCTTTGAAATCATACGGCTCATCGACCAACATGGGTTCACATGCCACTTTCACTAGATCGAGAATCGCTTGGCGCTGGTCTGGAAGGATGGTTTGGCTAAAGAAGCCTATTTGTTCAAGCGCATCATTTAAGCCTTGTTCGTCATTATTCACGACAGATGCAAAAGCTTGGCGATAGCCGGTACTGAACCGTTCGCTGTATTCGCGGGTCGCACCAAAGTCTAGCAAGCCGATTTGACGAGTGTTTTCGATATATAAGTAGTTGGCGAAGTTGGGATCGGTTTGCACCATCTTAAATTCGAACAGCTCTCGAAACAGTAATTCGAGTAGGCTGTGCATGACAAAATCTCGCGTACTCTGATCATAATGTTCGATTTGCTCAATGGGGCTACCATCAATGAATTCCATCGCGAGAACGGAGTCTGAGCTGCTTTCGGTGTGAATCTTCGGCACCACAAAATGAGGGTGCTCCTTCAAAGCATCATGATAACGAATGGCAAATTGCGCCTCTCGTGCGTAATCGGCTTCATCATGCAGTTGCTTTTTCGCTTCTTCCAGCAAGCCTTTGTAATCAACGGACTCTGGAATCAACCCAACGACTTTAAGTAGTGTACCGACATTATCGACGTCGCTATCGATACTTTTTCGTATACCCGGATATTGCACTTTGACGGCTAGGTTATCACCTGCATCGCTGTAGGCCTGATGGACTTGTCCGATTGAGGCGCTGGCAATAGGTTTGAAGTTAAAGGACAGGAACTCGGCTTTCCAGTTAGCACCAAGCGAACCTTCCATAACACCGTTCAGTTGCTTCGCTGGCATTGGGTCTGCGTTGGAACGAAGACGGGAGAGAATATCAGCGAGCTCAGGTTCTAAAACATCACCAGCATCCATTGACAGCATTTGACCGAGCTTCATTGCTGCGCCACGTAGATGGGCGAGCTGGTCGGTTAAGCGCGCGATGTTCTGCGGCGTCAGCAATAGGTCTTTCGCTTTTGGTTTGTTGCCTTTGGCGATCTGCTTCGTGCCTTCTGCAATTACATTGCCTGCGACACGGGTAGCAAGTGAAGCGAACTTGCTGAATCTTGAGATACGATGGGTAGGTAGGCTTCTTTCCTTTGCCGACATGAATCTTCTCCGCTGTTTACTAACTAATTGTTATACGGGAAAAGTACGTGCTTGGATACAAATGAAAAGAAAACCGCCAGCGTAACTGGCGGTTTGTGCGTTTAGATAGAGTAGAAGAAGTACAGTTGAGACTTCATTCGGATGATAATCCCGCGGATCACATCTAAGAAGGCCATGAAGCCTATCGGTTTTTCACCGCTGACCCATGCGAGGCCAACAGAGCCAACAGGGATATCGTAGCCTTCTGGCTCATCAATCTTAAGACGAACAAAGTGGTGTTTGTTCTGCAAGTTCTTACCAGTTGTTACGCGAACAGAGTCATCGAAGCCCATTAGGTTACCTTGTGATTCACCTGTTGCCTCAACAATGCCCTCGACGGTCGCTGAGAAGATCTTACCTGGATAAACCGAAGAGGAGAATTCCGCAGGTTGACCCGGTTTGATGTTACGAATCGCTTGGTGGTTCACTCGCATCAGTACGTACTTCTCGTTGGTGTACATATTAATACGCGGCATTGCTGATACACGCTGACCTTCACGCAGGATAAAGTTAGTCACAAAGCCATCGCTAGGTGCATGCACTTTGGTGCTGTTCAAATCCCATTGTGCTTTTGCGATTTGCTCTTCCGCTTGACGCAATTCAGCCTGTTTCGTTTCAACCGCTAGCTCTGCTTTATGAATCGCCAGCTTCGCACGTGAAATATCAACTTGTTTCTTCTTGATTTGAGACTCAAGAGTCAACACATTGTGGCGAGCCATGTCTACTGTGCTCGACTGTTTGTCGATGTCGCTTTCCGTGATAGTGTTTTGCACCACTCGGTTTTGCTCAACATAACGATCTAGCATCTTTTTCTGCAATTTGTAGTCAACTTTCGCAGCTTCCAATTGGCTCTTTGATGTTTCCAGATCTTGCACTAGCGCTTCGTGGTTAGCTTCTTCAATCTCGATGTCGCCTTTTGCTGTCGCCAATGCGACGCGAGCAGAATCAGCGGATACGTTCGCTTGATTTAATGCAATTTCGTATTGCGTTGGGTCAAGTTCATAAATGAGCTGACCTTTTTCAACTTGTTGATTCGGCTTGATGTAAATGTGGTCAACTTTGCCTTTCACGTTAGTTGAATCTGGACGCAATTGAACATGAGGAGATTGCACCACTGAACCGCCGGATAAATCCATCGGTGTGAAGTTAATCAAGCCCACCCATACAAACATCAGCCAACCCAAACCGCCAAGATAAGCGAACGATTTGGTCGCTTTGTTCCAAGGCATGCCGACTAAACGCAGCAAATAGATGAAGAGTGCCCAAACCGCTAAACCTTCTAACATTACGCCTCCTCTTGTGGCTGTGCTTCTGTTTGCGGTTTACTTTTCCATGTATCACGCAGATTGATGATGGCTTTTTCCATATCAACGAATGCAAAAATCACGGCTAGCACCCATACCCAGTGCCAGACAAAACCTATCCAGGTGAGGGCGGTGATCAACCCTATCTGATGGTGGTCTTTGCTATGTGCCTTATTAATTGGTAACTCATGGATTTTCCAAAAGCCGTAACACGCGCCTGCAACACTCGCGATTAAAACGACGGCAGCAACGACATGCAACGCTGTATCTGCGCCGGTTCCGACAAATGGGACACTCAGTAAACTCATTAAACACTCCTCTATCAAACTGTTGGCTTATTGTGATCAGGAATTGAAATAGGTGAGTCTTTGTGACAAATTCAATCACTAGAGGATTAAATTTGATGTGATTGGTTATGAGAACAGTTCGGTTTATTCGCGCCATGGGTATTTTAAACATGAATAACCTTGCGTTATCTAAGTACAATTTGAGCTCAGATGAGCTTGGTATACCTGCTTCGGTGTTTCATAACCCGATGAGTTTAATTCCCTTGAGAGCGGTGTCCGAATGGTATCGACGTGTTGAAGAGCGAAGCAATGACCCAGATGTGATCTTGAACCTTAGCCGAGACATCGAGTTGCAAAAGCTTGGCCCTGTTGGGCGATGGCTGTTCTCTGGCAATGACTTAGCTAGCACGATTCGAAGAGTCAATTATGGTACGAGTAATCTTCAATCTGGTGCTTTCTTTGCGGGTGAACAATCCGGAAAAATCATCAAATGGACCTATCATAATCCCTTTATTGAAACCTCAGTCAAAGTGCACGACAGCATTCGTTGTGCAATATTCATGATCAAAATCTTACGCGAGTTTTTGGGTGAAGATTATCAACCTTTGCGAGTGATGATTTCTGGCTCTAGGAAAAATGGTGAGCTCTATAAAGAGTACTTTGGCTGTGATGTGGAATGGAGCCAACCCAAGACAGAAATATGGATTAACGGTGATGATCGTCTTGCTTCGCGACAGGTAAATCATCGTGAAGACAACCGTTTAGCGATGAGTTTTTCCGATTTGGATGATTTACTCAACATGCCCGATCCAGAAGATGAGCTGAAAGTGATTTATGAAGTGGTGAATTACAGTAGCCACTATGGACTTCCTACACTTGAACGCGTTTCGACGTTATTGGGTTTATCTGAGCAGCAGTTTCAACGTCGCTTACACAAATTAGGACTGAACTTTTCAACCGTGTCTGGCTATGTACTGAGTAATGTCGCGGCAGAGTTGTTGAGTAAGCAGAATAGTATTGACGATATTGCACTGCGGCTTGGCTACACCAATGTGGCGAGTTTCAATCGCATGTTCAAAAAGCACCGAGGCTTAACACCGAAACAGTATGCAGCGCGACTAGAAAAATAGTCTGACAAGGCGTGTATTAACAAAAAAGCCCTCTAAGTTGAGGGCTTTGGTTTTTGTGCGTTATTTAGACGCTTATTCTTCAGGGCGCCAGCTCAGTGCACTCGCAACGGCACCGATGGCAACCACATCTTTTTGTTTATCGTTAAGCTCTGGCAACATCTGTACGGCAATTGTGCCGTTCGTCTGTACTGCTGCAACTTCTTGTGTGCCTTGCTTGAAGCTGTAACCCAATGGAATGTCTACCGCCATCATGGAGTCAGGGCTCGTGTGTACGGTTTCAACATTGAAATGCGTGTCGCCAACTCGAACGACGCCAGTCTCTTTTTTCTCAAGGCTGATGTCGATAAGTGCAGATTTTGGCTCCATCGCAAACTCACCGACTTTTTTACCATCTTGAGTAATGTCACAGGTGTATGGATCGTTGCCACCAAAATCAACGCCCATGTAGTTAACCGACATGCCGCCGCCTGTGCAGTTTAGGAGCCAAGTTTCACCGCTGTCTATGCGAGTCACTTCTGCGCCCATTGCGCCTTCTTTAAATGAGATGCGATTGAACCAGCTTGAGTTTGAAGCACTGCGTGAATATTTGCCTTTGTATTTGCCAGCAAAATCAAAATGGCCATCCGTACCGAATCCCCAAAAATCGCCGTCGGTTTTCACCAACATTTCTGGTTGCGCTTTTACCGCATCCGTACGATCCATGACAGCAAGGCCACCACAACCAACAAGGAATAGGGGAGCGAGTAAAGTAAGTTTCTTCATGTTTTTCATTTTTTATAGCTTGGTTACATCTAAAGTTTGATCGGTGAATTGGATGTTCTGAATATCGTATAGCTCGTCAGTGCCTGTGCTAGGACACTCAACAGAGACGTTCTTCGCTTTGATTACGATACATTCCGCCAGTTTGTGCGGCACGATGTAGGTGTTGACGCCGCCTTCACCATAAATGCTGTTGTCTTTGCTGTTGCCTTCAAACGTATTGTCTTGGTCATTACCGATGACATTGATTGCGTCGTCGCCAACGATTTTCACTTTTGTCAGCCACTGAGATTTGTAGGTGTACGCTTCTACCAAACCGTCTTTGTTTGGTGACATACGGAAGGTAGGTACCGTGCCTGGATTCGTCTTCTCTGTGTAGAGTTTGACGCCTGCAGAATCGATGTTTGCCGTGTATTGCAGATATCCGTGGAATAAGCCGCTAATCCAATCAACCGCTTGTGGATCTTGGGTTTGCATTTCCTCACGCGTTAATGCTTGGTAGCCGTCTAAGCCTTGCCCGTTAGCTTTTGCTACGCCCATGTACGCTTCAAAAGCGGCAGCAAAATATTCGTGAGAATAAGAAGGGCCGGTTTGTTTAACACGTTCTGGATCGAAGTCGTCTGACTCCCAATCTTCCCAATCATCTTGTGTAGGACGCCATACCGTTGGGTTGCTAGCTTGGATATCGTTATAGATGCTTAACGCATGAGCTTGAATGTCGTTTTGCAGTGCCGCAGTCGACGCGTTAGGTGCAATGCCTTGCGCTTGGACCAAGTGTAGAATTTCTTCAAAAGCGGCATCACGGTCGGCGTGGTTGCCAAGATTGGCACAGTAGTCAGCAAAGTTGCTCATGTAATGGCAATCGCCTTCAACCGTGAGTTCTCGGTACATTAGAGATTGACTGTTCATGAGCCAGTTTGGCGTGTCTTTGCTGCTCATTAGTGTCGTTATCAAAGACTCCACTAATGTGTCCATGTCGTCTTCGTTTAGTGCCATCATGTCAGCAATAAACTTGTCTAGTGAACTGGTATTAAAAGATTGAGATAACCCTGAGTCTGCGACGGCATCATTCAACTTGTCTTGACGAAGTAGCTCACCAATAAAAATCTTGGTTAGCATTTCGTTATTCTGGTCATCGTTTGCTGTCAGCATTAGTGTCGCATCACGGTCGGTTAATGTCTTAGCGATACCAGACTTGTCGGCGCCGTACTTAGAATCCGGTTGGTTTGTGAGTAGGTGTTGGATGATTTTTGCGGCACGAAAGATTTTTTCATTATTCACACCATCATCAACCGCCACAATGTGAAATGCATCGTCGCTGTTTGCTTCAGAAAGGGAGATTTTGACATAGTGGGTGAAGCCAGCATCTGCTGCTACTTTTAACTCGGCAGGAAATTCTGTAGAAACGACAGTAGGGATAATAACGGTGTTCAATGTTGGGGTTGGTGGCGTCGGAGGTGTGGTTGTCGAGGTTTTCGAATTTGAGTCACTACCACCGCAAGCTGTTAGGCTAACCGCACACAACATGGCTAAAGGCGTTAATCGAGCGAATTTCATTTTTGTATTACTCACAGGCTGAGGGTTCGGTGGGAATTTAGGGGGAACAGAAAAATCTGTCTATATGAGCAAGCTGAGTCATAATGATTGGAAATGTTTTGTTGTAAGGTTTTTAATTCGATAAACCCAAAATAATAAAGGATTTATATATTGCCGTGTTTGATTTTAATTACTCAATGTTCTGTGTTTGATTTATAAATTGGTCATTTGCTCTAATTGTCTTATTTTTAGTGTGGTTGGCTTTTATAAATGTATGGTTTGTAAGTGTTTGTAAGCGATCTCCTGTAGGAAAAAGTGTCGTGCATGTGGGTTGCGCCCTACAAAACGAACGATATACTTCTCCTGTTTTATAGATGGAGTGAATGGTTCATGGGTGGCAATAAAATCTTGCTAGTAGAGGATGATTCTGAGATTGCTCGACTAACCAAAATGTATCTAGAGGCGGAAGGCTATCTAGTCACAGTGGTCGATAATGGTCTAAACGCGTTAGAGGCGATTAAGGAACTCAAGCCGGAATTAGTGCTGTTAGATTTGATGCTACCCGGCAAAAATGGCGCGGAAATATGCCAAGAGGCGCGAGAGTTCTACCACGGTATCATCATTGTTTTAACCGCGACGGATGATGAGATGAGTGAAGTCAGCTTGTTTAAGTTTGGGGCTGATGATTACCTGACCAAACCGATCAAAGGTAATATTCTGCTCGCTCGCATTGAAGCCGCGTTGCGCCGCTATCGCCGTCAAGTGGATACCGTAGAAGAGACTGAATTGAGTCGATATGGTATTGACCTCTGCACCCGTCGTTCCAAAGCTTACTACTTGGAACAAGACATCGATCTCACGGACTCTGAATTTGAGATCCTAGAGCTCCTAATGCTCAACGTCGATAAGCCTGTCTCCCGAGAGTCATGCTGCCGTCTCGCCCGAGGTATTGAATATTGCATTACCGATCGTTCCATTGACATGCGAATCTCCTCGCTCAGGAAAAAGTTTTCCAAGGCTCATATCCATACTGCAACCATAAAAACCGTGCGTAATCGCGGCTATATGCTCACAGGGAAGTAGCGCATGTTTTCCATGTTTACTCGTCTTTACGTGGGGTTGGTGACTGGCCTCGCGTTAACGGTCGCATTGTTCCTTTTTATGGGCGACGAGTACATGCGTAAAACAGAAGCAGGTATTTTCTTAAGTGACGGTGCTTACTTTGTTGACCAGTATATCGAGCAGCGAGGCTCACCCGATTCACTGTACAAAAAGCTCACCGCCAATGGAAAACAAGATTTCTTTATCTTCGATCTCACATTGTTGAAAAACTGGGATGGCTCACCACCGTGCTTGGATTGCGAGTTGCTTTATCGTATGCAAGGGGTACCCGTTTATTTAATCGATGACAGTATCTACGCTGCGGTGTTTCCGCTTCCTAACACGTCAGAGAGTTTGGTCTTTAAAGAAAAGCGTGACTTTTTCAGTCCAGATATCGATTGGGATGAAGATTCCGAGATCATTTTCGTTCTCACTCTGTTACTTACTGTGGTGTGCAGTTTAGGTGTCATGGTTTACATCCCTGTGCGTCGCCTTGATCGCCAGATCCGACAGCTAACAGCCGCACAACAACAGTTTGGATCTGGTGAGTTGAATACGCGAGTCGATCTAAAGCAATTTTCGCAACCTGTGAAAGAACTTGCCCAAGGCTTCAACAACATGTCAGAAGACATAGAAAGGCGTGTACGCCAGACACACATCTTTACCCAAGCCATCCCTCACGAAGTGCGTACTCCGCTCAGCCGAATTCAGTTAGCGACCGATTTAGCAAGGCGCACCAGCGGTGAAATGCAGGCAGAGTTGCATGATGATATTGAACGGTACGTTGATGTCGTGACGGATTTAACGTCCGACATTGTCATGCTGTCTCGTTTGAGCGTCAAAAACCACTCTTTGAGCGATTCTGTTGAAACCATTGAACTGCCGCTTTGGTGCAAAAGCCGAATGAATTACCGAGGCTTAGAGTTCGCCAAGTTGACGGTAGAAAATGAACTCGAGTATCAATCCATTCACTTGCAGCCGACTTTAGGCAATCTTGTCCTCGATAACTTGCTGCAGAACGCGAAACGTTACGGTGAATCTTGCGTTGAGGTGACGATTCGGTCGGTTGAGCATTTCTGGATTGTTGATATCGAGGACGATGGTCCGGGCATTCCTGAAGCAATGCGAGAAGAAGTGTTTGTTCCATTTTCGCGTTTAGACAAAAGCCGCAACGCCGACGTGAAAGGTTTTGGTTTAGGACTTGCCATCGCTACCAGTGCAGCGAGGCAATTAGGTTGGGAACTTTCTGTCGGCGAGAGCCACTTAGGCGGTGCACGTTTTACGGTACTTATTCCTGCCAACGATTAGGATAGGCGCTGCGGTAATCTGGCTCAGCGATACCTTCATACAAATCTTCACAAGCTTGCAGTGGGCCTACGATGGTTCGGTAGGGTAAGACACCAGCCCAAACAGGAATGTCCATGTCTTCCGCATCATCATTGACGCCAAAATTGCTGATTTTCACGGATGCTTCTGTGAGTGGAATGCGCAGTAGCATAGTGGCTTTGAGCTCTTTCTCATTACTCAAACGGACTTCTTCGGTTCTCCCCGGAGCGATCTGTTCGATAAAGTGATTCAGTAATCTGTCTTTCTCTTGGTTACAATCCACAATCTCAAACTGACCAAAGACCACGGCGCTACGATAATGCGCGCTATGATGAAATGCACTTCGAGCTAATACCCAACCATCAAACAAAGTAAAGGTAAGGCACGTTTGCACTCCTTGTTTGAGTGAGCGTAACAATCGACTGTTGTTGGCACCATGGATATACACGTAATCATCGACACGCCATGCCAACATGGGAATAACTACAGGGCCAGACTCGCTGGTTATTGCAACATGAGCGATCAGGCTTTCATCTATGATGGCGTGCAGTTTGCTAACATCAGAGACGGCTTTATGTACGCCTTTCTTAATTTCCGTTCTATTGGTATTGGATAACATTTTCTCTCCTTATTTGCTCAGATGGACGAGCACTTGCTCCTCAATCTCTGATTGCAATGTAGCGTTTAACTGGTAGCTTAAAGAGAGCCAGTTTTAACTAATGGATGGATCCAGTTTGTCTTTGATTGATATCGGTGACCTGCATTTAAAAGAAAGTGATGGAACGCGTCAGCAAGCGTTATTTTTTGCGATCCGCGAGAAGATTGTGCAAGGTCTGTGGGCGAAGAATGGTAAATTGCCGTCTACACGAAAGCTGTCACAAGAGCTTAATCTTAGTCGGAATACCGTAATTTCAGCCTACGAACAGCTTGTGGCGGAAGGGTACTTGAACAGTCAGAAAGGTTCGGGCTTTTATGTTGCCGTAGAACTGCCGGAGCAGTATCTACCTGAACCGAGTTCAATCAAGACGGACTCTTCGCCGAAAACCAATTTTGATATCAACCGTGCATTTGCACCGGGTGTGCCTGATTTGGAAGCGTTTCCGATGGCGCAATGGCAAAAGTTACTTGCTCGCCATCTCTCCCGCCCCTGCTTGTTGGGGAATCAAGATATTCAGGGCAGTTGGACATTACGCAGTGCTTTAGCTGACTACCTTGCATCAAGCCGCTCAGTGAATTGCTCCCCAGAGCGCATCATTATTACCTCTGGGGCGCAGCAGGCGTTGTCTATTGCGACGATGGTTGTTCTCAAGCAAGGTGATAAGGTTCTGATGGAGCAACCGGGTTACGCGCAAATGCGGAAGTTGATTCAATTCCAGCAGTATCAATTTGAGCCTTTATTCGTGCGAGAGAAACTAGGCTTTGATGTGGAAGCGGTGACCACAAGCGATGCCGATGCGCTGTATATCACCCCAAGTAATCAATATCCGATGGGCACCACACTCAATACCGAGCAAAGAGGGAAGATCATCAACTGGGCAGTCGAACAGTCACGCTGGATCATCGAGGACGATTATGACAGCGAATTCCAGTTTGCTCATCGCCCCTATACCAGTTTACAAGGGCTAGCGGCTCAAATGGGTCGAGACGATCGCGTGTTGTATGTGGGTTCTTTCAGTAAAGTGATGTTTAACGGCTTGCGGCTTGGCTACCTTGTGGTTCCTGAAGGTTTAGTGGAGCAATGTTTAGTGGTTAAAGATGCGTTGAGTGGTGATTCACCTACGCACACACAAGAAGCGTTGGCAGATTTTATTACTGAAGGTGGGTTATTACGTCATATCCGAAGAATGCGCCGACTGTACAAAACTAAGCATGAGCAGATGTGTTTGGCGGTTGAAAAGCACTTTGGCGATAGAGTTGCGGTGATCAGTCAGGCTGCTGGTCTCCATATCACTTTAAAGTGGCAGCAGGGTATTGATGAACACGAATGGACGCAGCGTGCTCAGTCTAAAGGTATTGTGCTGCGTCCGATGAGTTTTTATGAGCATTCAGATTTTAGAACGCGAGATTGGCAAGGTGCAGTCTTAGGCTACGGCAATGTCGCGCTGAGTGAGATTGATGCTCTGGTTGAACAGCTTTCTGAGTTGTTTTAGTTGCTGAAGTATCACTTTAACTAACGTTGAATTGATGCTTCACACGTGCTTGAGATAACAAAAACAAGATGTTCGATTTTCTGCTCTATCTCCTCTGAGGATGGAAGTGGTTTCATGTTGAACACGAATGGCCACAAAAACAGACCATTGAACAGGCTAGAATATGTATTAGAAAGCAAAGCACTATCAATGTGTTGTATTGCATTGGCCTGTTGTGCTTCCTCAAACCATTTCGCTAGGACGTGAGAACGATACAGCTTTGTTATGATTTGTTGAGCCATTTCTGGTTGGCGCAAAAACTCAGCCATCACCACACGAGTAAAGGGAATTCCATAAGTTTTGTAAAGAATTTCCACTTCATTCCGAGTTATGGCTGTCAGTTGTTCAGTCAGGCTCTTATGTGCATCAAACGGATAATGATTTTTTTCATCGACGCTTGATTTGATGATGGCAAGTATCGACTCAAACAATACTTCCTTACTCTTAAAGTGACGATAAAGAGTTCGCTTTGATACCCCTGCGGACGCACATACTCTATCCATATTCGCCTTGGTAAACCCATGTTCAATAAACTCTTCTTTAGCCGCAATAATAATGGCTAAACGCTTTTCTTCTATGAGTGCCATGGTCTCTCTCCTTTATGCATTCCGGCCAATCTAACAAATTGATACAAACAGGTAAACTTTTGAGTTTACCCTGTATTGAATTGGTCTTAAAATAAACTCCGAAGTTTACCTTGTTACAAAATTATCACATAACTGTTGGCCGGTAGGTTTATCGGTCACGCTCTTGGAGTGAAGTATCTATGGTCGTAGCAAAAGTTGGCCAAAAAGTTCTTAAATTGAGTGTAACCTCGGCATTATTGATGTCCGTTATTAACCTTAACGGCTGTGGTAGTGAGGCGAATCCTTCAGTGGTTGTCCCTACTGCTAAGCCTGCACTTACCGAGGTAGTGAGTACCCAGTCAGCAACGGAGCTCAGCTTTAATGGCATCGTGCGTGCTGCAGATAGCGCAGATCTCGCTTTCCGAGTAAGTGGAAAACTGACCAATATTTTCGTTAAGGAAGGAGATGAAGTAAGCAAGGGGCAACTGCTTGCTTCCTTAGATGATCGAGATGCAAAAAACGCATTGGTGTCAGCGCAATTAGAGTTTGAGAATGTGTCTCGTGAGTACGAGCGAGCTCAAGCTGTATTTAAGAAAAGCCAAGCAATTTCAAAGGCTGACCTAGATACTATCACGACACGCTATAACCTTGCTCGTACACGTGTGGAAGATGCAAAACGTCATCTAGAATACACCCAAATCTTTGCCCCTTTTGATGGTGTGGTTGGACGCAAGTTGGTTGACAACTACATCCAAGTCCAAGCAAATGCACCGATCCTGATTGTTCATAATATTAATGATCTTGAGGTGGTGATCCACATTCCGCATAAAGTGATGCTCTCTGGTAAAGAGGAGACCAAAGCGATTGCTGAAATCTCAGCCATTCCAGGTCAATCTTTTCCATTAAAGCTGCGCACAGTGGCGACCGTTGCAGACCCTGTGTCTCAGACCTATCCGGTTGTGTTGGGCTTCGAACACTTGAACGGTTTCCATGTATTACCGGGAATGGCGGTGAAAGTGTTGCCAGTTTCTTCTTCTGGTAAAGCTCAGAATCAACAAATTACTTTACCGCTGACGTCTATTGTCCCAGATAACCAAGGCAAGCAATTTGTCTGGGTAGTTGGTAATGACAACAAAGCACAGAAGCGTTATGTGGCGATTGGCGCGCTCAGCAAAGATCGCATTATTGTCACGGAACACCTTTCGTTGGGTGAGAAGGTGATCATTGCTGGGGTATCAAGTGTGAGAGAGGGCATGGAAGTTCGCCCTTACACAGATGATCGCGCTGGAGCACAATGATGGACATTGCACGTTATACCATAGCCAAGCGAACGAGTGTTTGGGTGCTGATTGCTCTGATACTTTTAGGCGGTTACATCAGTTACCTCAAACTAGGCCGTTTTGAGGACCCTGAGTTTGTTATTCGTCAGGCGGTGATTGCAACCCCATACTCTGGTGCAACGGCACAGGAAGTCTCTGATGAAGTGACCGATGTTATCGAAGGTGCTGTTCAGGCTTTGCAAGAAGTCAAAGAAGTGAAATCCGTCTCGATGCAAGGAATGTCAGAGGTCACGGTCGAGATTAAGTTGGAGTTTGCAGGCAGCGCCGCAGAGCTACAACAAGTATGGGATAAACTTCGCCGCAAAGTAACAGACGCACAGCGCCAGCTTCCACCGGGAGCAGGGCCATCAATTGTGAATGATGACTTTGCGGATGTGTATGCCTTGTTCTTTGCCGTTACTGGTGAAGGGTTCAGCGATAAGCAATTGCAAGATTATGTCGATGGTTTACGTCGTGAAATCGTACTTGTTCCGGGTGTTGCGAAAACAGCGACGCTGGCACAACAGCAAGAAACCATCTTCGTGGAAATCTCAAGTGAGCGCTTAGCCGAATTTGGTGTATCAGTTGAGAAAGTGTTTCAGGTTCTGCAAAAGCAAAACTTAGTCACAGTAGCTGGTAGCATCGAAACCAATGCGATGCGCATTCCTGTGATCCCAAGTTCCAATATTGACTCAGTTGCTGACCTGAAAAACCTACAAGTAGGGCTGGGTGACAACAATACAGTGCTTCGTTTAGGCGACATTGCAGACATCACTCGCGGTTACCAAACGCCAGCAACCATGTTGATGCGTTTCAACGGTGAACGAGCTGTGGGCTTTGGTATCTCCAACGTATCCGGCGGTAACGTTGTGGATATGGGAGACGCAGTTAAAGCTCGTTTGGCTGAGTTGGAAAGTCAGCGTCCATTGGGGATGGAGCTGAATGTGATTTCGATGCAGTCAGACTCGGTGCGCGCATCGGTGGCGAACTTTATCAACAACTTGATCGCTGCGGTTGGCATTGTATTCGTCGTGCTTCTGCTGTTTATGGGGGTACGCTCGGGTGTCATTATCGGTTTCGTTCTTCTACTAACGGTCGCAGGCACGCTATGCATCATGCTCATTGAAGATATTGCAATGCAGCGCATCTCTCTTGGGGCGTTGATCATTGCCTTGGGGATGCTGGTGGATAATGCGATTGTAGTGACCGACGGCATCTTGGTTCGTTTTCAACAAGATCCAGACGCTGATCGCAACACTGTGGTGTCTGAAGTTGTCGATGCAACCAAGTGGCCTTTGTTAGGAGGAACCGTCGTTGGTATCTGTGCATTCAGTGCGATTGGTTTATCGCCTTCAGACATGGGGGAATACGCAGGTTCTCTGTTTTGGGTGATCCTTTACTCAATGCTCCTTAGTTGGGTATTCGCAGTCACAGTAACACCAATGCTGTGTCACGATTTCCTCAAAGTAAAAGCGGCAAATCCAGATAAGAAGCCTAGTCGCGTCGTGGCAAGCTACAAGTCACTGCTCGCATGGGTATTGAAATACCGCATCATCAGTTGTGCACTGTTGTTGGGAATGATGACAGCAGCAATTTGGGGCGTGAAGTTTGTACCTCCGGGCTTTATGCCGGAATCTCAACGCCCGCAATTTGTTGTGGACGTTTACTTACCGCAAGGCTCAGATATCAAACGTACTGAAGCTGTGGTCGCGAGTATTGAGCAAGATGTGAAAGCCAAAGAGGGAATTACCAACGTCACCAGTTTTATTGGTGGTGGCGGCTTACGTTTCATGCTGACCTACGCGCCAGAAGCTCGTAACCCAAGCTACGGCCAACTGCTGATTGATATCGATGATTACACAAAGATCGCCCCTTTATTGGGTGAGCTGCAAAGTGAGTTGGAAGCCAAATACCCAGATGCGTCCATCAAAGTGTGGAAGTTCATGCTTGGTCGCGGAGGTGGTAAGAAGATAGAAGCTGGTTTCAAAGGGCCTGATAGTGCGGTGTTGCGTCAACTGGCAGAGCAAGCGAAAGCCATTATGCTGGCGGACAGCAACTTGATAGCGGTTCAGGATGATTGGCGTCAACAAGTTCCTGTACTTCGCCCGGCATATTCTGCCGAAGAAGCGCAAAGATACGGGCTGACAACGATGGAAATTAATCAGGCCATTGCACAAACCTTAACAGGCCGAAATGTGGGCGTGTATCGAGAGGGAGATGATTTGATCCCAATCGTTGTCCGTGCGCCAGAAAGTGAGCGAAGCCACCAACGTGCGATTGAAAATACGGAAGTTTTCAGCCCAACGGTCGGTGCTTATATTCCGGTAAGTCAACTAGTGAACTCTGTGGATGTGGTATACCAAGATGCCATTTTGCGTCGAATTGACCGCATGCCGACGATTCTGGTTCAAGCGGATCCTGCTCCGGGAGTATTAACTGCGGATGCTTTCAAGCAAGTACGCTCTCAAATTGAAGCCATCGAGTTGCCAGCAGGGTACGAGTTGAAATGGTATGGGGAATATAAAGCGTCGAAAGATGCCAATGAAGGGTTAGTTATCTCAGCTCCATACGGGTTTGCTGCGATGATTCTTTCGGTGATTTTTATGTTCAACGCACTGCGTCAGCCATTGGTGATTTGGTTAACGGCACCGCTCGCGGTTGTCGGCGTCACCGTGGGGCTTATTATCTTCCAAACACCGTTTGAGTTTATGGCCATTCTCGGCTTCTTAAGCTTGATTGGTATGATGGTGAAAAACGCGATTGTATTGGTGGATCAAGCGGATGTTGAAATTCGCGAAGGTAAAACGCCTTATACCGCGATTATTGATGCAGCACTAAGTCGTGCCCGTCCGGTTCTACTGGGCGCATTCACGACTATTTTGGGTGTTGCCCCGTTGTTGGTTGACCCGTTCTTTAAGAGCATGGCGGTGACCATTATGTTCGGTCTATTGTTTGCCACGATTCTTACTTTGGTTGTCATCCCGCTGTTTTACGCCATTTTCTTCCGCGTAAAAATAGAGACGGCATAAAATACAGTTAAAACTTAAGAAGGAGCCATTTGGCTCCTTCTTTTTTGGGTACTTGTTTGACTTATTCAGTCACCCGTCTAGTGTGCTTTTTTCGCCATTGCTTCCACGGTAAAGAGAGCATGGCAAAAATAGTAACGGCGTAGAGCATAGACCAACCTAAACAAATGAATACTGCGGTGCACAATACAAGAGAAATTCCCGCGAGGACCTTTCCCCAGCCTTTTAGCAATTTGTAAGCAGCAAGCATTGCTAATAGATAGACCAGAACAAAAATACCATTCGCAAGTTTAAGGAAGAACTCCAAATCCAATCCGGATAGCGAGCCAATAACACAAGAAGCAAGCAATATAGCGCCGACGATTAACGTGGCATTTGCTGGCACACCTCGAACTGACACTCTCGCGATAGCGCTGGTTGGTTTGTGTTCTCTTGCTTGCGCCCACACCATTCGAGCTAGGCTTTGAGTGTAGAGGTTCACACTCGCAAAACATGCAGAGAAGCCGATAACGCTGATTAGCCACTTGGCATGATCACCAAATAGATGGGCACTTAGCCAAGGAATCGATGCACTGTCGAACTCTGCACTGCCGTAAGCACCAAATTTTAGTATCACAACAGAACATGCCCAATAGGTCGCGCCCGCGACAAAACAGCCAACGATAATCGCAATTGGGAAGTCTCGTTGTGGGTTCTTAAACTCTTCGCCCATATGAGCAAAAGCTTCTATTCCAACAAAACACCAGAACATCACGCCCAAAGCCGCTGCAATCGACCACGTTGAATCCATCGTAATGGCAGGCATGGTTAAATCGACAGAACCAACATCGCCTTTCCACAGAAATGCACCGACCAAAGCAAAAATACTCAGTGCGATAATGGTTTGTAAGCGACCTGATGATTTGGTGCCGAGCAAGTTGACCACCATTAACAGAGCGACCGTGAGAATTTGAGCGAAAAGGTGATTACTAATGGACTCTGGTAACAGTTGTTGTAAAAAGCCTGCAGCAAGTGCGACAGCGGCAGGCACACCAACAGGAATGACGCTAACAAACAACCACGCCACGCTGCTCTCTAGCTTACTGTTGAAGGCTTTGCGGACAAAAAACGCCGTGCCGCCAGCACTTGGGTAGCGTTTGCCTAGTTGAGCAAAGGTAAGGGCGATAGGGCAAATAGCGATGAATAAAATAATCCAAGCCCAAAGCGAGAAGTGACCTGCAATGCCAGCAGCAATCGCTGGGATCATAAATAGACCCGTGCCCATTAAGGTTGTTGAGAGCTGACCGATTCCGGATATCAGCGTAATGTCTTTTTTGAGTTGTTCCATAACGACCTCTGAACGTCTAGGTAATGCAAGCCATAAGCATATCTAAATTCTGCACAGCAAAATGATGTTGTCGACCGTCAAAATGACGGTTGTTTTGCCGATAAACCGCAAATTGTCGGTTTTCAATAAGTTGTAATTGAGTAGAATGACAAAATTAAGGAAAGCTTGGTGATGTTATGGACAAATTTGATCATCAGATCATAGACCTCTTACGGCAGAACGCCCGTCTCTCTATTACTGAAATCTCAGAGCAAGTTAACTTGTCACGTTCTGCTGTGACCGCACGAATCAAAAAGCTAGAAAAAGACCAAGTGATTCTTGGCTACCATGCCGATATTGCAACATCGAAAGAGTCGACGATTTGCGCGTATATGGCGCTGAAGTTTGATACATCAGCCTCTAGCCATCACTGTGATAACTACGCGAATGATCTGTACAAAATCGATGGCGTGAAATGGTGCCATGCGATCAGTGGTGAAACGGATATGATGTTATTCGTCGAAGTGCCAAATATCGCTCGCCTCAACGAGATTCGAGACTATATCCAAAGCTATCCAGAACTTCGTAACGTGATGACACATACCGTGTTAACGGAGTTTTTCAATACCACAGGGAGCAAGTTCGTAAAATGACCGAGAAAGACATCGTCCTCAATTTTTGGAAAGTCATGGCAAGCAATGACTTCTATGCGGCAGCAGAGCTCCTTTCGCCCGATTGTGAAATTGTTTGGCCGCTGACAAAAGAAGTGCTTCGTGGCAGAAGGAATTTTGCCCAATTGAATTCTGCTTACCCAGCAGAAGGTGAGTGGACTTTTACGATTGAGCGTATTGTAGGGGAAGGTGAACAGGTGGTCACTGATGTGATAGTTAGCGATGGGGTTCGCTCTGATCGCGCGATTACTTTCCACACTGTGCGAGATGGATTGATTTGCAAGCAAGTTGAATATTGGCCAGAAGAGTATCCAGCAGCAGATTGGCGCGCAAAGTGGGTTGAACGTGCTGAATAACATTAACTTGAATCTGCTGCGCTCTTTGCATGTATTGCTTGAAGAGTGCCATGTGAGCAGAACTGCAGAGCGTTTGCACATCACCCAATCGGCGGTAAGCCGTCAATTAGCGCAGTTACGTGAATTGTGCGGCGATCCTTTATTGGTTCGGCAGGGTAACCAACTTATTCCAACACCAAGAGCATTGCTTCTAAAAGAGAAGTTAGATGACTTATTAGCGGAATTCGATCACCTTCTCGATGACAAGCCTTTTGAACCTGAGGATTGGAAAGCGGAGTTAGTATTTGCATCGAGTGATTATGTCGCTCAATACGTCCTCCCTGACATTGCCTCTCACCTGAGTGGCTTTGCTCCTCAGTTAGATATGGCGTACCGACTATGGCAGCCAGACTTTCTAGATAAGCTGCATGAGACTGGTATTCATATCGCGTCTTCCATGTATCCAGAGAAGCCTCAGGGTGTATCTAGTGTGAAAATTGGTGAAGACTCATCAGTTTGTTTGATGAAAGCTTCTCATCCGTTAGCAGAGCACGACAGTATCAGTGTTGAAGATTTAATTTCTTACTCCCACATTAAAGTCACAGGTGGTGGGGACAAAGATTCGTACACCGACTTAGCATTAAGAGAACTAGGGCATACACGTCATATTACGTTCAAAGTGCCTTTCTTCTCTGCTGCCATCAATCGCTTAGTTTCTAGTGAACATCTGATGGTGGTTCCAGAGCATATTGCGGTCAATCTTGCGAAGCATTGGGATTTAGCCCATAAAGCACTGCCTCTCGAGACACCTATTCATCAGTATTGGTTAATGTGGCATCCAAAATACGATACCGATCCAGCGCATAAATGGGTGCGCGAAGAGATTCGTTCGGTCATGCAGATTTCAGAGTATTCCATCCGATAATAAATGCCTTATTAGGTTATGATTTAAAATCATGGTTAGTATGAAAAACTTTGATTTCTAATTATACCTGTTCCGTTGATAGATTAGCGTCAAAGAGGGGAGATTCTTATGACACTAACAGTTTGGTTATCACTTTTTACCGTGTGTTTATTGGGGGCAATGTCGCCAGGTCCGAGTTTAGCGATTGTAGCTAAGCACTCGTTAGCTGGTGGCCGCATGAATGGTTTGGCTACCGCATGGGCGCACGCGTTTGGTATTGGTATCTATGCGTTCATTACCTTGATAGGTTTGGCAGTGGTACTTCAACAAAGCCCATTGCTATTTAAGACTATCAGTTTGGCAGGTGCAGCTTACTTGGCGTATCTCGGTTTCAATGCATTGCGCTCAAAAGGTGGTGTGGCAGCGAAGCTCGAATCTGGTGAAGAGACGACGGTTTTACAATCGGCGCGAGAAGGCTTTCTTATTTCGATTCTAAGCCCGAAGATTGCTCTGTTCTTCATCGCATTGTTCAGCCAGTTTGTGGCGCTGGGTAACGATCTGAGCAACCAAATGATCATCGTCGCGACACCGTTTGTCGTCGATGGTTTGTGGTACACCTTCATCACATTGGTGCTGTCGAACTCTCGCGTTGTGGACCGTATTCGCTCAAAGGCAGTACTGATTGACCGACTATCTGGCATCGTTTTAATGCTATTAGCGGTGCGAGTGGTTGTGACGATTTGATCATCATCCAACTTGTCAAAAGCAGCCTAAATTGGCTGCTTTTTTTGTTTAATTAGTTTGATTTTTTTATGAATTATTCGCATTCATTTGACATGCTCTATAGTTAAAAAGATTATTATCAATAAATGTTACCTTGGTTCATAAATCAGGTATTATTGGTGAGATTCCCTACTCTGACAGTGAAGTCTCTAGCTAGAATCATCATTCAACTAGTGTATTTAACATAGTGACTAATTTGGTCGCATATAACACCTAGATAACTTGTTCGAACAAATGGATTTTCCTTACCCGCCGCACAAATGGGTTTAAACAAGATCTTGATTTAAGTGAGAGAAAAGTGAAAAAAACACTTGGCTTGATTCCTGCTGCGTTATTGACTGGCTTGCTTTTTTTAGCTTGGTTTTTTCTGACTGGAAAGAGTTCGATGGGTTTTCTAAGCCTATTCTTTTTTACCGTTAGCTGTGCGTTTTTAATTCGATCGTACATGTATAAAATTGATCCTGAATCCTCTTTGTATATCAGGAGCAAGATTGAAGATATTCGCGGTGAAGGAAAAGCTGCTTTTCTGTGTGGTGAGCCGAAAGTGGCGAACCCTTATACAGGTGCTGATGGTGAGCTTTGGGATGAAGGTTATGATTTAGCTAGTAAGCAAAACGCCCAAGAGAACAAACTCTAATTTTGCCATTGTTTTTTTCTACAGACAAAAAAACATCCTAACTCTTAACGAGATAGGATGTCAGCAAAGAAGGTTGCTCAGGAACATAGGGGGAGTGTGGAACCTTCAGAAGCGTTAGCGACGAACTTCTTCAAACTCGCCTTCAATCGCGTCGGATTTGCCCGTATTGAATTCATACTCTTCATGCATTTCTTGCTGCATTTGCTTCACGCGCTTTTCAATACGTTTACCAGTAATCAGGGCTGCGATGGTCAATGGAATCGCCATGATTAGGCTGAATACCAAAGTAAAAAAGCCAGTAATCAGTGCTAGTGCAGTAACGATAATTCGATTCATAATCATGACCTCTCTTTCAATCTATGGGTTCATATTACGAGTTTGAATATGAACGAAACATGAATATACCGTTCAATTTCGCATCGATTTGTCTGAGGAATGTCAAAGTGTCTTAAAAACGAAAAAACGCCTGAGGGTCATCAGGCGTATAAGCGGGGAAGTATATTAGTAATGCGCAAGGCGCTTATTATTTAAAACAAATGCTGGGGTGTTGCTCGTTACACATTGTGGTTAACGTTGTGGAGCAAGGTTCACCTTATTGAGGGAATGTTTGGTAACGAACGCCCATCATTTGTTCCATACAGTGCACAACTTGGCAGCTGTAACCGAATTCGTTGTCGTACCAGATGTACAGTACACAACGCTTGTCTTGAGCAATGGTCGCTTGGCCATCCACTACACCTGCGTGGCGAGAGCCAACTAGGTCGCTTGATACGATTTCTGTCGAATCTGTGTAATCGATCTGCGCAGAAAGCTCAGAGTTTAATGCCATTTCACGTAGGTATTCGTTTAGCGAATCACGGTCTACATCTTCACCTAAGTTTAGGTTCGCAACTGCCATTGATACGTTTGGAGTAGGTACACGAATTGCGTTGCCTGTAAGCTTACCTGCAAGTTCCGGCAGTGCTTTTGCTACCGCTTTCGCTGCGCCTGTTGATGTTAGAACCATGTTCAATGAAGCGCTGCGACCACGACGATCGCCTGAGTGGAAGTTGTCGATTAGGTTTTGATCGTTGGTGTAAGAGTGAACGGTCTCAATGTGGCCAGAAAGCACACCGTACTTATCGTTAAGTGCTTTTAGAACCGGAGTGATGGCGTTAGTCGTACAACTCGCGGCAGAGATGATTGTGTCATCTTCTTGAATCACAGATTCATTCACACCAAATACGACGTTCTTGATGTCGCCTTTACCTGGTGCAGTAAGCAGTACTTTCTCTGCTCCGTTACAAGCTACGTGTTGGCTAAGACCTTCGGCATCACGCCAAACACCTGTGTTATCAACAACAAGCGCATTGTTGATACCATAAACCGAATAGTCCACATCACTTGGGCTGTTAGCGTAAATGATTTGAATGTAGTTACCGTTCACGATCAGAGCTTTACGCTCTTCGTCAATCACGATACTACCGTTGAATTGTCCATGAACAGAGTCACGACGTAGCAAGCTAGCACGCTTTTCTAGGTCGCCTTTCTTACCGCCACGCACGACAATTGCACGCAGACGCAATGGGTAACCAGGACCGCTCTTTTCAATCAGTAGGCGAGTCAATAGGCGACCGATACGACCGAAACCATAAAGAACCACATCACGAGCAGCCAGAGATGAATCTGCATCGCGAGCACCATGTAAAGCGGTGTGTAAGAAGTCGTTAAGTGCAGTTGTGTCTTCGTGATCTTTCCAGTACACACCAGCAAGCTGACCAACATCTACTCGGCAAGATGAAATGCTCATCTCGCACAACGCTTGGATGATTGGCATGGTTTGTTCTAGAGAGAGAGGGCTTCCGGTGTAACGTCTTGCAATACGGTGAGTTTTGAGAATGTCTATGGTTGTTGCGTTGATAAGTGTTTTACCAAACAGAACCACTTCGATTCCTTTTTGACGATACAGCTTACCAATAAGAGGGGAGATAGATTCAGCAATCGTTTGGCTAGTTTGCCAGTCTTGGAGATATTTCTCTGGACTCATTGTTGTTTTGGACCTTTCACGTTTTGGGGGCTGACCTTACTTTCTGCTGTTACCTCAACGGTAGAGCGTGAAGTGAGGGTGTTTTGTAATTGGGTTGTAATAATTATGTGTGCGGATTGTACGGGTGGAGGTCTTATTCTGCTAGGAAAAATAAATCCAGTTTAAAGTGTGGTAAATCGTCATTTTAATGGTTGATTAATGTGACTAAGGCAGGGTTTGATGGGGATTGACTTTTTACAAATATGAAACTTAATTCGCGATGATAAAGGTTCGTTTCAAATGGATAGCTTGTAACAATGATAGGATGCATTTGGATTTTGTGATTCTTGTTATCTTTAACACGAAAACAGTAAACGTTTTAGGCGCTTTTTAGCGGTGGTTCGGGATTCACCAATGGTATGAGTCGATTTAACCAAATCTGTTTAAAAATGATGCTGCAAAATTTTGCAAGCAGTCACACTTTTTGTTCGGTTAACCTTGGTGCAACAAAGGGCTCTAAGTGTTGTTTTTGCCTATTTGAGCAGATAAGCGAAGCAAAAGCGCCAATAAAACCCTTCGCATAAGTTCATATTCAATCTATGAAAGTAGTCTAGTATTAATTCGAGGGCCTTTTCTTAACTCGGGCGAACGGATGATAAAACTTTCTATAAAATTACGTTTAGCTCTACTCGCACTGTTACCTGCGGTGGTTATTTCTGTGTTCGCCGTTCACCAATTCTCTGTTAACTCCCAACGAGTCGCCAGACTTAACCAAACCGTCAGTAATATCCAAGGCTTAAAGCTGATTTCAGAAGCCTCTCACTTTGTATACGAGATGGAGAAAGAGCGTCACCAATATGGAGAAGAACAGCCTCTTCCAATTGAAGTCAAAGTTCAACGAGATAAAGCGCTCGCTATTTATGACAAGTTTATGAAAAACAGCCACACCTTGGAGTATTCCGAAGATTTAAAGCAAGCCATGTTAGATGTGATCTCTGGTGACATAAGGGGCAGTGTGGATGCAGGAGATTGGTCATTTCGTCTCTTACAGGAAATGTCTGAAGCATTGGTTCAGCATTACCACCTATTCGACAGTGACGAAGCGCATTGGATGCAAGACTTCATTGCGTATCTCGCACAGCTTTCTTATTGGACGCAAAAAGAGGCCTGGTTAACCTATCGCTTGGTGTTGGAGCCAGAAAGCAAGCCGAATCAAGGGATGTTTTTCCAAGCAATTGAGCGACAACAGCAAAGTTTGGAAGGGTTCTTAAAGCTAGGGGCTTCAAATGAGCAAGTTGATAAACTATTGAGCTTGTACACATCGCCGCGCTATCTCTCTAGCATTGAAGCTCGTGGACGTTTGATGGCTGGAGAGTTGTCGCAATCGGACTATGTGACTTATCTGAGAGACCTTGATCACCGCGTACAGCGTTTACAAGTGATGACGGAAGGGTTCACGCAACAAGTTGAAAGCGCGTTATTAGTCCAAGTCAGCTCTCAAAAACAAAGTATCACGCTGATGACATCAGGAGTCATGGTCATCATCGTGTTGTTGTGTTGGTTGGGGTTTGGTACTTGGTATCGAGTGCACAGCAAACTGGACGCCATCATTCACTCTCTCAACACCCTCATTCATGAACATGTGAAAGGAGAGAAGGTTGCCGTTGACGGTAACGATGAATTCACCATTTTCGCGCAGCAAGTCAATCGCATGATGGAAGAGCAAAACCGACAAACAGAAGAGATTCTGAAAACCAAAGAGTCGGCCATCTCTGCAAACCGTGCAAAATCGGTCTTTCTTGCCAGCATGTCCCATGAAATACGAACTCCGCTGAATGGCATTATCGGAATGACGGAGATACTGTCCCAAAGTGATCTTTCCGATCATCAGAAAGAAGTCTTAACCGATATTGATACTTCGTCTCATACCTTGTTGACTCTACTAAACGACATTCTTGATTTATCGAAAATTGAATCCGGACACTTGCAACTTTCTTTAATCGAGACGGACATTCGCGAGGTCGTCTATCAGTCGATGATTTTATTTCAATCCAAGGCTACGTCTAAGCAATTGGAATTAAACATCAACCTGGATGAACGTATTCCTCCGCGCATTATGGTCGACGATCACCGAATCAAACAGATCATCATGAACTTAGTTTCGAATGCGGTGAAGTTCACCCATGAAGGGCACATTTCAGTCGATGTTGATTATCAAGAGTCGACGACGCAAAAGAGCGTTTTCCTAACTTTCAGAGTGACAGACACTGGAGTGGGTATTGAGCGAGACAAACTGAATACCATCTTCGAACCTTTTACTCAGGAAGATGAAGGCATCTCGCGCCAGTTTGGTGGCACTGGATTAGGTTTAGCGATTTGTCGTCAATTGGTAGCCATGATGGGGGGCAAACTCACCGCGACGTCATCGAAAGGTATTGGAACCAGTTTCGAATTCTCAATCGAAGTGGAAGTGCTTCCAATTGTTGGCTGGCGTTCAGAAATAATCCGAACCGGTATACTCATCGCAGACCAGTACCCTCACACAGACCAAATCGTTAAAGAATGCCGCTTGGCAGGAATACAACTCTCAGAGGTTAAGCACATTGATGATTTGACCTCCTCCGCAAGAGAATCTGAAGTCATTTTTTACTGTCATGATGGCAAAAGTAAGCTGGATTCGGCCATCGACGAGCTAGAGAATTATGTCGACGCGAGCCGAATCATTGTTTGCCAACATCACCTCACCACCACCTATACCAACTCTGAACGAATTCATGCGGTGCTGACTCAACCATTTCTTGGTAATCGCTTTAGGCATGCCATTGATGAGCTTGCTCAAGTTGAGCAGAATGCTAAAAGTTACCATGTCACGCAATCAGCTGTAATTCACAATATTAATCAGTCACGCACGCATCGTCGCATTTTGATTGCCGAAGACAATTTGATGAACCAAAAGATAGCCAGTTTCTTTCTAGATAAAGCAGGGTACGATTATCTCATCGCGAGCAATGGGCAGGAAGCTCTGGAGGCAATCACCACAGGCGAGCAGTTTGATGCCATTTTGATGGACTGCATGATGCCGGTAATGGATGGGTTAACTGCGACAAAAGAGATTCGTCGTTGGGAGAAAGAAGTCGGGAGCGACAAAATCACAATCATTGCTCTTACAGCTAGCGTGCTAGAAGAAGATATCCAAAACTGTTTTGCTGCAGGGATGGACGCATACTTACCGAAACCTTACAAATCGAATCAACTATTTGAGTTGTTTAATGAACTAAAGCTTGCTTAAATCGCACTTGAAAGCCGGACTCTTTACGGCTTTTAGAACGATAAAGAAAAGGAAGTAACATGTTCAAACTTGCTGTAATCGGGACAAACTGGATCTCTCAACAATTTGTTGAAGCAGCGATTCAGACCAAAGAATTTTGCCTTCAAGCCGTTTACTCACGCGATGTAGAAAAAGCGCGCGAATTTGGCTCACCTTACAACGCAGAAGCATACTACGACAGCCTAGAGGCGCTGGGTGCCGATGAGAGTATTGATGCAGTGTACATTGCAAGCCCTAACTCATTTCACGCGCCTCAAGCAATGCAAATGCTTAAAGCCGGTAAGCATGTGATTTGTGAAAAGCCAATGGCGTCTAATTACTCTCTTGCTCAAGCGATGTTCAAAACGGCTGAAGAGAATAACGTCGTATTGTTTGAAGCTTTCATGTCGCCATACACACCAAACTTCCAAGTGCTAAAAGATAGCCTTCCGACGATTGCTCCTCTTCGTCATGCCACCATTAGCTACTGTCAGTATTCTTCTCGTTACCAGAAATACCTGAACGGTGAGAACCCAAATACCTTCAATCCAGAGTTTTCCAACGGCTCTATCATGGACATTGGTTACTACTGTGTTGGTTCTGCTGTTGAGTTGTTTGGAGAGCCTAACAGCGTGCAAGCAAGTGCTCATGTTCTGCCTTCCGGCGTTGATGGTTGTGGCAGCGTGACGCTCGCTTACGATGGCTTTAATGTGAACCTATTGCACTCGAAGGTGAGTGATTCACTTATCCCAAGCGAATTCCAAGGTGAACAGGGCAGTGTGCTGGTGGATATGATTGCCACAGGTCGTGGTGTAGAACGCATTCTACGTGGCGAAGACAAAGAGGTTCTCACGCTACCTCAAGAAGAGAACCACATGTTCTATGAAGCGCAGGCGTTTGCTAAGCAACTGAAACTTGGCTCGATTGATCCTCAAATGAAGCAGCGCTCATTGACGGTCGCGAAAGTGCTAACTGAAGTGAGAAGACAAACTGGAGTTGTGTTCCCTGCCGATAAAATCGCATTGGGTTAATTTACTCAACTTCCTAATCAAACATTAAAAAGCCCTCGTTATGAGGGCTTTGTTTTGTGCGATATTCTTAAATTGTTATTTAAGCGGATGCAAGTTTATGAATGGTTTTTCGGTACGTAATATAAGCGGCAATACCAGCCATTATGTTACCGAGACAAGCTCCGATAAGCAGGCCTTTGATTCCGCTCATTTGTGCACCGACCCACAGGCAAGGAAGGAAAAACAAGAACAGACGCAATGCTGAAATTGTTAACGCGGTGTATGACTTGCCTAAAGCGTTACAGATAGAAACCATCAGCATACACACGCCCAAAGAGCCCAAACTAATTGGCACAATCATCAGGTGCATTTCAAGTACGTTGGTCACTTCTGCATCGCTAGTCATCAGCAGCGCAAGTGGATCTGCGGCGATAAATGTAATCACCGCAATCAATAGCTGGAAACCTAGAATGAATTTCACCGCGATAGAAATCAGCGACTGGATATCAGTGTAGTTTTTTGCGCCCAACAAACGACCAACCATCGGTGGCATAGACATGGTTAATGCCAATACCGAAACGATAGCGAAGAACTCGTAGCGAGACCCCAATGCCCAAGAAGCGACAGCGGCAGTACCAAAACCTGCAAGTAGCTTGGTTGCTAACATAGAAGAGAGCGGTGGTAGAAGCTGGCTGATCATCGCTGGGCCCATGATATTACCAATGGAAGTGATGCTCTTAACCACATTCAAATCTTGCCACTGGAAGGTTGCCCAATGGTTTTTTTGAACACGAGGAGCGACGACCAATATACCGAAACCAAAGGCGATGATGGTGGCAATTGCCGCACCGTTAATCCCCAAATCAAACGTGAAGATAAACAACGGATCGAGCACTAAGTTCACCCCACTGGTGACCATCATCATGGTGCCAGGTAGCATGGTGTTGCCATTGGCGCGGCAGATACTGTAGTAGAAATACAGCACCGCACCTACCCAAGAGCTCAATAGCCACCAAGGCCAGTAACTGTCGATGATTGGCATCACGGTATCAGGTGCGCTCAATAGTGAGAGAATAGGGTAGCGTAATAGCCAGATAAGCAAGCCAAATACAGCCACGCCTACAGAGCCAATCATCAGGACGAGACCGCCTAGTTGTTTTGCATAGCGAGTGTCATTTGCGCCTAGCGCTTTTGAAATAACAGCGGTGGTAGCAATGCCGAGGCCAACTTGAATGCCAATAACCACCATTTGCAAAGGCAGAGTAAAGCCTTGAGCCGCGAGCGGCAAAATGCCCAGTTGACCGATGAAGGCACTGTCAACAAGTTGAAAGCTCATCAATGACAACACACCAAAGAGCATTGGCCATGTCATAGTAAACAGTTGTTTTGCTAACGTCGGTTGTGCGTTAGAAGAAGTAGAAGGCATAGGAACGTTGAGTGTGTTTAGAACAGAAATTGATTTTATTGTACACAGTGTACAACAAAGAGACAAAAAGAAACCCCGAGCAAGTTATCCCTGCTCGGGGTTGAATTCTGAAACTAATTCGACTTATTTTTTGCCGCTAGTTTGCTTGTCTTCTTCAGTCAGTTCGCGGATACGACGGCTGATGTCACGACGTGCTTTAGAGATTTCTGCACTCTTGATGATGTGATCGTCAACGCGGTCTTCGTAATCTGCTTTCATGTTTTTGATGATTGCTAGGATTTCATCGTGAGTCATTTCTGGCTTGATGTAGTCTAGTAGGTTTTCTAGTAGATCTACACGTTTACGGTTGTCACGAACTTTTTTCTCGTTATCAAGCAGCTCACGTTTTAGTTTGTTTTTACGACGAGCTTGGTTCACGATTTCAAATACGCTACTCATGGTTCCCTTTCCTAATTTGTGAATATCTGACTCGATTAAAGCACAACATCTCGTGGCATAACAGTCTTTAGATCAAACGTCATGCTGGGTTGAGCATTTATCCATCAATTCTGATGAGCTATTAACAATCGAGTGTTAAAAGCGTGAATGTTGCTCACTTGAACGCAGGGACTCGTTGTCATGGTGATGCCTTCGCTATATTATCAGCGTCATTCAATACAAAAATATGAAGCTCGAAATGAACTCTGGGACTATTGCGGAGCAAGTTGAAAGCCAAGATGTCGAAACCCAAAACGACTCTCTGGCGGCCAAGCTCAAAGCATCCTATGTTGCGGCGAGAACGCAACTTGAAATCACTGAAGTTGAACTCAATCGTTCGAAGATAATGATGATTGATGAGAATGGAAAAATGACCAAGGTGTCGATTCTCTCAGAGCATTAAGACCTAACCCGATTCGCAAAGGGTGTCAGGTCCATGCGCTATGCTTTAGCCTGATACCCAAATTCAAATGCAACAATAATAAGGAAATGCATTATGAAAGTTGAGCTAACGGCAATTGAAGCACGAGTAATTGGCTGCTTAATCGAAAAAGAAGTGACCACCCCCGACCAATACCCTCTAAGCCTTAACGCGCTGACTAACGCATGTAACCAAAAAAGTAACCGCGAACCAGTAATGTCGTTATCCGAAGCCGATGTTCTGGATGCGGTTGATGCGCTAATTGAACGCCGTCTAGTCAGCGACGAAAGTGGTTTTAATAGCCGCGTGAGCAAATACCAACACCGATTCTGCAATACTGAGTTTGGCGATCTAAAACTGACGGAACAAGAAAAGGGCATCGTATGCTGCATGTTGCTTCGTGGTGCGCAAACTCCTGGTGAAATCCGCACTCGTACTAACCGTCTGGCTACTTTCAATGATGTAAAAGAAGTCGAAAACGTACTTGAGCATCTAGCAAGTGATGAGAAAGGCCCACTTGTGGTTAAGCTTCCTCGTGAAGCTGGCAAACGTGAATCACGCTACATGCACCTATTCTGTGGTGAAGTGGATGTGAGTGAGTTGGCAGTAGCAAGCGCAGCCCCTTCTTCTGCGGGTTCTGAACGTATTGCTCAATTAGAACAAGAAGTCGCGGAACTTCGTGAAGAGCTTGCAGCGCTAAAAGAGCAGGTTGAATCTCTACTTTCATGAGTGAGACTGCCGAGCAGAATTGGAGCGTTTACCTGATTCGTAATAACCGCAATGCGCTGTATTGCGGTGTGACGAATAACGTTGAGCGACGCTTCAAGCAGCACGAGAGTGGGAAAGGCGCGAAAGCCTTAAAAGGCAAAGGGCCGCTAACGTTAGAGTGGTCCTGTTCTTTTGAGAACAAAAGCATGGCAATGAAAGCCGAATACTTCATCAAGCAGCTAACCAAGACGAAGAAAGAGCTGTTGGTGCAAAAAAGCGCGGATATTCAGGTAGGTGAAGACCAATTACTTGCATTTCAAACGCGTAAACAACAACGCTAAGAAATCATCCAGTTGCTTGATAGGCTTTTGAGTTAAATCTAGCAAGTGCAACCCTCAATCGGTCAAAAAGTGCAAAATTGTGCAGCTAGTTCAACGTTTGTCCTCTAAATTAATACCTAATGATGTCAAAAAATAAACCGCCTTCAAATGGCGGTTTATTTTTGGCGCTTGTGGGTATCATTTCGGGCGCTTGTACCACATAATACGTTGATGTCCGTTCGGCTTTATATCAAAAATATTTATATAGAAACGGACAATTTATGGAAGATGAAATTAATAGGGTAAAGGATGACTCGGCTAGGTAATAAAATAGAGCAGCTCCATGCTCCATAAAAAACTAAATGAGCAACAAATGAATAAAGCGTTACTATTTTCCTTAATTTCTATGGTGAGTTTTTCTCCAGTTACCCACGCCACTCAAGTGTTGAATGGGTACTGGGCATATCAAGAATTCTTAGATGAATTTCCTGAGCAGAGAAAACTGACCAATGCGTTGGCGGAAGCCGTTCGAGAGCGTCCTGTTCCGCTTTCTAAAGCCAAAAAGCGTCCACTCAAAATATCGGTTGTTTATCCAGGGCAACAAGTGTCCGATTACTGGGTAAGAAACATCGCTGCATTTGAAAAACGATTAGACAAGTTGAATATCAACTATCAAATCAACCAAGTATTTACACGACCAAATGCCGATATTAAGCAACAGAGCTTGTCATTAATGGAGGCGCTTAAGAGCAAATCCGATTATTTGATTTTCACGCTTGATACGACAAGACACCGTAAATTTGTTGAGCACGTATTAGATTCCACCAACACCAAATTAATCTTACAAAATATCACCACACCAGTGCGTGAATGGGATAAGCATCAGCCATTTTTATATGTTGGGTTTGACCACGCAGAAGGCAGTCGTGAACTCGCAACAGAATTCGGAAAGTACTTCCCAAAACACACATATTACAGTGTGCTTTACTTTTCTGAAGGGTACATTAGCGACGTAAGAGGTGACACTTTCATTCACCAAGTTAACCGAGACAATAACTTTGAGCTACAATCAGCGTACTACACGAAAGCAACCAAGCAATCCGGCTATGAGGCCGCGAAGGCAAGTTTAGCGAAACACCCAGACGTTGATTTTATTTATGCGTGTTCGACCGATGTGGCCCTAGGCGCTGTTGATGCATTGGCTGAGTTGGGTCGTGACGACATTATGGTTAATGGATGGGGTGGAGGCTCTGCTGAACTAGACGCTATTCAAAAAGGCGATTTAGACATTACCGTCATGCGTATGAATGACGATACTGGCATCGCCATGGCAGAAGCCATTAAGTGGGACTTGGAAGGAAAGCCAGTGCCAACCGTATACTCCGGTGACTTTGAAATTGTCACAAAGGCGGATTCACCGGAACGAATCGAAGCGCTTAAAAAGCGTGCATTTAGATATTCAGATAATTGATGACGACAACGCGATCAAACATAAAAAAGCGTCGCTCTCTGGCGACGCTCATTACAAAGATCATCATCCTTGTTCTTGCTCCGATCATTCTAGGGATTTTCATTCAGAGCTACTACTTCTCCAAGCAGATAATCTGGCAAGAAGTAGACAGGACGAAGCAACAAACCTCTGCACTGATCCACAATATATTTGATAGCCACTTTGCGGCGATTCAAATACATCATGACAGCAATTCCAAAAGTGAAGTGATTCGTGACTTTTACACCAGTCGAAATACGGATGCGCTCAACTTCTTCTTTCTCAGCATCGACCAGAGTGACCCGTCACACACACCAGAATTTCGCTTTCTGACCGATCACAAAGGCATTATTTGGGACGATGGCAATGCACACTTCTACGGTGTGAATGACCTGATTCTGGATAGTCTTGCTAATCGAGTAACCTTTAGCAACAACTGGTACTACGTGAATGTGATGACCTCTATTGGGTCAAGGCACATGCTGATTCGTCGAGTTCCTGTATTAGATCCGCCAACAGGTGAGGTGCTTGGCTTTTCGTTCAATGCCGTTGTGTTGGACAACAACTTTGCCTTGATGGAAAAACTCAAGAGTGAGAGTAACGTTGATAACGTCGTCTTGATTGCCAATAACGTGCCTCTAGCGAACTCTTTGATTGGCGATGAGCCTTATGATGTGGTGGATGTACTGCACCGTAAAGCTTCAGACAGAAGGCTCGATAAACTGCTGGTGATTGAAACGCCAATTGAAGTGAATGCGGTGACGACCGAGCTTTGCCTGTTGACGGTACAAGACAACCAGAGCGTTGTGACGCTACAAATCCAACACATTTTGGCCATGCTGGCTTCTATCATTGGTATGATCATGATTGCGCTCATGACCAAAGAGTGGATTGAAAGCAAAGTGGCAGCTCAGTTGGAATCTTTGATGTCCTATACCCGCTCTGCGCGAGAGGAGAAGGGGTTTGAACGATTTGGTGGCTCGGATATCGAAGAGTTTGATCACATAGGCTCAACCCTAGAAAGTACCTTTGAAGAGCTAGAAGCACAGAAAAAGTCGTTCCGAGACCTGTTTAATTTTGCGCTATCTCCAATCATGGTTTGGTCTGAAGAAAGCATCTTGATTCAAATGAACCCTGCAGCGCGCAAAGAGTTAGTGATTGAAGACGACCATGAAACGATGCATCCGGTATTCCAGGGCTTTAAAGACAAGCTGACACCACACCTCAAAATGGCCGCCCAAGGCGCGACATTGACGGGCGTTAATGTGCCTATCGGTAACAAGATCTACCGCTGGAACTTGTCACCCATTCGGGTTGATGGCGATATCAGTGGCATCATCGTTCAAGGCCAAGACATTACAACGCTTATCGAAGCTGAGAAGCAGAGTAATATTGCTCGTCGAGAAGCGGAGAAATCAGCGCAAGCACGAGCCGATTTCCTTGCCAAGATGAGCCATGAAATCCGCACGCCGATCAACGGCATTCTTGGTGTTGCTCAGTTGCTTAAAGATTCGGTAGAAACGGAAGAGCAGAAGAATCAAATCGACGTACTTTGTCACAGTGGCGAACATCTGTTGGCGGTCTTGAACGACATTCTTGATTTCTCGAAGATAGAGCAGGGGAAATTCAATATTCAGAAACACCCATTCTCGTTCACCGATACGATGCGCACGTTGGAAAACATCTACCGCCCAATCTGTTCGAACAAAGGGGTCGAGTTGGTTATCGAGAACAAACTTGATCCGAATGTCGAGATCTTCACTGACCAAGTTCGTCTCAACCAGATTTTGTTTAATTTGGTAAGCAACGCCGTTAAGTTCACCCCTTCTGGCTCGATTCGCTTGAATGCCGAACTGGAGCAATTTTACGGCGCAGATAACAGCGTTTTAGTGGTGGAAATCACCGACACGGGTATCGGTATTGAATCCGACAAACTAGATCAAATGTTTGAACCTTTTGTGCAGGAAGAGGCAACGACCACACGTGAGTACGGCGGAAGCGGCCTAGGTTTGACCATTGTGAAGAACCTTGTCGATATGCTAGAAGGTGACGTTCAAGTTCGCAGTAGCAAAGGGGTGGGGACCACGTTTGTTGTGACGCTCCCAGTGAAGGATCGTGAACGCGTATTGAGGCCTTTAGAGGTCAGTCAACGTGTTAAGCCAGAACTCTTGTTTGATGAGAGTTTGAAAGTACTTCTAGTGGAAGACAACCACACCAATGCGTTTATTCTTCAGGCTTTCTGTAAGAAGTACAAGATGCAGGTGGATTGGGCGAAAGATGGGTTGGAAGCGATGGAGTTTCTTGCTGATAACACCTATGACCTCATTTTGATGGATAACCAGTTGCCGCACCTTGGTGGTATCGAGACAACACATGAGATTCGTCAGAACTTACGTTTAGGTACGCCAATCTATGCGTGTACAGCGGATACCGCGAAGGAAACCAGCGATGCGTTTATGGCAGCAGGCGCGAACTACGTCTTACTTAAGCCGATAAAAGAAAACGCATTGCATGAGGCGTTTGTCGATTTTAAGCAGCGATTCTTGCTTGAAAGAACATAATGAAAAAGAGAAAGGGAGCGAAATGCTCCCTTTTTTGTATCTGATTGTTTGCCAAGTCTTAAATAGTGCTGGCCGAAAAAGATTGCTCTAGCAGTTCATTCTTAAGTGCTTCCGTCATATCGAGAGGCTCTGCAAACTTAACCCCAACAATCCAGCCTTTTTGTAGCTTCTTGATATTGGCGATAGAGCAGCGGTTGTCTTCATCAATGTAACCACTAAGCGGGGACTCAATTGTGATTCTATCCCCAACAGCAAACTCTGGTTCAATCAGAGTGGATATACCACACCCAGAAAGTGAGAAGTCGACCAAACAGCCGTCGTATTTATTGCTCATGTGGTCGATCGCGCAATCGAGTTGCAATTTATAACGCTCATGTTCTCGTACTGGCTTCGTTGCAAACGTTGCAGGAATTCGAATAAACAACAATGGTGAAGGACGAACTAAGTTCATCAACACACTTGTTTTGAAAGCGACAACATGCCCAAGATCGGTGTCCGACACACCACGAATAACAACGTCGACATTGTTGAGTTTTCTAAGTGCTTGTTCTTCCAATAAGCGAGTAGGTATATCGAGGATGATATAAGCGTTTTCTTTTAGTCCCAGATAGGTCGCAGCGTAAATGTACTTTTCGTCCTGACCAAACTCAAAGTTAATTGAGAGTCGCATCCCTGTTTTTAGGAATTTATTCAGTTCATCTTTAGTATGAGTGGATGGCATAACTTCTGACGTTTTAATTTATTATCCAGACAGGTTATCAAATCGCCGTTTTTGCTTTCAATAGGCGAGATGAAAAGTTATGCAGTTTTATTCTTATCTGTGAACGGGAGGCTGATAATCTTGGCTAGGATCTTGTTTCATCAGAACATTGCTTGCGACGATGCTTCCGCAGGTCACGAACAGCAGCGCACACCAAGTGATAGTATCAGGTTGTTCGTTAAAGACAGGAATGGCTAATAACGTTGCTAATACGGGTGTGAGTGAGCCGAATGCCGCACTGGCTTCTGCACCTATGGTTCTAACCGCGTAAAGGAAGGTGAACGAAGCCAACAAGCCTGCTCCTATGCCTTGCAGTATCAAGTGACCAAACAACTCATTCCAAGGCCACTGATTTACAGGCGTTGTTGCAAGGTAGCTATCAAGCCAACCAAAACCAACCGCGATGATCAGTAGCGCAAATGAAATCAGAGAAACAAATCCAGCACAAACATACGCACTCAAATTGGCGACGCGGGCGCTGATGGTGAAGCCTGCCCACATCAAACTGCCAACCAAAAACAGAAGATGCCCTTTTAATTGCAGCCAGTTGTATTCTGCACCAACGTTAGATAACAAGAAGATCAGGATACCGAGTAAAACTGCGGATAAGCCAATAATGCGATGTTGACTCAACGGTTGTTGATAACACACTACTGCGATCGCAGAGACAAATAGAGGCAAAGTGCCAGGGATGAGTGCGCTGCCATGAGAGACGGGCGCAAAGTGCATCGCTGTACCAGCGACAAGGAGATAAGGCAGACCGCTGCCTACAACGATACCCAGTAAGTATTTGCTCGGTACAGCACGGATGTTATCCATAGACTTTAGAACGAATGGAAGCAGCACAATGGCAGGGATAAGAAAGCGCGCTAACGCAATGTCGGCGGGGTGAAGGTTTGATATCGCGCCTCCGCGTAGTGAGAGAAAAAATCCTGACCAAAGAAATAACGTTGTGATGATTGCGGCGTATCCAAGTGCCATAAGGCGTTCCGTGCGTTTGTAAATAATGTGTTAATTATCGAATGAAAGTGACGCTCAATGGTGGCAAAATATGACCGAATATAATTAGAACTTAGTGATTTTCATCTTTGAATGAATGTTATTTGGTGAAATTTGGCAGGGAAGACGTAATGGATAAAATTGATCGACTGTTATTGGATTTGATCCAACAAGACGCCACAATGACCACAAGCGAGCTCGCGGATAAGGTTGGGCTTTCTGCTTCGCCTTGCGCGCGAAGAATAAAACGCTTAGAGCAAGAGGGCGTGATCAGTGGTTACCGAGCAATGATTTCTCGCGAACAAGCAGGTATTGCGATGACAGTGTTCGTAGAAGTCAGTCTAAACAACCATCAAGCGACCTCTATTGATGACTTTGAGCAAGCAATTAGCGATATGGAAGAGGTGATTTCATGCCATGTGGTCTCTGGCGCTTATGACTACTTGTTAGAGGTCGTGAGTAAAGATCTCACCGGATACGAAGCTTTCACGCGTAAACTACAACGACTTGAAAACGTCAAAGACATCCATACGCATCTGGCCATCCGCCAAGTTAAGGGTAATGGTAACCTACCAATTTACTCATAAATACGGCGATTCACGGCTAACCCATACAAAGGTAAAAAGGCATTATGAAGTGGCTCGATAGATTACGTATCGCACACTATCACCGCAAAAGACACAAGCAGTTTGGCGACGACAAAGCCAGAACGCTTGGTTGGCAAGACACTTTTAGCCAAATCACGCGCTTTGAAGCTCTATGCCGAGATCTAGAGTTAGATGGTAAAAGCGTTCTCGATATTGGTTGTGGTTATGGAGACTTATTGACCTTCATCGAACAAAAGGGCAGTAGCCCAAGTCTTTATGTTGGCATCGATCAGCAAAAACAGTTTGTCGCGGAGTCTCGCAAGCGCAGTTTCCGGACAAAGACTCAATTTATTCGTGGTGACTTTTCGAAATTGGTGCTGCCAAAGTCGGACTACGTGTTTGCTTCGGGTTCATTGAATTACCACTCCGCAAACCCGAATCATACAGTAGAGATGATAGAGAAGATGTATCATGCAGCGAACATCGCGTGTGCGTTTAATCTTTTAGATGAGGCCAAATTACCGAGTATGAGATTACTAGAATCTCATAATAAAGAGGGCGTGTTGCGTTACTGCAAATCGCTGAGTGAAAGGAGTTATCTCATTGAGGGTTATTCCGACCATGATTTCACGGTGGTGATGCCTAAGCTGAGCAAATAGCACGCAATAAAAAACGGAGCCAGTTTCCTGCCTCCGTTTGCGTATTCTTTTAAGCCTTATTGGTATTTGTATTTTGAGATCTCACAGTTGCCTGTGTGTCTATCAACCTTGAATGAGAACGCGGCTGAATGGTATTCCCTCCCATCGCTCCAAATTGTTTCTCCAAAGATTTTACAAAGGTCCAAATCACTGATTGAACCAAACTCTTTAACGTGCCTAACTACTGACAAAAACTTGGCTCTGGTAGCATTAGGACAATCCCTGTTACTTAATCGATTGATAACCATTGGTTTAGCATCATCTCCAGCCAAATGTGACTTTATATTAAATTTTGTTAATGGGTAAATTACCCAAAAACTGGTCGCAAGTACAGCGTTATTGTGACGTACATCTCTATAATTTAACCTGTTTGTCTATTAATTGCTCAATTTTTGAAAAGGGAACAATCCCAATATGAACAGAATTATTGGAGGCTATTTTGGGCGAAACGGAGCGCGTTGGCTTCTCGATCATACAGTCGTGCTAATCCAAGGTATTGTGTCTCCAGTTGCGTATAGTCTTTGGCAAGCTGAGAGGCGTTAACTTGATACCATTCGGCGGTAATCTGATTCGCTTTTTCATCCGAAATTTCACACTTCTCTGCGAGTTTCTCCCAGCCGTTGGCCATCCATATCGACTCTTTACTGAGCTTTGCTAACGCTTTCGCCTTGTTGGTCAGTTCTTCGTGATACTGAATGGATGCTTTAAGTTGATCTTGAAAAGCTCGTTGGTTGTTTTGTGCACGCCACAACAGGGTTAGTTCATGTAACGAAAAGGTTTGTGAAAGTAATTGTCTTTGCTTGTGTTCAGTTAGGAGTGCATTGAATGTCTCAACATACTGATTGTAGTTGGACTCTAAACGGTTGAATTGGGTAAGATTGTCATTCCACGAAGCGTGGTCACATTTGAGGCCCGCAAAAGCAGAAAATGGTGTTAGTAACCAAACCAATGTCCATTTGGTCATGATTGTTTTTACGTTAACTATTTTCACGTTATTAGCTTTCACATCAGTTATGCATCTTATATCAGTATAGTTTGTGTATTGGCGTCTACTGCGTAAGGAACGAAAAAGGAATTGAACATGAAGAAAGCCCTGATAGCATTGGTCATTTTGCTTCTGTTAGGTGGAGCAGGTGCTGGGTACTACTTTTTCTTTATGCAAAAAGACGAGCCAGTGGCTGAGCAAAAACCAGAGCCTGAGCAACCAAGCGAGCCAAAAGAAAAGCCAAAGCCGATCATGGATCTCGAAGCTCCGGCACCGGAAATCACCGAATACTACGTGATTGAGCGACGCATTAACGTGTACAACAAGCCGGAGAACCAAGCCTTAATCGTTGATACTCTCTACAAAGGTGAGAAAGTCTCTGTGCTTGAAAAAGCCGATGGTTGGTTCCGTTTATCAGATTACATCGTGTATGAAGAGGGTGGGGAAGAAACCGCTGA
The DNA here is from genome assembly GCF_000305755.2 of Vibrio sp. HENC-03. NCBI lineage: Bacteria > Pseudomonadati > Pseudomonadota > Gammaproteobacteria > Vibrionales > Vibrionaceae > Vibrio > Vibrio sp. HENC-03. The sequence goes on along the minus strand of NZ_JH976064.1, from coordinate 456,852 downwards.
GTGGGTGGATTCAAAAGGGCTGTCTGATGCAGAGCCAGTTATCAAAGAACAAGAGCGTTTGGAAATCTTGGATGGCTACCTGCAAAAATCAGACGATTTAAAAACGCATTTAGATATGTTCCGCAACAAAACGCAGCAATTGCTTGATGATGAAACCTGTGACCCTAGTGATTTCGAAGAACTCGGTGGTTGGGTTCGCTCAGTTACCTATAAGAAGCGTAACGTGTATTTCATCTATTGTGGCGGGCTGGAACAAGAAAACAAAATCTACCTAGATGTGGATAAAGGCGAAATATTTTATCGATGAATATAGCCTCAACCCTTATGGCCTTTGCTTTCCACGATTGAAAACAGAGATTTATAACTTTTTAGTTGTTAAGTATAAGCAATAGGAATACTATCTCCGAGCTGAGTTGAAGAACTCGGCTCGTTTTGTTTTAAGTGAGCTATCATGCCTTGGATTTACGTTAGAAAACTGTTTTTGCTGCTTCTTGCAATGGCTTTGTCGCCAATGCAGGCGTCGGCTGCACAAACAGAACAAAAATCCTATTTGCCTCACTTTTCTAAACTGCAGCCTTTTACGGCAAGCAGCTCTACGTCTAACTCTCCGGTTGATTTCTCTGAACTGACTGAAGAAAGCACGCAGTCTCCGGTTTCTGAAGGGCATGCGCTTCAAGATTCACTGGCCATCTTTAATTCTCAGCGCTGGACATCGCACCTGCGTGAGAATATCGACGATGAACACATTGATTTCATTGGCGATTTAAATGCGCCTTTCTACGCTGATGCTGGCTACGCTTATAGCCTAATGGACATCAGCTGGCGTCAAAACCAATCCGTATTTAATCACTTCGTTAGCGACCATCGTATTTCCGGCTGGAAAGAAACCAATGCCATGTACGTCGCCCTCAATAGTCAGTTTTCTGCGTAAGCACCATCACTCTGCACATCTTGTGCGTTCTTAACACGACAACTCTTCGACAGAGCGATTGACGCTCTGGGCATTCTGTACCTGCATTTTAGTCAGGTGAGCGTTTTGTCGTGTCTTGAATCCAATTATTGAAAACTTCACTGTTTAGTGAAGGGATGATGTTTACATGAAGAAAACACCAAAACCACAAAAAACCAGAAAAGTGCTGAATCATTACTCAGCATGGAAATACGTCGTACTTATCACGACCATTATCATTTTAACCTTAAGTGCCATTCCAACTTGGTTTGGTGAGCAGCCTTCTATTCAGGTGACGTTTGCTGACCAAAACAACAGCGCAATGTCTGTAGTTCAGTTAGACCAATTGCTGAAAACGCACCACATTCCTGCGTCTAAGATCATTGAGAAAGATGGCAAAACCACCATCGTTTTTGATGGCGAAGACGCACAAAGTAAAGCGCGTGTATTGCTTAACGAACAGCTAGACAAAGATGACAACATTACGTTCTCTTACGTTTCTGTTGCACCTGAGTGGTTGAACGAAATGGGCTTTAGCCCTATCAAACTTGGTCTTGACCTTCGTGGTGGTGTGCAGTTCCTTCTGAACGTAGATGTGAACAAAGCGTTTGAAGAACAACGTGATGCATTAGTAGACGAGATCAAAGCAAGCCTTCGTGAAGAACGTGTTCGTGGCGTTCAAGTTCGTGCAGAAGCGCACAACCACATCGCAGTAAACAGCGAAAACGAAGCGGGCCTAAAAGCGGCGAGCCAGTTCATTCGTCAGAACTACCCAGGTTGGACAATGACAAGCTCAGACCGTGGTTTTGAACTTCAACCAAGCGAACAAAACATCCAAGAATTCCAAACCACGACACTTCAACAAAACTTGAAGATCATGCGTGGCCGTATCGAAGAGTTGGGTATTACAGAAGCGTTGGTTCAACGCCAAGGTAAAGAGAGCATTCGTATTGAGCTTCCTGGTGTTCAAGATCCTGCTCAAGCGAAAAACGTAATTGGCGCAACAGCGAGTCTTGCGTTCTACGAAGTAAAAGATGCTGGTCAAGCACGTAGCAGCCAAGATCTCGTTCTGAAAGACAACGATGGTCGCACAGTAATCCTAACTAAGCGTCCAGTACTAACGGGTGAGCACATCGTAAACGCGCGTGCGGGCGTTGATAAAATGGGCATGTCAGAAGTAAACATCTCTCTAGACCACGCGGGTGGTAAGAAGATGAGTGACTTCTCTGCAACACACATCGGCAAACCAATGGCGACTGTATACCGCGAGTACAAAACAGACGAACGTGGTATGACAGAGCGTAGCGAGCGCGTCATCAGTGTTGCAACTATCCAGTCTCAACTTGGTAGCCAATTCCGCATCACAGGTGCGGGCAGCATGGATGAAGCACAGCAACTTGCATTGCTTCTACGTGCGGGTTCTCTAACTGCGCCAGTAACCATTGTTGAAGAACGCACAATCGGTGCTTCTCTAGGTGCAGAAAATATTCAAAACGGTTTTGCTGCTCTAGCATTGGGTATGGGTCTAACACTGACATTTATGGCACTTTGGTACCGTCGTCTTGGTTGGGTTGCGAACGTGGCTTTGTGTGCAAACATGCTTTGCTTGCTTGGTCTAATCGCACTGCTTCCTGGTGCCGTGCTAACGCTTCCTGGTATTGCCGGTTTGGTTCTGACTGTCGGTATGGCGGTAGATACTAACGTAATCATCTTTGAACGTATCAAAGATAAAATGCGTGAAGGTCGCAGTTTCGCTCAAGCGATCGACCTAGGCTTCGACAGCGCGTTCGCAACTATTCTTGATGCCAACATCACCACCATGATCACTGCTGTGATTCTATACGCGATTGGTAACGGTCCAATCCAAGGCTTTGCGCTAACGCTAGGCTTGGGTCTGATGACCAGTATGTTTACTGGCGTATTCGCTTCTCGTGCAATGATCAATTTAATTTGGGGCCGCGATGGCCGTCGTGATGTGAGGGTTTAATCATGGTCGAAATGCTAAAACAAAATATCCGCAAGATTCGTTACTTCACGACTGTAGTATCGGTAATTCTAACGATTATTGCTCTGGTTGCTCTTGGAATGAAAGGGCTTAACCTAGGTCTAGACTTCACTGGCGGTATGGTTACTGAAGTGAAAGTCGATAAACAACTGACTAACCATGATCTGCTTAACGCACTTCAACCAAAGCTTGGTGAATCAACATCAGTAACACGCTCAGGTGAAGATGGCCGTTGGGTGATTCGCTACTCTGCGCCTGCAGAAGGTCAAACACTACCGAGCGTAGCTGATGTGCTGAAGCCTATTTCACACCAAGTAGATGTGGTGAGTAACAGCATCGTTGGCGCTCAAGTGGGTCAAGACCTGTTCGATCAAGGTGGCTTGGCACTATTAGTATCGGTACTAACGATTCTTGGTTACTTGTGTTTCCGCTTTGAATGGCGTCTAGCGAGTGGTTCTCTATTCGCATTAGCCCACGATGTTATCTTGGTATTAGGCTTCTTTGCGATTACACAAATGGAGTTCAACCTAACGGTGTTTGCTGCGATTCTGGCGATCCTTGGTTACTCGCTCAATGACTCGATCATCATCGCAGACCGAATTCGTGAATTGCTGGTGGCTAAGCAAAACTGGAAAACAGAGCAGATCAACGATGAAGCCGTACTGGCTACATTCTCTCGTACAATGGTGACATCAGGTACGACTCTGATCACTGTTGGGGCGTTGTGGATTATGGGTGGCTCGGCTCTGGCTGGCTTCTCAACAGCGATGTTTATTGGCGTACTTTCAGGTACGTGGTCATCCATCTCGATTGGTACGGTGCTTCCTGAATGGTTGAAGCTAGAACCAAAACACTACCTACCAGTTGAGATCGACACTGCACCATAATGCTTGGTGTTTAAGGTAAAAGTGCTTGCGCCACTCAATTTGAGTGGCGCTTTTTTATCTAGAGAAACGAGAAACGAGAAACGAGAAACGAGAAACGAGAAACGAAATGGAAAATAGAAGAGGGGCTATTTCACGCGCATCAAGCGATGTTTGACTGCACCTAAATCAAACTCAATGATTTGCGAACGCTTCATTGATTCAACTTTGGTAAGCATCGCCTCTTTATACCCTTTCTTTTTCATCCATTGTAAAGGCTCAGAAAAACTGTCTTCATTAACCACATAAGACTCGCCTTTATGTTCGCCCGCATAAACGTTGACAACCCACACTCGGGCCTGAAAATCCAACACTTCACCAATAGATTGCTTGAGCTTGTTTAAAATGTTCTTCATAACTTAGGCTTTTCTAACTCATTAATAGCCATACACCCACACCCATCATCAAGGTGCCAGCGATTCGGTTCATTAAGCGTACGTTTTTTGATTGCCCCAGTAAACGCTTCAATCCTTTGCCGCCCGTTGCGTAAAGAGACATACAAATGAACTCGAACATCAAAATAATAGAAACCAGTATGACAAGCTGAGGTGCAAGAGCAGCACTCTGATCGATAAAAGGAGGCAGAAGAGAAATCATAAATGCCCAGCCCTTTGGGTTCGCGATAGCGGTAACAAAGCCCTGCAAGACCAAATCCCAGTTGCCGCTGGTAGGGACATCAACGTTCTCAACATTGATCGCGAGTTTGCCTCTTGAGCGCCACATTTCGATACCCAAGTAGAGTAAGTAACCACCACCAATCAATTTAAGTGCGGTAAATAACCAAGGGTAGTTAAGCATAATGGCTGCGATACCAAGTACTGCTGAGACAGAAACGAGAGCAACACCAACTAATTCGCCTGCCATCATCCATAGGGTTCGTCGATATCCGACACTCATCCCTAGTGTTAGAGCAAGCGTCATGCACATCCCAGGCGTAATAGAGACAAAAAAGAAGGTGGGGATGAACATGGTTAACAAGGCTGTATTCATGAATATTGATGATTGTATAAGTAAACAACTAGGCCACAAAGATAGTGCAAAAGGAGAAGAGATGCCACCTCTAAACAATCTTGAATGCGCCAGTATAGAGTTAACATTCAATTATTTAATAAAACTTAAATAGTAATTAAATGCATGCGACATATTAGTGCGACATTGCACCAAAGAATGACATTTATAAATAAACGTGGCTGATTGGAATTAAGGTTAAAAGAATGTTTACTTGATATTTAATATTTTTCCAATAAACAAATTTATCACCAAGTGAGGTTTGTTTTAATAAATTAAATACTCAATAAAATGCTAACCAAATGATATATTTCATATTTATTAGTAAGTCGGTTAGAAGTATTGCTCCAATGATTTAATCGCAATTTATTACTTGATTGAAGAAGGATGATCTTAAACTCTTAGTCAATGTAACGCACATAAAAATGCGTGCAACTTACTGAATAATCAATGTTTTTTAAATTTAATAATGACATTGTAGTTAAGGTTTTTTCTTTTAAAACATGAGCTTATGTTAAGTTAACGTTTTTATAACATTTCAGTGCGAGTGAGATCTAAATCAATCTTATGCAAATGAATGAGTTTTTTATTTGAAATGTAATATTTCTAGGTTAACTTAAAATAAAAGGCAGCAGAGGATTTGTTGCCACAAGAATAAATTAACACGTCAGTTGGCGATACATTTCGCCAGTGTCTTAATTCGCTTTTTTAATGCCGTTAAGAATGGAGTCTTCAATGAAGAAAGTCGCTTTGATCACTGGATCAAAAGGCGGAATTGGTTCTGCTATTTCCTCTCAATTAGTGAATGATGGTTATCGAGTAATAGCTACTTATTATACTGGTAATTATGAATGTGCTTTGGAATGGTTTAATGAAAAAGGGTTTACGAAAGATCAGGTACGCCTTTTTGAATTGGATGTAACCAACACAGCGCAATGTGCTGAAAAATTAGCACTTTTGCTTGAGGAAGAAGGAACCGTTGATGTCGTGATCAACAATGCAGGTATCACACGTGATGGCGTGTTTAAAAAGATGACTGCACAAGCTTGGAACGATGTAATCAACACCAACCTCAACAGCTTATTCAATGTCACACAGCCTCTATTCGCAACGATGTGCGAAAAGGGTGGTGGTCGCATCATTAACATCTCTTCTGTAAATGGTCTTAAAGGTCAGTTCGGTCAAGCAAACTACTCAGCGGCTAAGGCTGGCATGATTGGTTTCTCTAAAGCATTGGCATACGAAGGTGCTCGCTCTGGCGTTACTGTGAACGTGATTGCTCCGGGATACACAGGCACGCCAATGGTTGAACAGATGAAGCCGGAAGTGCTTGAGTCTATTACCAACCAAATTCCAATGAAGCGTTTAGCGACGCCTGAAGAAATTGCAGCATCAGTAAGCTTCTTAGTGAGTGATGCCGGCGCGTACATCACTGGCGAGACATTGTCAGTGAATGGCGGCCTATACATGAGCTAAGGAGTGGGATGATGGAAAAAGTATTTATCGTTGCAGCGAAACGCACACCTATCGGTGCGTTTGGCGGAAGCTTAAAAAACACATCAGCAGGCGATCTAGCTGCGGTTGCGATCAAAGGTGCTCTTGAGGCCGCATCGCTATCTGGCGAGAAAGTTGATGAGGTGATCGTTGGTAACGTGATTGCTGCAGGGCAAGGCATGGGTGTTGGGCGTCAAGCGGCATTGTTTGCTGGCATTCCAGAGTCTGTCCCTGCATACGGCGTCAACATGGTTTGTGGCAGTGGTATGAAAACCGTCATGGATGGCGTTTCTCATATTCGCAGTGGCGACGCAGAAATCGTTGTGGCCGCTGGTGTAGAAGTGATGTCACAAATCCCATTCATTGTGCCTAGCGTTGTACGTGATGGTAATAAGATGGGCAACATGGAGTTGAAAGATCTCCTCATTGCTGACGGTTTGACGGACGTTTACAACCAATACCACATGGGCGTAACCGCAGAAAATGTGGCTAAGGAAGTGGGCTTATCGCGTCAACAACAAGACGAATATGCACTTTCAAGCCAGCAGAAAGCCGTGGCTGCGATTGAAGCGGGTAAGTTCAAAGATGAAATTGTCCCGGTAGAAGTCAAGCAGCGCCGCGAAACTGTTGTATTTGATACAGATGAATATCCAAAAGCGAACGCGACGCTAGAAGGTTTGAGCAAGCTACGTCCTGCGTTTGACCGTGAAGGTACAGTAACCGCAGGTAATGCTTCAGGTATCAACGACGGTGCCAGTGCCATCATTTTAGCATCAGAAAGCGCGGTTCAAGCGCATGGTCTGACGCCAATTGCTGAAGTGGTGAGCTACGCTCAATCCGGTTTGGATCCTAAGATTATGGGTCTTGGTCCTGTGGAATCAGTGAACAAGGCGCTGCAAAAAGCCGAGCTGAAAACCAGCGACATTGATGTTTATGAACTGAATGAAGCCTTTGCTGCGCAAGCACTAGGTGTGATTCATAAACTGGCAGAAACCAACCAAGTACCAGTGAGCTCAATTCAAGATAAAGCCAACTTTAATGGTGGTGCTATCGCATTGGGCCACCCACTCGGTGCATCGGGTAACCGCATTCTGGTTACGCTAGTACACGAACTTCACAAACAAGACGGTCAGTACGGTGTCGCTTCACTTTGTGTAGGCGGCGGTATGGGCACGGCTGTGGTTGTAAAAGCAGTTAAGTAGTTATTTAAACGGACATTTTTAATTCTTTCTCTAGGAGATAAACCATGTACACTGATTTCTTCAAAACTTTTAGCGATCAAACTGAAAAGAATCTAGAACCATACTTGAAGTTCAACAAGCTAGTGACAAAGAACGTGGAAGTTCTTACTGAGCTTCAACTGAACGCAATCCGCACTTACAGTGAAGTTGGCCTAAACCAGATGAAAGCAGCGTCTGAAATCAAAGACGTGACTTCTCTAACGGCTTTCAACAGCCAACAGCTAGCTGTTCTTACTAAGCTTTCTCAGCAAATGATGGACGACAGCAACAAGCTGCAATCTATCGCGAAAGAATTCAAAGAAGACGTTGAGCAAATGACTTCGGAAAACCTAAAGACTGTTACTCCTGCGTAATACGTCCGCTTATCGCCGCCCGAGCTCTTGGGCGGCGTTGTTTTTTCCGAATATAGGAGTAAGACTATGTTTCAACACTTCTTTTCGGACTATCTTGTAAAGCTTCAGGAAACCAATCATCAGTGGTGGCATGATTTCGAAGTGAACAAGGCAGTCGTGAATTCTCCTTTGAATAAGGCCATGCAAGAAGTGAACTTCGAAGATACTGCCAAACTGTTCGAGCAAGCGGCAAACCAGCCAGCGGCGATTTTAAAGTTACAAGCCGAATGGTGGGAGCAACAGCTTCAAATATGGCAGAACGTGGCACTGGCGGGCAACCAAACACAAATCATCGAAGCCGAGAAGGGCGACAAGCGTTTCTCAAACGATGCTTGGCAACAAGAAGCCATGTACAGCTTCATCAAACAATCCTACTTATTGTTCAGCAAGACATACCTCGACACGCTCGATTCTATCGAAGGTCTTGATGAGAAGACGAAAGAACGTATTACTTTCTTTTCTCGCCAAGCTATCAATGCACTCTCTCCATCTAACTTCATTGCGACTAACCCAGAGCTGCTTAAACTCACTCTTGAACAAAATGGTGAAAACCTGCTGACGGGGCTAGAAAAGCTAAAAGAAGATGTTGAGTCGAGTGCCGATATTCTCAAAGTACGCATGACCAACAATAATGCCTTCCGCGTGGGGGATGATGTTGCGACAACGCCGGGTGACGTGGTTTTCCAAAACGAACTGTTTGAGTTGATTCAATATCGTCCTTTGACAGAAAAAGTGAATGCAACGCCACTGTTGATCGTCCCGCCATTTATCAACAAATACTACATCCTTGATCTGACGGCGAAGAACTCTATGGTTCGCTGGTTGCTAGAGCAAGGCCACAGCGTATTTATGATGTCTTGGCGCAATCCGGGTAAAGAGCAGGCTCACGTTGAGTTTGGCGACTACGTAACTGAAGGCGTGGCGAAAGCGGTCACGGCGATTGAAGACATTACAGGCCAAGAGCAGATCAACGCAGCGGGTTATTGCATCGGTGGTACGGTTCTGGCGAGCACGGTTGCGTACTATGCGGCGAAGCGTATGAAGAAGCGCATTAAGTCGGCAACTTTCTTTACCACGCTACTGGATTTCTCTCAGCCGGGCGAAGTAGGGGCGTACATCAACGATACGATCATCAGTGCAATTGAGACGCAAAACAACGCGAAAGGTTACATGGACGGCCGCTCTCTTAGCGTGACATTCAGTTTGCTGCGTGAGAACAGCTTGTACTGGAATTACTACGTTGATAACTACCTCAAAGGCAACAGCCCTGTAGACTTCGACCTTCTGTACTGGAATAGCGACAGCACCAATGTGAGTGCGGCTTCCCACAACTTCTTATTGCGTGAACTCTATCTAGAGAACAAGCTCGTTCAAGACAAGGGCGTGAAGATCGGTGGCGTCTGGATCGACCTGAATAAGATTAAGATCCCGAGCTATTTTGTATCGACCAAAGAAGACCATATCGCATTGTGGCAAGGAACCTATCGTGGGGCACTCAATACTGGCGGCAACAAGACCTTTGTGTTGGGCGAGTCTGGTCATATCGCGGGCATCGTTAACCATCCTGCTAAAAACAAGTATGGCTACTGGTTGAACGACAACCTTGATGACTCTGCTGATGAATGGTTTAACAATGCCAACCATCAGGAAGGCTCTTGGTGGACGCATTGGCATCAATGGCTGTTGCAATTCAACCCAGAAGAGCAAGTTGAGCCGTTCCCGGTTGGTTCAGAGCAGAATCCTGTGATTGAAGACGCTCCTGGTCAGTACGTAAGACAAGTATTGCCAATCAAAGAGTCCTAAGCTGCTCCTCACATCAGTCTCATTTGGCGGCCTACCATGGTCGCCTTTTTTGTTTCTGGCGTACCTCAAGGAAGCCGAGGAGGCTTAGTGAGGGAGTGAAGCACGGAAGCTTGAATTGTGGTAATGAGAGTTTGAGTCGGTGGGAGGGGATTAAGAACAGAACTTCTTAGTACATTGTCAGCACTCTTGAATTGTCAGAACCACAAAGAAAAAACGCCAAGCAAATGCTTGGCGTTTTCCGTCAACAAAATAGGCAAAAATGTCGACTGATTCGAGGCAGATTAAACCTCTTTATCCTTACCTAGTGAGAGTAGCCATAGAGAGACTGCTGCTACTCCGACAAAGCCGGAAAGAATAATGACTGGCATTGCGCTGTACCCAAGGAAATGCCAGATAAAGGATTCAAGATTACTCATTGTCTTTGTTTCTCCTTATTGCCAGCCTTCAACGCCGTGCATGTCAGGCAGTTTGTGTGCGATACCTTTGTGACAGTCTACACACGTTTTCTCGCCTGAAGCCAGAGCGGTTGAGTGTTGTTCAGCTGCACGTTTACCCTGTTGAGAGTAATCCATGAAGTCGAACTCGTGACAGTTACGACACTCAAGTGAGTCGTTTTTCTTCATTCGTGCCCATTCGCGTTCTGCTAAGTGCTCACGACGTGCTTGGAATTTCTCCGGCGTGTCGATCGTCTTCGTTACGAAGTGCGCAAACAGCTCTTTAGATGCCTGAACTTTACGAACGATTTTATCAGTCCATTCGTGTGGTACGTGACAGTCTGAACAGATTGCACGAACACCAGAGCGGTTCGAGTAGTGAATCGTTTCTTGAATTTCAGCAACGATTGGAGCGTGACAGCCAGAACAGAACTCTTCTGTGTTGGTCGCTTCCATACCCGTGTTGAACGCGCCCCAAAATAGAAGACCACCAGTAAAGCCTAAGAATAAAACGATACCAGCGGCAGCTTTACTCGGGCTCGACAGTCTCTTCCAAAACGCTTTAAGTATTTTCATAAGTAACCTCTTAGTACTCGCGTTTCAATTACTGAAGCGAATCGACTGCCTTAAACTCGTTTTCCACTAGTGGAGTAGCATTTGTTTGTGGAACGTGACATTGCAAACAGAAGTAACGACGTGGCGACATATCTGCCAGTACCGCGTCTTCACGGTTAACGTAGTGCGTTACACTGATCTTGGTAGCGCCTGCGTCTTTAGCATTTTTCCAGCTGTGACATGCTAGACATTTGTTTGCGTTCAAAGACACTTCGTAGTTGCGGATGCTATGAGGGATCAGTGGCGGCTGATATACAAAGCTGTCTGCAACGATTTGGTCTTTTGGAAAGTCTTTGAAATCATCTGCAGGACGCGTGTCTTCAAGTTGTGCAGTACCACGTAGCGAGTCTAGACCGCCTGTGCCACCTGGATTGTCCAGCTCAGCTTGTGCAACGCCTGTCAACAAAGCACCTACAGATAAAAGTGCGATAAGGTATTTTTTCATCATTTCATCTCCGCCTTATGGCTTAAATTCTTTTTAGGCCGCCGAGTAGACGGCCCTTGCATTCGTTATTTGACGGTTAAGCGACTTTAGTGATTTTGACTGGACACTTCTTAAAGTCTGTCTGTTTTGACAGCGGGTCAGTCGCATCAAGGATCAACTTGTTAATCAAAATACGGGCATCAAAGAACGGTACGAATACCAAGCCTTCAGGTGGACGGTTACGGCCGCGAGTTTCAACGCGAACGCGTACTTCACCACGTTTGTTTGCAATCAGAACTTCTTCACCGCGACGAACGTTACGTTTCTTCGCATCCGCAGGGTGCATGTAAACCACCGCGTCAGGAACCGCTTTGTAAAGCTCTGGTACACGACGAGTCATAGTACCTGTGTGCCAGTGCTCAAGAACACGGCCAGTACATAGCCATAGGTCAAACTCTTCGTTTGGCACCTCTGGTGGCGCTTCGTATGGTGCAGAGATGATCTTCGCTTTACCATCAGCATTGCCGTAGAAGTCCCAACCTGAACCAGCTTTCGCGTACGGGTCAGAGCCTTCTTTAAAGCGCCATTGTGTTTCTTTGCCATCAACAACCGGCCAACGTAGACCACGTACTGTGTGGTAAACATCGTATGGTGCTAAGTCATGACCGTGACCACGACCAAACGTCGCGTACTCTTCGAACAGACCTTTCTGTACGTAGTAGCCGAAGTGGTGAGCGTCATCGTTCATCTCACGCGCTTCTTCGATAGGGAACTTGTCGACTTGACCGTTCTTGAACAGCATGTCGTACATTGTCTTACCGCGGTATTCTGGTGCTTTTGCAAGTAGCTCTTCTGGCCACACTTCTTCCATCTTGAAGCGTTTTGCAAATTCCATTACCTGCCATAGGTCAGACTTCGCATCGCCAATAGTCTCAACTTGTTGGTACCAAGCCTGAGTACGACGCTCTGCGTTACCGTAAGCACCTTCTTTCTCGATCCACATTGCTGTAGGAAGGATAAGGTCAGCTGCTTGCGCTGTTGCTGTTGGGTATGGGTCAGATACAACGATGAAGTTTTCTGGGTTACGGTAACCAGGAAGACGTTCAGTGTTGATGTTCGGACCTGCTTGCATGTTGTTGTTACATTGAACCCAGTAACAGTTCAAAACGCCGTCATGCAACATACGGTCTTGTAGTACTGCGTGGAAGCCAGGTTTTGGTGGAATAGTACCTTCTGGTAGTTTCCAGATGTCTTCTGCGATCTTACGGTGTTTAGGGTTAGCAACCACCATGTCTGCTGGTAGACGGTGAGCAAACGTACCAACCTCACGAGCCGTACCACACGCTGATGGCTGACCTGTTAGTGAGAATGGGCTGTTACCCGGAGTCGCAATCTTACCGGTTAGTAGGTGGATGTTGTAAACCAAGTTGTTCATCCATACACCACGAGTATGTTGGTTCATACCCATCGTCCATAGAGACATTACTTTCGTGTTTGGATCCGCGTATTGCTTCGCAAGCTCAATCAGTTTTTCTTTCTCTACACCAGAGATTTCAGATGCTTTCTCTACTGTGTATGGTGCAACTGATTTCTTGTACTCTTCGAAAGAGATAGAAGTTAGCTTGCCAGAGTTCGGGTTCTTCGCTGCTTTTTGTAGCGGATCATCGTCACGTAGACCGTAGCCGATGTCAGTATCTGCTTGCGTGAAGTTCGTGTGCTTGTTCACGAAGTCCCAGTTTACTGCATCGTTTTCGATGATGTAGTTTGCGATGAAGTTAGCAATCGCAAGGTCAGACTGAGGATTGAAAATGTAGCCGTGGTCTGCCAACTCAAATGAACGGTGGTAGTAAGTAGAAAGCACGTTCACTTTAACGTGAGGGTGGCTTAGGCGACGGTCAGTAATACGAGTCCAAAGAACTGGGTGCATTTCTGCCATGTTTGAACCCCAAAGAACGAATGCATCTGCGTTCTCGAAGTCATCGTAACAACCCATTGGCTCATCGATACCAAATGCACGCATGAAGCCTACTACTGCAGACGCCATACAGTGACGTGCGTTCGGGTCGATGTTGTTAGAACGGAAACCCGCCTTCATCATTTTAGCGGCAGCGTAACCTTCCATTACGGTCCATTGACCAGAACCAAACATACCGATGCTTGTTGGTCCTTTCTTCTCTAGAGACGCTTTCCATTTTTCAGCCATGATGTCGAAAGCCGCATCCCAAGATACAGGAGTGAAGTCGCCATCTTTGTTGTATTTGCCATCTTTCATTCGTAGAAGAGGCTGAGTCAGACGGTCTTGACCGTACATGATCTTAGAAAGGAAGTAACCTTTGATACAGTTAAGGCCTTTGTTTACTGGTGCTTCAGGGTCACCCTGAGTTGCTACCACTTTGCCGTTTTGTGTACCAACAAGAACAGAACAGCCTGTACCACAGAAACGACAAGGCGCTTTGTCCCATGTGATTTTAGTTTGATCAGAGCTTGCAATCAGATTGGTTGCAGAAGCCGGTAGTGTAATACCTGCGACAGCAGCAGCTGATGCAGCCGCGTTTGCTTTCACAAACGCACGTCTTGTCATTTTCATACTTCACCCTCGATTTGGGAATGTTGTGTTCCAGTGTCTTTTTCTTCCGTTTCTTCAAGCCCAGTTTCGATTTGGTGATAAACCAGTACTGTGCTCAAGACATTCGGTAAATTATTAATCGCATCGATAGTGTCGGTGATGAAACCTTGGTTCTCAGTTTCTAGCACCACCACGATTTTGCCTTCTGGGCTGTCACCGTAGATTTCTGCGTTTTCGTACGCTTCAATCTGGGTTTTGACCTCAGCCAGATGTTCAGGCAGAACATGGACTACCAGACTCGAAATGTGCACTTCGTTTAGTGACATACATCTCTCTCGTTTTATCGCCTTTCGCGCCGACCACTAACGGCTAGGCTGTTATATTGCTCACATTGATGGATGAAGTAGGGCACACTGAAACACAGGCGCCGCAGCCGTTACACTCATCAAGGTCTAAATTTGGTTGTGCTACTTTGCCAAGTTCTAACTTGAACTGGATTGCCATCGGGTCGCACATGTCCCCACAGCTTCGGCATTCGACATTTTGTTTTGCTAAACAGCTTTCGTTGATGCTTGCTTTTGCGTGCCATGGTTGTTCAGCTTCTGCTAAGAATAGCGGCTCTGGGCAAGCTTCAGCGCACTGATAACAAAACGTGCATTCATCAATCGAAAAATCGACCGCAGGAAATCCGCCGTCGCTTTTAGTTATAATCTTAGTTTCACAAGCCTCGATGCATTTACCGCAACGAGTGCAATCGTCTGTGAATTGAGTCGGCTTAGCTAACCAAGGAAGACGTACCGAATTATCTGGCTGCGCTTTACGTGCAAAAAGTCTTCTTCTAGAAAGGTCTACCACTTAGTCACCTCGGAAATTGAAACCCAAACTAAGCATAGTCCACAATTTCATTAATAAACTGTCATTTAAGTACACGAAATTGTAGTTTTTGACATATATCTATAAATACCTCTTAGGGGGTAATTAGGACGCAATATTGTTTTGGATCAATAAATTCCGTCGCAGGTGATCACATATTGATAAAGTTGAAAGATAATACGTGTTGTATAAAGACAAACATGGTTATCAAATGAGCGGAGTTCAGAGTTGTTTAAAAATGTGAAAAAGTCAGTAACGCGCACGATTGCGTCTGCCATGATGTTGATTTTGCTTCTTTCTGTCGCAACCACTGGCTTTGCTATTTTCACTCTTGCGTCGAGCTTAAATGATGCAGAGGCCGTCAACGTTTCTGGCTCTATGCGAATGCAGAGCTATCGCTTAGCCCATGATATTCAAAGCGAATCTGTCGATTATTCTTCACATATTGATTTATTTGAGCAGTCTATTTATTCCCACTCGATGCTCGCACTGCAGCATTGGTCGGTGCCAGAAGATATTACAAAAGATTACTATCGACTGATTCTTCGCTGGCACGAGCTGAAAACCGTATTAAAGAGCCAAGACAGAGATCAGTATTTGGTGTTAGTGGCTGGTTTTGTTCAACAAATTGATGGTTTCGTGTTTAAGCTACAGAACTATTCTGAACAAAAACTGATTAACTTAGCGTGGATTGGTGGATTAGGGCTTGGCGGGATCTTGTGCGTGAGCATGTTTGTTGTGCACTTTGTGAGGCTAGAAGTCGTAAGACCATTACGCGCGCTAGTGTTTGCCAGTGAGCAGATCCAGAACCGTTCTTTTGACGTTTCACTGAATGTTTCGAGTGACAATGAAATGGGCATTTTAACTCGAACTTTCAATCGGATGGCGACTGATTTAGGGAAGCTATATCGTGGGTTGGAGCTGGCGGTGGATGAGAAAACTCGCAAGCTTCAACATGCAAACCAAACACTCCAAGTACTGTATGATTCATCAAAAGAGTTGACCGCTTCTCGTATTCATCAAGAAAATTTCCAAGCGATTTTACAACATATTGCAAGTTTGGAAGGAATTCGTGCTGTTAAGCTCGAAATTGATCAAATTGGGGAACCAAATTGGATTCTTACGGAAGGGGAAGAGTGTCGTCATGAGTGTGACAGTGAATGCCACAGTAAGCCGCTTACTTTAGATGGCGAGCATCTTGGCTTCTTGCATTGGAAAGTAGGGCTACCTTGCCCAAATGAGTCCCTTATTGATAACTTTGTTCAAATCTTATCTCGTGCGGTATATTACAACCGAGCGCAACGACAAGCCGAGCAATTATTGCTGATGGAAGAGCGTGCCACCATTGCTCGCGAGCTTCATGATTCATTGGCTCAAGCCTTGTCTTATCTGAAGATTCAAGTGTCGCTCTTAAAACGCAGTGTGAAGAACATCCCTGATGAGAAAGCGATCGCGCAAACTAATCAAGTGATTGCCGAATTAGATACCGGGCTTTCAGCGGCCTACACCCAGTTACGTGAATTGCTGACTACATTCCGTCTAACGATAAAAGAGGGCAGTTTTGGTCAGGCACTTCAAGAGATGGTTTCGACGCTAGACGATCAAACGGCGGCTGAAATCTCTCTCAATAACAAGCTCTCTTCAACAGAATTAGATGCGCACCAACAGGTACATCTACTACAGTTGATCAGAGAAGCGACAATTAATGCGATCAAGCACGCTCAAGCTAAAAATATTGATATTCAATGTCTTGATTCTGAAGGGACAGTCACAGTGACGGTCACCGATGATGGTATAGGCTTTGAGCAACAAGATGAAAAATTAAATCATTACGGTATGAGCATCATGCAAGAGCGTGCGGCAAGGTTGCACGCCGACCTCAGAATAGAGGCAGCGAAGAATAGTGGCTGTATCGTAAGACTAGAATTCCAACATAGTAAGGAAGTAAACATTGACAGTGTGTAAAGTAATGCTGGTGGATGATCACCCACTCATGAGACGTGGTATTCATCAGCTTCTCAGTTTCGAGCCAGAGTTTGAAGTGGTTGCAGAGGCGAGCAGCGGCGCAGATGCGGTTGCTAAAGCTCACGAACTAGAACTGGATTTGGTACTTCTTGATCTGAACATGAAGGGCATGTCGGGCCTAGATACGCTGAAAGCGCTGCGCGCGGACGGTTGTGAAGCGCGTATCGTTATCCTAACGGTATCGGATAGCCCTGCGGACATCGAAGCGATTGTGCGAAGTGGTGCAGATGGTTACTTGTTGAAAGATACCGAGCCGGATGAGTTGGTTGAACTACTAAAACAAGCACACGAGGGTGACAAGGCATACAGCCAAGCCGTTGCTAAGTATCTGAACGAACGTGAAGGACAAGAAGACGTGTTTGACACGCTTACTGACCGAGAAACGCAGATCTTGCAAGAGGTCGCGCGTGGCTTCCGTAACAAGCAGATTGCAGATCGTCTGTTTATCTCTGAGTCAACGGTGAAAGTACACATGAAAAGCTTGTTGAAAAAGCTCAAAGTGCCTTCTCGCACCGCCGCGACTGTGCTTTACCTAGAGCGTTTTGGCGAGATCAAATAACCGCCCAAAGCTAAGCACATCTTAAGCACAAAAAAACCGCCTATCATCGGCGGTTTTTTTATTTGTCTGGGCGAATCGAATACAAATCACTGTTATGCTTGCCGCACTCCAAGTAGTAATGATGTGCCGCGTTTTTATCTTCCGCGACGACTCTCATACTGTGCATTTTCCCCTGTTCAAAGTAACGAATCTCGTACTCTACACTCGTATCAAGTTGCTCAGCAGCAGCCATGCTACGCCTCCATAAACTATCCTGATGTTATTGATGCAAATTATATGCCATATAAGGAACGCCGTTTCGTTCAAGTTTTGGTCGATAATTGCGCACTAACTCACTTTTTTGCGAATAGTTGTGATAAAAAAGTTAATTTCAAACTCTATATACTACATGAGTGGCAATGTCACTTTGCCGTACTGACGAAAGTTTGCCGCAATAATAAGTGATTAAGAATGAGTATAGAACTTAATCAATGGAAAAGGGAATATGGATCGGTGA
This sequence comes from Vibrio sp. HENC-03, assembly GCF_000305755.2. Lineage (NCBI taxonomy): Bacteria > Pseudomonadati > Pseudomonadota > Gammaproteobacteria > Vibrionales > Vibrionaceae > Vibrio > Vibrio sp. HENC-03. The sequence goes on along the minus strand of NZ_JH976064.1, from coordinate 439,045 downwards.
TGAAATTAAAAAGTTTATCTAATAACGCGGTTCGATACGGATGTATTTTGATATCTATTCTGGTACTCGCTGGCTGCGCGAAAAAGTTCTTATACAGCAATATTGATTGGGTCGTGATTGAATATTTGGATGACTACGTCTCATTAGATGGTGAGCAAGAAGCTCTGTTGGAAGAACGTATCTTATTATTGGCGGATTGGCATAAAGAAGAGGAATTACCCTTATATATCGATCACTTAAAACAATTAGAGTCACTGAATAAAGACAACGTGACACTAGAGTCATTGCAAGCCAACCGAGATAAAATGCGAGATCATTACCAACGTCTTGTCTCGAAAGCCGCGCCAGACCTGTTCTCGTTGAGTATGCAGTTAGACAGTAAGCAAGAATCGGAGTTTGTCGATAGCGTTAAAGAGCGTTACAAAGAACGCGATGAAAAATATGCAGGGAAAACGGAACAAGAGCTGCGAGAAATTGTCTTAGAGAATACAGAAGAGTGGATGGAAGAATGGCTAGGTAAATTATCTAGCAAACAAAAAGCACGTGCCAAACAGCTTTCTCAAGATGTGATAATTAATAGCCCATTATGGCGTGATTATCGTTCCTCTATAATTCAGGAATTAGAGTATCTTTTCGAAAATAAAAACAATAGCGTGGTTTACCAGCAGGTATTCATGCAGCTCCTGTTTGAACCGGAAAGTTATTATAGTGATCAACTGACCAAGAATATTGATCATAATATCGCTCTAACGGATCAATTCACCCTAGATATTTCTCAAACAATGAGTGATAAACAGTGGCGACATTTCCACGGAAAAATCCGTGAATGGCGTGAACTTGCTGAAGACTTATTGAATTAATTCTCGATAAAACAATCCCTTAATGTGAGTGCTGATGTGGCGTGTCAGCACTTTCTGATGAAAAACTGATTCAAAGCAAATTCTTATTGTGGCATGAGCGTAACATGGCTTGTCGAACCATGTTGGATAGGATCCTCGCACACCTTACATCCCTGTGCGTGGCATCCTTCGCTCAAAACAATGAGAATAATTATGAAGCATTTAGTTGAAAGATTTCTTCGCTACGTCACGTTCGATACTCAATCTAATCCCCACGAATCAGCTTGCCCAAGCAGCGGCGGGCAACTTGTATTTGCTCAGCAGCTTAAAAAAGAAATGATTGAACTTGGTTTAAGCAATGTGACCTTGAGTGACAATGGCTACCTAATGGCTAAGCTGCCATCTAACGTTGATTATGATGTGCCAGCAATTGGTTTTATCGCACACATGGACACGGCTCCTGATGCTTCAGGTAAGAACGTAAAACCACAATTTATTGAAGACTATCAAGGTGGCGATATCGCACTTGGTCTAGGTGATGAAGTGCTTTCTCCAGTGCAGTATCCAGATTTGCACGAGCTTCATGGCCACAACCTAATTACCACAGATGGCACAACACTTCTTGGTGCTGACAACAAAGCGGGCATTGCAGAGATTCTTTCAGCGGTAGCGATGTTGATAGAAAACCCAGAAATCCCACATGGTGACATCTGTATTGGTTTTACTCCCGATGAAGAAATTGGCCGCGGTGCTGATTTGTTTGATGTTGAGAAATTTGGTGCTGAGTGGGCTTACACTATTGATGGTGGCCCGCAAGGTGAGTTGGAATACGAAAACTTCAACGCAACCAGTGCAGACGTTATCTTCCATGGCGTGAGCGTTCACCCGGGCACAGCAAAAGGTAAATTGGTTAATGCAATGAACTTGGCGGCTAAATTCCAAGTGCAGATGCCAGAAGATCAAACGCCAGAAACCACAGAAGGCTATGAAGGCTTCTTCCACCTAAAATCTGGTGAACTTGGTGTCGCTCGCAGTGAGCTAGGTTACATCATCCGTGACTTCGACCGTGAAGGTCTGGAAAATCGCAAAGCCTTTATGCAGAAGCTCGTTGATGACATGAACGCAGGCTTGAAACACGGTTCGGTTGAGTTGAAGTTAACAGACAGCTATTACAACATGCGTGAAATGGTTGAACCATATCCTCACATTATCGACTTGGCGAAGCAAGCGATGGAAGCGTGCGATGTTGAACCTCTGATTAAGCCAATTCGCGGTGGTACAGATGGTGCGCGTTTGTCGTTCATGGGCTTGCCTTGTCCAAACATCTTCACGGGGGGTTACAACTTCCACGGTATCCATGAGTTTATTTCAGTGGAGATGATGGAGAAGTCGGTACAAGTGATCGTCAAAATTGCAGAACTAACGGCGAAGAAACACGGTTAATCATACGGCTGGTTGACCTAACCATTTAGACAAACAAAAGCCCAGACGCGTGTCTGGGCTTTTTCATTTGTTTTTTCGATTAGGGTTGCCTGAGTGCTCAAACAAAAGCTCAGTGATAACTTAGCGAACGCTTTTCTCTTCGATTTCGCTGATTGGTAGCCAGTTTACTTCCACACCTGCTTGGTCGAACATGTCTTGGCTCACTTGAATCTTGTCGCCCCAACGAGATAAGAAATCTTCAGATTGTTCAGGGCAACTTACGCGTGCAATACCTGTTTGAATGATTTTCGCAGCGCAGTTCGGGCAAGGGAAGTGGGTAACCCAAATATCACAACCGTCTAAATCGCGTTTAGAGAACAAAATCGCGTTCTCTTCAGCGTGCAACGTTTTTAGATACTTCAGTTCACGTTCATCCGTATCCACACTGTCGGAAACACCGTGTGGGTAGCCGTTAAAGCCAACAGAGACAATGCGGTTGTTTTTAGTGATTACCGCGCCAACTTGTGTTGATGGATCTTTACTCCAAGACGCCACAAGCTCAGCCATTTGGTAAAAACGTTTCTCCCATTTAGAAATCATACTAATCCTCTCGGTCGAAAGCTTTGAATTACTTGCATGATAACGCATTTTGTTTAAAAAAATAGTCAAATCATACGCTGCGCTTACGAAGTTTTCGTTTTACTAGGTTATCGGCCTATCATTGTGCAAATAATCTCCGTTCTCTAACCCACAACATTTACACGACTTTCATTGCGATTCGAGTACAGGATCGCAACAAATATAGCCTGCTAATTACGATGTTTGCGAGTCGTTTCATTGGCTTACACTTTGATACACTTTCCCCGGTTTCCTTTAAAGTTTTCGGACAAAGCACCCTGTAAGGTTAGGGTATTGTCAAACGAATCCTGTTCTATAAAGACGGTATATACATGCAAAAGAAACCACTCGTCGCATTAATGGCGGCAACAGCTATCCTCGCAGGATGCGGAGAAGCAAACAATGCCCAGAAGGGGGGCCAAGCTCCTCTTGTTGTGACTCAAGATGTCACAATTATCGACTACCAGCCGAGCAAATCTTACATCGGTCGCATTGAAGCAGTAGAAGATACAAATATCACGGCACAAGTCTCTGGCTATCTTGAAGCTCGCCATTTTGATGAAGGTCAAATGGTCGAGAAAGGACAATTGCTTTACTCCATCGAGCCTTCTTCTTTTGAAGCGCAAGTGGCGAGTGCAAAAGCGGCCTTGGCTCAAGCTAAAGCTGCCTTGAAGAAAGCGGAACTTGACCACGAACGAGGTAAGAACTTGTTGCCACGAGGCAGTATTTCTCAATCTGAATTTGATGCGTTAACGGCCACTCTTCTTGGCGCGCGTGCCGAGTTAGAAGCGGCAAACGCTCAGCTTAAGCTTGCAGAAGTAAACCTTTCTTACACGCAAATTCGTGCGCCATTTAGTGGCCGCATCAGCGACAGTAAAGTAAGTACAGGTGACCTGCTTTCTCCTTCTTCTGGCATTCTGACAACGCTTGTTAGCTTAGACCCAGTGCATACTTCATTCAGCGTTAGTGAACGTGAGCGTTTAACGCTTGGTATGGACCGCATTAAGGGTGACGGCAGTGATGAGTCGAGTGGTGTAGAAGTTCAACTTGAATTGGAAAACGGTGAGTACTTTGAGCACCTAGGTCAGTTAGACTTCTTGGGCAACCGTATCAACACCCAAACCGGTACGATTGCGATGCGTGCACTGGTACCGAACCCAGAGCAACAACTGCTTCCTGGTCAGCACATTAAAGTGAATCTGCGAGATAAAAACGCGAAAGACGTTATCGTGATTCCTCGTCGTGCGGTACAAACTGACCTAGAGGGTGATTTCGCAATGGTGATGACTGAAGGCAATGTTGCAGAGCGTCGCAACGTGAAACTTGGCCCTCAAGTAGAGCAGGGCATCATCATCAATGAAGGTTTGGAACAAGACGACACTGTAATTACACAGGGTCTGCAACGTGTACGTAACGGTGTAGAAGTGCGCATTCAATCTCCTGCTGAAGACAAGCAGTAGGAGGCGCAATGTTAAGTCGTTTCTTTATTCAAAGACCAAAATTCGCACTGGTTATTTCGATCATATTGACGTTGGCAGGTGCCATCTCTTTAGCGATCTTGCCAGTTGCTGAATATCCAAAAATCAGCCCGCCATCGGTGAGCGTGACCGCATTCTACACGGGAGCAAGTGCAGAGGTTGTGGAACAGGCAATAGCCGACCCGATAGAAACCTCCGTAAACGGTGTAGAAGACATGATTTACATGTCGTCTAAGAGCGCAAACGATGGTTCTTACAGCCTAAACGTTACCTTCGATGTAGGCACTGACCCAGACATGGCGCAGGTTAACGTGCAAAACCGTGTATCACAGATTGAGTCCAAACTGCCTCAAGAAGTGCGCATGGTAGGCGTAACGGTGAAAAAGCGTTCTCCTGACTTGTTGATGGTTCTGAACTTCTACTCACCTGACGGTAAGTACGATGACAAGTTCCTTATCAACTACATCAACCTGAACGTAAAAGACCAACTGGCGCGTGTTAAAGGCATCAGTGAAGTTAACGTTATCGGTGGTGGTGAATACGCGATGCGTGTTTGGTTAGATCCAGAAAAAATGGCTAACCTGAATCTCACGACAACCGACGTTTACTCAGCATTGGCGGAACAGAACGTACAGGTAGCGGCAGGTCGTATCGGTGCTGCGCCGTACAACAACCCTCAAGAAGTTCAGTTCAACTTGGTGACCAAAGGTCGTCTTGAGAGCGTGAGCGAGTTTGAGGATGTAGTACTTCGCGCAAACCCAGATGGTTCTACGGTATACCTAAAAGACGTGGCTCGTGTTGAGCTTGGTAAGAAGTTCTACGATGGTAACGGTAAGTTCCGTGGTCAAGATGCATCAATCGTAGCTCTGTCACTACAGTCAGACGCAAACGCACTGGAAAGTGGCCAAGCGGTTATGGACTTGCTTGAGCGCTTAAGCACTAACTTCCCTGAAGGCATGGCTTACGAGACCAGTTACGATACGACGGTATTCGTTGCTGAGTCGATCAAGGGTGTAGTAAAAACGCTGATTGAAGCTATCTTGCTGGTAATCGCAGTAACATACCTGTTCCTTGGTAGTGCGCGTGCAACCTTGATTCCGGTTGTTGCGATTCCTGTATCCCTTATCGGTACATTCGCCATCATGCAGGCGACGGGCTTTACCATCAACACGGTAACCCTATTCGGTTTGATCCTCGCCATCGGTATCGTGGTAGATGACGCGATTCTGGTTATCGAAAACGTGGATACCACCATGGCGAAAGACCCAACTATTTCACCGCGTAAAGCAACTTTGTTGGCGATGAAAGAAGTAACGGGTCCAATCATTACCTCGACCTTGGTTCTATTGGCGGTATTCCTACCAGTAGCCATGCTTCCGGGTATTACCGGCATCATGTATCGTCAGTTCGCATTGACGATCTGTATCTCAGTAGTTATCTCGTCTATTAACGCACTAACGCTGTCTCCAGCACTATGTTCGTTGGTACTGAAGCAGGGTGGCGGCAACACAGCAAACTGGTTCCAAGCGTTCAACCGTGGTCTAGAGCGCGTAACTGCGCGTTACGGTCAAATTGCGGGCTTCTTGGTTAAGAAGTCTATGTTGCTGATTGCTTTCTTCTTCGTGGCGGTTGCGGCAGTAACGTTCTTCGCGAAAACAACGTCAACGGCGTTTGTTCCTCAAGAAGATAAAGGCATCTTGTTGGTGAACGTTCAGCTTCCGGATTCGGCGTCGCTTTCTCGTACCGAGGAAGTAACCAATGAACTGATGAAGATGGTTGAACAAGAGCCGGGTGTAGATGGCGTAACCGTTGCGAATGGTTACTCATTCATGACGGGTGCAGCAGCATCAAACGGTGCGTCTCTGTTCATCAAACTGCATGATTGGGACACGCGAAACTCGCTTGACGGTGAACACGCTGCTAACGCAATTGCAAACCGCATCAACGGTCGTGCTGCGATGGAACTGCCTCAAGCAGTGGTATTCGCGATGGGGCCTCCTGCAGTACCGGGTATGGGCGCAGCGTCTGGCTTTGAGTTTGTACTGGAAGACACGCTAGGTCGTAGCCGTACTGATTTGTCGATGGTAATGGGTGAGATGATTCAGGCGGCTAACCAAGCACCAGAAATCGCTTATACCTTCAGTACTTTCCGTGCAAATGTACCGCATTACTATGTGGATATTGACCGTGAAAAAGCACAGCAGTTGGGTATTCCACTGTCGTCAATTTTCCAAACACTACAAGGTAACCTTGGTTCGTTGTACGTGAACGACTTCACCATGTTTGGTAAGAACTTCCGTGTAACCATGCAAGCAGATAGTGAGCACCGTAGCAGCATGGACGATCTGGAGCGTTTCCACGTTCGTTCTTCAAGTGGTGATATGGTGCCGCTGAGTACGCTAGTAAGCTACGAGCAGGTGTTCGAGCCAGATGTAGCGTGGCGTTACAACATGTACCGCAGTGCGATCATTCAAGGTCAACCAGCTCCGGGTTATTCAAGTGGTGATGCGATCGCAGCGATGGAGCGTGTCGCAGCTGAAGTGCTGCCGCAAGGTTACACTTATGAATGGACGGGTATGGCTTACCAAGAAGTATTGGCAGGCAACCAAGCAATCTACGCGTTTGCGTTGGCATTGATCTTTATCTACTTGTTCATGGTAGCTCAGTACGAGAGTTGGAGTATCCCTCTGGCGATCATCCTTGTGGTACCTGTGGCAACGTTAGGTTCTTTCCTTGCGTTGAACCTAACCGGAACGCCACTTAACTTGTACGCTCAGATAGGTCTCGTCTTGCTCATAGCGCTCGCGGCGAAGAACGCAATCCTGATTGTGGAATTCGCCAAACAAGAGCGTGAAGAGAAAGATGTGGATATTGATAATGCGGCAGTAGAAGGTGGTAAGCTTCGTTTCCGTGCGGTGAACATGACTTCTTGGTCGTTCATCTTGGGTATCTTCCCACTGATCTTCGCAGCCGGTGCGGGGCACGTGAGTCAGAACTCGTTGGGTATTTCCCTAATCGGTGGTCTGTTGTGTGTACTTCTAGCGGGTACCTTCCTGATCCCAGGCTTCTACGCTCTGGTACAGAGAAAGCGTGAGAAGATCCACGGCGGTAGCACCAAGCTTGTTCCTCTTGATGACGAATAAGCACTGAGTTTCATCAGATAGAAAAAGCCCGAGGCATGAGAGTGCTTCGGGCTTTTTATTTGTTTAATCAATAATGATTATGAGGGATAGTTGGTTACACGCTGCGTGTTTTGAATTCAGCGACAGCATCATCCATTTCATGGGCCTGAGCTGAAACCGAGTTCACCTCATGCAAACATTCTTGCGCTGATTGCATGTTGTTCTCTGAAATCACGTTTAACTCAGTAATCGAATCGCTCACCTGATTCATTACGATGCCTTGCTCTTCGATGGCAGAGGCGATGCGCTCGGAGTTGCCCTGAATTGCGTGCATGTCTGCGATGATTTGTTGCAAGCTAGAATCGAGCTTCTCTGAAGCGTGGAGAGTTTGCTGACCCTGATCGTTACATTGGTCGATATCAGATACGACCATCGACATCTGCGATTGAATATCAGACACCACGCGGGTGATTTCCTCAGTCGATTGATGAGTACGACTTGCCAGTGCACGTACTTCATCGGCCACAACAGCAAAGCCGCGACCTTGTTCTCCGGCACGTGCTGCTTCAATCGCTGCGTTAAGTGCGAGTAGGTTAGTTTGTTCAGCGATATCTTGGATGATATTTACTGCGCCGCCAATCTTCGCCACGTGCTCGTTGAGAGAGCCAATGGACTGCTGACTGTTTGAAAGAATACCAGTCAACTGGCCGACATTCGAAACTGTCGTCTCGACAACAGTACGGCCTTGTTCTGCATTGTTTGCTGCTTGGTGAACGCCTTCAACTGCTACTGAAGTGCTTTCAGAGATTTCACCAATGGTTGCGACCATTTGCTGAACGGCTGTTGCCATTGACGAAGTATGATCGGCTTGGGCATGGAATTGTTCCATTACGCCTTCCAGCTCACGGTGCATGTTGTCTGTACTTGCCGATAGTTGCGCTGACTTCTCTTGTGTTCCGTGGATAAGGTGCTCAAGTTTGTCTAACAGATCGTTTAAGTGATGGCTGATGTCTGCCAGTTCATCTTTCCCCGCGAGTTCAGAGCGTAGGCCCATGTTATTGCTTTCACTAATGTTTTTAATAGTGGTAAGCAAGCTGCTAACGCGAGTATTGATCGAACGTGAGATTTGGAAGATCAAGGCAAAGATGATGACGAGCACCACCGCTGTGATGACTTGTTTCACCAAATTGTTTTGGCTATCACGAGCTTGTGCTGCGTCGCTCAGGTCAGATGAAAAGGTTTTGAACTGCTGTTCTACCGCGTGTGATAGAGCACGAGTATCACCCAATAAACCTTTATTGTAAGCCACACCGATAGTTTGCTTTTGCGCAGCAAGCTGACGCGCACTTTCAATCAAAGCAGGTACGTATAGGCCTTGTAGAAGGCTTTCGTCCATTTCACCAGCTTTAACAAGCTCTGAGAATTTAGTCAGAGCCATGACTTGTTGATGATCAGCATTTTGCTCTGCAGCATAAAGCTCTCGCTCAAAAGTCGCCCATAAGCCGCTTTCCGCATCTAGACCGTAACGTCCGTAAGCAGAAACTAAAGTCTGGAAACCTTTTTGATAGGCCAATAAGTCTTGCTTGAATTGGTGGCTAGAAGGGAGGTCATAACGGTTAAGGATGCCAGCCAATTCTTGTTCAATCACCAAGAATTTATCGACGTTATCATCGAACTTATCAAGGTACTTGATGTTACTACGCAGTAAGAAGTCTTTTTCATTACGGCGTAAGTTAAGGAGACGAATCTCTAAATCACCAACGAGCTTAACAGCATGACCGAGCTCTTGGCTTTGGTTAGCGAAGTGTGACGAGGTACCCAGCAGGGCCATAATGCCCAGAATGGCGATCACTCCTAAGGAGTAGAGCTTGTGCCTAATAGTCATAAAGTTTGTCCTGAATAGTTGACTAAAGTAAGGAGCCCAAAAAGGTTCCCAATGGCTAGCTCTGACGTTTGTTAGTACAGCACTCTTTGGCGTTGCTGTTTTTTTGTCGCTTGCTTGTTTTTGCTATCAAGTCTGCGACGTTGCGAAGCGCGAGTTGGTTTGGTTTTAATACGCTTCTTTTCTTGCCGGCTTGCAGATTGTATTAACGCTTGTAATCGATTTAGTGCGTCTTCTTTGTTCTGCTCTTGCGTCCGAAACTGTTGTGCTTTGATGATGATTACGCCATCTTTGGATATTCGGCTGTCAGAAAGGGCAAGTAATCGCTCTTTATAGAATTCCGGCAGCGTGGAATGACGTACGTCAAAGCGCAAATGTATCGCGGACGATACCTTATTAACGTTTTGCCCACCACTTCCTTGAGCCCTGATGGGAGATAATTGGATTTCCCAATCTTGAATTGTGACGGAGTTCGAAATTTTGAGCATGTTTACTAAATGCCAATAAGGAATGTTGTAATGGCTGATAAATTACCATCAGAGATGTACAAATAGAAGAATTGACATGAATACGATAGATTTAAGCCCCTATAAAGGGTTGATTTTCGATATGGACGGCACCTTAATCGACACTATGCCAGCGCATCTAGCAGCGTGGCAAGCGACGGCAGACCGTTTCGATTTCCCTTTCAACCAAGATTGGTTGCACAGTTTAGGTGGCATGCCAAGCTTCAAAATCGTTGGCGAAGTGAACCGTCAACACGGTTTGTCTCTCGACCCTAAAACCGTATCTCGTTTCAAAATGGACACGTTTGCAGAGATGGAACAACACGGAGAAATCATCTCGTGTACTAACATCGTATTGGATGAACATCTAGGTAATAAGAAGATCGCAGTTGGTACTGGTAGCCAACGAGACAGTGCACTGCGTCTATTGGCGAAAGCAGGCATCTTGAAGAAGCTAAATGCTGTCGTCACAGCGACGGACGTCGAAAACCACAAACCTTTCCCAGATACATTCCTTATGGCCGCAGAACAACTTGGTTTAAACGCACAAGACTGTGTGGTATTTGAAGATACCGAGTTAGGCAAGAAAGCCGCTCACGCTGCAGGTATGGATTGTGTAATGGTCGAAGGGGATAAGTTAGTCTTTTATCCAAAGGCTTAACTCGCCATTGCTCAGAAGAGCTCTCCCAATAAAAAACGCCGCAATCAATGCGGCGTTTTTTTGTTCTTGTTGAGGATTATTGGATGTCCAATAGTTCCACATCAAAGATCAGTACACTTGCTGGTGGGATAGGGCCCGTACCGTTTTTACCATAACCAAGTGTGCTTGGTACGAACAGGCGGATTTTCTCACCCACAACCATGTATTGCAGACCTTCTTGCCAGCCTTTAATCACTTGGTTTAGGCCGAATGTGATTGGCTCGCCGCGCTCTACAGAGCTATCGAAAACCGTGCCGTCGATCAGTGTGCCGTGGTAGTGCACCTTCACTTTGCTCGTTGCGGTCGGGTGAACATCACCAGTACCTTGTTCAAGTACTAGGTATTGCAGGCCACTTTCTGTGGTAATTACACCTTCTTTCTTGCTGTTCTCAAGCAGGAATTCTTGGCCTTTAGCAAAGTTCTCGTCAGCCACTTTGTGGTTGGTCCAAGTGCGGTAGATAAAGAATGCCGCTAGGACGAAAATAATAAGAGGAAACAGAAATTTAGACACAGTAGCTCCTTGTCTTATTTTGGTTGTTTTAGCAGATAGTTGATGGTGTCAGCCATAGCTTCAACGGTTTCGTGACCACCAGTGATCACTTGGTATTTACCGTTTACGATAAACGCTGGAACTGAGTTAATTTGACCACGAGTTGTGATCTCTTCTGCTTTGGTGATGTATTCAAACAGTTTTGCTTGTTGCGCGTCGTCTAGTTGGTATGGGCTTACTAGGTTGCGAGACTCAAATGCTTTCTCAACTGCCGCTTGGCGCTCGTCTGCTGTTGCATCTGCCCCCATTTGAACTGCCGCAAACAGCTCTTCCATAAATGCTTTGTCTGGTGTGCCGTTAACTTGCATTGCTGCTGTGTAGAAGATGATCGCGCTGATCTGTGCACTCTCGTTAAAGGTAACGTGCATCTTCTCAACTTTTTGTTCTGTCAACGATTCAATCTGGGGAACGAACTGTTCCATCGTACGACAGTGTCCGCAAGTTAGAGAGAAAACTTCAGTAACTGGCGCTAGGTTGTATTCAGCAAGAGAAACAGGCAGCTCTTCGTACTGCTTGCCTTGTTGTGGCTGACTATTGCCGTTATCACAAGCTGTAAGGGCAAACACTGCCGCAAAAAGTGCAGCGCCTTTAGAAATAGTTTTAAACATGGGTCAGGCTCTAAATAGTAAAATTGTTGCTAGTTTATCGGTTAACGGTATCGACGAAAACCATTAATACGGCTTGTTACACTAAAGTGAGACAATCGGAGAAAGTTTAGACAAAACATGGCTATGACGAGTCAATTAAAGGCTTCAATGCTTGAAAAATCGAAGATTTCGACCGTTACAAAGCTCACTCTTGATAAGTGCAATATTTGTATCCAGCCCATCACCATTGATGAGGTTAGACAAATGAGAAGTGAAGTCAGAACTTTGGCACGATAGGTGCTTGGTAAATGGGATGAAATGTAAAAAGCACTAAAGTTTGGACGATTTGAGCCGACACAGTGAACAGGAATTCATTCTACGTTGGTAACGGTATGAAGCATTGGTTTTTAGTGGCATGCGGCCTTTTAGCTGGATGTGGCAGCATTAATTCAGATATGGTTCCGGGCGGTAATATGTTGGATACCGCTCCTCGAACTAACTCGGAACTCAGACACCCAGAGTGGGGTTATGCGAAGTCTTACGCATCAACACCTCGCTATGTGGCTCAAGCACCGAGTACAATGGGAAAAAAGTCACAGGGCGTGACGTCACTGGAGATGTTTTTAAATAGGCATCAAATCGCCCACGAAACCATCAGTGGCGACCACCTTATGGTGCGTTTGAAAGAACAGGTACACTTCCAAACTGGATCTGCGAGATTATCATCACAGTCAGAAGATTGGCTACGTAATCTTGGGCATTACCTTGCCGGACGAACAGACGTTGATGTGGTCATTGATGGCCATGCTGACAGCACAGGTGCAGCAACCTTTAACGATTCTCTATCAGAAAAACGTGCTCGCGAAGTTGAAAAGCAATTGTTAGCGACAAGCTTGCCGCGCCAACGAGTCTTCTCACGTGGTTTTGGTGAGTATGTACCCCAATGCAGCAATGCAACGGCAAGTGGTAAGGCGTGCAATCGCCGCGTGGAATTGATGTTGATTGTCGATCAGTAAATTCCCATTGAATTGAAACAAAAGAAAAGAGGCACCGTATGGTGCCTCTTTTACATCCGCCAATGTTCTTAGGGGGAACTAGGCAAATTCTTTTTCAATGTAAGTGACAATGTCTGAAGATTCGTAAAGCCACTGCGTTTCGCCATCTTTTTCAATGCGAAGACAAGGTACTTTCACGCGACCGCCACCTTGCTCAAGTGCTTCACGATGTACTGGGTCGTTTTTCGCATCACGTAATTCAATGTTTACGGATTGACGCTTCATAGCACGGCGAACTTTTACGCAGAAAGGACAAGCTTCAAATTGGTATAGCGCGTAGTTCTTCGCTTTGTCATCAACGCTTTTTTGTGCCTCTGCTGAGCGTTTAACGCCACGAGGAGAGAATACAGCATTGAGAAGTAAGATGATTTTTCCCAAAATCCAACGGATAAACTTCATAATGATCCCTTGATGTTCAGTGGATGAGTGTCCTTGAATGTCATGCAACGAGCTATAAATAACAGGCCATGTGTAACAAACAACCAAAGCAAGCCGTTGCATGAAAGGAAGTAGTCTATCAGGTGTTTGGTTTTGACAAAACCATGTTTTTTATGAGGAAAACAGGCGCTTTATCCAGCTAATTAGCCCGCTAGCTTTTGCTGGGTTTGCTTCTTTACCGAGGTAAAAACTCTGCATTAAGTCGGTACGGAAAGCATCGAGATCCATACGTTTGATCACTAACTCGTGTTGCAGAATGTTTTGCGTTTGCTCAGCATGGTCGTGCGCAAGGCTAAAGTCCATGTTGAGATAACCTTGAGTATACAACCACAAATGTGTCACTAGAACGAGGTCTTCAGCGGACTGATTAGTGAACTTTTCTGCGTGCTCATCACCTAGCGTGTCACTCAAGACTTGCTGCATATGATGAGTCGACGTGGCGTGCTGCTCATAGAGAGCACTGGCTTCGATGTGAGATTTGGTTAAAAGCCCAAGTAGATGCAGCGCAGGGGCTGTCTCAGGCTTATTTTCACATACTCTAATGAACAATGGGGCTTGTTCCTTTGTCCAACGTCGCCTTGCTGCTTTGTGCTCGTTAACGAAGGGAATGTTTGTGAACCCCATTTGTTGGATCTGTTCATTAAGAGGCGTCATTACTTTGCAATTCCTTCACCGTCACTTCGACGTGTTGTTCGTTAATATCAACGAAAATAGAGGTGCCGGTAATCATAACAGATAGACTAGTGCCGCGGTCAAGGTGCTGTGAAATCAAGTCGATAGCGTCGTAATCTAGACTTGCCACATCCACTGGAAGCATGCCAAATTTGCCTGCCATTTTATCCCACCAAACCGATGCTTTCGTGTTGTACGTGTACACCTTCACATGCTTAGCAAGGCGTGATGCTTTCTTGATGCGGTCTGGTTCTGGCTCACCGATTTCAATCCAATGTGTAATGGATTGGTCATCTTCAACGCGCCACAAGTCCGGTTCTTCTGTCGTAGAAAGGCCCTTAGTAAACTCAAGTTCTTTTTGGGCATTCAAACAGTAAGCCAAAATGCGCGCTAACATGCGTTGTGGTTTTTCTGAAGGGTGTAGGGCAATGGTCAGGTTTTTTGAATCGTAGTAATCGTTGTTCATATCGGAGATCGCGATACGAAACTTGTATATCGTCGGTTTAAGAGCCATAAGAGTGATCAATAATTTGAGGGCAAAAAAATAGCCAGCTAAAAAGCTGGCTACCATATCAAAATCTTAAAAGGATTAAACTAGAGTGATTTTCTCAGCTTGTGGACCTTTTTGACCTTGAGTGATTTCGAATTCTACTTTCTGGCCTTCAACAAGAGTACGGAAGCCGTCACCTTGGATTGCAGAGAAGTGTGCGAAAACGTCAGGACCGTTTTCTTGTTGGATGAAGCCGAAGCCTTTAGTTTCGTTGAACCACTTAACTGTACCAGTAGCTTTGTTAGACATGTTTATTTCCTAAATATCTAATTTTATGTAAATCTTCGCCTAATCGGCGCTTATAGCGTGGAAAAATAAATTGCTATTGCGTACCACAGGACGGGGGAATTACGAGTAATCCAACGAAATGTGAAAACAAAGAACTTTCTTTCTAGCCGTGTTCGAGTCTAGGTTAATTACGGGTATAGTCAACATTTATTGCTCTATCAAAGGCAAATATTTGTATCTAGTCACTTTTTATACAGTGTTTTTTTGATGAAATTTCAAATAAATGACGTTGATGTGAAGTTTTTGAAGAATAAAATGAAAATAATTCTACAAATTTGACTATTTTATCTAATTATTGTCCAATCTGGTTCGACCATTACGGAGGATCTATGGGAAAGAAAAAACTCAATCCTCAGCCAAATGAATTGAATCAAGATACCGAGTTTGGCAGAGGGGAAATCAAAGACAACGCACTTAAAGCGGTCGTCACCAGTCAACTGTTTAGAACGCGAGTTGTGAAAGCCAAAAAAGGCAAAGGCAGCTTCAACCGGAAAGCGAAGCATAGAGGCAAAGAGCCCTATTCAAAGTTCTCACTAAAGTGGATTTTGAATAGGGCTTTTTTCTTGTCTGAAAGTAATGGTGAAGCGGTGTTCTAGCGTTCTATTTTTGGCGAGTAAATCGAGTAGGCTGTAATTTGCCCTGCAACGATGGCAGAGAACATAAACAGTGCTGAGAGACCAATACTCGGAATCGGAAGGATCGATTGTTCAAATACCGACTGACTTGCACTGACCAAGACGCGACTGCCTGGAACCAGAATAATGATGCCCTGAACAATGTAGATAGAACCCGTCAGCTCCATCTTTTTCGCAATCCATGTGCCGTAAAGTGTAATCAGAACGGTCGTTACCCAAGTTCCAACTACCCAGCCACTTTCGAAGCCGAGATAGAATGGCCCCCACATCCCCAGCATCGCGACAGGCAACCCAAGCAGTATATCGATAGGGCGAGCGTTAAAAATCACACCAAGACATGCTGAAATTAAGAACAAGCCACTAATGTGCATCCAAATCGGGATTTCATTGGTGTAAGCAATAGACTGAGCTTGTCCCCAAATCGCTTCGCCAATGTTCAGCCCCATCGTGATACCAACAAACAGTTTGATCAGTGTGAGAGCGCATTGTCCTAGTAAACTGGTACCAGACACCAAATCATTAAACGCCAAACATTCGAGTGAGTTAGCGATGGAGAGGCCGGGCACGAATAAGACAATCGTCGCGATACATAGCGCCCAAACAGGGATCGGAAGTCCAGTGCTAGATAGATAAGCGACAATAATGCCGGTGAACAACGCAGCGATAAACTCAACCGCAATTGCGCGTCTCGCCCGGCAAACTTGCTGACATCCCCAGACCATAAAACCGAGAATAAAAGCAAAGCCGACCGCCTCTAAGGTGCTGCCAACCAACATCAAGTATGCGGGTGGAATGCCCATGTTTGCCAACGCGATAACCCACGAAGGGTATCCTGCAGGTTCTGGAACGGGTTCGCTACTCGGTTGGTTGATACGGATGATGGTATTCGCGAGCAAGCTGAGGTTAATTGATGCCGGCTTGAGTCGCTTGAGCACGACGGCGTTGTTGTCATCAGGAAACTGATAGTTGATCGCGGTAGGTGTAGCTTGAATCATCACATCCACGCCATGTTTTTGCGCGTAGTGTTGAGTGTATTTTTCTACTTTGTAAGGCGCACAGCCACTACGATGCAGCGTATCGCCAATTTCGACGATTTTGTTAATTCTATATTGAGAAGGCATGGCGAAAGCGAAAATTTCGGGTCACAAAAAAATTGCGCGTAAGTTAACAAAGTGATTCTTATCGAGCGAATAATCATTACTTTTTTTATGTGATTTTGTGGGCTGTGTCAGGTGTTTTTACGCGCAACGATAAAACCTAAGAAAGCAGAATGTATTTATCGCACTTTTATCCATATAAATTTCATAATAATTCGCGATGGATTAATAAAATATTATGGTAATAAAGTACCGTTTTTCAGCACAAAGGTACTAATTTAGATTCATATCAATAAGAGTCACTTCCCATCATTAAAAGCTCTGCTATACCTTTAGTTCTAATTAAGTCTTAGATAATACTTTCGGATAGGTTGGCGAGAAGTAGGTATGGCTCTCATACGTTATAGTACTTATGGTTGGAAAAGCGCAACATTTGGCATCGCTCTGATGATCGTGAGTGTGTTTTACAGCGCCGCATCCCAAAGTCATGAGACCAAACAAGGCACCTTGATTGTTGCCAATTCCAAAGCTTGGAAACCATTCTCTTATCTTACTCCAGATGGCGAGCCACAGGGCATTTTGATTGATTTCTGGCGTGAGTACTCTGTTCGTAATGATGTGCACGTTAAATTCCTTCTGCTTGATTGGGAAGAGTCTTTACTCGCAGTTAAGGAGGGGCGTGCAGACGTCCATGCGGGGCTAATATATTCCGAAGCACGAAGCCAGTACTTGAATTTTGGTACGGTGATCATGCCCATTGATACCCAACTTTACGTGAATAAAGATGTGTTCGGTTTGGACATCAACTCAGTGCTTGAAGGCGAATCTGCGATGGAAATTGGCGTAGTTCGTGGTGGATTCGAAGAGCATTTTATTCGTAAACGTTACCCAAACGCGGCGGTAAAGCTCTATTCGAATAATGATGCAATGTTAGATGCGGTGGCAAAAAAGAAAGTTTTCCTCTTTGTTGCTGACACTCAAGTGTCGAACTTTTACATGGCCACGACACCCGAGCCTGTGGCTTTTTTACCTGCTGTTCACCTTTACAGCAAAAACTTACGAATTGCCTCGGGAGAGGGCAGTCCTAAATCGATTGATGAGATCTCCAGAAACTTCGAGAGAGTGATGGAGGCGGATAAAGATCGCATACTCAGCCGTTGGATTCATATCAAAACTGTTTATCCGGCCTATCTGGCGCCCTTGGCCGTGTTCGCTTTGGTTATTGCCGCCATGTTCCATATCTTTTCACTGAAAAGAACGGTGGCGTTGCGAACTCGGCAGTTAACTTTAGCCAACCAACAATTGTTTGAGTTGACCCTAACAGACCCTCTTACCAAGCTTTATAACCGACGTCATTTGATTGAAAGGTTGGCGACATTAAGCACAGTAAAAAGAGACCTGACGGTTATGGTGTTTGATATTGATGACTTCAAATCCATCAATGATCAATTTGGTCATTTAGCTGGAGATCAAGCAATCGTTGCTGTTGCGAATACCGCGAAATCGGTAACCGATGAAAAGGTGACATTAGCTCGAATTGGCGGCGAGGAATTTGCGTTGGTGAGTGTGTCACTATCGGCAGAAGAAGCCCAAACGCTGGCGTGTGAAATCTGTACTCACGTTAATCAAATGCCAATCCCATTAGATGGTCAGAACATTCATGTGAGCATCAGTCTTGGTTGCGCGTATTATCCTAAGTTTGATGAGACGCCAAGCCTGCAAGATGCTGATCAACTTATGTATCGTGGGAAAGCCAGCGGCAAGAACCGTGCGGTGTTCCAAATCATCAACAGAAACAAAGTGGAACCATTACTTCGTAAAGCTCAGTAAAACTTTGAGCGAGCTCTCGCTGACCTTCATCCTCTCCTTGCTATACTGATTTGAACTCCCTGTTTTTATTGTCATTTCTGACGCGAATAATGTTGGATTTCAGTGTCGAGGACGGTTATGCGTACTGCTTTGTTATCTCTATTGTGTTGGTCCATTTCATTTACTGCTGTGGCTGAAAGTGCTTTTGATATCGTGCAAAAGTCAGATCGAGCAATGCGCGGTGATTCCAGTTATACCGAATCTACAATGGAGATCATTCGTCCTGATTGGACTCGGTCGATGACCATGAAGAGTTGGACAAAAGGGACGGATTTGTCTTTGGTGTTGGTTACGGCGCCAGCCAAAGATAAGGGCAGCGCTTCTCTAAAACGACAGAGAGAAATGTGGAACTGGGTGCCGAGTATTGAACGCGTCATCAAAATTGCGCCATCTATGTTGAGCCAATCGTGGATGGGCTCTGACTTCACCAACGATGATTTGATCAACCAGTCTTCTATCGTGGTCGATTATCAACATGAATTAAAAGGCGAGGATGTGTTTGATGGCGACAAGGTTTGGGTGATAGATGCTGTTGCGAAGCCCGATGCTCCTGTAGTTTGGAGCAAAGTAACGTTGTGGATTTCCAAGTCGACCTATCTGCAGCGCAAAGTGGAATTCTACGATGAGTTTGATGAGCGAGTGAACGTGATGACGACTTATGACGTGAAAGAGCTCGGCGGGAGAAAATTGGCGACCAGAATGGAAATGCAGCCGCTTGATAAGCCTAAGAACAAAACCGTACTCATTACTCACCAAGCACAGTTTGATTTCGATATCGATGACAGCTTTTTCTCTCAGCAACAGATGAAATCGCTGCGCGACTAAGTTTGGATAAATGAACGGCTAAAAGAAGAAACGGATAATCAAACATCAACGGAAGGAAGCGAATCAATGCTTGTGAAACTGGCTTGGCGAAACCTCTGGCGACAAAAGCGCAGGACACTACTGACGGCGTCTGCGTTGGCATTGGTGCTGTTTCTTTCGCTGATTACGCGAGCGTTTCAAGAAGGCAGTTATACGTCCAATATCAAAAATGCAGCCAAGTTTTATACGGGTCTGATTCAACTGCAAAACCCCGAGTTTGGTGACTCTTCCAGCATTAATGATGTCTTGCCGCAAACCAACACCTTCATTTCAGCGGCGAAAAACAATCCCAATATTGATGTGGTATTACCTCGGGTAGAGTCTTTTGCTTTAGCCGCAAAAGACGAACGCTCAAAAGGCGTGATGGTACTAGGCGTTGAGCCTGAAGCGGAAGATCAGTACTCCAATATCAGCGACAAATTGATTGAGGGAAGCTACATCCAATCAGGGCAAAAAGCAGTGCTAGTTGGTGGTGGTTTAGCGAATTATTTGCAACTCAAGGTTGGCGATGAACTGGTGCTATATGGTGTCGGTTATCGAGGACAGACCGCGGCAGGTTTGTATCAAATCTCGGGCATTCTTCATTTTCCTTTGCAGCAGCTTGATTCTCAGTTGGTGTACATGCCGCTCGATACTGCGCAAAACCTGTATTCATTGGATGGCCAAGTCACCGCATGGGTTTTGAATACTGAGAGTCTAAGAGACTTACCTGATACCGTTGAACAACTTAAAGCCGAGTATGGCAAAAATGTCGCCGTGAAGGATTGGAAAGAGTTGTCGCCAGAAATGGCACAGCAAATCGCCTTAGATAAAGCGGGCGGTATTTTCTTGATTTATATTCTCTACGGCATTGTTGGTTTTGGCTTGTTTGCGACTATCTTGATGACAACATTAGAACGCCAACGTGAGTTTGCTGTCATGCTGGCAACCGGAATGCTGCGCTCCAAGCTCGTCCTTCTGCTCACGATAGAGTCTCTGTTTATGTCCGTCATTGGCATCCTTATTGGGCTTATTGTGAGTGCCCCTGTGTTGGGGTATTTCTACTTTAATCCAATCGAAATTACCGGCGATGCTGCCAAGCTCATGCGCGAAAGTGGTTTTGAACCTATTGTGCCTGTTTCGCTCGACCCACACTTACTGCTCAATCAAATCGCCGTCGTGCTGTTCATTCTTTTATTATGTCTGCTTTACCCAATGGTTCGCGTGTTTCGAATGCCAATTGCGGCAGGGTTAAAAGGAGGTGCTCATGCTGGTTAAGTTGGCGTGGCGTAACTTGTGGCGCAACAAGTTGAGAACCTCAATTATGCTCGGAGCCATGGTATTTGGCTTGATGGGCGTGGTTGCCATGATGGGATTCATGAATGGCTTGGTCGATAGCATGATCAAGAACGCCATCTCTTGGCAAACCAGTCATTTGCAGATCCAGCAAAAGTCCTACTTAGTCAATCCAGAGCTAAAAGATGTGATTCCCGATGCGGATAAGATAAGCAAAGTGTTGGCGAGTAACCGAGAAGTGAAAGCCATCTCTGAGCGACTATTAGCAGATGGCATGATAGCGTCTGCGCGCAGTACACGAGGTATTCGCATCAATGGCGTTAATATCGATCAAGAGCAAAACATCACGCCACTCTCGAAACATATTGTCTACGGGGAATGGCTGAGCGAAGAAGGCAGAAATCCGATTCTAGTATCGAGCAAGATAGCTGAGCGATTAAAGCTACGCGTTGGCTCCAAAGTGGTACTCACTCTGTCTGATGTCAATGGGGAGGTCGCCGGTGCAGCATTTCGTGTTCGAGGTATATTCAAAACACCATCGACAGGGTTTGATGACGGTAATGTTTACGTCCGAAAAGTGGATCTTGAAAAGGTGGCGGGGCTGAGTGGTACACACGAAATCGCGATCCTCCTTACTTCTAATAACGATGCTGAACTCAAGCAGTTACTGGCGTTCACTCACTCTATTTTGCCGCCGGAAAGTCAAGGTTTGCTCAGTGTGAGACCTTGGCAGGAGATCCAACCTTTGCTCTCGACCATGATGAGCACGATGGATGTTTCCAACCAAGTAATGCTGGTGGTTTTTGTGCTGGCGATGACCCTTGGCATCATCAATATCATGCTGATGTCGGTGTTTGAACGCACACGAGAGTTCGGTGTGTTAATGGCTGTCGGCATGCAAAAACACAAGATACGTTTGTTGATTGTTTTTGAAACCTTGTTCCTCGGATTAAGCGGTTGTGCGCTTGGGTTGCTCGGGAGTGCAATTATGCTCAAGGTGCTAAGTATTACCGGATTGTCGCTGGCTGGTATGGCGGAAGGGCTAGGGGCTTATGGCGTGGATACCTTGCTTTACCCACGGGTATCGATAGCGGAATATCAAATGATCATTGTCGCGATTTTTGTTGCCAGCTTTATCGCAGCCCTGTATCCCGCACGACAAATTTTGAAGCATCGACCAGTGGATGCCATGGCGGAGAAAAACTAATGACCATCAAACTAGAAAACCTAACTAAGATTTACAACGCCGATGGTGATTACCCTGTGCACGCAGTGCAGTCGGTAGACTTAGAGATTAAGCAGGGGGAATTTGTTGCGATCATGGGACCATCCGGTTCGGGTAAAACGACGTTGCTGAACATGATTGGCGGTATTGATGCTCCAAGCTCTGGCAAGGTGGAAATCGATGGTTGCATGATTTCATCGATGTCAGAAAAAGAGCTGATTGCCTATCGTCGCGATAATATAGGCTTCATCTTCCAAGACTACAGTTTGTTACCTGTGTTAACCGCGCTTGAGAATGTGGAATTCGTCATGCAGCTGCAAGGTAAAACCGAGCGAGAGTGTCGTGAACGTGCGACGTCCTTACTTGAGCAAGTGGGATTGGCGGAACAGATGAATAAGGTGCCTGGTAAAATGTCCGGCGGGCAGCAGCAGCGTGTTGCGGTTGCTCGTGCTTTAGCGCCAAAGCCTCGTTTTGTCATGGCGGACGAACCTACTGCCAATCTAGACGCCAAAAGCACCGCGGAGTTGCTCGACATTATGGAGCAACTTAGCGAACAAGAGGGGACGACGTTTATCTTCTCGACCCACGATCCGCGAGTGATAAAACGTGCACACCGAATTATCGTGTTTGAAGATGGTCGTTTAGCGCGTGATTTCAGTAATATTGATAATCGCGCAGAGAGGTCGCATGCATAGAGCTGTTTCCTATTTGTCTGCGACTTGCACCAAAGCTCTCCATTTCTATACCGGCTTGTCTAGAACAAAAGTAAATGCAGTGTTTATTAAGGCATTAAGTCTTTCATTGCTTAGTCTTCAGGCTGGTTCTGCCTTGTCTGCTGTCCCCGGATTGGAGCCTCAAAAGTCATGGGATTTGGATGGTTACATCAAATACATGGCAACCTATAGTATTCCTGATGGAACTGATAATACGTTCGATAACCTGATACACAATCGACTTAACTTTGAATACCGTTTTTCCTCTAACTGGCGTATGAATGTTGGGCTACGAAATCGAGCACTTTGGGGCGATTCTACCGACTTTCCTGGCTATGCCGATTTGGTTGCGTTGGATTCTGGTTACATGGATTTGAGCAAAAACTGGCATGAAGATGATGTGGTCATTAACAGTCAGCTTGATCGTCTATATCTCACTTGGCAGCAAGATGACTGGGGAGCGCAACTAGGGCGCTTTCGTATCAATTGGTCGATGAATACGATATGGAATCCAAACGATATCTACAATGCGTATTCGATTTACGATTTTGACTATGAAGAGCGAGCAGGCACGGATGCGGCCATGCTGAGCAGAAAATTAGGTTTTGCCGATGGGGTAGATTTGGTGTTTTCACCAGCTCGTCAGTCAGGACAAGACAGTGCCTCACTGCGTTATTTCGCCAATCAATCGGGATGGGATTATCAGTTTATTGCAGGACGAGCTCGGATGGATTACGTACTCGGCGCTGGTTTTGCAACGGATGTGTTTGATGCGGGTTTTCGTGGAGAGCTCACTTGGTTTGATCCCATTGATCCAGAATTTGAGGGTGAACCGACCAAAAAGACTACAGTTGCCAGTATTGAATCGGATTACAGCTTTGGCGGCAAACGCAGCTGGATGGGGCGTGCAGCGTGGTTATTTATCTCTGAACCGCAAGATGCATCAAGCGCATTGGCGTATTTGAATCTTCCTCTCGATGCAAAAACGTTGAGCTTTACACGAAATACATGGTACGCCGATGTGAGCTTTGATTTAACCCCGTTAAACCGCGTCACAGTCTCGACCAGTTACTATGATGATCACTCTTATTTCATAGGAGCATCGAGCAACTATTCCCTCGCAAATGACTGGCAATTGCTCACGGTAGTCCAAAGCTTTAACGGTAGCAATGGCAGCTTGTTTGGCGAAGTACCTGCGACTTTGTTGTTTGCTAATGTAAAGTACAGTTTTTAAATATATGTTTTAACAATGAATTTATCTAACGGTTAGTAAGTGAAACTCTTCTATCAACTCTGATGTAAATACGATACTGAATGTTGCTCCATAAATCCCAACCCGCTCACGCTTTAACAGTTGAGTGCAGGGTTGATATGAAATTAAATGCAATTTCTTGGTAAAGCTAAAAAGCCTTGTCTACACTCAACGTAAAACGAATGTTATTCGTTGGGTGGCATATTCATTGAGCCACGGAGAAAAGTAGCCAAAGAGCTACACCAGTAAAGTTGGCTGATAAGGACGGGGAAATGAACAACGAGTGTTTTGCTAGGTCCCGAGGTGTCACGGATGAGATGCCAATGAAAGAAACGTTTTCTGCAGGTAAAGATCCTTATGCACATTACCTAAAAGACATCGTGGGGATTGATTTACTCTCTCGAGAAGATGAACTGCATTATGCCAAACTCAATCGAGCGGGGGACAAAGAAGCGCGCGAGGTGATGATCGAATCTAATTTGCGTTTAGTGGTGAAGATTGCCAAAAGCTACTTAAAACGTACTGGTAATAACTTCACGCTGCTTGATTTGATTGAAGAGGGCAACATTGGCTTGATCAAAGCCATCGACAAGTATGATCCTGAGCCGGGTTATCGCTTTTCAACTTACGCAGTGTGGTGGATTCGCGAAAACATTGAAGCGGCATTAATGAACAACGGCCGCACGGTGCGTTTACCTGCTCACGTATGTAAAGAGATAAATAGCCTTGCGTCGAAAAAGCACGATGCGAGCAAAACCATGAGCAAAGACATTTCGATTTCAGAGTTGTCCCATTGTTCAGGCGTAAAGGTGGAACGTGTTGATGAGTTAGTCGCGTTGAGCGGCTTTATCGATGTTTCAACGACTGTCGACCTTAATCATGCGCCATTTGTGCTCGAACAGTGCGAAAGTGAATACACAACAGACCCACAGCAAGATTGCGAAGACCACTGCTTTACTCAAGCATTAGAGCACGTCGTCAACACATTGCCTGTGAAGCTGCAGCAAGTGTTAATTCATCGCTTTGGCTTGTTTGAACATAACGTGAAAACATTAGCTGAAGTCGGGGACTTACTGAATGTCTCTAACGAACGCGTGAGACAAATGCAGAAAGAGGCAGTAGAGCGAATACAAAAACGTCTTCAGTTTGATGGATGGGTGTAATATCAGTTCAATAGCTTCTAAAAAGCCAGCGTTGTTGCTGGCTTTTTTCTATCTGCGTGTTGCTCAGTTGGTCTTTGCTTGTTCTTCGGCAAAAAGCAGTAACTCAAGTTGTGCTTTTGCGGAGGGTTCCAGTGTCCAGATGCTCAACATGCGGTTAAGGGCTGCTCGATACACTCTGCTCTTGAGTAAGAAAGCTAGAGTACTCGTGTAGTTGTTCACCACTTGAGTTTGTGTTGCCACTAGCTCCGCTTTGTTTGCGATGTCGATTTGCTCGAGATTGAAATCAGGCAAAAATGCACACTCGTACCACACCTCGACAATCTCGCGGATTTCGAGTTCTTCTTCAGGCACATCAAAGTCCTGCAATGCGTGGTTTTCCGGTATCGCTGATAAATAAACCACATCCAATTTGTCAGCAACAAATGTATACATCTGAATCCTAAATACCTCTAAATCTCGGTCGAATCATCTCTCTGGTTTATATCTTTGTCAATTGTATCTGTCTGATTAAAGAGTTAATTGTGAATAAGCGCCACAGTATTAACTTAAGCTGTTTAAGTATTTGTCTGTTAAGCCAAAATATTTCAAGTTGCCGTCTGGCTCTAATACCAAACTCATGTTCGAAGTGGCGATCAACCCCGGGTCATTGGTAGAGAACACCACGGTTTTGTTTAGCAATTTATCGGTGAACAAGCGGTTGAAGTACTGGGCATTTTCTTGCTCAGCGCCATTAAATGGTTCATCAATGATGATCAGTGATTGTTCACAGCTTCCAAGCCCCAGCGCGAGGCGCAATTTCTGTTGAATACCGTTAGGTAAATTCTTGCATTTATCTACGCTTAGCTGAGTGTTCAATCCTTCTGGCAACCACGCATCGAGTTCGAAAAAGCTCACCATCTCTTGCATCTTTTCTGTAGGGATGAGTCCATTATGCAAGATGAAGTTGGTCTCCAGAGAGCCTTCAAAAATATGCAAATTAAACGGGATGTAGTTAATTGAGGTTCGGTAACGATAGCTGTTGAACTGTTTGATGTTGTAACCGTCTACTGACACTGCGCCTTGGTATCTATCTTCTAAACCCGCAAGAATGGAAATTAGCGTGGTTTTACCGCAACCAGTCGGTCCACAAATCACCACCTTCGCCCCTGGGGCAATTTTAAATCCGAGATTGGTTAAGCCTGTTGCTGCGCCAGTGTAGCGATGGCTCACACCGCTGCCGACAATACTGCCTTGGAAGAGGCGAATAGGGGGGCTTTTCTCCAACGTTAGCTTGTCGTCATTCATCGCCATAAGGTTGTTGATTTGCGCAGAGGACGCCTTAATGGATTGGAATTTGGAAATGGAGTTGTAGATACCCATTATCGGACCTAACGCCTTCCAGACTAAAATCACAGTTGCAAGCATAGCGCCTGCGTCTGACGTGCCATCCATTACACCGATAACCGCGGTCACGATACTTGCGGTACCTATCACCTGAATCAAACTGCCACCTGCGGCTTGAACTTTGCTGTTGGTCACCGCAACGTTTTCTGCATCATTGGTGCTTTGCATGTGTGAAGCGCTGAAGCGAGATTGAATAACGCGCAGCAAAGGCAAGCCTTGGATGGTTTTGATGCCGCGAAGAATCTCATTCCATTGGTAAGAAACCATGGCGTTAGCGCGAGAGCTCTTTGACGTGGCTTGTGAATAGATGTATCGAGAATAAACACAGAACACCAACATCAGAATCAAACCCGCCATGACGACCAGTGCAGCGGTTCCTGACATGATGGCAATCGCGACAATGAACACGATAACAAACGGCATGTCGAAGTAGCTCAAGGTAGACTCTGCCGTTACCAATCGGCGGAATGTGTCGATGTCTTTTAAACGCGCCAGCTGAGAAGACACGCCGGCGGTGGATGTCATCGCATAAGGGAGCCATAACAGCTTGGAAATAACAGCTTGAGAAATGTGCACCGCCAAATCCTTACCTGACGTGGCAATGATGTTGACCCGCATCTTCTTGAAAAAGTATTCCGAGAACCCAACAATCACCGCAAACAAGGTGAGCCAATAGAGCGTGGCTTGCGAGCTAGACGTCAAGGCGAAGTTGTACACGCTCATAATAAAGAAGGGTTGGAGCGCGCCCAAGATACTGATGACAAAGCTCAGAATAATCAAGCTTTTGAGTTCATTGTTGTAGCGATAAAACGCGTATTTAATCCAGTTACTGCGGTCTTGAGATTCTGGTGGCGGCTCTCGGAACAAGCGTGAGTATTCGCTGATCGAGACCAACAAACATGGCTTTTTGCAGAGCGGGTATTCAATGGTGTTGTTATTGGTGTAATCAAACAGGATCAGTTTGCCATCTTTGGTTCCCAAGAAAATCGCCGTGAGGTTTTCTATCTCGATAAAACAAGGGTGAGGGTGTCCCTCGATGTGCTCCAACGTTTTTAATTTGGTGACGTCACAACGGTAACCAAGGCGTTCAATCGTGGCGATAAAACTGTCGCTGTCTTTTGGTTTAGGGATAAAAGCGTCACTGAGGATAGAAGGTGTGCCTTCCCATTCAAGCGCAATGAGGGTGTAAGCTAAACCACGAATCAAAGGTGACTGATTGTATCGCTCGTCATAACTGCGAGCCTCAAAGTCCAACAAGCGCTGAGGGACATTATTAAAATCAACCAAAATACTCATTGGTCACCTCCGGTAAGTTTGACGCGTTTGAGGCGATGATTGAGTTTGTCCATCTTATTGCTGACGATGATGAGTATTTTGTCGTTGGCGCGATAGGCGGTACTAGTCAAAACCAATCGAGCAAAGTCGTCGTCATAAACACAGTCGATGTCGTCGAAGATCAACACACGTTTGTTCGCGAGTAAGGCACGCACCAACAACAAGGCATAAGCGACTTGGCGCGAGAATGGGTTGCGTAAATGCCCTTTAAGCTCGGTGTAAAAACCAGCGGGAAGGGCATCGATTTGTGCTTTGATGTTCATGGTTTCGCAAAGCGCAAATGCGGTGTTGTTTAAGCTCGGGCGGAAACAAGTCAAGTTGTCGATGATGGTGCCTTCGACGAACGAACTGGTTTTGTCGACCATGAGCACGCTATTGCGCCAGACGTTGTAATTGACGTCATCGAGCGGTGTCTCGTTGATTTGGATATCGAGCTTGCTGTCGGTGTTTTGCCGCGTAATGCAATTGGCAAGATGGGTTTTGCCTGCGCCGCTTTTCCCCGTCAGCAAGTAAGCCTGACCACGTTCAAACTCGATGCGTTGCTTTTCCGAATACTTCACCGAGATGCGCTCGACTTCTGTCGTGTCATTTTGTTGTTCTACAGATGCAGCAAGCTCAAGCAACTCGGCGATACGTTGAATATGAAGCTTGTTCAACTCCCAGCGGCTCACTGTGCGCATCACTTGCTGGTATGGCGCGAAGTAACGGTTGGTAAGCATGATGATGGCTGCCATGATGCCTTGGCTCGATTGCATGTTGATAACTGCCGTTGCCAAAACCACCACCACACAAGCAATGGAGAGCTGTTGTATGAGCGAAAGGATAAGGCTGAAGTTTGATTCGATTTGCTCGTATTTGATGTTCTCGACTTCACGCTCTTCCACCATTTGTGTCATCAAGCTCTCAACGCGATATTCCATATTGCGCGCTTTGATATCGAGTGGGCTAGAGATGATCTCGATGATTTTCGACGTGGTTAAGCCTTCGATGTCGGATTTGTTTTCTAGGCTGTTGATTTTTTGCTTGGAAAGACTGAGTGCGAACACTGCCAAAATGATGGAGGCGAGCAAGATGGTCACCCCTGCCCAGATGTTGATCAGACCGATAATCAGAATGGTCAGTATGCTGACGGCAAGGTTGATCAATGCCCGTACAGATTCTCCGCCAAAGAAGGATTTAATCTCAGGGATGGTCGCAATACGCTCTAGGTATTCACCGGGTTCTAGGCGACGAAATTTCGAGATCTCAGCCAAACAGATGGATTGAAACACTTTGTTAGTTAAGTTGGTTTCAAACTGCTTCATGATCACCGACGAAATCTTCTCTTCCTGATTCTTTAGGTGATAGTCGAGGAAGATGGTGATCAAGATAATGGCAAACAGAAGAAACAGCGTGTCTTTGGCTTGGTTAGGTAAAACACGGTCAAAAATAATGAGTATCGAAAAGGGCAGTACTAAGCCAAACAGCGTCGAGATGACCGTTGAGAAAGTCAGATAACACTTGTCAGTAAAGTTAATCTTCTGGGAAAAATGCTCAGTTTGCATTGCGACCTCCTTTCTTAATCGATGGTTTGGAGAGAAGGTGTTTTGGAACTAAGTCTTGATTGCTTCTGCCTTCGATATCGCTCATCAATTGCATGATGCTTTCGATGGATTGCACCGACAACATACCTTTGATTTGCTCAAGATTGATCGATTCAATGATGTAGTCATAACGCGCGCTCTCGTAATCACGTAGCGCGCTAAACAGTTTACTTTCTGCTGCCAGTAAGTCGGTAATGGTTCGCGTACCAAGCTGGTAAGCGCGCTGAATGCCTTTGTAGGAGGCGTAGTTAGCTCGGATGATGTTCTCGTAACTGCTAATAGCGCGGGAGAAGTCATTAATGTTGAGTACCGAGGTGTTAACGCTATTGCGCGTCGTGAACAACGAATCTTGGTAAAGTAGCTCGGTTCGCTCGATAGCAGTTGAAGATTTTTGATAACCGTAATAATCCGAACCGCCGGAGAAAATCGGCACATTCAAGTTCAAACCGACGCTGGTGGAGTTACTGTCCCCTGTTGCGGTGGGGTCGGTTCGGTCATAGTTGTTCGCATCGTCGTAACGGTAACTGGCAGAGAGCGAGACGGTCGGCACAAAGTTTGAACCGCTTTCTTTCAAGCCTCTTCGGCTGCGTTCTACGGTTTTCTTCGCAACCAATAAATCGTTATTGAGCTTCAAAGCTTGTTCAAGAATCGCACGTTGTTCGGACTCGCTGATTTCTGCCAAGGGCACGCTTTCGTAGATGTCCTGCGATGGGGTGACCGGGTATTGAACTTGAATCTCTAAACCGTTCAAAATCACACGTCGGTCTTTCTCTAAGGTTCTTAAGCGATTGGCAATGCCTTCTTTCTGAGCAATCACCTCATACAACTCGCTCGCCGCAGTGTTGCCAAGCTCCACGTTGCGACGCATTTGGCGCTCACGTGTTTCAGAAGATTTAAGCTCGACTTTGGTGGCTTTGATTTGCGCGTTGTTTTTCAGGTACTCGAAATATTGCGTCGCGATTTCAGAAATGGTGCTCTGGATTTTGTTCTCGTGCTTGATTTCTTCAATGTTGAAATCCAGCTTCGCGGTGCCGTATTTGAAGATGTCGCCAAGGTTAAACACCGATTGGGATAAAGACACGCTGTAGCTGTTTGAGTTGTAGCTAGAACGCGTATCTGGTGTTCCCGTTAATATGGTCTCGTTTTCATTCCATGTAGTATCAGCGGCACCGTTTAAAGAGGGCAGGAACTTAGAACGGCTAATGTCGATGTTGTATTCATTTTCTTCCACGCCTTTGTCACTAGCGCGCAGAGATAAATTGTTTTCCAAGCCGAGTTTGACCGCCTCAAGCAAGGTGGTCGCCATTGCTGAAGGAGCATTGCTCAATGTAAGCGCTGCCAATACGCAGCTAGTTAAGTTTCTGTACCGCCACATACTTGTTGATCACCTTGATGATTTCGTCGTTTTTATAAGGTTTGCTGATCACGTAATCCATTCCAGCTTCGATACAAGCTTGGTGTTCATTACTGCTGGTCAATGCTGTCGCACCTATGATGGTGCAAGGGTTTTGTCCGCTCTCTTGTTCGTATTGTCGAATGCGTTTGGTTGCTTCAATACCGCCCATGCCAGGCATGATGCAGTCCATAAAGATGATGTCCGAGCGTTGATTCATGAAGTGCTGAACAGCGTCTGCGCCATCGCCAACGGTGTCGGCTTCGTATTCTTGCTTGCTCAAAATACGTTTGAGTAGAATCTGTTGAACACGGTCATCTTCCACAATCAGGAATGAGCTGTTCTCCATCTGATCTTCAGAGGCTTCCGCTTCCATGATTGCTAAAAGATTGGGGATGAACTCATACGGAATCGCAGGAGAGTTCAGAATCTTGTCGACAAAGGTATGGCTCTCTTGTGCTTGCTGAGTACTAGTGACTGAAAGCAGCAATTTAGTATTCGGGTGATTGCGCAGTTGCGATTTCACTGTTTTGCTCAGTGAGGGCAGCTTGTTTGGCTCGAACGTGTCAGTCAGCATGATGGCGTCGTATTCGCCAAAGGTTTTTGCCGCAGAGAAGAGCTCGTTCGGCGTGCGAATTGGTGTGATCTCTAATCCCAAGTTGATTAACATTTTGTTCATCACATCAATGCGCAGCTGAGAGTTGGCACACAGTAATAGGCGCTTATTGTCGAAGCGAGTTTTCTCGGTGTGGAAGCTTTTGGCTTTCAAATCGAGCTGAATTTGAAAACGTTCCTGATTGCCCGATTGATACCAATGGCTTTCGTAATAGCCGTAATCTTTCAGTACGCTTTTTGCCAAATCGTCTTTGGTTGCAGTGTGCTGTTTATGGTCGCTCCAGTGTAGAGTATTGAGCTTGGCAAACGGCACATCCAGTGTGGTTAAGAAGTTTAGATTGATGGTCAGGCGGGTGTTTTCAATGTCTGACGCCGCGCCCGATTCAATGGTGACAAACAGTTTTTTGTCGGCTTTGAGTTGGATGGCATTCGATAGCTGTAGGAACAACACCCAGAATAAGCTGGTGGACTGTCCTTCAACACGGTTTGGTAAGTTATCCGAGATAAAGCAGTCTAGCTCACCTTCATTTCGCTGCACTTTTGAACTGATGTGAATCATCAATTCAGACAGTACATTTAGCAGTGAAAACTCTTTCGATTTGCTCTCGGTCCCTTGTGAAATGAGTCGGTTGTAGTTCTCTGCCAATTCAGACAAGGTATTGGCAGCCGAGGTTATATCTTGCGCCATCAACACGCCGCTCTCATCGGTCTCTTGAACGAGATATTGCACGCCGCCGTTAATGGTGTTGGTGATTCCACGAATCTCGTAACCAATCAGAGCATAGAGTTGCTTGTAGAGATCGTTATTACGTTTTTGCTCTTCTAGTTTGCTGAAAATCAGTTTTAGGTGAGAGTAAATCTGACGCTGCTTCGGATTGATGCTCACTTCGTTCAGCAACTCTTCCAGCCTTTGTAAATCCAGTTGTTTGAGCTCTTGATAAAGCCCATCGAACTCTTGGTCAATGTCTCGCTCATTCGAACTGGATTTTTTCAGTTTTAGGATTGCCACTAAATTCGATAGAACGGCGATACCAACCAACACAACAACGACCATAAACAACCAAATGAAGAACTCGTTTTTCTCCATCATTAGGTCGCTCGCGTGGTTGTTAAACATGGTGCGATAGTTGTCGTCCATTTGTAGGTAGTTATTGGTGAGCGAGAGATACAGTGCCAACACATCGTCACGCGTTTTTGAGCTGTCCGAGAAGCGATTAATCGCCAGTTCAAGCTGCGTATATTCGGTCGCGCCTACCAAGCTAAACTCGGTTTTGTTGAGTGACGCGAGAGACTTAAACTGGTCAATTTCGTTCTTCAGAACCTCAAAATCGAGTTCTGTTGTACTACAATAACGCGCGGCTAAACAGCGCTGAAGCGTTTGGATATCAAGTTCGATGGTTTGGTTGAGTTGTTGAGCTTGAACTAACAGAGGCGCGTTTTGCACTTGCTCCACTGAATCCACTTTTTCCCAAGAGACATACAAATAAAAGGCGAGGGCAGCCAGCACCAAGCTGAAAGCAATGCTTAGGCGCATAACAGGAACGGAAATATTGTAAGAAGGTTTGTTACTCATCCATTACCTCTCATCGAACGCGTCTTCGATAGCCGACATAACCGGCTTCGCAGCGTATTCGATAACCCGACGTGACCCTGTTTTCACGTCGGCGGTAAACTCCATGTAAGGGGACAGTTTGTATTGTGTGCCTCCACGCTCTAGATAGTTTTGGCTGATTTGGATTTCAGCGAGGTAGAATTCAGCGTCCTCTTCTTCATAGGACGAACGGCTGATCGACGCGATTCGACCTTCCAAAAATCCGTACTTGGCAAAGTTGTAGGTGTCCATCTTCACTTTGACTGCCTGTCCGATTTCAACAAAGCCCATGTCTTTACGTGGAATCTTCGCTTCGCCGTGAAGAGAGTTATTAATCGGCGCAATGTCCGCGATACTTTCACCCGGCGGTATCACGGCAGAACGGAAATTAAAGTGCACTTTATCCACCACACCATCAATAGGGGCGTAGACCACGAGGCGATCCACTTTGTCTGAGTGTTGAGGACGAAGAATGCGTTTCAGCTTGAGATCTTTCTTCGCTTGAATGATTTGCGCTTGGTATTCGGAGTTGCGATTTTCCACCAAGTCACGGTACTGTTTTTCTAGCTTGTCGAGTTGGAAACGCTCATTCATGACTGACTCATCGAGATTTTCAATCTCACGCACCATGTTTGACTCTTGAACCTGCATATTCAGAACATCGACATAAGATGCCATTTCTTCTTTGTACAAGGTGTTCTTGATATTGAGCTGCTTACGAATCAAAGAAAGCTGGTTCTCGGAGCTTTTGCGGCGCTTAAGCATAGAATCAATCAACGAGTTCTTGTGATTGATGTCGTGAGTGATCAACTCTTCATTAGAGCGGTTTTTGGAAAACTCTTGTTGCCAGGTATTCATATTTACCTGAACCAATTCTGGGTATTTTTCGATGTAGGCAGAGAAATCGGGCTCTACCATATCGCGCAGGCTTTCATAACGGAGTTTGTCCAATTCGAGCTGAATGATTTCTGTGTTCACCGTATCGAGTTGAGTGTTTCTATCCAAAGAGCGAATTCGCGCAATGGGTTGACCTTCGTAAACCACTTCGCCTTTTCGCACTAACATTTCTTCGAGAATACCGCCTTCGAGGTGTTGCACTTTTTCTACGTCAGATTCCAGCAATAGCTCACCGCGCACCGACACCACAATGTCGATACGAGCTTGAGACGCAACGGCGATCGCCACCATTGAAAGCAAAAAGATAACCAGCAATGTTTTGTGTACGCTGGTCATCGCACTGGCTAGCACGATCGTATCGTCTGCAGTCACCTTCGAAGACTCGTTGTTGGAAACGAGTGCCTTTCTGAGGTGGTGTTCGATCTGCTTGTTACTCATGATCCACCTCGGTTATTCATCATCAGTGCTGTCATCGATAGAGTTCTCGATATCTAACAGCTGGCTAATTTGCTTGTTCACGTTGTTGAGCTCAGTTTTGATGTCCTCAATCAATTCATTAGGTGCAGGAAAGTGGTGCTTACTCAAATGCTCCAGCTTTGCCATCTTGGGTGGTAAATCATCATCACAAAGCAAGACCAGAATGGTTTTTAGCTTTTTTGAGTAGCCGCTCAGCTCTTCGAAACGGTTTTGTTTATGCAGCATTTCGATGTTGATCGCCGCGCTGCTGAAATCCTTGTAAAAATCTCCCAATAGCAATTGCAGCCCTTTGTGGCTGTTGTCGACTGAACGCAACAGATTCGTCATGTTTATCATTGTTCCACCGCCCTAATTGCTTTAATGACAATAACTAAGGATCTTTAAATTGCGTTTTCAAATTTTTTTACCTCTTTCTGGTTAAACAACATGAGTATGAAAAAAGTTGGATAAAAAAGTTGGTTTTCCAGAATGGTGTCCTTTACTGCCTCTAAACACGATCAGTTAGCTAATGGCAACGGAGGCTGTAATGGCAGGTGACAACAACCAAAATAACCAAAACAAAGACCTAAACGACGCGGTAGAACAAACGGAAACCAATGACGCGGGTACGCCATCCCAGCAGCAGAATCAGCAAAATCAACAAAATACGATTGCTTCGACCGTAGCGACGGGTGCTGAAAATACCGATGCAGCAGACGAAGCCAATCAGGCGATGGAAGACTCGCCATCTTCGGCTGGACCTGGAAACAGTGATAATGCTCCGGGTAAAGCAGTGTCAGAAGAAGCAAAAGAGAATGCTGGCGGCTCGGATGCCGCTCAATCGAACGTGGTAGACAGCGTGGGATCAGACGGTGGGTCTGGTGAAGAAGCAGCTGGCAGCGGCGGCGCGGCTTCCGGTGCGGGTGCACAAGCTGTTGGTGGCGGTGATGCTTCTGGCTCTGAAGGTGGTTCGGACGCAGAAGGCAATGAAGCACAAGGACAAGCTGTACAAACTTCAGCAGTGCCAAGTGCCTCTTCATCTGATTCTGAAGGTTCACAAGGTGGTGATACCCTAGATTCAGAAACCACAGAAGAAACCTTTGCGGTGGACGTTCAAGACACCAGTGAAGAGACCACGACGCAAGTAGAAGATGATTTCGACTCAGAAACCACGAGCGAAACGTTCCAAATTAAAGTCGAAGGTGAAAACGACGCGCCAGAGGTAGAACAAGATCTGGCTTACATCATGGACGAAGACGGCACCATTACCTTCACTCAAGAACAATTACTCGAATACGCTAGTGATGTTGATGGCGACGACCTTGTTGCGTCTAACGTCCAAGTGGGTGCGAATGCATCGGTTCAAGACAACGGTGATGGCACGTTCACCGTGGTTCCGGACGCTGATTTCAATGGTGAACTCGACTTAACGTTTGATATCAGTGATGGTCAAGAAACCGTTTCAAGTTCTATCGATTTAACCGTTCGTCCAATCAATGACGCACCAGTGCCTGAAGATAAAACCTTTGAGGTGGAAGAGGACGGCACGCTGATCTTCACCGATGCAGACCTGCTTACTGGCGCAACGGATATTGAAGGCGATAACCTCTCCGTTGAAGGTGTGAGCTACGACGGTGGCGATGGCATCCTGACCGACAACGGCAATGGGACTTATACTTTTGCGCCAAATGAAAACTTCAATGGTGATGTGAACTTCAGCTTTGATGTGTCCGATGGCACAGATACGGTTTCTGCCAACATTGATGTAAGCGTCACGCCTGTCGATGACGCACCAGTATCTGGCAATCTTGCTTACTCAGTGGATGAAGATGGCTCGATTCGTCTGAGCCAAGAGCAGTTGTTGTCGCAAGCTTCTGATGTGGAAGGCGATGCACTGACGGCATCTAATCTTTCGGTAGATGGCAATGCGACGGTGACTCAAAATGACGATGGTAGCTTCACCATCACACCAGACGCAGACTTCAATGGTGATATCGACATCAGCTTTGATATCTCAGATGGCACGAATACCGTTCAAGCAACCGCTGACCTAACGGTTAATCCAATCAACGATTTACCTGTTCCTCAAGACCAGCAGTTTAGCGTGGAAGAAGATGGCACACTGATCTTTACGGACGCTGATCTACTTACTGGCGCTACCGACATTGAAGGCGATGACCTTTCTGTAACGGGAATCAGCTATGAAGGCACCGACGGCGTTCTAACTGACAATGGTGATGGCACATATAGCTTTGCGCCAAATGAGAACTTCAACGGTGATGTGAACTTCAGCTTCGACGTATCTGATGGCACGGATACGGTTTCAGCGAATGTAGATGTGAGCGTCACGCCGGTGAATGATCCTCCGGTGGCTGGTTCAACGTCTTACACGGTTCACGAAGACAACTCTATTACCATTTCTGACGCGCAACTGTTGGCAAATTCTTCGGATTTAGAAGGGGATGTCTCGATTGATAGCGTGAGCTACTCTGGCAGCGATGGTGTGTTGCAAATCAATGGCGACGGTACATACACCTTCTCTCCAAATGAAAACTTTAATGGTGAAGTGACGCTTGATGTTGTCGTCGCTGATGAAGAAGGCGCAACGGATGCCACCACTGCTGGCATTACGGTGCTGGAAGTGAACGATCCACCAGTCGCTGGACCAACTTCTTACACTATTGATGAAGATTCAGTTCTGACGTTTAGTGAGTCGCAAGTGCTGTTGAATGCCTCTGATGTGGAAGGCGATGTAGAGCTTGTTGGCATTAGCTATGATGGTCCGGATGGCATTTTCACCGTTAACGATGATGGCACGTGCAGCTTCGCGCCAAACGAGAACTTTAACGGACAAGTTCAGCTTGATGTCACCATTCGAGATGAAGATGGAGCAGAAGTTGATACCGTCATCAATGTGAATGTATTGCCAATCAATGATGCGCCAGTATCGGGTGATTTGGCTTACAGCGTTGATGAAGACGGTGCGATTACACTCAGCCAAGAGCAGCTTCTTTCTCAAGCGTCTGATATTGAGGGCGATGACCTGACTGCTAGCGATTTGACTGTCGATGGAAACGCAACCGTTACAGCGAACGATGATGGCAGCTTCACGATTACACCAGATGCGGACTTTAATGGTGACATTGATATCCAATTCAACATTACAGATGGCACAGACACAATCCAAGCAACGGCGGATCTAACGGTTAATCCAGTTAACGATCTTCCTGTTCCTCAAGACCAGCAGTTCAGTGTTGAAGAAGATGGCACGCTTCAGTTTACCGATGCAGACTTGCTTGCTGGCGCGACCGATATCGATGGCGACAACTTAACGGTTGATGGCATTAGCTACACCGGCAGCGATGGTGTGCTAACTGACCACGGTGATGGTACTTACACCTTTGCACCAAACGAAAACTTCAACGGTGATGTCAGCTTTAGCTTTGGTGTTTCTGACGGTACTGAAACCGTACCTGCAAATGTGGACGTGAGCGTCACTCCAGTGAACGATCCTCCGGTTGCGGGTTCAACGTCTTACACGGTTGATGAAGATAATGCGATTACGATTTCTGACGAGCAGCTTCTGGCTAACTCTTCGGATGTGGAAGGCGCAGTGTCCATCGATAGCGTGACCTATGCAGGCACCGATGGCGTATTCCAAGACAACGGTGACGGCACTTATACCTTCATGCCGAATGAGAACTTCAGCGGTGATATCAGCCTTGATGTGATTGTGGCGGATGAGCAAGGTGCGATTGACGAAACGACCGCAGGCATTACGGTCATTGAAGTGAATGATCCTCCAGTTGCCGGTCCAACGTCTTACACGATTGACGAAGATTCAGTACTGACATTCAGTGAGTCACAAATTCTTGCCAACGCATCTGATATCGAGGGTGATGTAGAGCTTGTTGGCATCAGCTATGAAGGCTCGGATGGTATCTTTACCGTCAATGGTGATGGTACTTGCAGCTTTGCACCAAACGAGAACTTCAATGGTCAAGTTCAGTTGGATGTGACCATTCAAGATGAGAATGGGGCAACCGTTGATACACACATCAATGTCGATGTCTTACCAATCAACGATCCACCAGTATCGGGCGATTTGGCTTACACCATCAACGAAGACAGCTCAATTACGTTAAGCCAAGAGCAGTTGCTTGCCAAAGCAGGCGATATTGATAGTGAGAACCTTGAAGCCATCAATCTATCGACAGATGACAACGCGACAATTCAATACAACGATGATGGCAGCTACACCATCACACCGGATGAAAACTACAACGGCGACCTAGATCTGACCTTCGATATCATTGATAACGATGGTGGTTCGGTACAAGTTGGTCTGGATATTACGGTTAATCCTGTGAATGACTTGCCACAAGCGCAAGATCAACAGTTCACGGTAGAAGAAGATGGCACCTTGCTGTTCACGGATGCAGACCTATTGGAAGGCGCATCGGATATTGACGGCGATGATCTGTCTATCGAAAACGTTCTCTACACTGGTGCGGATGGTGTGCTTACCGATAATGGCGATGGCACTTACAGCTTCGCGCCGAATGAGAACTTCAACGGTGATGTTCAGTTCACATTCGATGTGTCTGACGGCACAGGTTCAACACCTGCATTCATTGATGTCAGCGTGACACCAGTGAACGATCCACCGGTGGCAGGTTCTACGTCTTACACGGTTCAAGAAGATGGTCAAATCACCATTAGTGACGAGCAGTTGTTAGCCAACTCTTCTGATGTGGAAGGCGATGTAGCCTTGGCGAATGTTAGCTACTCTGGTAACGACGGTAGCTTCGTGGACAATGGCGACGGCACATATACCTTCACGCCAAATGAGAACTTTGACGGTAACATTTCGCTCGACGTTACGGTCATCGACCAAGATGGTGCAACGGATACAACAACCGCAGGCATCGATGTTATCGCGGTGAACGACGCACCTGAAACGTCAGGCATTCAAGCTGAAGTGGATGAAGATAACGCCATCACCATCACGCAAGAACAATTGCTTGCGAATGCGACAGACATTGAAGGTGATGACCTTGTTGCCAGCAATCTACAAACCAATGACCCAGATGCGACGATCGTAGCCAACGACGATGGTTCTTTCACCATTACGCACACCGAAAACTTTAACGGTGAGTTGGACTTCACTTACAACATCAGCGATGGCGAAAATGATGTTCTGACCACGCTGGATCTGACCGTTAACCCTGTCAACGATGCGCCAGAAGCGGGCGACGAGATCTTTATTCAAGCAGAAGAAGACCAAACAGTGGGTGTTTCTCTGCGTGAAGAGCCTGCGTTACGTCTCGACCAAGCCCCTGAAAACGGCATCATCGAAGCGAATCTAAATGACGAATGGGTACAGCTAGAAGTCGGGCAGGAGGTTCCTGCAGATACGGAAGTGCGCTTCATTCCAAATGATGATGCGTTGGCGAACGGTACGCATACCACCCAAATCGGTACCTTTGATGACAATGCGAGTGTTGATGATTGGGGTGATGAAATTGACCCATATACTCGCCAGTTCACTGATGGTGATTTGACCGTAACGGTACAGAGTAATGATGATCCGCTTGGTGCATGGAATGGTAACACACACATTGGGCATGGTATTGGCGATACTGACCGTCAGGGCTTGAGTGGTGATGAAAAACTAACTGTGACCGTTGAAGGTCAAGACATCAACGAAATCAGCTTCCACCTAGATGGTCTAGGCGGTTGGTTTATGGAAGAGTCTCGCCACTTTACCGAAGTCGAAATTCGCGCATTCAACTCCGATGGTGACTTGATCGACTCGATGACTTACCACAAAGAAGATCGTGGTAGCTATGAGACGGATTACACCCTAACGGTGAACGAGCCGGTCTCTTACTTTGAGCTAGGTACGATTCAAGGTAACGGTACTTACGTGGTTCAAAACATGACGGTTTCGCAAACTTGTCATGATGAAGCGGTGTTCACATCTATTGGCGTGGACGGCACGGAAATCACTGAAACGGTAGAACTGAATATCCGTGAAGGTGACAGTGAAATCGAACTGACCGCTGACTTGCCAAATGTGACCATCGATACCGAAGGTTCTACGCAGTTTGCCTCTGTGGTAATTACAGAAGAGCAGCTTTTAGCACAAGCGAGTGATATCGATAGTGATGTCCTTGATATTCAAAACCTAGAGCTGGTGGGGGATAACGCGGAGCACGCTACGTTAACCGACAACGGCGATGGTACGTGGACAGTCACACCGGATGAGAACTTCTACGGTGAGATTGAGCTTGGCTACCAAGTTACGGATGGTGAACTCACGGACGACAACATCATCAACATCAACTTCGAAGCAGTAAACGATGCGCCAATCGTTTCTGGTCCGATTGTGTTGTCGACTGATGAGGATGTGGGCATTACGTTTAGCGCGGATGATTTGCTTGCCAATGCAAGTGACGTGGAAGGCGATGCGCTGTCTATCTCTGATATCTCTTACAGCGGTGATAACGGTGAGCTTGTCGACAATGGCGACGGCACTTACACCTTTATGCCGAATGAAAACTTCAATGGTGAAGTCGACATCGATTACAAAGTCTTCGATGGCACCGATGAAGTCGATACCCATCTAGATCTGACCGTTATTCCAGTCAACGATGTGCCAGTTCCTGGTGCGCCGCTGCATACTCAAATGCTAGAAAACGGCACCATCATCATCGAAGCAAAAGACCTGTTATCAGGTGCGACCGATGTGGATGGCGACATTCTGCATATCGAGAATCTGCTGCTTGTTGACCAGTCACAAGGTACGTTGACAGACAACGGCGACAACACCTTTACCTTCGAACCAACTTCGAACTTCTATGGTGAAGTGAACTTGACCTTCGACATCAGCGATGGTCAAGCAAGTGCACCAAGCACTGCGAAGATCGATGTTGAGATCGTCAACGAAGGTCCAGAGGTTAGCGGTCCTGTTGATGCGGTCGTGGATGAAGATGGTTCAATTACCATCACTCAAGAAGACTTGTTAGCGAACGCGACGGACGTGGATGGTGACAACCTTGAAGCGGTGAACCTGTCGACCAACGATCCTAATGCAACCATCGTTGAGAACGCTGATGGTAGCTTCACGATTACACCGAGCGAAAACTTCTTTGGTGAAATCGAATTTACTTATGACGTAACGGACGCGATTGAAACCGTCGCTGCGGATCTAAACCTCACCGTTAACCCAGTGAACGACCTGCCAGATGTACCTGATTTGTCCTTTACCACAGAAGACGGCGAAGCTATCACGATTACTGAAGCAGAGCTGCTGGCTCAAGCGACGGACATCGAAGGCGATGATCTGTCTGTTGTTAACGTGACGAGTTTAAGCGATACGGTTCAAGTAACAGACAATGGCGATGGCACTTACACGTTAACGCCAGAGCAGGGCTTCTTTGGTAATGTTGACCTCACGTTTGATGTGAGTGATGGCACCGATGTGGTGGCGGCAAACATCGACTTGAAAGTTGAGTTCGTCAACGACGCACCAGAAGCAGCACCAATCGTGGCAGACGTGGACGAGGATGGCTCTATCCTCGTGACACAAGAAATGCTGCTTGAAAACGCCAGCGATCAAGATGGTGATGACCTATACGCAACGGCACTAGAAACCAATGATCCGAATGCCTCTATCGTGGATAACGGCGACGGCACCTTTACCGTTACGCCTTCACAGCACTTCAATGGAGACATCGAGTTTACTTATGAAGTGAGCGACGGTGAATTGAGTGTCGCCAATGAAATGACATTGACGGTGAACCCAGTTAATGACATTCCAATTGTTGCACCTGGCATGTACCACATTGAAGAGGATGGCAGCATCCTGTTCACGCAAGAAGATCTGCTAAGTGGCGCGATTGATATTGATGGTGATGACCTCACCGTTACCAGCATTAACTACTCGGGTGATGAAGGTACTGTAACGGACAACGGTGACGGTACATTTAGCTTCGTACCAGAAGAGCACTTCAGTGGTGACTTGCAATTCAGCTTTACGGTTTCTGACGGTACTGATGAAGTTGAGCAAGACATTAATGTCCATATCGAAGCCGTGGCAGATGCGCCAGACCTAGTCATCACTGATGGCGACGGTCGAAACGTGGATGACCAAGCGATCTTGGTTGAGCCAGGCGGTATTGTTGAAGTGAACATTGCCGCAGCATTGGTTGACCAAGACTTGTCAGAAACGCTGACTGTGACCGTGGATGGTGTTCCTGAAGGTTCGGTGATCAGCTACGACAACGAAGGGGTGCTTAACGATCAAGACAACGGTATCACCAGTTTCAACGATACTGAAATCACGGTTACGTTTGAAGGTGAAACCGCGGGTTACCAAAACACAGCGGGTTACTACAAAGTCGATGAAGATGGCAACATCACGGGCGTTGAAGTGGTGTACGAAAACGCCTCTCAAGTTGGCGGCGGCGGTGACCTCGTTCCGGGACAAGATCAGTTCAGCTTCCAAATCTCGGAAGGGGAAAGCTTCAACCTATTCTTGATCCCTAACGGTCATAACTTTAATGACTTCGCGTCCATGCAAGATGGTCAATATGAGTTCCGTGCAGCAGATGGCTCTCCTGCGAACATGGATACAGTTGACCCACAACTCGTGTTTGTTGGCGCTGATGGTTCTGAAACCGTGATTCAAAGTCAATTCGGTGATGCAGTCTTCCACGGTGGTTCAAGCTCAGAGCTCAACCAAGATGGTATTGAACATACCCGAACTACCGTGAACGAAGACGGTGAACTGGTTTACGGCTTTGAAGATCTCTACGGTGGCGGCGATGCCGATTACACCGACTTCAACTTCACCATTGATGTGGGTGAAGTGAACAGCCAAATTTACAGCGGTGAAGTTACAGTCGGTCCAGATGGTTCTGTAACGCTTCCAACCACAGCAATTGAACAAGAGCTACAGATTCAATTGCCAGAAGACTTTAACCAACAGCTAGAAATCAATGTAACGGCAACGGCAACAGAGCTATCAAATAATGATTCTGAAACCGTTTCTCAAACCATCTATGTCAATGCAACAGGTGCCCACATTGAACATGCGCCTGAAGCATTGCCTGTTTCAGCGATGGTTGAAGAAGATG
Source organism: Vibrio sp. HENC-03 (assembly GCF_000305755.2). Classification (NCBI taxonomy): domain Bacteria; kingdom Pseudomonadati; phylum Pseudomonadota; class Gammaproteobacteria; order Vibrionales; family Vibrionaceae; genus Vibrio; species Vibrio sp. HENC-03. The sequence goes on along the minus strand of NZ_JH976064.1, from coordinate 395,849 downwards.
GTTCAATCCTAATTACGCAAGAAGATTTGCTTGCTAATGCGCGTGACTTGGATGGAGACCAACTGACAGCGCTGAATTTGGCAACGGATGATGAAAACATCACCATCACAGACAATGGCGACGGTACTTACACCTTAACGCCAGATGCGGACTTTAATGGTGATATCACCTTTACGTTTGATGTGTCTGACGGCGATGATGTTGTCTCTACCAACCTTGAGTTATTGGTGTCACCAGTTAACGATGCGCCTGAACCACAAGATCAAGCGTTCACTGTTGGTGAAGATGGTGTACTGACCTTTACTGATGCGGATCTGCTAACAGGCGCTACCGATATTGAAGGGGATGACCTATCTATTGAGGGTGTCACTTACACAGGCGCAGACGGTGTTCTTACTGACAATGGTGATGGCACCTACAGCTTCGCACCAAACGAGAACTTCAATGGCGACGTGAATTTCACTTTCGATGTTTCCGATGGCACGGATACCGTGACGGCAAATATCGATGTAACAGTGACGCCAGAGAACGATCCACCGGTTGCAGGCAGCACGGCTTACACCGTTCATGAAGACAATTCGATTACCATCAGTGACGAACAGCTATTAGCGAACTCATCGGATATTGAAGGCGATGTGTTGATTGATAGCGTGAGCTACAGCGGTAACGATGGTGTGTTAGAAATCAACGGTGATGGTACTTACACCTTCTCACCAAACGAGAACTTCAGCGGCGAGGTGAGCCTAGATGTTGTCGTAGTCGATGAAGAAGGTGCAACGGACTCTACCACTGCTGGCATTACTGTGATTGAGGTAAATGACCCACCAATTGCAGGTCCTACTGCATACACTATCGATGAAGACCAAGTTCTGACCTTTAGTGAGTCGCAAGTGCTACTGAATGCTTCGGATGTTGAAGGTGATGTTGAGCTAGTAGGCATCAGCTACGACGGTCCAGATGGTATCTTCTCAGTAAACGGTGATGGTACTTGTAGCTTTGCACCGAATGAAAACTTCAATGGTCAAGTGCAGTTGGATGTGACCATTCGTGATGAAGACGGCGCAGAGGTCGATACTTACATCACTGTTGATGTATTGCCAATCAATGACGCACCTGTATCGGGTAACTTGGCGTACAGCGTCGACGAAGACAACTCAATCACGTTGAGCCAAGAGCAGCTACTTGCTCAAGCATCGGATGTAGAAGGTGACGCATTAACCGCATCTAATCTAGTGGTTGATGGCGATGCAACGGTTACGGCAAACGACGATGGTAGCTTCACTATCACGCCAGATGCGAACTTTAATGGCGACATTGATATCACGTTCGATATCAACGACGGCAGCGATACTATTGTTGCAACGGCGGACCTAACCGTTAACCCAGTTAATGATTTGCCGCAGCCAGAAGATCAAGCGTTCACCATTGGTGAAGATGGCGTGTTGACCTTCACTGATCAAGACCTGCTGGATGGCGCAACGGACATCGATGGTGATGATCTATCGGTAGAGGGCGTCACTTACACAGGCGCAGATGGTGTCCTAACTGACAATGGCGATGGCACTTACAGCTTCGCGCCAAACGAGAACTTCAATGGCGACGTGAACTTTACCTTCGATGTTTCTGACGGCACGGATACCGTGACCGCGAATATCGATGTGACAGTCACACCAGAGAACGATCCACCGGTGGCAGGCAGCACGTCTTACACAGTGCATGAAGACAACTCGATCACCATCAGTGACGAGCAGTTATTGGCAAATTCATCAGACGTCGAAGGAGATGTCGCGGTTGATAGCGTCAGCTACAGCGGCACAGATGGTGTGTTCCAAGACAATGGTGACGGTACGTACACCTTCTCGCCAAACGAGAACTTCAATGGCGAAGTGAGCCTAGATGTTGTCGTGGTAGATGAAGATGGTGCGACGGATTCAACTACCGCAGGTATCACGGTACTTGAGGTGAACGATCCACCAATTGCAGGCGCGACCAGCTACTCAGTGAACGAAGACGAAGTCATCACCATTAGCTCTGAGCAGCTATTGGCGAACGCTTCTGACGTTGAAGGTGAAGTTGCGATTGATAGCGTAAGCTACAGCGGCTCAGACGGTATCTTTACCGATAACGGTGACGGCACATTCAGCTTCGCACCAAACGCCAACTTTGATGGCGATGTTAGCCTAGATGTTGTGGTTGTTGATGAAGACGGTGCAACTGCGGCAACTAACGCAAACATCGATGTATTGCCAATCAACGATGCGCCAGTATCGGGCAACTTGGCTTACAGTGTCGATGAAGACAATTCAATTACGCTTAGCCAAGAGCAGCTTCTTGCTCAAGCATCGGATGTAGAAGGCGACGCGCTAACTGCATCTAACCTAGTGGTTGACGGTGATGCAACGGTCACGGCAAACGATGATGGCAGCTTTACCATTACGCCTGATGCGAACTTCAATGGTGACATTGATATCACGTTCGACATCAATGATGGCACGGATACCATCGTTGCAACGGCTGACCTAACGGTTAATCCAGTTAACGACCTACCGCAGTCAGAAGATCAAGCGTTCACCATCGGTGAAGATGGCGTCTTGCTCTTCACTGATGAAGATCTGCTTGATGGCGCAACGGATATCGATGGCGATAATCTATCGGTTGAAGGTGTGAGCTACACTGGCGCAGATGGTGTCCTAACCGACAATGGTGACGGCACTTACAGCTTCGCGCCAAACGAAAACTTCAATGGCGACGTGAACTTTACCTTCGATGTTTCTGATGGCACGGATACCGTGACCGCAAATATCGATGTAAGCGTGACGCCAGAGAATGATCCACCAGTGGCAGGCAGCACGTCTTACACGGTGCATGAAGATAATTCGATAACCATCAGTAACGAACAACTATTGGCTAACTCATCTGACGTCGAAGGCGAAGTAGCAATCGACAGCGTCAGCTACAGCGGCGCAGATGGCGTGTTCCAAGACAATGGTGATGGTACTTACACCTTCTCGCCAAACGAGAACTTCAATGGTGAAGTGAGCCTAGATGTTGTTGTGGTAGACGAAGACGGTGCGACGGATTCCACTACCGCTGGCATTACTGTTCTTGAGGTGAACGATCCGCCAATTGCCGGCGCGACTAGCTACTCAGTGAACGAAGACGAAGTCATCACCATTAGCTCTGAGCAGCTATTGGCGAATGCTTCTGACGTTGAAGGTGACGTCGCGATTGATAGCGTTAGCTACAGCGGCTCTGACGGTATCTTTACTGACAATGGCGACGGTACATTCAGCTTCGCACCAAACGAAAACTTCAACGGTGATGTCAGCCTAGATGTAGTCGTGACCGATGAAGATGGTGCAACGGTAGCAACCAATGCCAACATCGATGTTCTTCCAGTCAACGATGCTCCGGTATCAGGTGATTTGGCATACAGCGTGGATGAAGATGGTTCTATCACTCTCAGCCAAGAGCAGCTTCTTGCACAAGCAGGCGACGTGGATGGTGATGACCTAACTGCATCCAACCTGACTGTTGACGGTAATGCGACCGTTGTTGCAAACGATGACGGTAGCTTCACAATCACACCAGATGCGGACTTCAATGGCGACATTGACCTGAGCTTCGACATTACGGACGGCGATGCAACCATTCAAGCGACTGCCGATCTGACTGTGAATCCAGTAAACGACTTACCAACGGTTGGTCAGCCACAGTTCGTCACGCAAGAAGACACCAGCTTCACCTTTACCGAAGAGCAACTGCTGCAAAATGCAGGTGATATCGATGGTGATAACCTAACGGTTGAAAACGTTGCCTCTGACAGCGGTACCTTGGTTGATAACGGTGATGGCACGTACACCTTCGCGCCAAACGAAAACTTCGACGGCAACGTGAACGTGACGTTTGATGTCAACGATGGCACCGCAACCGTGCCAGCAGAAGCGAACATTGATGTTCAATCTGTGGTTGATATGCCAGAGCTGTCTATTGCTTCGGACTTGGTGATTGCGTCTGATAACTTCGAGTCTGGGTCGAACGGTTGGAACGCGAACACTGAAAGCTCTCAAGGCTTCGAAACGGGCGACATGTTGGGTCGTATTGGTGGCACTGGCGGTGATGAAGCGGTCAGCAAAACCTACGAGATCCCAAGCGATGTCAACGAAGTGAATATCTCGTTTAGCTTCTACGAAATCGATTCATGGGATGGCGAGTCGTTCCAAATCTTTGTAGGTGGCGAACAGCTAACCACCTTGGAAAATTCCGCGTTCCGTACTCAAGATGGTACGACAACGCTTTACGACTCAGATGGTAATGAAGTGGGTGAAGTGATCCACGGAGCCTCTCAACGTGAAGGCTTCAGTGGCTGGAATGACCAAGCTCACCAAATCAATCTGACGGTTCCTGTCGAGGATGGTGAACTGCAACTCGGCTTCGGCTCAACCTTGAATCAAGACGTTTGGGATGAATCGTTTGGTATCGACAACATCGAAATCACGGTAGCGGACGCGGATTACCAAATCATTGGTACCGAAGATACACCAGTGCCGCTTGATATCGATGCAGCATTAACCGATACCGATGGTTCAGAAAACCTCGCTATCTTGATTGAAGACGTGCCAGAAGGCAGCGCACTATCAGCAGGTGTTGATAATGGCGACGGCACTTGGTCACTACAACCAGGCGAGCTAGAAGGGTTAGAGTTTATTCCGTCTGCGGACTTCAATGGCGATGTGACGCTAACCGTGAATGCAACCTCTACGGATGTAGATACCGGAACCACGGCGACAGCGACGCAAGATGTGACGATTCATATCTCGCCTACTAATGATGCACCAGAAGTAACGGGTGATATTAGCGCAGTCACTGCCGAAGACAACAGCATCACGTTGACTCAAGAGCAGTTACTTGAGCATGCCGTTGATATCGATGGTGATGATCTAAGCGCAATCAACCTGAGCACCAATGATGAAAATGCAACGGTTGAAATGAACGAGGATGGCAGTTTTACCATTACTCCGAGCGAGAACTTCTACGGTGATATCGAGTTCACCTACGATGTCACGGATGGCGAAGAAGTGGTTGCGGCTGGTCTCGACTTAACGGTAACGCCAGTCAATGACGCACCAGAGCCACAAGATCAAGCGTTCACTGTGGGTGAGGACGGTCTTCTTACCTTCACCGATGCTGACTTGTTAACAGGCGCGACGGATGTAGAAGGTGACAACCTAACAGTTGAAGGCGTGACTTACACAGGTGCAGACGGTGTTCTCACCGACAATGGTGACGGCACTTACAGCTTCGCACCGAATGAGAACTTCAATGGCGATGTGAACTTCACTTTCGATGTGTCAGACGGTACGGATACGACCTCTGCCAACATTGATGTGAGTGTGACGCCAGAGAACGATCCTCCGGTGGCGGGCAGCACGTCTTACACAGTACATGAAGACAACTCGATTACCATCAGTGACGAGCAACTACTGGCTAATTCGTCGGATATTGAAGGCGACGTAGACATCAGTAGTGTGACTTACAGTGGTAACGATGGTGTGTTCCAAGACAATGGTGATGGTACGTACACCTTCTCTCCAAACGAGAACTTCAATGGCGAGGTCAGCCTAGACGTTGTAGTTGTCGATGAAGAGGGTGCGACAGACTCAACCACTGCGGGTATTACCGTTCTTGAGGTGAACGATGCGCCAATCGCAGGTGCGACAAGTTACTCTGTCAATGAAGATGAAGTCATTATCTTCACGGAAGAGCAACTGCTAGCGCAATCAAGTGACGTGGAAGGCGACGTGAGCCTAGAAAGTGTCTCTTACAGTGGTAGCGATGGTATTCTAACGGCGAATGACGATGGCACTTATAGCTTCGCGCCAAATGAAAACTTCAACGGTGGCGTAAGCCTAGACGTAGTAGTCGCTGATGAAGACGGTGCAACTGCGACAACCAACGCGAACATTGATGTATTGCCAGTCAACGATGCTCCGGTATCTGGTGACTTGGCTTACAGCGTCGATGAAGACGGTTCAATCACATTGAGTCAAGAGCAGTTACTGGCTCAAGCGGGTGACGTCGACAGCGATAATCTAGAAGCAGTGAACTTAACTGCGGTAGCCAATGCGACCGTTGTTGAGAACCAAGATGGTAGCTTCACGATTACGCCTGATGCGAACTTCAATGGCGATATCGACCTAAGTTTCGACTTGATTGATAACGATGGTGCAAGCGTGGAAGTGGGCGTCGACCTAACGGTGAACCCAATTAACGATGCGCCGCAATCAACGCCAGTGAATATTGCTGGCACCGAAGATACCACCATTCTTATTACGCAGGACATGTTGCTTGCTAACGCGACAGACATCGACAACACCTACGATGAACTGTCTGCTGTCGACCTAGTGATTGATGAGCAATACGGTGATTTGCTAGACAACGGTGATGGTACTTGGTCATTCACTCCGGCTGAGAACTTCAATGGTGATGTGCCAATGTCGTTCGGCGTCAGCGATGGTGATTTAGTTACGCCGGTTGAAGGCAATCTAAACGTCGAAGCGGTTAACGATGCACCAGAAGCGCCAACCATCCAGATGCAAGGCGAAGAAGATGTGGTCATGGTGATTGACCCAGCTTACATCGCTGATCAAGTTACGGATCTTGATGGTGACGAAATCAGCGTAGAAAGCATCACGGTTCGCGCTCCTGCAAACGCGACATTAACCCAGCAACCAGATGGTATGTACCACTTGGTAACCACTCAAGACTTCAATGGTTTGGTGGAACTGGGCTACACCGCGACGGATGGTGAAGAAGTGGTTGAAGGCTCGTTGAATGTGGATGTCATTCCAGTCAACGATGCTCCATTCAATGTGGGTAATGCTTTTATGGCAACTGACGAGGATGGCGCATTCACCTTCGACGCTGGCGACCTGATGAACTTGTTCGGCGATATCGACACTGAAAACCTAGTCGTATCACGCATTATCACCGCAGAAGGTGAAGATGGTGGTGAGGTAACAGACAACGGTGACGGTACTTGGACATTCACACCAACTGGCGATTTTGCAGGGGTTTCTGACTTGCAAGTTGTGGTAAGTGACGGTGAGTTTGAGACAGTACTTGATGTACCAGTGTTTGTTCGCCCTGTTGCGGATGGCGCGGTCATCACAACCGATCATGATGGTCCGTTAGTCTTCGGTGAAGACGAAACAGGTCACCTAGGCTTGAATGTCGGTCTAATCGACGATTCAGAAACGCTAAGCAACCTAGTGATGACTGGTTTCCCTGTTGGCTTCGAAGTTACGGATGGTGTGAACACCATTACCATTACGGAACCGGGTCAATACATCGACTTGAACGAGTGGGATATCTCAGACCTGCAAATGACGCCTCCGGCTGACTTTAATGGCGAGTTCTTCGTAACCGTGACCGCAACAACGGTGGATTATGGTGACGAGCCAGAAGAGTTCGAAGATGGCATCGATTCAGGTGACTTCGAAACCCTAGCGGGTGAGCCAGTTATACTAACCGCAGATGACCTAATCGGATTGGCAGAGAACGTAGATGCTGACGCGGGTGATGAAGTGAAATTCGTTCACCTAGCTGATCGCAGCCAAGGTGAGATTGTCGATAACGGTGATGGCACATGGACATTCAATCCAGCACCAGGCTTTACGGGTGAAGCGGATATCGCTTACGTGATTGATAAAGACGGTGTGCTTCATGATGAGCAAACAGGCGTGGTCGTGAAAGAAGACGCACCACAAGAGAATGCTTCACCAGAAATCGACAGCATTTCTACCACAGAAATGGCAGCGGATGGCACCTTGTCGTTCACCAATGACGACATGCTATCGACCTTGAGCGATGCAGAAGGCGACAGCTTGAGCATTGAGTCAGTGAGCCTAATGGAAGGTCAAGGTGTGATAGAGACCGATAACCAAGGTAACTACCAATTCACACCAGCAGAAGGCTACACCGGAGATGTTCAAATTGGCTTCATTGCAACTGACGGTGAAAACCGCATTGAGAGCTTCTTTAATGTCGACATCCAAGGTGAAGGTGAAACCACTACCAGCGAAAGCTACGCACTGGCTGATGATGGTTCACTAACACTAACGGAAGCACAGTTGATTGATGAGCTTGGCATTAGCCCTTCAGCAGAAGTGTTGGATGTCGCCGATGCAAACGATGCAGGTTTCTTCGCGAAATCAGGTGATGAAGAGTGGACATACTGGCCGAACGATGACTTCGATGGCAATTTGGCTATGGATGTTCAGGTCAACGACAACGGTGAAGTATCGACTCAGAATCTGAGCATCCAAGTTGCGGACGATTCAGCGCAAAGCGACGAGCCACAAATCCAAACTGCTCAAGCATCATCAGAGCAGCAAGTTGGCGAAGCGCAACAGCCTGAAGAGCAAGCAGCAAACGGTGCAGACAGTGAAGAGGAGAGCGCAGCTGATGTTACTGCGGCACCAGGCGATACCATTTCTATCTCGGTTCCAGACGAGGTCAGTGGTAACGAATCGGTGGATTATGCAGAAATGTCCGGTCTACCTGATGGTGCATCAGTAAGCAACGCATTGGATAATGGCGATGGCAGCTTCACATTAAGTGGCAACCTGAACCAACCAGTATCGGTTGACTTACCAGAAGGTTACGAAGGTACGAGCGAAATCCAATTCCAAGGTTACGACGAATTGGGCAGCGCAGTAGAAGGTGCGAGTGGCACAGTTGAAGTTGAAGTCGATGATCAATACACCATGCAAGGTTCTGCTCAAGATCAGCAACCAGACATGGCGGGTATGGAATCTGGCGGCAGCGACTGGACAAGTGCGGGAGGTCAAGATCAAGGTGTTGACTTCACGGATGACTCTGGCAGCTTCGACTCGGATACTCAAACGGGTACTGACCAAAGCAACGATTTCGATCAAAGCTCAATGTAACCAGTCCTAGACAAGGGCAGTGTCATTGCTGCCCGAATCAAAGCCATGCAGAGCCTACTTTGCATGGCTTTTTTGTTGGGCTTCTTTCTATGAGCTGTAGAAAAAAACTTGGAAATTGAAAAAAGTATTCTTATCTAATTAAAGAGTGAATTATAAGGAGGAGCGGCATGTACCGTTATGTCAGTTCGCCAAAAGCATCGAAGTACATAGTGCCACCACCACAGCATCGTGAGTTGTCGAGTATCGATGTGCCGGAGTCAGAACTAGAGATGCGTGAAATTCTGAACAATTGGTTTGCCGATGGATTGGCGCCCATCATTCAGAATGAAGACAATTACATTTCTGCTAATGAGCAGCAGCGCTTTGAGCAGCTCAGCCGTACGGTGGGCGTGCTACTGCGTAACAAAGATTACTACTTTGCCACCAAGCGGATTCTCTCGTTGTGGGAGCAAGACTGCTTAGAAACGACTTACGTTAATTATCTGATTTTACGTAGTGAGCGCATACCATACTTCGAATAAGTCCCATTTATTGGCTTGAAATAGTGGTTTACATGGTTTTCTTGGTAACTTTTGATACCCGTATTTAACATTTTTGTAAACATCGTTATATTTAAGGCTCATCGTTGTCAGGAGTTTATGGATGAACCTTACGATATCAGGGAAGTTGCAGCTCAGTTTTGTGCTGCTAGCCGTACTTTTTATGGCATCAGCGGTATTCACGTATCGCAACGTCACCACCGTAGAGCAATACGCCTCTTCGTTACTTAAATCCGATTTACCGACCGTCGACACCAGTCGCGGTATCCAACAGTCCGTTCAAGCGTCGCTGTCTTCTATTCGAGCCTACATGTTGCTAGGTGGCGATGAAGAGGCGAGCGCACGTCTGAGTGAGGACGTACGCAATATCATGGCATCTACAGACGAGTCGCTTCCAACGTTGCAGGCTTTGCTCTCTGAACAGGATTTTCAAGCGATTCAAACCCAGTGGGATGCGGTAAAAGTTTCTCTAAACAAGTTGATTGAACTTAGCCACAGTGATGAGAACTTACCCGCGCATAACCTCTTTATTAACGAAGCGGCACCCATTGCAGAAGTGGCACTTGATCAGCTTCAAAGCTTAATCAACGAAGAGTCAGGGAACCCATTTGGTGGGGACAGAAAGCGTTTGTTTAAAGTCTACGCCGACAGTTATACCTCCCTCGCCAATGCACTGTCTGCTTTGCGAGATTTCCTGTTGTACGGGCAGCAAGATCATCTGGACAAATACCACGACTTGATTAAGTACCACAATCAGTCCGTGGCGGAAATCGACAGCAAACTCGACAGACTGACTGATAACGACCAATCACTGTGGTCACTGTTTAAAGAAATGCAGCAACTGTACTTTCCTTTAGCAGAGCAGGTGATTGCATTGCGTCAATCGCCAGAATGGAACGAATCAAACTTGTTAATGGCGAATGAACTGTTGCCAGCAGCGGATGCACTAGACCAAAGTTTAGAAACGATCGTATTGGCTCAGCAAAGTCGTGCTGATCAAAGTGGACAGGGTATTAATCAGTCGATCAAGAACGTACTGACCACTATGTTGATTGCAGCAGCATTAGTTTTGTTTGCCGCAGTAGCGATTTCAAAATACATGGGCAATACCATTGGTCGCCGAGTGAAAAACTTATCGGAGCGTGCAAAGACGATCGCTTCAGGAGACGTTTCTCAGCCTCCACTCACCGTTGTTGGGAAAGATGAATTGGCAGACCTTACCGATTCGATTAACCGCATGAACCAATCGTTAGCGAGCATCGTGGCAGGGGTGAGTGAAAAAGCGCACCAAGTGGATACCAGCATGGGAGCTTTGTTGGAATCGGCGCAAGTCACTTCATCGAATGTTGAACAGCAACAGACCAGCATTGTTGAAATGGGAAGCCAATTGGATGAAATCGCTTTAGCCGCGCGTAACACTCTAGATCAAGCCAATCAATCTGTGCAGAAGCTTTCTGATTCAAAAGGCGAGATTGAACAAGGTCGCGATGCCTTAGAGCAAAACAAAGTCACTATGGAAAGTTTGCACGGCAGCATTGAAACTGCGAGTACGCAAGTCACACAGCTAAGCAAAGAGAGCGAAGCCATTGGTCGAGTGACGGAAGTGATTGAAGGTTTGGCAGAGCAAACTAACTTACTGGCATTGAATGCCGCGATAGAAGCCGCGCGCGCAGGTGACCAAGGGCGAGGCTTTGCGGTTGTGGCGGACGAAGTGCGTATGTTAGCGACTCGCACTACTCAATCGACGACGGAAATCAACGGCATTATCAACGCGATTCAACGCTCGACCAATTCGGTGGTTGAGGAGATTGAACACAGCCAATCACTTGCGGAGCAGGGCGCTGAGCACATTGAAAAAGCGGTAACTCGTTTGCTTGTCACGACCGAGCAAATTGGTTCTTTGAATGAACAAATGGCAGAACTTGCGGCAGCGGCAGAGCAGCAATCTCATGCGACCAACTCGATCACTGGATTGATGTCCGGTATTACTCAATCAGTGGATGAGGTTTCGAATACTAGCCAACGTGCATCAGAGACATCATTGCAGGTAAAAGAGCAAGTTACCGAGCTGAATCAACAGATGGCAACTTTTAAAACGGCGTAGATAAGGTTTACGTCTGTTCATCTACTTTTGAACGTTAACCAAATAGTAAAAAAGCCCCAATCCTTTTTACACAAAAAGGGTTGGGGCTTTTTGTTGGATGATACGCCGATATTCGTCTACTTGCTCATTGGATTTAGCTATTTAAATCATAGTTAAAACCAAATTTTCTTCACCGAGCCGGAGTCGTAATATGACTCCATCGGCAGCAAATACTGCAAAAGAATTTTTAAACTTTATACCAATCCCGGTAAGAGAATAGTTCGTTACTACGATTGGTATCATCCTTCTAGGAGCAAGATTATGAACAAACAAGTAAGCCTAATTGGTCTAGACAGCGAACAATCAGCACAACTAGCTCAACAGTTAAATCAACTGCTAGCGCATTACCAAGTGTTGTACATGAACTCTCGCGGTTACCACTGGAACATTAAAGGTGCGCAATTCTTCGAACTGCACGTAAAATTTGAAGAAATCTATACTGATCTACAAACAAAAATCGATGAGCTTGCAGAGCGTATTCTAACTTTGGGTCATACGCCAGCGCACGCATTCAGCAACTACTTGGAAGCAAGTGAAATTAAAGAACATCAAAACGCGACTTCTGGTGAGGAGTGTGTACAAGGTCTGGTTCAAGGCTTTAGCGTTCTACTTCTAAAACAGCGTGAGATTCTACAAAACGCGGGTGAAGCAGATGACGAAGGTACAGCGGCATTGATGGGTGACTACATCCGTGAGCAAGAAAAATTAATGTGGATGCTTAACGCTTACCTACAAGGCTAAGTGGCGCATCACCCAAGTAATCCTTGGGAACGCATGAAACAATCGGGAATAAGTCATAAGGGGCACGTTGGTGCCCCTTTTTTTGTTTGCGTATTTTATATGTGTGCTTTATTTGCGTGGTAAGGATTCGAAACGGCTCAATAAATCACTGAGTTCATTAAGCGCCAACGAGGCTGAGTCATTGAAGGTTTCTTGATTACCATGATGCACAAGACAAGACGGCATCTGAGCGTTATACGCTGCCTGTAAGTCGTAAAGGTAATCGCCGACATAAAGCACTTCATCAGGCATCAAACGCCACTCTTTCGCTAACACCTGCAGAGACAATGGATCTGGCTTGGGCGGGAAGCATTCACGAGTGATGACACGCTCCACAGAGATTTGGTTGTGTTCTAGTTTGCGCTGCGTGGCGATTTGGCAGTTGCGCGTCACAATAGCGGTTTTGATTTCATTTTGATGCAAGTGGGCGAGCAATTCATGGCAGCCAATCATTGGAGCAGACTGCTCAGCATCAGAAATCTCGTAATCAAATATCACGTTATGAGCGTGCTCTCGATGATGAGGATGCTCAAGTGCGTCGACAAAATCCAATAGATCTTCACTCTGCGGACAACCTAGCTGCTGTCGCAATTCGCCGAAGTTCATATCAGAACTCACCAAGGTGTTGTCTAAATCAAACACCACAGCTTTAATTTTATCGAGCTGTAAAGGGAATGGAATCATAATGACCTCGTACAACTTAACCGAACTATCGTTTTAAAAAACAAAAGGTTATTGTTAAGTTTAGATTCTTCTGCTTAGATTGTACGAAAATAAATCAACCATGTATCACAAAACAAGGACGCGTATGATCATTCCTAAACCATTACAAAAAGGCGACACCATCGGCTTTTTCTCGCCATCCTCCCCAGCCACGGTATTTGCACCAGCGCGTTTTGAGCGTGCCAAAGCGTATGTGGAATCCCATGGTTACCAGCTAAAAGCAGGCAGCTTAACCGGCAAAACTGACCAATATCGCTCGGGTTCGATTCAAGAGCGAGTAGAAGAATTGAATGCGCTGATTCGCGATCCTGAAGTGCGCTGTATTATGTCGACCATTGGCGGTTACAACAGTAACTCCTTGCTACCTTACATTGATTACGAGGCATTGAAGAAAGATCCCAAGATCATTGTTGGCTATTCGGATGTGACAGCTTTGCTTATGGGCATTTACGCACAAACTGGCATCGTTACTTTTTATGGTCCTGCCTTGGTGGCATCTCTGGGTGAATTCCCGCCACTGGTGGACGAGACCTTCGCTTCGTTCGAATCGATAGTGAATACATTAGATAGCTTGGCGCATCAATACACAATGCCTCAAGGTTGGACAGATGAATGGATAGAGTGGGGCGAGCAAGACCGCGCAAAGCAAACCTTGCAAAACCAGTGGCACTTCAAAGGTGAAGGCAAGATCACTGGACGTTTGATTGGCGGCAACCTCAATACCATGACGGGCATCTGGGCAAGTAAGTTTATGCGGAGTATCGAACAAGGCGATATTTTGCTAGTGGAAGATTGTTTGCAAGGTATTGAAACGGTCGAACGTTCTTTTGCGCTGCTCAAGCTCTCTGGTGTGTTTGATAAAGTTGGTGCGGTTGTGCTCGGCAAGCATGAAAAGTTCAATGATAAAGGCACAGGACGAGCACCTATAGACGTGTTACTAGAAGTACTTAACGGTCAACCACTGCCAATTTTGTATGACTTTGACAGCTGTCATACCCACCCAATGCTTACCGTTCCATTGGGCTCGACCATGACGCTCGATTTTGACAATGAAACGGTAGCAGTGAGTTTAAAGAGCTAGCTTTTTTGACTAGCTCTTAAGAGAAAACTATTTCTCCTCAAGACGAAAGATTTTGCCGCTGTCGGTAGAAAAATAAATGTAGCCATCGGGGCTGATGGTTATATCTCTTACTCGCTCACCAAGATTCTCCATCAATCTTTTTGATTCGGTGAGCTTGCCATTATCAATAGAGACCACGTTGATGTGCGCCAGCTTCAATGCGCCGGCGAGGATTTTTCCGTCCAACTCTGGGTATTTATCGCCACGGTACAAGATCATATTGCTGGGTGCGATAGAAGGAATGTATACCAACTTTGGATCTTCCATTCCCGGCAACGACTTAGCTTCGCCGACGTCCAACGGTCCCCAATATTCTTTGCCATGAGATACTTTTGCCCAGCCGTAGTTCGCGCCTCTCTTGATTAGATTAATTTCATCGCCGCCGCGTGGTCCATGCTCAATCGACCACAGCTGTTTTGTTGCTTCATCGTAAAACATACCTTGTGGGTTGCGGTGCCCGTAACTCCATATCTCAGGACGAGCTTCGGAAGGTTTGAATGGGTTGTCTTGCGGAACCGAACCATCAAGATTAAGGCGTAGAATACTGCCAGCATGGGTTTGAGTGTCTTGCCCATTATCACGTTCGCCACGGTCACCGATTGAGAAGTAAACTTTGTCGTCAATAAATGAAATTCGACTGCCGTAGTGGCGACCGGTATCGGTGAAGGCATCAGCAACAAAGAGATCTTTCCAACCTACAAGCTGATTGTTTTGCAATTGCGCCGTCGCTAACGCCACCGTATTGCCTTTGCTCGTACGCTTGCTGTAGGTAAAGAAGAGTTGCGGGTTTTGCTTATCGGCATTCGGTGCGAGCGCAACATCCAATAAGCCGGCTTGTCCACTGGTGTTCACATCGGGAACGTTAAACAGCTTTTGAGGTTTGCCTGTGGTGATATCCAGCAACGAAACCGTACCGTTCTTTTCATTGACGATAACGCGTTGGCTATCTAAGAACTCGATCCCCCAAGGGATCTGAAATCCATTCGCCACTTCGTTAGCGCGGTATTCGGCAGCGTTGGCAGAAAAGGATAAACAAGCGAGTAGGGCAGCAGCAATCGTTCTCATGGTTCCTTCCAATATGAATCGTATTAATGCTTAAAAGCTAACACTAAAAGAGAACGTTTTGCAGAGCATGGATTGTATAAGAATGTAAAAAATCCCCGATACGAGATCGGGGATTGAATTAAGGCTAGAGAATTGTTTATGTAGCGAGATTACATCGCTTCTTCGAAGATCTTAGAGATTTCTTCGTGAGTTGCTTGTTTAGGGTTAGTGAAACCACAAGCGTCTTTCAGTGCGTTGTCTGCTAGTGTTGGGATGTCTTCTAGTTTCGCACCAAGCTCTTTAATACCTGCTGGGATACCCACATCTTTCGCTAGAGTAACGATAGCGTCGATTGCTGCCGCTGCACCTGCTTCAGCAGACATGCCTTCTACGTTTACGCCCATTGCTTTCGCTACATCACGTAGACGCTCAGGACATACTTGCGCGTTGTAGCGCTGTACGTGAGGTAGAAGAATCGCGTTACAAACACCGTGTGGAAGGTCGTAGAAACCACCAAGTTGGTGTGCCATTGCGTGTACGTAACCTAGAGAAGCGTTGTTGAACGCCATACCCGCCATGAACTGTGCATATGCCATTTGTTCACGAGCTTCTAGATCTTCACCATTTTTCACTGCTGTGCGTAGGTACGCTTGGATAAGTTCAATCGCTTTGATTGCTACCGCATCAGTGATTGGTGTTGCAGCGATAGATACGTAAGCTTCAATCGCGTGAGTTAGCGCATCCATACCTGTTGCCGCAGTTAGCGAAGCAGGTTTAGCTAGCATTAGCTCTGGATCGTTTACAGAGATAAGCGGTGTTGTGTGCTTATCAACGATAGCCATCTTGATGTGACGCTCTTCGTCAGTGATGATGCAGAAACGCGTCATTTCAGATGCAGTACCCGCAGTCGTGTTGATTGCGATAAGTGGCATCATTGGTTTTGCAGATTGGTCTACGCCTTCGTAATCTGCGATTTTGCCGCCGTTAGAAGCAACAAGCGCGATACCTTTCGCACAGTCGTGTGGTGAACCACCGCCAAGAGAGATAACGAAATCACATTCGTTATCAGTAAGAAGTGCTAAACCGTCGTTAACGTTGCTGATAGTAGGGTTTGGTTGAGTGCCATCGAACACAACAGTTGCTACGTCGCGTTCTGTTAGTAGATCTTGAACCTGCTTTACTACACCGATTTGGTTAAGAATCTTATCCGTAACAATCAAACCTTTTTTAAAGCCTTGAGATTGGATGCTGTCTGCTGCGTCTTTCAGACAACCAGCGCCCATTAGGTTTACGGTAGGGATAAAAAATGCACTTGTCATATTGGATTGCTCCGTCGTTATTTTTAATAATCTTTCTTAATCTGTCATTTACTCTTGCATACCCCGTTCTTGATTTAGATTGATCTAGGACAAGTTTAACCCCTTAGGGGTATCTTGAGGGCTGAAAGTGTGATGACAGTCTTGTTGCACAGTGAGATGGTGCAACACCTACTTAACGTAGCTGAAATATCTCATTTATCACGCAAACGATTGGCAAAAATAACAAGATTCGTACGGTTTATCTCTCAATTCGACTAAAGTATAAAAAATCCCCATTAATATGTAGTCTATCAATGGGGATTCGTATGGTGTGTTTTAAGCAAACGTTTTCGATTTAGGCGATTTTAACTAACTTATCTACTAGTTTTTCAATGCCTGACGCGGCTTGGGAGATATTCTCCGCTAACATATAAGCTGGTGTTGAAAGCACGTTGTGTTTTTCATCGAAATGGATTTCATCCACCTGACAATTGACATGCTCGCCCCCCATATGACCGAATGCTGCTGCAGTGGCTTCATCGTTACCAATGGTGCCTTTTACACCTTGATCGTAAATCATAGGGATAATGGTTGGTGCGATGCATAGATACCCTGCAGGTTTGCCCGCTTGAGCGAACGCACGACACGCTTGGGCGACGTGAGTATTAATCGAACACTCTGCGCCTGAGACGGCGAAGTCGGTTAAGTTTTTCGCGGCACCAAATCCACCTGGAAGCAGTAGGGCATCGTATTCATCAACGTTAAGTTTGGCGACATCGTCAATATTTCCGCGTGCAATACGAGCTGATTCGATCAATACGTTACGTGTTTCATCCATTTCGTCACCAGTTAGGTGATTGATGACGTGGAGTTGGTCAATGTTAGGTGCAAAGCAATGCCAAGTTGCACCTGCTTTCTCGATGGCGTAGAGCGCCAATACGGCTTCGTGGATCTCAGAACCGTCGTAAACGCCTGAACCACTTAAAATGACTGCGACTTTTTTCATGATTGGATTCCTTTACTCTGAACGTTCCTTAGATTGTTCTTCACTATCTAGACCATGCGTTTCCGAATGTGTTTCAACGTTTTCACTTTCGTCGTCTTCCTCATAGTAGCGCACAACAAACGGTGTCAGCATGACACTCGAAGGCAGAAAATGTTTCATATCGACTCCAACCGCTTAATAGAGTGGTTTTTATACCGATTTTGGAAAAAGAGTACGTTGAAGCGGATCATTTTTGAGTTAAGCTGCAGTTTCCTTTGGCATTCATGAGCAGTAGGTCACATAGATAACATGCAATCCTATCAGTTTCGTTTCACCCTTTATGGTTGTATCGCCATTCTCTCTTGGAGCTGTTTGCTAGGCATCGCGAGGTTGGTGACAGAAAGTTTAGGGCCCGTGGGCGGATCAGCCATGCTGTATTCTCTGAGCTCCATTTTTCTGTTGATTGTGGTTGGTATCCCAAAACTGTCGTATTTCTCACCCAAGTATTTAGTTCTCGGTGGGGCGATGTTTGTCTGCTACGAGATCTTCCTCGCGTTGGCATTGGGCTACTCCAATTCTCGTTCTCAGGCGATTGAAGTTTCGATCGTCAATTATCTATGGCCGGCACTAACCGTGTTGTTTGCGGTATTGGGCAGTAACAAAAAGCCGAACTGGTTACTGTACCCGGCAGTTATGTTGGCATTCATTGGTGTCGCTTGGACGGTCAGTGGTGATAGCGGCTTATCACCGACGCAGTTATTGGCGAACATCAGCAGCAATCCGATTGTTTACTTCATGGCATTTGCAGGCGCAGTCATCTGGGCTGTGTATTGTAATCTGACTCAAAGACAACAATCGAAGCATAACGCGATTACTTTGTTCTTTATCGCGACAGCCATCTCTTTGTGGATCAAATACGCCTTTACTGATGAGCCGCCAATGACATTCAGTTGGGAAGCGATGGGGTACTTAGTGGCTTCTGCAGCTTTAATGGCGGGTGGTTACGGATTGTGGAATATCGCGATTGTTGGCGGCAATATGGTGTTTCTCGCAACCTTGTCTTACTTTACTCCGATTTTCTCTGCTCTGTTTTCTTCTATTATTCTAGGCGTCACTTTAAGCCACAGCTTTTGGCAAGGCGTCGTAATGGTAACGGTTGGTTCGCTGATGTGTTGGCTGGTCACTAAAGAGAAGCGCGAAGCCGCTGGATAAGTTTTCTGTAGGAGAGGGCAAGTTTACAAGCCACAGTTCAATGTACTAACCCCTCCTAACCTCCCATTGTATTTGGCATCCAAGCTTTCAACACTCTGAGCCAAAGGGGAGGGACTGGTCCTGCATGCGCGATTAGTTTATTGCGCACTATGAGCATTCGCGGGAGCAGTAGAGGAGCAGCGATCTTAAGTTAGCAAAGAATAACTCTCCCCCTTAATCGCCGTATTCAAATGCGAAGCAACTCAAGTCGATAAAAGGGGGATTTGGAGGGGGTTACAAGTTCACAAGCCACAGCTCAATGTACCAATCCCTCCTAACCTCCCCTTGTATTTGGCATCCAAGCTCTCAACACCCCGAGCCAAAGGGGAGGGACTGGTCCTGCATCCGAGAATAAATCAATTGCTCACTATGAGCATTCGCAGGGTCAGTCGAAAAGCGGGTAGCTGAAGTTAGCAAAGAATAGCTCTCCCCCTTAATCGCCGTATTCAAATGCGAAGCAACTTAAGTCAATAAAAGGGGGAGTTGGAGGGGGTTACAAGTTCACAAGTCACAGTTCAGTGTACTAGCCCTCCTAACCTCCCCTTGTATTTGGCATCCAAGCTCTCAATACCCCTGATTTAAAGGGGAGGGACTGGCTCTGCATCCGAGAATAAATCCATTGCCCACTATGAGCATTCTCCGGAGCAGTAGAAGAGCAGCTAGCTGAAGTTAGCAAAGAATAGCTCTCCCCCTTGAACACCGTATTCAAATGCGAAGCAACTCAAGTCAATAAAAGGGGGAGTTGGAAGGGGTTACAAGTTCACAAGCCACAGTTCAATGTACCAACCCCTCCTAACCTCCCCTTGTATTTGGCATCCAAGCTCTCAACACCCCGAGCCAAAGGGGAGGGACTGTTCCTGCATCCGAGAATAAATCCATTGCCCACTATGAGCATTCGCCGGGTCAGTCGAAAAGCGGGTAGCTGAAGTTAGCAAAGAATAGCTCTCCCCCTTAATCGCCGTATTCAAATGCGAAGCAACTCAAGTCAATAAAAGTGGGAGTTGGAGGGGGTTGTAAGTGCATCAATCGAAGAAATAAAAAAGCTCCCGAGATTGGGAGCTTTTCTTTTGAGTTCTAATGATTTCAGGTGGCGCTCTAATACGCGACGTTCAATTGTAATTGAAGCTTGAATCTGTGCTTCGATAGTCGCTTAGTAAGCTGCTTACGAGTGTGCTCTAGCGTATCAAGCTCTAGTGTGTCGTCATCCACATGCACGTCCACATTTACTCGCAGTTCTTGACCTACTTTAGTTACGCCAGCCAGTTTCAATTGGTGCTCAGTTACCTTTTCAATCTCAAGAACGTCTTTACCAACGCTCTGACATAGTTCTTTGCTAGGTGTCATCATTAGCAGTTCGCGTAGGGCACCAACTAGCATATCAAATGGTACTTTAAGGAAGTAGAAGCCCATCAAGACCATCATCATAGGGTCTGCATAGACCGCGTAGTGTGCGTATGGTGTTAGTGATACCAACCATGCAGCGATAAAACCAAGGGTTACTGCAACACTAAGTAGCGTATCCATTTGCCATTGTTTCTTCTCGGCCTCGATTAAACCTGATGAAAAACGACGGCTTTTCTTCGCCATAAACCACCAAGCGTAACCACAACCAACGACGTTAACGACACCGAAGATGGTTGCGATGGAAGCGTCTACCTCACGACCACCTGTCATCAACGCAGTTACCGCAGAGAATAATGAGAAAGCAACAACAACTAAAATAACGGCTGCTTTGATAGCGATAACGATAGGTTCAAGTACAGCTTTGCCGAAAGGAAAAATAGATTTTGATGGCTTGCTGATGTAGTAAGAAGCTGCCAGTGACAATAAAGTTAACAGCAGACTGACTAGAGAATAAACACCGTCAAATACGATGACGATCGACCCAACAAGCAAGCCAAGTACCATCCCTCCGACTGCAAACCCAGATGCTAAAAGGGCTGAGAAGGTTAAGATACGGTTTTCGTTTTTGCTTGTCCTGTCACACATAAAAGATGCCTTAAATTATTACACCCTTACATTCTTCTCCTTGGGGTAAATATAAGCAAATGAAAACTGTGTGACATTTAAACGATGAAATGAGGGTTTTTATGTATTTTATTATATATCAATGGCTTACGTTGAAATCTCGCTGTCAATTTAATTGACGCTCACTGCAATATGTTTAGAAGTCGAATAAATACTCGCTTAACTTATCGGCCAACCAACTCATTGCTGGGTGTTCTGTTTGTCCATTTGGAACGAACATACAGTAGTCTTCTTGCGTCAAACCATAAGTGTGTTTGATCACTGCAAGTTTCTGATGTCTCAAGTAATGTCGGATCAGTGGCTCTGGTAATACGCCCCACGCATCTTCTTCCAAAATGGTGTTCAGCATGTAGTCAAAACTGGAGAAGCCAATGTATCGAGTAGAAAAGGGTTGCAGCTCTGGATTGTCTTTTTCGTTCAAATACACCATCAACGCTTGCATCTGGTTACGCAAATCTTCGTCTGTGACACGGCGCATCTTACTTAAGCGATGTTCGAAGCTGCATACTGACATCATGCGAATTTTGCCTAGAGGATTGTAGACAATATGCGGATCGTCGACACGTTCGTAGTCCACGCCAAATGCAAAGTCGACTTGTTGTGTACTGACTAAATTTGAAAGGTCACCACTTGACGCCAATATTAAGTTGAAGGTTGTCGACGGGAAGCGATTGTTTAGAGTATGAGATAGCTCTTGCCATAATTCGTCTGGCAGCGAGTCATCACGTGCCACCCAGACCTCGGCATTGAAGCCGTCAGAAACTTGAGCGCAGGTCTTTTTGATTCGTTGTGCGGTTACAAGCAGGTTTTCACAGTCTTTAAAGATCGCTTTCCCTGCTTCCGAGAGTGTTAACTGATTGCCAGTACGAGTGAATAACTCGACGTCTAGGTCTTTCTCAAGTGCTTTAATTGCCATACTCAGCTTAGTACGATTGCAATCGAGTTGACGCGCAGCCTCCGAGACGGAGCCATACTCGGCAATGGTACAAAAGGCTTCAACTTGCGATAAGTTCATGATTAAAAAAGACCTAAACTGAAATGATGAGAATCGATAGCGTAGACGAATGAACGTACTGACGCTTAGAAAGATTATCGAAAAAAACACGGATTCGCCAGATAAGTCTATGGTGTTTTGGCGTTTTTGCGGTAATCTATGGGGGTTACAAGAAGTGAACATGGAGGCCACGATGGCACAAGATTGGGACGGCTTAGCAAAGAATTGGGAATCTAACCCAGCAACAGATCAATTTGCTCAGTCGGTGTTTGCACAGTTACAACAGCTTACTCAGCTTGATGGCATTAAAGTATTGGATTTTGGGTGTGGGACAGGGCAGTTAAGCCAACTATTGTCGCCATCCGCAAAAGAGATTGTGGCGCTGGATGCATCTGAAGCCATGATTGAAGAGCTTGATAAGAAAGAGCTAGAGAATGTAGAACCAGTTGTTGACGCATTGACGCGTGGTCTAGTCGCTCAGCATCCAGCATTCCGTGGTCAGTTTGACCTTGTCGTTGCTTCTTCAGTGCTGGCTTTTATCGAAGACTACGAAACGTCTCTAGAGATTGCTCACTCGTTACTCAACGCTGGTGGTCACTTCGTGCATTTTGACTGGATCGCAGATTCAGCAAAAGAAGGCTTCACGCTAGCGAAATCAGAAAACGCACTTATCAAAGCCGGCTTTACTGAAGTTGAAACGAAGAAGGTCTTCGAAATCACATCAGACGGTCACACAATGTCAGTATTAATGGGCGTAGGTCGCCGTTAATCCCCGACAAAGAACATAAGAAAAGCGAGCTATTTAGCTCGCTTTTTTGTTTCCAAACTGTCGTTATTTTTGGATGACGACGGTATGGGAAATGCCATTAACAGTTGCATCACCAACAATATTTAGCTTGCCATCTTTATCATAAAAGACAAACTTAGGAACCGTTGTATAGCTAGAACCATTAACGGTTGTATTTGGAAGGCTGAACGTCTCCATTTCAGTTAGGTACAAAGAGTTCAAAATAGCGACTCTATTCTGTGCTCCCGCCAGTGCGATTGCGACCTCTTTGCCGTTATGAGATTCATCGAGAGACTGAATTGTCTCAATATAAGGCCAAGTATAGTCATTATCTGGTAGCGTGATCTTACCTGCATAAGTCATGTCAAATGCTGCATCTCCTGACGCATTTAGCCTAACTCCACATTCTGTGTAAATGTATGTGCCTGCATGATTAAACCAGAAGTTACGGCAGAACTCATAGTCACCATGGTATGGTGAATCAATTGGATCACTCGGGCTTGCTGCGTCCGTAATGTCGGTTCTCGAAATATCTCCAGGGCTTACTGTTGTGGATAAACTATATAAAGCACTTCCTGATGGGTCCATTTTAAGCACTGATTGAGCATAGTAATTCCAGCCACCGGTTGACGTTACAGCCCCAGTTCCTAGATCAATGATCTGCAACCCCGCCCATTGGTCGTCTGCGGGCAATGTCCATACGAAGTTACCATTAGTAGAGAGGTCATAAATGTTTTGTGATGTGAATACATTTGACGCGACAGTACTCAGCGGCGAAGTTGCGTTGTAATCAAATGTTGTGATCATCGCATCATGTCCAACGACAAAACGATTTGTCCCATTTATGTTATCTACGTCTACTGAAGATGGGTACTTACCAAGTTCAAATTCATATGACTTAGAGTCGTTGAGATCATAAAAATAAATCGCATTTTTGGGCGAATTTGAAACAACGGCGATGACATTTAAAGCGTCAGAGTATGTAGAGTCGACCACGTTATGGCGAGATGCGCCATCAAAGGTTACCTCGGTTCCTGCCGCAGGCGTATCAGGCAAACCTTCGTCAGGACCCGGTGTCGAATAATCTGTGATCGTGTAACTAACAGGGATGGTTAAAGGACTACCTTCAATAGGGTAGTAACAGCTATTATCAAAACACGCATTTACGGTTATTTCCGTATCAAATGTTCCCGTACCAAGGAAGATAGGATCTTCCATTTGCATGTAAAGGTTTACGTTTGTATTCGAGACACTCGGTGAAACGTATGAAATTACCGAGCTGTTTTCGTCGGCATTTATATTCAGATTGTAGAGATTGGAGCCAGAAAGAGCGATGGCATCTGAAACATCTTTGGAGACAAAACTTTCGCTGTAATCAGCCGAAACATCAATCTTCGGAACGACAAGCTCAATTTTCTGATCAAGGGTAACCTCGTTCGTCAAAGTCACTTCTATTGGAGAGCCAGAATAATGTTTGTCACAGTTTATGTCATGACATACAGCAAACTGCGCTGTTGTCGATTTTTCGCCGTTTCCGATCTCATAACCTCTTTTGAATGTGACCGATGCATAACCACTTCCGTCTTCATTGAAGTAGAAAAACACATCAGAAAGTAAGTTGCCGGTATCGGTTAGTACGCCGTAGTACAGGTCATCACCTTCCACGTAGTTGACGCGGAAAGGGACTTCGACATAAGCTGAGTAGTACGCGCTTGACTCCGTCTTGAAGCTGGTTTCAGCCATGGAGATGGAGCTTGAAGCTTTTGAGCCACCGTTGTCACCGCCTCCTCCACACCCAGTTAGCGCTACAAGCGCCAAGCCTGACATCATGCAATAAATATCTCGCCTGATCATATAATTACATCCATTTTATATAGTTTGTTGAATAGACGAGCGAATGTAATCATATGGTTGCAAAGCCTTGCAATGCATACACTCTGTAAATTGGTTTCGTTTCACACTTCTTGTTGAGTGTATGGCTAAATATTCGGCATAACGCTAACTTTGGAATGAGTGTCTCTTTATTTCCTCCAAAACTTCCGGGTTCGCAATCGCACCTAAGTTCTCAACTTCCTTACCATTTATGACTTGTTTGACTGCAAGTTCTACCAACTTTCCTGAGCGTGTTTTAGGAATGTCGCTGATGGCGAAAATTTGGCTTGGCACGTGCCTTGGCGAACAGGACGTTTTGAGGCGCGACTTAATCTCTGATACTAATCCGTGATCTAACGTGACACCCGAAGCGGTCTGCACAAACAGCCAGATTTGCTCATTGCGATCGACTTCTTTACCTACAGCGATAGAATCGACGATACCTTCAATGGCATTTACCTGCTGATAAATCTCTGCTGTGCCGATGCGCACACCGCCAGGATTCAACAATGCATCGCTACGACCGTAGAAAACAAATCCACCTTTGGCGCTGCGTTCGACATCGTCACCGTGATGCCAGATATCATCGAACTTGTCCCAGTAAGCGTTGTGGTAGCGCTCCCCTGTATCGTTCCAAAAGCCGACAGGGAAGTTAGGCATGGAATTGACACAGACGAGCTCACCGCGTTGTTCACTCACGCTTTGACCTTGCGAGTCAAACACTTGAACATCAATACCCAAGCCGGCGTACTGGCACTCACCACGATAAACAGGCGAGATAGGATTGCCTAATACAAAGCAGCCACAGATGTCTGTTCCGCCTGAAATAGAAGCCAAGTGCAGATCTTGCTTGATGTGTTGATACACGTAATCAAACTGCTCTGGATAAAGCACTGAGCCCGTAGAGCACAAAGTTCTTAAAGCAGGGAGAGAGTAATCTTGGATTGGTGACAGTCCGGCTTTTTCTATCGCCTCTAGGTACTTGGCGGCAGTACCAAAGAGACTCACCTCGGCGCGCTGAGCTAAATCCCACAACACATTAGGTGCTGGATAAACCGGGCTCCCGTCGAAAATCACCAAGCACGCGCCACTCGCTAGAGCAGATACGTGCCAGTTCCACATCATCCAACCACAAGTTGTGTAGTAAAAGACGCGGTCTTTAGGCTGAATATCTGAATGAAGTTGATGTTCTTTAAGATGATTAAGAATCGTACCGCCAACAGAATGCACGATGCACTTAGGCTTGCCCGTCGTGCCAGAGGAATAAAGCACAAACAGCGGACTATTGAATTCCACGCGAGTGTAATGCAACGGAGCTGGGGAATACTGATTAATGATGTTTTGCCAATCGTGAGTACAAACATCGCATTCGAACACATGCGGTTTGAGGTATCCGATCTGGCACACTTGTTTCAGTCCATCGAGATGATCCGCGATGTGGTGATTCTTCTCCGACATATCGAAGGTTTTTCCATTAAAGGTATAACCATCGCAGGTAAAGAGAACCTTTGGCTTCACTTGCCCGAAGCGCTCAATAACGCTTTCTACGCCAAAATCAGGGGAGGTGGACGTCCAAATCGCGCCTAAGCTGGTGGTGGCTAGCATTGCAATAACGGTTTGTGGCATATGTGGTAAATAACCTGCAACCACATCGCCGTGCTTGATGCCACATTCGACTAACCATTGCTGAACGCTCGAGACCTCATTACACAGCTCTTTCCATGTGTAGGTCTGTTTATCTCCGCGTTCATTTTCGAACCAAATTGCAAGCTCATCGGCTTGTTTCTCTGCCAAGCTGAGTAGATTCTCTGCATAGTTAACTTGGGCTTGAGGGAACCACACGGCATCTCGATTTTGCATTGGTGATTGCCAACGGCTTTCACCTTGTGCTTTTACGGTATCGCCTTGCGTGCCAATTAGGTCGCAGAACTGCCAAACCTCTTTCCAGAAATGCTCGTTATGCTCCAAAGACCATTGATGCAAATCAGAGTAGTTTTTGAGCTCGAAACCCTGCCGATTAATGTGCTCGATAAACTGCGTGATATTGGCTTGCTCGATTCGATCTTCCGTCGGCTGCCAGACTTTGTTGCTCTCGCGCATAGCTCCCTCTATAACAAAGTTTTAACGTTTTCAGTCTGAGGTGAACCAGAAATAAAGTCAAACTCGTTGGAGAAACTGGCTCCTTATGTATATCAATGTGTTAGGTGTTTATGTAAAGAAAATGTTACACCTGAATTTTGAGTGGAAAATGGTCAGGGGATTGGAAGGACAAAAGAGTGTAGATAGGCTTGATGTAAAGGATTTGTTAACGGAGATGTGCAATGACTCAGTATCATTCAAAACCCGTCGATCAGGATGGAAGGGTAGAATGGAGCCATGAAGAGGATGCCATTTGGCGCGACTTGGTAACAAGACAAATGAGCGTGATTCAAGACCGTGCATGCAACGCGTATCTGCATGGACTCAAGTTACTCGATTTACCTCATGACCGCGTGCCACAACTGCCCGAAATCAATCGTGTCTTGATGGAAACAACGGGCTGGCAAGTGGAGCCAGTACCTGCATTGATCGACTTTGATCGTTTCTTCAATTTGCTTGGCAATAAACGCTTCCCAGTCGCGACATTTTTGAGAACGCGAGAAGAGTTTGATTACCTACAAGAGCCAGATTTCTTCCATGAGATTTTCGGTCATTGTGCCATGCTCACCAACCCTGATTTTGCCGCCTTTACCGAGCATTACGGACAGCTTGGACAAGCCGCGACACCAAAGCAGCGAGGGTACCTTGCGCGTCTATATTGGTTTACAGTCGAGTTTGGCTTGGTTCAAGAGGGTAATAAAACCAAAATTTACGGTGGCGGCATCCTTTCATCTCCGGGAGAAACCATCTATTCATTGGAAAGCGACATCGCGATTAGAGACGAATTCGACCTACAAACTGTACTAAGGACCCCTTATCGCATCGATATCATGCAGCCGAAATACTACGTGATTGAAGATTTGTCCCAGCTTTTCCAAATTAGCCAACTGAATCTATTGAAACAAGCCGATCTAGCGATTGAAGCCGGATTGCTTCCACCACTTTTTGAACCAAAGGAACCTGCTCATGTTGAATGAACAAAAATGCGAAGCTTGTAGTATCGATGCCATTGCACTTAGTAAAGAGGAACAACAGTCTTTGCTGCTGCAATTGTCTGATTGGCAGATCATTGAGAGAGATGAGATTCCTCAACTTGAGAAGGTCTATAAGTTTAAGAACTTCAAGCAAGCGTGGGCGTTTAGCAACAAGATTGCTGAACTTGCAGAAGATGAATTCCATCACCCATCCATCTTGTTAGAGTGGGGCAAAGTGACCATCACTTGGTGGAGCCATTCTATTAAAGGCCTGCATAAGAACGACTTTATCTGTGCTTCGAAGTGCGATGCATTGGTGATTGAAGAATAGAGCTGAGTGATTATGTTCACTCGTTATAAACAAAAAGCGCCGGACTAAAGTTCGGGCGCTTTACTTTTAGTTTTGTCGTCTTGAAAAGTGGGTATTAAAGCTCAATTCGAAACACAGATGTTGTGCCTGACACTTCATTGCCTACTGCGATAAAGTGTTGTCCGTTACGAGCAAAGTAGTTGATTGACTCCGGCGCCAAATCACCTGCTTTTGGATTGTAAGTGTCGTTCGCGCATTCGCCATCTTCCACTTCTGTACAAACTGGTTGGCTGTAATCACGACGGTTTACGTAATGTAGGAACTGCGCTTGTTTCGGGTCTGTGATGTCATAAATCATGATGCCGCCTTGACGCTCCAAGCCGATGAACGCGTAATGACGACCATTGATTTGTGCTACTTCAATTGCCTCTGGCTCAATGCCTTTGTCATCGCTGCGGTCATCGCCACTGTCATTGCTATCGTTGGTGCTGTTGAAGTTTTTACCTTCATTCATTAGTGCGATGGTCGCGAAATTGTCACCACTATCGAAAACCAACTCACCGTTTTCATCCCAAATAGAGAATGAACGGGCACCAAAGGCTTGAACATTGTCTTGTGCAGAAAGCGTTTGTTCAGGCTTAATCACTTTTAGACGCGCGAGTTGTTTGTTGTCTTTTAGTGCCTCTGCTAATGGGTGGTCTGCCGCGACTTTCAGCTTCTTACCGCGCACTTCGTCGACATGGCTTAAACAGGTGCCTTGCTCAGAAGTATATTCATCTGTACCGAGGTAATCGTCTTCATCCCACTTGAAGCCTGCTTGGTCACATAGAGCTTGTGTTGTTTTGAAGCCATACTCACGACCGTCACCTTCGTTGGCAGAGAGGAGGTAAGTTTTACCATCTACCGAGTAGCTGTCGAGGGTATCTGGCATATACAGACCAACCAGCTGTGGGTAGCTCTTAAAGTTGCCAATGATTTTGTCTTTGTTCGAAGCATCCAGTTTTGAATCAGACCAAGATTTCTCACCCAGACTCACAATCTTCTCTACCGATTTGATTTCTGGGTTTACGATTGCCATTGCATTGTTCTCTTGCAGTGCAACGTAGATTTTTCCGTTGTCAGCAAAGGTGAGGTATTCCGGTTCTAGATCTTGCGCCGCCGTTGCATTTGGGCCTGAGATTCGAACATCAGCAGGTAATTCAGACTTACGTACACCATCAAACTCATTGAAACCAATTTGCGTGACGTCTGCTTGGTTTACGCCTTGGCTCAAGTCGATCAATGTGATGCTGCCCTCAGGATCGACACTGTAGTCACCATTTGGCTCACCTTCGTTTGCTGTCGCAATGTATCTGCCATCTTTTGAGAAGCCAACCATGTCTGGCAATGCGCCAGTAGGGAAGGTGGTGATAAGCGACAAATCATCCGAGCGGTACAAGCCAACAATGCCATTCGCCTGCTTATTGCTGTTTTCAATTGCTACAGCGACTAAACCATTAAAGACTGCAACGCTGTTTGCTGCGCCAATTTCAACGCCTGCCGCTTTGCCCGCGCTGTTGAGATCGATGAATGCGGTTTGCGTTGGTGCGCCGTTGTCATCCATAGAAAGCACATCGACACGCTTTGCTTGAGCGTTGACCACGTAAAGCTTGTCAGTACATGCATCATATTGAACGATTTCTGCTGCCGACGTATCGAATGGTGCGTCAGCGATAGACGTTCCCATAAAGGTCAAACCTTGGATGGATGTCTCTCCAGCAACAGGTGCTACTGGTGCTTTACATTGGGCTGCAAACGAAGAGAGAGAATCGTCAGGTTGAGATGAACATGCGATGGCAAGTGAAGATAATGCCAATACGCCTATTGCCTTAAATGGGGTGGTCATGATATTTCCTTATTAAGCAGATACAATGTTGCTCAATGCACCTAAATTAGATATCTATTCATTCACTACAACAGTGAGGAATAGTGCATTGATTGATGTGTTATTAAATAAGGCTCTGAATATATTTATGATTTATGACTCTTATATTGGCTTTTGATGAAACAAATGTGTCAGTTTTAATCTGAACGTATGTCGAACACCTAAGATGAAAAGACACTAGGAACTAGAAATAATGGAACTTAAAGAATTTTTGGATGCGCTAGCGGCATCACCTGAGACAGTCGAATTTGAAACGACAATGGCAGCGATAGAGGCAAACTACGCGTTTACGCCAGCGGCTTTTGTGAATGGTGAAACGCATAACAATGCCGGTGAGAATAACGGCTCGTGCAAGATCTTCGCGTTTGGTCAATTGAATAACCTAAGCAAAGAGGCGACGCTAGCGTGTTTTGGTCGCTTCTACCGTGAAGACGTATTGGCACATCCAGAGAACAACGACCATCAAAACATTCGTAACTTTATGGTGACAGGTTGGGATGGTGTGAAGTTTGAATCCCAAGCGTTAGCGCAGAAATAGTTCGCAGACCTCACCTTCATTTCAATGATAGCCAGTCCGTTATGTCCTATGTTCGATAGGTTAGGCGACTGGCTTTTTCTCCAAACATTTACGACACAAACAAAGTTGTCCCGCTTCTGGCTTGGGTAGATCTCTGGGCTCAATATCAAAGCACCAGCACGTCTCTTTCCCCGCAGCAATATCGCAGTGCGCGTTCGTGCCACACTCAGGACAAGAGTGGGTTGAATCATTTCCAACCAATTGTTCGATGATCGCGTCTCGTTGAGCATCAGACTTATCTTTCCACTGCACGATTTCTTCCATGGTTCGGTGACAGCCAGAACAGATTCCGCCGTTGTTTTTACAGGCTGCGCGGCAAGGTGACTTCATTATTTTTCTCGTTATGCTTTCCAGTAAGCGGCGTACTTTAACATGAAATTGTGCAGCGGGAAGCTCAATACTTGATTCAACAAAATATCCATTGAGTGAATAAATACTGGTTAAATTTATATGGAATGATAAACTGTATATTCAATTTTAGGAGGCGTCATGTTTAAACCGTATTTTAAGTGCATCACCTTGTCTGTTTTTATCATTCTTTTGGCTGGTTGTGCCAGAGGTCCACAAGTCGATGAGACTAAATTTACTTCGTATGAGGACTTTCGACCGGGTCCTGAAGGCAGAGTCGATTTAGTGTGGGCAAGAGATGACATTAAAGATGCGCAAACATTAAAAGCCGTTCTAGATAAATACGATAGCGTACTGGTGGATCGTGTTTTTGTGGTGGTGAAAGATGCTGAGTTGGATGATGAGAGCATTAATGAACTGTCTGACTACATGGTGATGAGGCTCAAAGAGAAGATCTCGACCAATAAACGCATTGTGGATGAGCCAAGTGACTCAACACTGCGTTTGAGTATCGCGATCAGTAATGTGGAAACGCCTAATCCGATCTTAGCGGTAACAAGCTCTGTGCTGCCTTTTGGTATTGGTGTTTCTACAATATCCAAGCTAACAACGGGCGAGCACACCAATGTGGGAGAGGCGACCATTGAATTACTGGTAAGCGACTCTAAAACGGCGGAGCCTATCTTTGCGGTGATAGACCGACATGTTGGCGATAAAGATTTGGATAACATTGTTGACGGGTTAAGTGGAGCGAAAGACGCAATCGACTGGTGGGTTAATCGATTATTTGTTACTTTCGACAACCAAGTTACCCAAATCTAGGTCGTTAGACAAAACGCCATGTTAGAAAAAGAAAATTTAATCAAACTCGCTCGAATGCAAATGCCGTTTGGCAAATACGCAGGGCGAGTACTGATTGATCTTCCAGAAGAATACCTACTCTGGTTTGCCAATAAAAAACAATTTCCTTCGGGCGAATTGGGTGATTTAATGCAGCTCTGTTTGGCTCTCAAGATTGAGGGCTTAGATTCTGTTGTGAAGCCACTGAAAAATGTTAACTACCCCAAAAATCTATAACTATGCTCGCGTTAGCACCACCAAGCAGATACATGGCGCTGGTTTAGAAACGCAGCAGCAAAAAAACGTCCTTGAAAGCCTATCTTTAGAACATAACCTTCCTATTCACGATGAGAACTTCGTCGATCAGGGTCTAAGCGCATATCATGGGAAGCATAAAGAGGGAGCGCTTGGCGTTGTGTTGTCTCGAATCGATAGCGGTGAAATTCCTGCGGGTAGTATTCTAGTCGTTTTCTCTCTCGACCGCCTTTCGAGAGAAACCGTTAATATCGCGATGGAGCAACTGCTTAGGATCATCAACCGAGGTGTGCGTGTGTATACCCATATTGATAGTAAAATGTTTGATGCGAAGAGCAAACATTTGACAGTAGATCTCATAATGTCACTGTTGACCATGCAGCTTGCAAACGAGGAATCAGAAACCAAATCAAAGCGAACGATTGGTGCTTCAAAAGTTGCCTTGAAACGTTGGAAGGAAACCAGCGAGTCACAACGTAACCTTGGGCGCACGCCACTTTGGATCGATCAAAGTACCAACACGTTTAATATCAATGCTGAAGGTGTCAAAAAAGCGGTTGAAATGAAGATTGCTGGTTATGGTGACTTAAAAATCAAGCAATATCTTGATGCAAACTTCGAATACAAGCCTACAAGGAAAAAGGGGCGCGTCAAACAATCAAACACTTGGGATTACACGTCCATTTACCAACTATGGGATAGACGAACACTGATAGGTGAGAAGGCTTTTAAGATAGAGGGGGTGGAACATGTTATGGAAAACTATTATCCAGCATTGATTGATGAAGATACATTCCGAAAGTTGCAAGCTTTAAAGAAAAGAAAGAAAGGTAGAGACACTGGAAGCGGCAAAATCCCTTTATTAAAAAGCCTTGTTCGTTGCGGTATTTGCGGTGGTGCGATGGTCTTTATGGATAAAGGTGGCGACAATGTTAGTTATGTGTGTAATTTGGCATCGAAGGGCGAGCATGAACGTGAACTATACAATGCCAATATGCTTGACCTATTGACGCTAGAGGTTTGTAAAGATGCTTATCTTGTTGAATCAGGGAATGCTAATAATAGCGTTATTGATACTGAAAAATTAAAACTAGAGGCTGAGTTGGAGAAGCAGCAAGAAAGCCGAGATAATTTACGTGATTATTATAAAGCTACCCCAACAAAAACCTTTCTAGATCTTATTGCTGACAATGAAGCTAAAATCTTGGATCTTGAAGCAAGGTTAGATGCCATAAACCAAAATAGTGTAGTGATTAACGCTGATGAGTTGGCAAGCTTACCTGAAATCTACAGTGATGATGTTCGCTCAGACTATTTACATCCTGAGAGGTTGGCTATTCGCAATAATCTCTATCGGTTTATATCATCAATTATAGTGACTCGCTCTGTTGAGTCTTGCAGTGATGCCAAAACGAAGATAGCAAACTGTATTGATATTACATGGCACTTCAAAAATGGACAAAAGCGTAGGTTGGCAATGTTGCCTTACAAGTACATGCAAACAGATGATGGTGGCAAAGCTCTATATTTGCCATTTGTGTATATGTACAGCAGCACAAATAACATTAAGGTTGAAGATGGCAGCCAGTTCTTATCAGATATACTAAAAAAACTGCATAAACTCGATTTGACAAAATATTTGTTTCCGTCAAAAGGCCGTTATAAATGGAGCCATTTGGTTTTGGTTTGTGGCAAATCTTATTGGGTACCGCTTACTGATGGCGTGTTTTTAGAGTCACATGATTTAAGTTATCGTCATGTATTCGAGTTCAATCGTGATGGCTATGAGGTGGTACAGACCTTGAACTCTCAAAATTTCCTTTCCCTTATGTTCAATGACCCATCAACGGATGATATCGTTTACGACTATCCAGAGTCTACATTCATTGAATTAGTCTGTAAGTTTGGCTTCGCTGAAACGCGTGATTTTACAGAGTTTTTACGGGATAATCACTTCAATAGAGAACTCTACGCATCACTCGACTTTTTGATGTCGTAAGAGTTGTTCGCTTTATTGTTGATAACGCTTCTAGAGCGCCGATGCAAGGTGATGTAGAGGCGTTATCTTTTTGCGGTGCTTGGCAGCGTATGCCACTGATACCAAGTAACAAATATTAAAAATACCAAGGCTAGATAAACATGCCAAACTCTGCAATCAACCAAGATGAAATCAACAAAGCCGTCTGGTCGGCGTGCGATACTTTCCGTGGCACCGTAGACCCATCTATCTACAAAGACTTCATCTTGACCATGCTGTTCTTAAAATACATCTCAGATGTACGCCAAGACAAAGTTGAAGAACTTACTAAACAGTTCGGTGACAACAAAGAGATGGTTGAAGCCATGCTTGCCAGCCAATCATTCAAAATTCCAACAGGCTCAACCTTCTGGGATTTGTATGATGCACGTAATACCGCAGGTAACGGTACTCGTATTGACCAAGCTCTGCACGCGATTGAAGAAGCCAACGGCACCAAGCTTAAAGGCGTGTTCCAAGACATCAGCTTTAACACCGATAAATTGGGTGATGAAAAGCAAAAGAACGACATCCTACGTCACCTTTTGGAAGACTTTGGTAAGCCAACTCTAAACCTACGTCCAAGCCGTGTTGGTTCGCTGGATGTGATTGGTAACGCTTACGAATACCTGATCAAACACTTTGCCGCAGGTAGCGGAAAATCGGCAGGTGAATTCTATACCCCACCAGAGGTATCGGATCTGCTTTCTATCATCCTAGAGCCACAACAAGGCGACAGTATTTGTGACCCAGCGTGTGGTTCAGGCTCGCTATTGATGAAATGTGGTAAGCAAGTTCAAAAGAACTTTGGCGGCTCTAAGCAGTATGCCCTGTTTGGTCAAGAAGCAATTGGCTCTACATGGTCATTGGCAAAAATGAACATGTTCCTGCATGGCGAAGACAACCACCGCATTGAATGGGGCGATACCATTCGTAACCCTAAGCTGCAAGATGCTAATGGTGGCTTACTGCACTTTGACGTAGTAACCGCAAACCCGCCCTTCTCATTAGATAAATGGGGTCATGAAGACGCAGAAAACGATCACTTTGGTCGTTTCCGTCGTGGCGTGCCACCAAAAACCAAAGGCGACTACGCTTTCATCTCGCACATGATCGAGACTTTAAAACCTGAAACTGGTCGTATGGGTGTGGTTGTGCCTCATGGTGTGCTATTCCGCGCATCAAGCGAGGGTAAAATCCGTCAACAACTGATTGAAGAAAACCTATTAGATGCTGTGATCGGCTTACCTGAAAAACTGTTCTTTGGTACGGGCATTCCTGCGGCAATCTTGATCTTCAAGAAGAAGAAAGATACTAATGATGTGATGTTTATTGATGCTTCGCGTGAGTTTAAGTCAGGTAAAAACCAGAACGTACTGACGGCAGAAAACATCAACAAGATCGTGAAGACCTACCGCAGCGGCGACAACGTGGATAAGTACGCGTATGTGGCCACCCTTGATGAGATCCGTGAGAACGACTACAACCTCAACATTCCTCGCTACGTGGATACGTTTGAAGAAGAAGCGGAAATCGATTTGATGGTGGTACGTAGTCAGCGTTTGGCGCTGCAAACTGAACTCGCTGATCTAGAAGCGGAAATGGCGGGCTACCTAGAGGAGTTGGGTTATGGTGCCTAATGGTTGGCTTAAAACTGATCTCAATCCCTTTATAGATATCAAACATGGCTTTGCCTTTAAGAGTGAATACTTTAGAGAGGAAGGTGAGTATGTGCTTTTAACTCCTGGTAGTTTCTATGAACCAGGTGGCTT
This sequence comes from Vibrio sp. HENC-03, assembly GCF_000305755.2. NCBI lineage: Bacteria > Pseudomonadati > Pseudomonadota > Gammaproteobacteria > Vibrionales > Vibrionaceae > Vibrio > Vibrio sp. HENC-03. The sequence continues at coordinate 360,178 of NZ_JH976064.1, read as the reverse complement.
TCGCGACCAAAAGAGCAAAACTAAGTATTATGTGGGCGACATTCCCAAAGGATATTTACTATCAAAAGGCGAGTTACTTGTTGCTATGACCGAACAAGCTGCTGGGCTTTTGGGTAGTACGTTGTTTGTCCCTAGTCATGATCGCTATTTGCATAATCAACGGCTTGGTCTGATTCAAATAAAAGACAAAAATGGTATTTGTCCTGAGTTTCTATACCTAACTTACAATTCACCATATGTTAGAAAACAAATAGCAGAGCAATCTACAGGAACCAAAGTAAAGCACACATCGCCAGATAAGCTTAAATCTGTGATTTGTTTGCTTCCACCACTCCCTGAACAACGCAAAATCGCCCAAATCCTTTCGACATGGGATCGCGGTATTGCAACCACAGAAAAGCTGATTGATGCCAGCAAGCAGCAGAAAAAAGCCTTAATGCAACAGTTGTTGACGGGTAAAAAGCGTTTGGTTGATCCTGAAACGGGTAAAGCGTTTGAGGGGGAGTGGGAAGAGGTGCGTCTAATCGATACTGTTAGTAAAGAAAAGTACAGCTTTACTGGCGGACCATTTGGCTCTGATCTTAAATCATCAGACTACACAGAAAATGGCGTTCGAATTATTCAACTTCAGAACATTGGAGATGGTACTTTTCATAACTCTTACCAAATATTTACGAGTCAGGAAAAGGCCGATGAATTAGTTAGTTGTAATATTTTTCCAGACGACATCATAATTTCAAAGATGGGTGATCCAGTTGCACGTGCAACTTTGATACCTCATATCCATCAAAGATATTTAATGGCCTCTGATGGTATTCGCTTAGCTATTGATAAATCTAAGTACAATAACAGATTTATCCTTGAAACCATTAACTATCGTGAATTTAGAAACAATGCCCTAGCTAAAAGCACAGGCTCTACGAGAAGACGAATTGGTTTAACAGATCTAAAAAATATTAAGTTTCGAGTTCCTGAACTTATCGAGCAACAAAAAATCGCCTCCGTCCTCACTGCTGCCGACAAGGAAATCGAGTTGTTAGAAGCCAAGCTTGCACACTTCAAGCAAGAGAAAAAAGCGTTGATGCAGCAGTTGTTGACGGGTAAGCGTCGCGTTTCCCTGTCATCTTAGTGCTTGTCGCCCTTTTGCAAAAAAGACGGGCTACGCTTTTCTACCCCAATCACATAGGACAACTATGTTCATGGGGCTAGAAAAGCTTGCCGCCTAGCGACAAACCCTAAGCTTTAAGGGAACAAGTTTCTGAAACCGAAGCCGCTTAATTGGCGCATCTTTTGACTACCGATACAGGGCTTGTTTAGCAAGCCCTGATTAACAATAAGAACAATGTCATAGGCTAAGTATGGATATCAAAGCTAAATTAGAAAGCCTTCTACTCACAGAGCATCAACAACTCTCTCAAGCACAGAGAGAGAAAGTGATTCACTACTTGGTAAACCAGCAGCTTAATATTTTGATCGTTGGTGCCACAGGGGCTGGTAAAAGCTCCACTATCAATGCATTGTTTGCGATCGAACAAGCTAAGGTTGGTGTTGGTGCCGATCCGATGACAATGGATATCACTCGCTACGACTTAGGAAACCTAGTGCTGTGGGACACACCGGGGTTAGGGGATGGTGTCGAAAAGGATAAGCAGCATATCCAGAAAATTATCCATCAGTTACAACAAAAAGATGGCAACAACGCTTTTGTCATCGATCTTGTTTTGGTTATCTTGGATGGAAGTTCTAGAGATATGGGGACATCATTTGAATTGATCAACAACGTTGTCATTCCTCATCTGGGAGAACAACCTGCGAAGCGTATCTTGGTTGCAATCAATCAAGCGGATGTGGCATACAAGGGAACAAATGGTTGGGACTTTGGCACTAATGCGCCAACTGAAGTTGGATACCGATTTTTGGATGAAAAGGTTGAAAATGTTAAGCAACGTATTTATGCGTCAACTCAAGTAATGGTTGAGCCAATGTATTTTTCTGCGGGCTACCAAGATCAATTTGGTAAACAGTGTCCGTTTAATTTATCGAAGTTGCTTTACATGATTGTGGAAAAAGCACCAAACGAGAAACGATTAGCATTGCGCACCAATCTTTCACAGAAGAAAGAAAGCTGGAAGAGTTCTGATGGGCGTAAAGACTATAACACGAGTACAAAAGAATCTTTCGGTCTGGGCAAAATAATAGGCGGAATTGTCGGCTTTTTCTTTGGGTTGTTTTAATGGCGCATTTTCTTGTACTCGGTGCTACTGGTGTTGGTAAATCATCAACTATCAATGCACTTACCCAAAAAACGATGGCAAAAGTGGGGTATGGCTCAGAGCCAAAAACACAAAAGCTGATGGGGTATGGAGCGAATGGCTATGTGTTATGGGATACACCAGGTTTAGGGGAAGGCGTGAATGAAGATATTCGTCATATCCAACATATCAAATCACTTCTTTCAGACAGTTCAGCCTACCACATTAATCATATTCTGCTGATTGTTGAAGCCAACAAGCGAGATCTCGGCACCGTGTATAAGGTGATTGAGGAAATCGTTCACCCCAAATACTCCAAATCACTGACGATTGTTCTGAATCAAGCCGATCAAGCGATGAAAGGCCGTAATTGGGATCATTCACAACATTCGCCAACAATGCCCTTGGTAGAATTTCTTAACAATCAAGCGGAAACAATTCAAGCGCGAGTCAAAGAGAATACAGGGGCTGCGATCAAATGTCCTTTATACTATTCCGCCGCCACGGGCTTTGGTGTTTCAGAACTTCATCAATATCTTAAGCAATTGAGCCTAGAGTATAAAAATGCACGATTTCGATAGGATAGAGCAGCTATTTCAGCAAATGCTGGCTTTGACAACAAAGCCCCAACAAGAGTTAACTATTTTCGGTATAGGAAGCCGTGGCTACTATGAAAACCCTACCACAGACATCCTTGCGTTTTTTTTAGATGACAGTGGTGCCCATGGATTAGATGCGCTTGTTTTAACTGCATTAATGGATACTCTTCCAGAGCCTTTTAACAAGCTGGATTGTTCTTTGTCTACATCACCTGAACGTGAGGTCAAAACCAAGCGAGGGAAAAGGATTGATCTCTTACTAGAAAGTGAAGAGTGGGTGATGCTGATAGAGAACAAGGTATTTCATACCAAAGTGAACCCGTTCAGTGATTACCAGAACCATTTGCTAAAAGATAACATCAATCGCTATGGGGGTAAGGAAACGATATTTGTACTGCTGTCTCCTGACGGTTTGGTGCCAGCTAAGCAACAGGATCGCTGGATAGGGGTTAGCTATTCGCAGTTTATCGAATCGATAAAGAAGGCATTGGCAAACTGCTTTCTGTCTCAACCTATGAATAAGTGGGTCATCTTATTACGTGAGTTTATTCTTCATCTGGAGAGTGTGATGTCAACGCCTAACGTATCAAAAGAAGCATTGGATTTCGTGCTTGATAACCTTACACAGATTAAAAAAATCCAAGATTTAAAAACGAAAACAATTAAACAATATCAACAAAGCCTTCATCAGCAGCTTGAATCGATGTTAGATACAACATTGCATTCAGCGCTTGTTCATTGGTATGGATATCCTGCGATTCGTTTTGCATACACCAACTGGCCAACAGATTCAGATGTTGTTCTATTTTTAGATGGGCGAGAAAGTAAATCATTTTGTATCAATTACTATTCAAGTGAGATAAATGACGATGCTTCAAGAAAAGTAGCGGATGAACATTTTATGGAACAAGACTGCCGTCAACCATGGAATGAAGTTCGTGATACGTGTCGTTGCTACAAAGCCCATTTTGATAACGATGGTATCGAGCACATGCAAGATAAGCTCGCACACAAGTTACGACTGATGAACGACTTTGAACATAACATTCGCCCTACCATAGAAATGAACTAATGATGCAGCATCAACTCCCTAACTTCAAAGAAGAGCAGAGTGCAAAGATCCCTGCACTCGCAATTCTAACTAACCTTGGTTACCAATTCATTCCGCCGAGTGAATGCATGGCAATGCGTGGCAACAAAACTACGGTGATCTTGCCGCAAATCTTACGCAAGGTATTAAGCTATAAAACCTATTCATTCATGGGTAAAGAGCGCCATTTATCACAAGCTGCGATTGACAAAATCGTGCAAGAGCTTGCCAATCCTGCCATGAATGAAGGGCTTAAAGCGGCCAATGAGAAGCTCTATAACGCGTTAACCTACGGTATTGGCGTCACCGAGTTTGTTGATGGCAAAAAAGCGAACCCAACCATTCAAATCATTGATTGGGACGCACCTGAAAACAACCAATTTCATTTCACCGAAGAGATGGATGTAGACAATACTCAAGGTACAACCTACTACACGCCTGATATCATTTGTTTTGTGAATGGATTACCGTGGGTAGTGATCGAAGCAAAACGACCTAATTCGTCAACGACAGGGAAACCGACGATTGATGAAGGCATCTCTCAAACGATTCGAAATCAGAAGCAAGAGTATATTCCAACCCTGTTTGCATACAATCAGTTGGTGATGTCCGTCAATGGGCATGATGGACGCTACGCTACATGCGGTACACCGAGTAAGTTTTGGGCGAAATGGAAAGAAGAAGAAATTAGTGAAAGCACCTTTGAACGCCTCAAAAACACGCCGTTGAATGGCGCTCAACTGAATGCAATTTTCAGCCATCGCACGCCAGCAATCAAAGATGAATACCTGTCACTGATTGCAGGCGGTGATTTAGTGGTGACCGATCAAGATCGCTTATTGGTCTCCTTGCTGCGCCATGACCGCTTACTAGAGCTAACCCGTTTATTTACCCTGTTTGATAAAAAAGCAGGCAAGATTGTTGCGCGTTATCAGCAAGTTTTTGGTATCAAAGCCTTAGTGGAGCGCATCACTTCTTTTGATGATAAAGGCGCACGTAACGGTGGTGTGATCTGGCATACCACTGGTTCAGGCAAATCATTCACGATGGTGTTTTTGTCAAAAGCACTGATTTGGCTAAAAGAGTTAGCTAAATGCCGCGTTGTGGTTGTGACTGACCGTGTGGATTTAGAAGACCAACTTGCTCGCACCTTTGCCTCTGGCGGCGCACTGTCAGATAAAGACAAAAAAGAGGCAATGGCAACCACAGGTAAACGCCTTGCAGAGCAAATCGGTAAAGGCAATGAGCGTATCATTTTCTCGATCATCAACAAGTTTGGTACGGCGATTAACCTACCTGAATGCTACAACGATAGCCCTGACATTATCGTATTAGTGGATGAGGGGCACCGTAGCCAAAACGGTGAGAACAACATCCGAATGCAGCAAGCCTTGCCGAAAGCCGCTTACATCGGTTTCACTGGTACACCTCTGCTGCAAGACGATAAAACCGAGAATAAGTTCGGTAAGATCATTCACTCTTACACCATGCAGCAAGCCGTCGAAGATGGCACCGTTACCCCTTTGCTTTATGAAGAACGTATTCCCGATCTGAGCACCAACGACAAAGCCATTGATGCATGGTTTGACCGTATCACCGATACTCTATCGGAAAAGCAACGTGCAGACTTAAAACGCAAATTCGCGCAAAAAGGTCAGATCTACCAAACTGAAGGGCGTTTAGAGTTAATCGCGCACGATATTTCTGATCACTTCCAGAACTTCAAGCAGCAAGGTTTGAAAGGACAACTGGCATGTGATTCTAAAACCTCTGCAATCCGCTATAAGAAGCTTCTCGACCAAATCGGTAAAGTCACTTCAGTGGTTGCGATGTCGCCACCAGATACCCGTGAGGGACACGATAACGTCGATAATGAAAGTACCGATCTGGTGCAAAATTGGTGGAAAGAGAACGTCACACAGAAAGGCTGGAGCGATGAAAAAGCCTACACCAAGCACATCATCCAAGAATTTGAAAAGGATGAAGGTCCCGACATTATGATCGTGGTCGATAAACTGCTAACGGGCTTTGATGAGCCTAAAAACACGGTATTGTATATCGACAAGCCGTTAAAGCAGCACAACCTTATTCAAGCCATTGCGCGTGTTAACCGCCTGCACAGCAAAAAGCAGTTCGGTTATTTGATTGATTACCGTGGCATCCTCAAAGAGTTGGATATCACCATTGAAAAGTACCAAGACTTGGCTGAACGCACCCAAGGCGGCTTTGATATCGATGATCTCAAAGGTTTATATAACCGCATGGATACCGAGTATAAGAAGTTGCCAGGTTTATATGATGACCTTTGGGCCATTTTTTCTGGTGTGAAGAACAAGCAAGATGGACAAGCACTTCGTCAGGCTTTGGCACCTAAAATTGATACCATTGATGGTCAATTAACAGATACCAACTTAAAACTGCGTAATGATTTTTATGATGCGTTGACGGCGTTTGCTAACTGCCTAAAAGTCGCACTGCAATCAGCGACGTACTTTGAAGACAAAAGTTTTGACGCCATTTTCCCCAACACGACCGTGGGCACTCGCCAGCACTACAAGAATACACTGAAGTCCATGAGCCAACTGCGTCAACAAGTACGTGCAGATGCTGAAGAAACCGTGGACTACGACGAGTATTCGGAAAATATTCGCGCCATGCTAGACAAGCACATTGCAGGTGTGTCGATTGAAGAGCCTGAGGGGGCTTATCTGGTTGGCAACATGGGTAAAGATGCCAAACCAGAGCAAATGACCGATGATGAAGCCAATAACAAAAAAGATGTTATCACAGGTCGCGTGACCAAGATGATTGAGCAAGATTTGGCGGATGATCCGTATGCTCAAGAGTATTTCTCGAACCTGTTAAAGCAAGCCATCGCTAAAACCAAAGAGATGTTTGATAGCCCGGTTAAACAGTACCTTTTGTTTGCTGACTTTGAACAACAAGTAAAGGATCGCGATGTAGCAGGATTACCGACAGACCGTTTTGCAGAGCTTGATCCTAAAATCAAACGTCATGTTCAAGCCTACTATGGTCTGTTCTTGAAAGTGTTGGGAGAGCCTTTGCCTTTAAGCGAAGAGCAATGCTTTCAGTATGCGTTAGACATTGATGGCATTGTGCGTAAAGCGGTTGCCGAGTTTTCAATTAACCCATCGGAGATTGAAAACCAAATCCGTTTAGGGCTATTGCCACTACTGTTTAATGATGTTGGTATCGACAAAGCGCAAGGCATTATCACGGATGTCATTCAGATCACTCGCCTTGGCTTGTCAGGTCACTAAGTATGACTTCTGTTAACCATAAAGAAGGCAATATCGAGGAATACAGCTTCATCTACGGTGATGAAGCTGTTACCTATGAAGTGATCCGCAAGGTATTTGCTGAAGGCAAGAAAAAGAAAATCACCATCCGAGTGCATCCAGATTGCCGAGTGGCTGTCACAGCGCCTCAAGACGCTGAGAAATCGGCAATACACGAAGCGGTTATGCAACGCGCTCAATGGATTTGGAATGCATTGGTAGAGTTTCGAACTCATTTAGAATACGTTCAAACCAAGCACTACGTGAGCGGTGAGATGCAATTCTATCTAGGCCGTCGATATGTGTTAAAGGTGGTTGAAGACAGAGATGCTATTTCCAACGTGAAGATGGAACGAGGCAAGCTGTTAGTCACGCTCAACCGCTTCAATGAAAATAAGCCAAAGCTCGTTAAAGCACTGGTGTCTGGTTGGTATGGCGTTCGTGCCGAGCGCGTATTCCATGAACGCTTAGCTGCGCTGTTGCCGCAGGCAACGTGGGTAGAGGGCATCCCTTCATTTCGCATTATGCCGATGCAAAAACAGTGGGGAAGCTGCTCTGCTAAAGGCACGTTGATGCTTAACCCTCACCTAATCAAAGCCCCCAAAGAGTGTATTGACTACGTGATCTTACATGAGCTTTGCCACATCGCAGAATACAACCATAGCGAGCGTTTTTGGCGCTTATTAACCAGCGTGATGCCGAACTGGAAAGAAGTGAAAAGCCGTTTAGATGGGATGGCGGAGTTGTATTTGAATGAGTGAGAGAATGGTTAATACGTACCTATTTCAGGGCAACCCCAAATATTACGATATGGATACCTACTTGGCGACACATCCATACATTTACTGGCGCTGTCCAAACTACAAAGATAAGATTCAAATCGGAGACAAAGCCATATTGTGGCGAGCTGGTAAAGATGCAGGCATGATTGCTATTGGGGAAATTGTTGAAGCCCCAACTCTTGCATCAAGTATCAAGTTTCCTGAATTGCTGGGGCAGCGTTTCTGGACTTCGGACGAAATGGATGTCAACGATATAAAGGTTGGCATTGCTATCAGTGAAGTTAGATTGACTTGTGGTGAGCATTCAACAACACGAGAGCACTTCAAGTCAGATTCAGTTGTCAGCAAACATCGGATTATTACTAATCCCACTGGTACAGTATTTCAAGTCGAAGCTACCATAGCTCATGTAATGCTCTCTGCTTGGAATAATAGCGATGATTCAGATGAAGAGATCGATGAAATCACGCCTAGTAACGTTACGGACTGTGAGGGTAAGTATCGTTATGTCCTGCACAAAAGAAGAGAGCGTTCAAGTGCTTTGCGCAAGGCGAAAGTTAAGCATTTTCTGACAACCAATGACTTCATCCATTGCGAACTATGCCGTGAAAATCTAAATGAGAAATACCCAAGTTCTCTTTCTGAAGGATATATTGAAGTCCATCATATCAAACCAATATCAACACTGGCGGAGCACACACCGACTCACATCGACGATCTGATACTTCTATGCCCGAATTGTCATAGGATGGTTCATCGAACAAAAGATGCTGAGAAAAACTTGGAAGAGTTGAGGTTGTGGTTTTTTAGATAAGTTCGATTTCGCCAGACTTTTGATTTTTCGCCAAGACTTCTGCCAATTTACGCGGATTGTTAATGTTGTTGACCTCTGATTTATTCTTTTTGCGTTTGTTCTTCATGTTGGTGTTCCTTGCAAGTCAATAACCCACACAATAGCCCAAAACAATATCCATTTAGTATCCATTTCTGCTGTTACTAGCCCAAACCATCAGGTTGGCGCTATATGCGCCTTTAGGTGGTGTTTTGAGGTTGATGAAGGGACTGTTCTGATTAAGGGTGAACTTACCTTTTGATTGGAGTGGTGTTTTTTCGATAAGTTATAACCACCACGTATTCCTTTGTTTCTTCCACTGTGGTCCTTGATTTGTGTTAAGAGCATGGCTGTAAGCCAACATATAGGATTGGAACAATCCTCCAAAAACAAACTAGCGTAGCTAGTCTGGATCTTGGATCTCAGTTCGTGTTTGTTGTGGTTCTTTCTCTTATAAAAAAGAGAAAGTGAGTTTTATAAGTTTCATTCTTTTAATAAGTTAAAGATTTTCGTGGTTAAAAGGTGTTTACTATCAATGGTTTAAATGGTGTTTGGGAGAGAAATACCTCCCTTTTGGGAGGGGAATACCCCCCCTTGGGAGAGGGATGCCCTCCCTTTGGGAGAGGGATGCTCCCCCGTTGGGGGAGAGACGCCCCCCTTTTTTTGGGCGAGAGAGGCGTTGACTCCTCTCCCAAATGTTTTTATCTTTTAAGAAAAAAGAGAATCATGAAAATGCCACTTACCCTGATCGATGATTCGCGTACTGCGAATTTTAGCAATTACCTTTTATCGCACGATGCTTCTATCACACAACAGCGTCTACTTATCTCTGCGGTGGCGGCGTTTGCACCTACTAGCAAAGTTATGAACGCAGAAATTAATGAGTTTGTTGGTGGTATCGAGGCAGATCTTATTGCTCTTGAGGATACTAAGAAGATATCTGAACGATTGAAAGCATTTGATGATCTGCCACGCATTACTAATAATATTAAATTTGAAGGTGAGGTGGGTAGTGAAGAGCGAAAGGTGATTTGGTCTGCGACTGCTGCCCTTGAATGTACGCACATGTTTTTTGCAAGCAATGCCCAGTACCGCATATTCAACTTCGATCCTCGCGACTTCATTAACTACTGGACGCCGGAGTTGCTAGCGCGAGAGGACGCTAAGATGTCGGCAATCACAAAAGCAATGAATAAAAGCTTAAAGAAACTCTCAGGCGCTATATACGAAGCCTGCCTCACCGAAAATGGAGAGAAAGTTCATCGCCATATCCCTGTTTTTAGTGAGATCGCGGTGACATCAAAAGCGGTTCAAGTGAGGTTGAACTCTGCATTTATGCCGTATCTTGTCTTTTACTCAAGCGAATTACTTAAATTGGGTTTTACTCAACTTCCAATTTATTTTGTGCGTCACGCAACTAGCGAGCATACCATGAAGCTGCTGATGGCTCTACTTCGCCGTATTAACCTAAAAGGGGCTGCAGGTGTACGTGAGATCACAATTGATATGGATAAGTTTCGCGACGAAATGGGCGTTAAAGAGCAGTATAAGAAGCGCCTAGATCTATCCCGGTACGTGATTAATAAAGCTGTTAGCGATATCTTGGCTATTACCGCCAACGTCGATGCTACAAATAAAGCGATTGATGATGGCACCGCTGAATTGGATGCGCGTAAAAAAGCAAGCTTCAAGCTACTGAAGGTTAAGGGTAATTCTGATGAGCCGAATAATTACTATGAGTTTAACGAGCGCGGTAGAAAAACGTACTCAATCACATTTAAGATTGATCCGACTGAGTTAGTGACGAAGAAGCGAGAAACAGCTAATTCTAACGCTGGTTGGAAGGTTGCTCATGATGATGCGCTTAAAGCAGAGACAAAGTTACCTAAATCAGCAAAGAAAAAAATGAAGAATGACAAACTTAGAAATCCGCCGCCAGTCGCACTCCCTGATTTCGTAACTAATCCGTTAGCACTGGATGTATTTGATTCAAATGATGACTCAGCCGAGCCTAGCTTGATGGATTTGCTTGGGTTTGAGGGGAGGATTGGCAAGGGTGGCGGTAATCTTGAGATCTTAAATGCAGTGAAAGACAGTAAGCCTTTTTAAGCACCAACAAATAATTAACGCAGAGACCTTCGGGTCTCTTTTTTGTGGGCGTTGAATTATTAAATGGTTTAATAATTTTTAATAAAGCACCGCTGTGTTCGTGGGTTTGGCGCATGCACCCACCAGAGCAGAATAGCTTAACAAACAATTCTTTTATGGTTGATGAGTACCACCGATCGCATCATGCCTTTTGAAAAAAAACTCACACCAGTTCACGGTAAATTCGGTGAGTTTTTTTAAGAAGACTACAGGCGCTAGACCATCGGTCAGACCTATGGTCTAGGGGGGGATGGTGATCTCATTCCTGCTGGCTTGGGGTTTACCACTTCTTTAAACTTGTTGTGAATGTCTGTGTGAATGGCTTTACCCTCGGGCTTAATGTTTTGCATGGTTTGCAATTGGCCCTGGTTTCTATCAACCAAATTAAACAGCGCATTCCTCGCATCCTCATTGGTGCTGCGAAATATTGTCAAAACTTGATTCGCGTTGGTGAATGCACTTCTGTTGTTCAATATGTTCTCAAACATTGCGCTGTATGCTGCCATAAAGCGCTCTACATGCTCTGCAAGCTTTTGTTTGATGCTATCCAGCAGGGTTTCTTCTTGTTCCGTCAAATCAGCGACACGAGTCTCACTTTGTTTAATTTGCTCTTCAATTTCAGATACTTGCTTGAATTTGTCTTTAAGCATGGCATCAGTGCGCTTAATCATGCTTTTACTGTGATCCTGTCTTTTGTCGAGATCAGCTAGTTCATCAGTTTTTTGAGTGATTGAGGCTTGATGCAACATGGATTCCTCGGCTAGTTTGGCTTGATGTGCCTTGGTTTCCTCAGCGAGCTTGATTCGATGATGCTCCGCCTGCTTTTTCATTTTCATGCTTAGGGCATCGTTTTCGATACTTAGTAACGCATTGAGGTTGAATTCTCGATCTGCTTTTGGCTTCTTTGCGCCTTCGTATTGCTCGTGGAATGCCTTGATTTTTCTGCTTCTTTTGTCAGTAAAGGCAATGCTTAGCGCTGGGAAAACCCTGCGCACATGCGCCATAAACATGTCTTGGATCACGATACCCTGTAATTTTGATGCAGCGTAGCCGCTTACGGCGGTATCGATGTTTGTTACACGGTGTACTTCGTGATCTTGTTTCTCAGCGTTCCATAACTGCACGTTAGTAGGGTTGGCAGCTAGGTATGCGTTAGCTGCGTTACGTAGCGTTACATTGAGGTTACGTTCGCCTGTTACGCTGTCCCTCGTAGATAAAAATATATGTGGGTGCGTGCCAGTGCTTGAGTTCTTTGTGCGTTCGTCGTCATGGACGACAACCAATTTAGGTTTATGGTTCGGGGCGATCTCGGCGTAGAAATGACGAATACAATCTGCCATCTGCTTGGCATCGGCTTTAACACCGTGCTTGTGTGGGAACTTGAAAAAGGCTTCGTGAACACGGGCTTGGCGTTGATCGGTTGTGCCCTCCACTTTAGAGGCAAAGTCCATGTATTTATCGAGCATTCCAAGTAGCTGTTTTTTACGCTTAACGCCCTCGATATTCTCAATGATTTCACGGTAGTTTTTAGGCTTTTTGGCGGCTATATGCTTTAGTGCCTTGGCAACGTAATCGTCGCCATCAGCAGTCGATTTAGCGATCTTTTGCTTCAGCTTGTATTCGTACCTTTTAAAATTTGCTTTGTCTTCTTTAGTGGCGTTCGTAGAGTCAAATTCGCTCGATAAAACTCTATCGATATAAGCTTGGCGTTGAGCTAGTGAAATGGAATTCAGACGCAACCCGTTAGGGTGTTTTTCATCAAAAATGAAGTTGCGATCTTGGAGTTCTTCAACCCATTCGTTGTGCTTGAATTCAGACGTTTTTACACGCAAAGAATGTGCAAGTGTCTTGGCAAATTTAGCACGTTTTGAGTAGTTAACGTGGCGGTAAATTACGGTAGTAAAAGTCATGAAAAATTATAACTTTTTTATGCGCTGTGGCGCTCTTTGGGTCGAAGGCGGCAGCCCCGCCAGTAGTGTTTACTCATCTTTCACGAAGTGAAAGTGTGTGAGCACGTAGCTGGTTACTAACCCACACATTAAAAATCTGTGGGTTATATACAAAGATTACAAATTCGCTAGTTGTTGATCAAGATGGGTATGAGTAACCGACTGTATCGCAAGCAGGGCAGAGATACTTAGAACCAGCCCAAGCGTCTTCTATAACCTCACCACTACCAGGACAAATTGCAGCGTCCGTCAAACTATCAGTTTCGATTACTTCGGTGTCGCAGTGGTCGCAAAAAACAACGTCACCATCATTCACTTTGTAAGAGTAATAAATATTTTTCATGGAGCTATCGTTTTTATAATACCCGTCAAGCTCATCAAATTTACTGTCGAAGTATTCACCGTGGCGTTCTGAAATCGCTACCCACTATCTAATGCTTTTGATCATAGCGTAGGTCTCACCAATTTGTGCATTGTAATTTCGAAGCGTGAGTGAAGCACCTAGTAGTTGTTTTATACGATACATAGCGGTCTCCGACAATGACCGTTTATGGTAACAATACTTCTGTTTCCACTTTTTGTTCGAGCCATAGAGCTTTTGGCTGCCAACTACCAGATTACGTGAGGCCTTTTTCTCAGAAAGCTGCACCCTCACGCTGAGGAATTAGAGGGGGCGCTTTCTTAAGCCTAATCGCCTAGTGACATTCTCTTGTATTGTATACACCATCTCCCGAGACTTCCTTGATGGTTCGGCGTGTTTGCTTGAGTAGATTGGGGGCTACTACTTCCGCATTGGTCACCCCCTATAGTGTCAGCTCAGCGGCGTTCATTTCATGTGTATATGTATCAACAGCAAGATGAAGTTTCCACGATTTACGAAACGAAGCTTATGTCAACTGTTAATTTATGAGGTGATGATATCACCTCTAACTAAGTAACCAAAATCACGATCCCATTACAAATTACGAAAAAGAGAAGGAAATTATCTAAACCTTGAGTTTTTGGTTTGGTATAATCCTTTAAAAACAATGGCTTGTGTCACTATGTTGCCACATTGATCTAGGTCAATTTCTGATTTAATAACCCTAAAAAACCCTTCCATAATATTTCTTCCTATGTTGTAAATATATCAATCTTCAGAACAAAGGAATTTATTGTGGGAATTACTGTTGTGGCACTTGATTGTGACTGTGTAAATATCAGAGACATAAATTGGCTAGGAAAAAGGTTACGACATAAAGTTATTGCTGTAGCTAATTCTTCAAAGAGGCTGCCAATTTTCAATGGAAAGATATTTGGAGAAACGGTGCCAACATTTAAGAATGCCACAGATTTTATCATCGTTGCGAGAATATCAATGCTCTTAGCTCGTAATGTCAATAATATAGACTCAATTAGAATAGTTACACGAGATAAGAGCCTTATTTCATCAATAGCACTGATTACGGCGCAGTATGGAATACCATTCTCAGCGTATGATAAGCCATGCGATTTGGCAGCAAGTTATAATATATCTGAGAAGAAATATAAAGATGAGTTTGAATTTTTTAGAGTTTAATTTTGACTTAGTGTCATTAATTGGTTTTCATTTAATTACTGATAAGAGGTTTATTTTAGAAATGGAATTTTCATGGATAAAGTTGTTCTGCCTTTATAATTAGTATCTAAAATTGTCAGATTCGGAATTTATATCAATATCGTTAATTATTGGAGTGTTTCTCTTGAGAAGTGTCGATTATAAGCTTCGTGCTAAGGTTGTGGATAAGATTGGTGATTTAATTGGTTACCATGAGTTGGACTTTAAAATTTTTGATACAAGTATGGAGTACGGGAATGATGCCGCTAACGGTTATGGGTATATGTCGGAGGCATTGTTCGTCGATATTGTTGCGAGGCATTATGTCGAGAATCGAAATTATATAACTTTTAATGGTTAATTAGTTCCGTATATTGGTTAGCACTGACCCATCGATTTACTTATATTTTATTGAAAAATTACCCTAGACAACCAACTAACGTAAAGTCACTACCCGATAAACTCTAATAATTCACTTTTTGGCAAAAATATAAATAGATGAAGTAAATTAGTCGATTGTAAAGTAATTGATTTAATGGGAACTCTATGCATTCAAAAAAACTTAAAGATATTGATTTTAGCTATCATCTCTATAAGGCTGGATCTGAACGATATGTTAGGTGCATTTGGACTTTGCATATGTATCGACATCATGTATTTCGCACAAACCTGTCAGATATTTTTATACAGAACATCAATCAAATCAATGAATCTTTGGGAGTCACTGTCTTAACTATTGATCTGAATATGTATAAGAATAACTTTAGGTCATCCGAGGTTCTAATTAAATATCTCGAAGACGATGGATACCCTAAATGGATATGGTTCTACGGTGTTGAGGCGCTCAAGGATTCAAACTTTGCAGGTTGGTTGCGGAATTGGTTAACAGTCCGTTCGATAGAGAACTTGAGAGTGATCTTTGTTGCTCAATCTCGAGCCGATTATCGAGAAGTCTTTTGTGATCGTAGAACGCCTTTCTACCAATCGACGATGTTACTCCAAACTGATATTGAGCAAAACAAGGGTTTGTAGTTTGGCACGGTGCGAATGGCACTGATGGTAGCTTGGAGTCTGATATTCATAGCATTAAAACCAATACTCAATTTGAATTGCATTAGAGAGACACTAAAAACCCAAAGAAAGTTGTTTTCTTTTGGCTTGATAAAAAAGGCTTTCCTGAAGGGGAGCTAGGTGAACTGCTAAAACTCTGCCTCGCACTAAAAATTGAAGGCTTAGATAGTGTTGTTAAGCCTCTAAAGCGCATGTAACCCACCACAGAAACTCCCTATTTTTTATTTAAAGAATTACCATGAATTTTGATATTAATGCACTGAAACACCACCAACTGGTCGAAGATGGTCAACTAGAAGGGTGCTACCTTCATCAACCTGCAAAGGGCAGTCAGCAAGATGACAAAGCGGTTTTGGCAGAACGCCAAGCGTTGGAAAAGATGGGGTATCAAGTGATACAGGTTCAAGCTAAAGGCGGGACCACAACGTTTGCCGAAGCGATGCAGGCGTTTGCAAAGAAGACTGGTCACCAGCCTCAATAATAAGCGGATTCAACCGATTCAACTGCCTTCAATTTTTCTCGCAATACCCTCGGTTTCATACAAAAGAGTCAGACTATCAGGCTGACTCTTTTTTATCCTATCCATTGCAAGTAATGCTGCTCGCCAGTTAACCGCAGCATTGCCCTTCTCATGGAATAATTTTCAGTTCATTCGGGTAATAAACGTCTGCTCATCATCCACAAAAGCGACAAAGCCGCCGTGATAGATAAACACTCGCCCGCGTCCCTCGACTAAGCATGCTAGCTGTGGGTTTAAATCTTCTTCGTTATTTTGGCTTTCAAACGTGCCGGTATCCGTGATTACACCGTCGAGTGCAGGCAAATATCCATAAGTCCGTTTGGCTTGATCAATCAGGCTCAATT
The DNA here is from genome assembly GCF_000305755.2 of Vibrio sp. HENC-03. NCBI lineage: Bacteria > Pseudomonadati > Pseudomonadota > Gammaproteobacteria > Vibrionales > Vibrionaceae > Vibrio > Vibrio sp. HENC-03. Next base: position 343,716 of record NZ_JH976064.1, on the reverse strand, counting down.
CACTGTCGATAGAGAAGCAAGAGGGGATCGCACCAGCGTCTTCGATGAATATAGGTTTCAGTTCTTCAAAAGCTGTAATCACCAGCCAGTCGATGCCGTTAACATGATGGATAAACATAGAGTTGCTCGATAATTTTGATGCGGGGATTCTATCATTATCAGGTGCAGAGCGTCGGAGAAATTTAGTTGTTAAAGGCGATAATTCTGCGCCATTTACTGACATTTGGCCAGCCAACTGGAAACACGTTTGCTTCCGACAGTAAGTTACAACAACAAGTAATAGACACCTCTAAAAAAGCCCCGTTTAGTCCAAGGCTGTCAAGCGGGCTAAACGGGGCAAACAGAGCAACTAGGATAACTGCTCTGCGATGGTGTCCGGAAACGAAAATTAGCATCGCTTCCGAGATAAATTCTAGGAGTTTCTAGTGCGGTTTTGTCAGCAAAATGTCACGACTCGATACCATGCTGACAAGCTTATTTTTTATTTTTGAACAATAGCTTATAAAGCAGGCGAGCATTGTAGGAATGCGCTTAATACGCTTACAAATGGCATAAAAAAAGCTCGCTATTTGAGCGAGCTTTTTAACTAAAAATGTCAACCCATATCAGGACAGGTCAGAAACGCGAATTAATGTTTGCGTTGTGGGCCGTTACGAACGATGTCTTTACCGTTGTCGTAAACGTGCTGAGAAACCCAGCGACCCATGATGAGTTGGTGTTGGTCACCTAGTACTGCGACAAAAGGGCGGCCGTCGGTGTTGGTTGTAGCCAATGCGACACCTGTTACGCCTTCAAGACCCAGTGCGCCACTTTCAATTAGGTGTAGGAAAGCTTCTAGCTCTTCCAATGTTTCGATTACGTGATTATCAATGTTCATCGTCTTCAATCTCTTCGAATTGTCGATATTCAATGGTCGCGTACTCTACCTAAGTTGCTTGCAGAAACCAAGGAAGGATTTGCATACAATAATGCTTGGCGTTATCACGCTAAATTGTTGTAAATTCGAATTCCAATCATACATCGGACAAAAATTACAAAGAGTCACATTGATGAAGAAAGTGTTAATCACCGGTTTTGAGCCATTTGATGGCGAGTCAGTTAACCCTGCATTAGAAGCGGTAAAACGATTAGAAGGCAAAAAGCTCAACGGTGGTGAAGTGGTGATTTGCCAAGTGCCAGTAACCCGTTATGAATCCATTGACACCGTGGTTAAGGCTATCGAGCAATACCAACCAGACATTGTCATCACAGTAGGGCAGGCTGCGGGACGAGCTGCGATTACACCAGAACGAGTGGCAATCAATGTAGACGACTTCCGTATTCCTGATAATGGCGGTCATCAACCAATCGATGAGCCAGTGGTTCAAGATGGCCCAGACGCTTACTTTACAACGCTGCCCATCAAGGCGATGGCAAACGCTTTACAGAACGCGAGCATTCCATGCCAAGTATCAAATACGGCAGGGACGTTTGTATGCAATCACCTGTTTTATGGTGTCCAACATTACTTGCGTGATAAATCGGTACGTCACGGCTTTGTGCATATTCCTCTTTTGCCAGAACAAGATGCTTCAGGCAACCAGCCAACCATGTCGTTAGATGTCATTGTCGAAGGGTTAGCACTCTTGGCTCAAGTTGCGATTGATAACGAATCTGACATCGCAGTCACCGCAGGCCAAATTTGTTGATACACAAGCCAAATTTAAATCCTTAGATGAACACCGAGCACCATCAAGCTCGGTGTTTTTGTATCTGTTAAGTCGCTCAAATTTTGTGTGTTATGAAAGGAGTAGCATCGAGCTGTAAAGTGAAAAGTTACATGTATTCACTTCGAACTCTCGTTCAATAAAAAAGGCGAACTATCATGAAAAGCAATAGAAGTAAGATCATTGCCCTTTCCTCTGCGGTTGTTTTCGCTTTGGCTATTGCCGCTCTAAAATTCGAAAACACCCTCGGACTACTACCGATCCTCGTTGCGATTGTCGCATTCTTTACTTGCGTGATTCATACCAGCATGCACCTCTCTGGTGTTAAAAATGCGGATGCGTTTGGTTATTACCAACAATCACAACAAACCAAAGCGAAAGCACTGCATAAAGGCTTAGACCCTCGCGATAAAAAGCGTTGAAGCATGTCACATTCTCCGTATACTTTGGCAAAGCATTTAAAGCACAAGCTTGTCGGAGAAAAGCATGTCACATCGAGTACCTACCAACATACTGACGGGATTTCTGGGCGTCGGTAAAACCACAACTATTCTGAACTTACTGAAAAACAAACCAGAAAACGAAAACTGGGCTGTATTAGTGAATGAGTTTGGTGAGATAGGTATCGATGGGGCGATGATGACTGACCAAGGAGCGATGATTAAAGAAGTTCCGGGTGGTTGCATGTGTTGTACAGCGGGCGTTCCTATGTCTGTCGGTATCACTGCTTTGCTACGTCAAAATCCAGATCGTCTTCTTATCGAGCCAACGGGGTTGGGACACCCAAAGCAAGTGGTTGCGACATTAACGTCTGAGCAATATCTGCCTTATGTTGATCTTAAAGCAACGATCGCGCTGGTGGATCCACGTAACCTAAGTGACGAAAAGTATCTTTCAAACAAGAACTTCGTTGATCAATTAGACAGCGCCGATGTGGTTATTGGTAGTAAGGTTGACCTGTGTACCAGCCATGACATCGACGTATTCAACGACTGGGTAACCGATCAAACGCCTTCTAAAGTGTTCAGCAAACTGATTCATGATGGTGACCTACCAATTGAAGTGTTGGACATCGAACGCGTACACGGCAGTGCATCTTCCCACATTGAAGCTCATCATCACGACCATGCGCATCAAGAGCCACAATTCCAATTACCTCCAGGTGAAGCCTTTATCCGTAAAGAGAACAAAGGGCAGGGCTACTTTAGCTGTGGTTGGTTGTTCGGTGCAGAATACACCTTCAACTTCGATCAACTGTTCTCAATGCTGTCTGACCTTACGGCAGAGCGTATCAAAGCCGTAATGAATACAGACCAAGGCTGCTACGCATTCAATGTTGCGAACGGCATCGTATCTGTAAATCAGATGAGCCTAGAAGGGTTTGAATCTCGCATCGAAGTGATTGACTCACAATTGATGCCTTGGGATCAGTTGGAAGCGATCCTACTCAAACTTTGTGGCATTGCTGAATAAGCACGAATGAATATCTAACAAGGCCCGAGCAGATGCTTGGGCCTTTTTCTATAAATTTTCATTGTTGAGACGATAGAAAACTATCATCGTGTCAAATCTATATATATGTGATTTGTATCACTATAATCGCCGGCTTTTCTCATACAACAAGAAACCGGAGACCACTTGAATCCTACCTTTACTTTCTCTGAATTGAAGTTCTTTTGTTTGCGTTTTGTCGCGATTTTCTTTCTGCTTGTCACCGTATTTGGTGCCATTATCCATTACGACAAATCCGCGTCAGAAGAAGCAGAGAAGAGCAATATTCGTGTTCAACAAAAAGCGCTTCTAGAGGGCAAGAAACAATACATTGAGTGGGTGATGGGCTCTGTTGTAAGAGAAACCGCTTTGCTCTCCGACATTATGGAAGCAAGACAAGTGTATAACATGGTTGAGCTGCTTCCTGAAGCTAAAAGGGATGTCGAACTAGCGCGATTGAGCACAATCTTGGAGGCCGTTAGCCAAAGAAAAGAAGTGTATGACCAACTTCGTTACTTGGACTTGGAGGGCAATGAGGTGGTTCGTATCAACTTTAATGACGGACATTCTCAGGTTGTACCCGAAGAGCAGCTACAAAATAAACGTCACCGTTATTACTTCAATAAAGCATTGCAGTTAGGTTGTCGAAAAATCTACGTATCGCCTTTAGATCTGAACGTCGAGCATGGTCAGATTGAAGTACCGCTTAAGCCTATGATTCGTCTGGCCACACCTGTTTTCGATGAGGAGGGGAAAAAGCGCGGGATCGTTATGGTTAACTATCTTGCGAAGTACCTTATGGAAGGTATGGCGCTGTTTAATCTTGATATGGGCACCAACTACATGCTGCTCAATAAAGACGGCTACTTCTTGTTTAACAAAGAACATCGCGATACTGAATTTGCGTTTATGTACGATCATCGAAGTGATGAGACGATCTACAATAGATTTCCAGATTTGGCGGAACAAATTCGTAATACGCTGTCAGGGCAGATTGAAACTGATAAAGGTATTATGACGATTGAGTCTGTTGGTGCCGTAGACCGCATAAATCCATACTGCTTTCAGGATTATCACGTCAGCGAGAACAGCTCGACAGCATGGAAGTTGGTTTCTTACGTCGATTTCAGTGAAAGGAAAGAAATTGCCAGTTCGCAATACGAGCGAAAATGGCTAATGCAAGTTGGCGTGGTTATGAGCATTATTCTGGCTTACTTTATAGCGCGTTTTCAGCTTCGCGCATTTATAGACAACCAACGCATTCATCATTTGGCTCATCATGACAGTCTAACGGGGCTTTTGAACCGAGCAGCGTTTCAAGCTGGTGCGACAGAAACCATATCGCAGAGTGTTAAAACTGGGAAGAAGGTTTGTTTGGTCTATCTTGATCTTGATGGCTTCAAGTTCATCAATGATGAATATGGGCATGCCGCAGGCGACAAAACCTTAGAACATGTCGCATCTGTCATGAATCGTATATTTGGAAGCAAAGCGTTACTAGCACGCTTGGGCGGTGATGAGTTCGCTATCTTGTTGAGTTCTCAAGAGCATATGCAAAACCCAGAGCACTATGCGGCGTCTTTGATTCAATTGATTCAAGATCCAATTGAAGTGTTACCTGATACCTTCCATCAAGTGACAACCTCGATTGGCGGCTGTTACACAAAAGGGCAAGATTGCACTCTAGAAGAGTTAATGCATCAGGCAGACACGGCAATGTACGAGGCGAAGAAGGCGGGTAGAAATCAATACTTCTTTATTTGAAGCCAGAATGAGAAGGCGTATGAAGTATGGGAAAGGTTTATACGCCTTCGGTGTTCGGCACAGACTCTGTGCTCATGTTTAAAGTGCCAGAGATAACATCGGTACCATTGATTCGAAGACGATCAGCTGATCTTTCTCCATTGATTTAGGATTATTTAGTTCCAAGTTCTCTCGGACATGACTTTGGTCGAGGTCATAATCAATATAACCAGATTTAACTTCAACGTTAGTAGGGGATGTAGCAACCGATTTAACTTGTCCAGACCAGTTTAATGCTATACCTGCGGCGGTCACATTCATTGAAAGGCTCATTAGCACTGCGGCTAAAAGTTTTTTGTTCATGATAACTCTCCTTGTTTGTCTTACGATTCTACATCGGCTGAAAACAAAAATCCTTAAGTGATAAATTTGATATCAGTTAGAGGTAAGTAACTGGTAATGGGCGTGTGTATTTGAGGCGACAGGGAACGAGAGAAAGTTAAAGACTTATGTGTTAATAGTCGGATAGATGCGAGTAGCAGAAGGGAAAGTAGCCAATCCTTGGCAGAAAATTATAGATCTAGTGATAACGTCGGAATGCCTAACTCCATAACTATAATCTGTTCCTTATCGAAATTTTTTGCTGATAATTCAATGTGTTCGTTATACAGAACAAAGTTCACCTTATCTTTTTGTAATTCAACATTAGCCGGGGCTTGTCCAATTGAAGGCACAACGCCAGACCAAGTTAGTGGAACAGTTGCACTGTAAGTATTCAATGAAAAAACAGCGAGAGCTAATAGATAATATTTCATGGTTTCTTTCTCGTAAGATATATGAGTTAGTGATTAAATTGCGCGCAGTGTATGTCTTTAAATGTACAACTAGTTTGATATTTATCAAGTGGTAGGCATTATGAAAAAAGATTTTATAAAATGCTAATTTATGAATAAGGGATGGGCTATTGATTAATTTAGAAGTTCAAAAGAAGTGAATATCTAAAGGATGTGAAGCAGAAAAAGTGAGATAAATCACTTGAATTCGGGTATAGTGCACGGCTAAATTTTCAAAGCTATCTAGTGGTTTGTTTAAGGAATACGCTCAATGTCATTTTCATCTCAAGGTTTTGCGCCAGAAGTGGTTAAAGCACTGGCAGAATGCGGTTATGAGAAGTTAACGCCAATCCAACAGAAGGCGATTCCAATGGCTCGTCGAGGTCATGATATTTTCGCTACTGCACAAACAGGTACGGGTAAAACCGCGGCCTTCTCTTTGCCAATGATTCAACGTTTGTTGGATAGTGGCCGTAATGCTTCTCGCAAGACAGCGCGTGCACTTATCATGGCTCCGACTCGTGAATTAGCAGAGCAAATCGCAGATAATATCAAAGCATACACTAAGTACACGAACCTCTCAGTTGCGGCGATCTTTGGTGGTCGTAAAATGTCTTCTCAGATTTCTGCTCTTGAAAACGGTGTAGATATTCTGGTTGCAACACCAGGGCGTCTAGAAGAGCACATTGAACAAGGTAACGTTTCAGTAGCAAACATTGAATTTCTTGTATTTGATGAAGCTGACCGAATCTTGGATATGGGCTTTATCAATGCCGTTCGTAAAATCATGCTAGACGTGGATACCGATCCACAGATCATGATGTTCTCTGCGACAACCTCTACCCAATTGAACGTACTAGCAAGAGATATTCTACGTAAGCCAAAGCGTATCGAAGTCGAGCGTGCAAACACAACAGCGCAAACCGTTGCTCACGTACTTTACCCAGTTGATCAAGAACGTAAAACAGAGCTGTTATCTGAACTTATTGGCCGTAAAAACTGGAAACAGGTACTGGTGTTTGTGAACTACAAAGAAACCGCAAACGACGTAGTAAAAGAGTTGAAACTCGATGGCATTAAAGCGGTCGTGTGTCACGGTGACCGTGCGCAAAGTGCTCGCCGTCGTGCTCTTGAAGAGTTCAAAACAGGCAAAGTACGCGTGATGGTTGCAACAGACGTCGCTGCGCGTGGCTTGGATATAGAAGATCTACCACACGTAGTGAACTACGACATGCCATTCCTCGCAGAAGACTACGTTCACCGCATCGGTCGTACGGGCCGTGCTGGTAAACAAGGTCATGCCGTTTCGTTTGTTAACCGTGAAGAAGAATTAACGGTAGTGCAGGTTGAAAACCTAATTCAACAACACATCCGTCGTATTGAACTAGCGGGCTATGAACCAAAGCAACGTGAATCTTACATTGAAAAGCTAAACTCAAAACCAGCTTTCAAGAACCGTCAAGGTCGTCGTAACAACCCGAACCAATCGGCAACAGATCAAGGTTCTGCGGAGCGTCGCCTAGCCATGGTTAAACGCTTGAAAGCGCGTCGTTCAACTAAGTAACGAACAAATTATAAAAACGCCCCTCACGAGAGGGGCGTTTTTGTTTGTGCTGATAAGCTTTTAATTCATCCCAATAAAGTTGGGTTCTCCGCGATAAATAATGCGGTCATTCCCACGATGAATTCCGAACGTGACTACTGTCGGTGGGTTATCTTCGTCCGCGTCACTCTTATCCCAATTGTACTTGAGCCAAGGTAAATTATTGCCTGCGCTGCTCAAGTCTAAATGGAAGCGAACTTGCTCTCGTGCTGAATCGACTTGGCTAGCAACGATATCGTAGGTTCTGCCCGCAAGCATGGTGCCTTCTCCGGATAATAAAGTGTTATCAGCAGGAGAATTAGACCAAATTGGCGTGCGCGTATGATGCTGCCCATTGGCTGTGGTTGCACTGTCCTCAAAGTGGGTCACGAAGCGACCGTCTTGCCATACTTCGACGTCCAGCGGAACTTTGATTGTCATGCCTTGATTACCACCAACGTCTTTAAAGTTGAGTCTGCCAAAACGGACATCTGGTTGCTGTTCTAGGATATGCCTTTCATCAAAGAAGTGTATTTCGTCGACGACATTTGTGTGAATCAGGCCGATTTCACTCTGTGTTGATTTCGAATCTTTGTTGAATGGACCGTCAGGGTATTTCCCATCTGTTGCATCTTTTTCCCAGCAAGGGCTATTGTCGCAACTCGGATTTACTGCGGCTTTTTCGATAGTGAAACTGCCAACGCTAGCGTCTCCGACCAAGTTCCATTCGACTGAGTGAGCAACTGGTGGAATAAAGCGGTCAACGTAGTTACTAAGTTCACCTAAATGAAAATGTTCACGAAGGTTGGCATTGAAATGCACGTAGTTCTGAATATCTTCTTTCTTTGCATTAAGAGCGACCACGTCATAACTTACGCGCTCAAATGGCTGATTCATGTAAATGAAGTCTTGCTTTGTTGGGTATGTCCATTTGGCTTCACGCGCCTTGAAGTATTTAGCGTAAAAGCGGCCAACATTTCGATAGCCGGTGTTGACGGTCATATCTAAATATTGACTATCTAATTTCGCTTTGATCTTCAAGCTACCTACTTCTTCCCAGTATAAGTTAGAGAATGTGTATTGAGAGTTCTCGCTTTCGGTATGGCTACGAGTGAGTGATGAACTACTCTCCAATAACTTCCTCGTCTGACTTGCGGTTTCAGTGGGAGTTTTTTGCTTACTGCTTAAAACGATACTGGCTGCTGGGGCATCTTCCAACATGAAGTTATGGGTGACGTCGGCACTGCAGTAGCTTTCTGTATTAACTTCTCCAGTTAATGAACCGCCACTTTGCCAGACGATCGGTTTCACTGTGAGAGAGAAATATTCGCCAGCAGCAATAAAGCCCGGTCCACTTTCGGAAGTGCCGGAGGCCAGTGCTATTGAACCATCACAGATGGCTAGCGTCCAAGGTCGTGACTTCACATTAAATGTACCTACAACCTCTACCGAACCTTCATCTGGACACTCCTGAAAACCTGTACATTCGAACGTATCGGAGAGCCTGACGGAGAACAGACCTGATTCATTGGTAATTAAACCATGGCTAGAGAGGCCGTCTTTGAACTCCGCAGAGTAACTGAAGTTTCCTTCACTGCCGCCTACAGGTTTGATGAGAGGATGGGTGGCTTGGGGCGTTCCGTCGTAATTTGTCGCAATAATCTGTTCACCCGTTGCAGCACAAGCCAATAAACGTGTGTTCACGGTTTTTGATTTACCAGCAACAACATGGATTTCATCAAGTGAGCTCAGATCTTCTGCATAAGCTTCGAACATGTATGGCGTAAACATAAACTGTACCGTCTGCATTTTGTTTGTGTCATCCACCATGGTAAAGGTGAGGGTATAGTTTGCATCGAGAGCGATAGCATCAATGTTGTTAGGAACGACTTTGACTATCAGTGTACCGTCGTCTTTTGAGATGAAGTTAGAATCATCAATTTTCTGTTTTCCTTCAACCATCTCCAGTGTGAATAAGTCCGGGTGGGAGAGGGAGGCTAATACCTGAGCACTGGTGACTTCACCATTGTTGGTTGTGGTTACAGTAAACTGAGGCAACTCATCACCACACATCAACGCCATGTCTTCTGTTGGTGTGACAACAAGATCGAAGTCATCTTCTGATGGCCTTTCAATTGTACAAATAGGAATAACATCGGGCACGGGGCATGCTCTCGAAGGCGTAACGTAAGAACAATTGGGTTCTGATATGCCGCAATAACGATCAACGTTTCGAATGTTCTCTTCGTGGGCGTTTATCGTGCCGCAGATAGTACCATTTTGAATACTGGTCGCATGGAATGAACTGATGGCTTCTTTTTTCGCAAATATTGAGCTTGAACCTAAATCAAATAGTCCACTTTCACCTTGAGAATGAATTGTTCCATAAACATCAGCTCCAGAAAGTTCAATAATACTGTGCGAGTTAATATTGCCAACTATAAAGTTTGAACTCGCATTGACTGAGATTTCATGCCCTATGGCCTCGACATCACCACAGACGTTTGTGTTGTTTAGTGTGACAGTACTGTTACCTGATACTTTACCGTTTATAACGTTAAAGTCGCCAACAGTAGTTACCATGCCCCCGACAGAATCGACCATTCCGTCAATGAGAGTGTTTTCCAGAACAACCGAATATTGCGAGTCTATACTTCCGTAGATCAGTGAATACTCGGCGTTATCCCCAAGGTTATTTTGAGAATTAACACCTACAGATAAAGATCGTAGATTGATTTTTTTTTCTGGGCTGCCAATTGTGTTGTTACCTAATAGAGTAATGCTGCTGAAGGACTCCAATATCGAATGGGAAGCGCCGGGTAATGACGAAACGATGCTTGAACCATGAGGTAACAATATACTGGTGGGGCAGTAAAGTGTTCGGCCTGTTTTAGTAAATGAGCTCTGATAACAAATCTCATTTAAGCTTGTGATGTCAGCTAGGTCGTAAATTTTTGCTTGACCATAAACTGGGAAGAGAAGTGCTGTACCTAAAAGGCTAATAAAGCGCATCATCAAGTATCCTAAATCTAGTGGAACTTAATGGCACCAAGCGAGAGTGAGTAAAGTACTCACAGAAAAGGCATAAGCGTTCTTATTTTGATTTTATGTGTCGCTTACTTATTGAACTGAGGTGTTTTTTTATTCGTATGTCATACCAAGTTCATATGTCAGGTATTAAAGCTTGAATGTGATCTTAGTTCAAGCTTTGAGGCTGAAGTGTGTCGCACTTTTGAGGGAATAAATTGTTAGAAAATAATAAGAAAGGGTGATGTTAGAGGTGGTAGCTAAAGGTTAGAGATAAAGCCAAATCGGATGATGGCTCTATCTCTATAAAGCTGACTAAGCGGCATGGTCAATCAACGGCGCCATTTGGTACAACTCTTCAAGAATCGCTTTGGTTTGCTTTGAGTAAATCAGGCGATCTCGATCACCGACTAACTGAATCGCTTTTATCTTTCCTGAAACCAAACACAGCCGAATGGTACGAAGTACCATCTGAATATCCAACGCAGGCGTGCCGTCTAAATTGTTTTTCGTTAATAGTGACGCTAAATCAATCGACATGACGATTTGATCGCAATGATCAAGATAGTTGCCCACATGCTGCTTAAGATGATTGCGGTAGCGGAAAGTAAACTCTCGGTCTGTTACCCAATCACAACCTTGGTCTTCGGCGTATTCCCATGCTTCTTGCTTGGTTTCTTGTTCGCTCACACCTGCGAAAAATAGACGGACATTTTGGTAACGAGACAAGGCAAAGTGGAAGGCGGAGCCAATTCGCGGCTCCAGTGTTGCATTGAGGTTTATTTTATGGCCAATATTGATGATACCTATTTCATCGTTATCACAAACAACGACCGGTAACATCGACAGAATAGCTTCAGTGCAATTTGATAGAACAACCGGAATAGAATGGCGTGACAAAGATAAGCTCAGGGCTTCTTGAAAGTCACCATTATCGATTTGGTGATGAGAAAAATGGCCAAGGTTAGCGGCAGAGACCTGATCATGTTGTTGGTAAAGCCAATCACTGGCATTTTCTAAACTCTGGTCAGCTAATTCAAACGTTCCATGGCTCATCGGGGCTAAATGCTCACATACCGTCATAAAAGAAAAAGGGTAGTGGTGGATAGGTTTACTAGCTCGATGAAGTTTGTAACGTTTGAAAAAGCTCAACATGGTGAATTACCTTTCTGGCGGCAACGCCCTCGCTGCCTGCAACACATGCAAAATGATACGCTGCTTATCCTTTTCGACTCGGTGGGCCGGAGCCATCACAGAGACTGCACCAATCAACTTACTTCCTTTCATGACTGGTGCGCTGATGCCAGATACACCAGGATCAATTTCTGATGTACTAACAGCGTATCCGTTCTTACGGATGGTGCTGAGCTCTTGTTCCCACTCGCTGAGACGATGATCTTGCCCAAAATGACGCAAGATTTTTTCGCAACGGCTTTGAGGCATGAAAGCCAGCATCACCTTAGATGAGGCGCCACGAAGCAATGGTTGACTTTGACCCTGGACGTAGCTGCATCGAAGCGCCTGCATACTCTCTTTTTGTCTGACACAAAGCGCACGATAACCAGATGGCACCATATAAGCCGCCATCTCACCCGTTTGTTGAACCAAACGAGCAAGGATGGTTTCCACCATATCTAAACCGTGCTGAGCGGTTTCATAGCTGTGCATTAACAGCAGGGCGGCAGGACCAACTACAAATGTTTTGTCGTGTACGCTTTCTTCAATCAGGTTCCACTCTTTAAGTAGCTTCAAGTGTCTATAAAGACTGCTCAAAGGTACATTCAGTTGTTCACTGAGCGTTTTCGCAGAGACTGGGAACTGACTAACTGCGACTTGCATTAGCAATTGCAGCGCCTTTTCGTTTACCTGATTAGCGTTGGCTTTGTTTGTCGTCATGAGCGTGTTGTAACGTGATAATGGGTAGGCAACAACTATAATTCTTAATAGCTGAGAAAAGGAAAATAATTAGAAATGGATATTCTCATATAGTGAGAAAATAGCCTATTAATGTTTTTTGCCTGAGTTGGGTGCCAACGGGAATCTGACTGACAAGGTATCCATGCCTCTATGAACGAGTTGGGAAGAGGGGAGATAGGCAAATTTTGTGTGAATTTCTCTTCACTTATCTCTATGAAAGCAAGAATGTTGATACACTCTGTCTCTGAAATGAGCCATGTATCAATAACTCATTGTTATGTTTGCACCTTTGTAGCTTGTTAACCATACTCAATCTGTGGCGTTCATTAGTGCCTTTGCTTACCCTGGAGTGCTTTTAAGTGGTTGATGGGTAAGTATTAATGGCTTTCTTCTTCCTTGTTCTGAAAGATTAGAGATAACTTCTAGATGATAAATAAAGAGCTTTTAAAAAAAGCCATCATATACTTGCTTCCGTTACCTCTTATCGCCGCGGAGGTGTTCTATTTAGCACATCAAAGCGTCCAGCGAAATCTAGATCATATTCTTGATAAAAACCTGCAAGTTGCTGACGAGATCCTCTCTCAAATTGAAACTGAGAATAGAACGGCGTTGATTAATCCAGATCGCTGTGAGGCTTTGCAACAAAGCCTTATGTTCGAGCGTGACATTGATGAGATGCTAATTGTAAAAGGCGATACCATTACTTGCTCGTCTAAACTGGGGGAGATTTCTCGCCCGTTAAATGATTATGTGAATCTCTACCGCAAAGGTCAGCTTTCGCTTGGGCACATTCAAGGTTATGCCGACCAAGTTCTATTTCTTGTCACGCAAAGTGAAAAACATCCAAATTATCAAGCCATCACCATCGTAGATCGAGACTATTTTGGCGCGACAATAGGATACCGCAATGATGTGCGCCTTAAGCGCTCTGCGATGTTTGTTGGCAATGCATCTGCACCTGTCGATGCTTCTCAAAAGGGTGAGAACGCTATTTCTATGGCGAAATCCCAGTTGTTTGATTATGAAGCTTTGGTCGAAGCCAGTGATGTTTATGTAGAGCAAAAACGTTTTTCTTATATCGTTTCTGCGATTCCTATCTTGTTAGCGTTCTATCTTTTGATCTTCATTATTAATCGTTTCATCGATCCTCAGCGGAGTCTTGTTTCCGAACTTAGAAAAGCATTGAAGAAACGAGAGCTAGTCTTGTATTACCAACCTCAAGTGGATACCAGTACGGGAAAAACGTTTGGTTATGAAGCCTTGATCCGCTGGCCGCATAAACTGCGTGGTTTTATCTCTCCTGATGAATTTGTACCTGCGGCAGAAGAGAGCGGCTTGGTTGAATTGCTTACCGACTTTGTCTTGGATAGAGCTTGTGAGGATTTCTCAAAAGAAAAGTTTGATCACCCGATTCATCTCGGTGTGAATATCCCGCCTGGCTATTTCAGGGGTTCTCATATAATAAGAAAAATTGAAACGATTCATCGCAAGTTGAAAGCGTATAACGTTGACCTCAGCATTGAGATTACCGAAAGGCAATTGATTGATGGCAACGCACGGAACCATATTGCAGCGTTAAGGTTACATGGTATTCAAGTGCTCATTGATGACTTTGGTACAGGGCAGACTGCACTAGCGGTGCTTCAACACATGAAGGTCGATTATCTGAAGATAGATAAATGCTTCATAGACACAATTGGCATTGAGAGCGTGAACTCTACGGTATTAAATGCGATTGTGCGTCTAGCAGGGGATTTACGAGTCGATTTAATTGCCGAAGGTGTAGAAACCCAAGAGCAGGCAGCACATTTAAATATGCTCGGCGTGAAACTGCATCAAGGGTATTTGTATGCCAAACCACTCCCATACGCGGAAGTGGCCGGCAGTAAATAGGGCGTTAATCGATGTAACCTTTATAGCACTGTGTTTGATCGTCGAACTTAAACTCAAGATAGTTCTGAATGCTATCCAAGCCATCTTCTTGATAGTGAGAAACATAAAGAAGCTGGCTTAGGTTCTCTTTGGCAATCAGCTCTAGCGTGTTTTTCACCAGCGCTCGTCCCAAGTAATCCAAGCCTTGGTATGGTTCATCCAAAATCAACAGCGTCGGTTGTTTTACAATGGCTCGTGCAATCAGTAGTAAACGTTGTTGCCCGTACTCAAGTTGTTTAAAAGAGGTTTTCTCGTATTGCTCCATGTGGAGAATCGTCAGCCATTCTTTCGCGACGTTTATTTCTTTTTTACTTGGTTGGGAATACAGACCAATTGAGTCATAAAATCCAGATAAGATCACCTCTAGAGCGCTGCAATTGACGCGATATTGGAGGTGTAATGCCGAAGAAACCATACCAATATGTTGTTTGATTTCCCAAATGGTCTCGCCAGTGCCGCGTTTTTTACCAAAGATATGGATGTCGTTACTATAACACTGTGGATGATCGCCAAATATCAGTCCTAACAACGTGCTTTTCCCGCAACCATTTGGTCCTTTCACTTGCCAGTGTTGACCTTTATCGATACGCCAGTTTAAGTCAGTAAAAATGGTCTTCTCGGTGTATTCCACCTTCCCGTTTTTTAGCTCAAAGATTGGATTATCGAAGTGCGTTGAATGTTGATGCTGACGAATCAACGTCATCATCTCTTCGCTTTGTTTTTCTGACTGGGATTTTATCTGTGCGATGATAGGGTGTTTATCCCAACTTTGCTTGTCCATGGTGCTATCGAGTTTGCCACCATTAAACAGCGCAATGCGCTCTATCCAGTCAGGCATGTCAGATTCGCGAGAGAAGGTAATCAGCATTTGTACTGATTGTGAGAGTGTTTGAAGGTAAGTCGCCAATGACGCGCGGTGAGCGACATCTAAACCAGTGAACGGATTATCTAGCAGAACGAGATCAGGCTTGGTCGCAAGGGCTCGGGCAAGCATAACGCGTCGTGTTTCGCCGGTAGAAAGCACTCGAAAGCCGCTTTCAGTTAAGTGTGAAAGGTCGAGGTCTTCAATCAGAGTCTGTGTGAAGGCTTCATCTTGGCAGACTTCAAAAATTAACTGGTAAACGGAACTACCTTGGTCAATACGGTCAAGAAAATCGGTATCATCCTTTTCTATCTCCAGTTCCAACAATCGTTGTTGTTCGGAAAGGGAGACCTGAGCAATATGGCAACCCTCGATGTTCAGTTGACCGGATTCAGGCTTAATTTCTCCACACAATAAGTCACCAAGCATCGAGCCAATATCGCCCTCAGAGCTAAAAATACCCCATGACTGTCGGGCTTCAATCTGCCAATCGTCGATAGAGAGAGTAGAAGTGTTTTCCTTTGCAGTAAGCTGATGAAATTGAATCGGCATTGTGTCTGTCTTCCATGATTTATTGTTATCTTGCTCTTAGTTATAACAAGTCTTGAGTCTGCATAGAACGAATTGATGTGCGGATTTTTTCGTCGATTGCGATAAGTGCGGAGTTGGTCAGTAAATCTAGAAGAAGGTGAAAGGGAAGAGTATGTAGTGGGGGAGCAAACCACTAGGGAACAAGCAGTTCTATATTTTACAAGATTCAAAACGACGAAAGCCCGTTGATTTCTCAACGAGCTTTTTAAATGTGGGGAGTTCGGGGATGCCTAGTCTGGGCTTGCATTCAAGGAGGGATTTGGGCTAATCCCTTTAAAGCACTGAAATACGAAAAAGCCCGCTAATCTCTTAGCGGGCTCTTTACTGGAATGTGGCGGAGAGATAGGGATTTGAAAGCTATATCCGCAAGATTAAAATGCTTATTTTACAGTGACTTGTATTAAGTTATCAAAAGTCGACTTAGCCATTTGTTAGATACATATCTAACCAAAATGATCCTAAAAAAGCAAATAAACCAGAGATCTTTCTATGGAAAAGGCAATCACTATGAAGAAGCATGCCTTCTAAAGACGGATAGCACCATATTCCTTTGAGGCAATAATTTTCTCTTACTTTTATTGTGGTTATAAAGGGCATTACATGGCAATATGCTACATATCTCGTATTAAAGACACCGCAATAAATGTTCAGTAGTAACTGATAAATTGAGGATCATTCATGAAACTTCAGCTTGATTTGGCTAACTGTTATGGCATCAACCAACTATCTAAAGAGTTAGACTTTACAAAGTCAGCTACTAACGATGGCATCAATTCGCTCTACGCCCCAAACGGAACGTTAAAAACTTCGCTAGCTAAGACCTTTAAGGATGTGGAAGAAAACAAGGATACAAAGGATCTTATCTTTCCAAGTCGTACAACGGTAAGAAATATTAAAATTGATGGTACCGATATAGCTTCAAGCCAAGTGATGGTGATTGACTCTTATAATGAAAGCTATAGCTCTCAACAACTTTCAACTTTATTGGTTAACGAGGAGCTGAAACAACAATATGACACTGCTCTAAAGGAAGTTGATGGTAAACGTTCAACTCTCATAAGCGGAGTTGCTAAAAAGTCGGGGAAACGAGATGTCCCGAGTCTATTCAATGAAGCTTTTGCGGTTCCTCAAAAAGAACTTTTAGGGTTACTTGTGACACTTTCTGAGCAGACAAACCCTGACTATACCCAATATGGAGAATATAAGTACGATACTTTGTTTAATCCAAAAGCTCTCCAGCTAATTGCCTCAGAAGACTTAAGCAAAGACCTTGCAGACTATGTCGACACCTATGACAAGTTGATTGAAAACTCTACAGTTTTATCCAAAACTTTTAATCACCAAAAGGCTGATGTTGTTTCAAAAAGTTTAACAGATAACGGCTTCTTCAATGCTTCGCACAGCGTCAATATTTCAGTCGATGGTTCTAAGCAAGAGGTGTCTTCAAAAAAAGAGCTAAATGACTTACTACAATCCGAGCAAGATAAAGTACTACAAAATCCCGAATTAAAAGAAAAGTTTAGCCGTGTTGATAGCAAGTTGAAAAACAAAGAAACTCAAGCTTTTCGAGATCTAATTTCAGAACATCAAGATTTGCTAGGTGAATTTACCGATGTTGATGAGTTTAAAAGAAAAGTTCTAATCGGGTACTTACAATCTAACCAATCTGCTTGGGATGACTTAGTTGCAACATACAAGTCTAATCAGGAACTGGTGGCGAATATTGTCTATCAAGCACAGCAACAAAAAACAACTTGGGAAACCGTCGTTGATACTTTCAATAAACGCTTCAAGGTTCCATTTAAACTTAGCGTAGAAAATCAGGATGAGGTGATTTTAAATAACGCTGCTCCAGCTATAAAGTTCGAATTTGATGACGGACGAGGTGAGTCAGAGGTCGTTAGTCAATCAAGTTTGGTAGACGCTTTGAGTCAAGGCGAAAAGCGTGCACTTTATATCCTTAACGTACTTTTTGAAATTGAAGTGAAACGAAACAATATTCAGCCACTCTTGGTTGTGATCGATGATATTGCCGATTCTTTTGACTACAAGAACAAGTATGCCATTGTTGAGTATCTCCGTGATATTGCAAAAGTGGCTCATTTCAGCTTGCTATTGCTTACTCACAACTTCGATTTTCATCGAATTGTGAGTAGTCGACTCGGTGCGAAACGTCAGAATCGTCATATGGCAACAAAATCATCAACGGAAATTGCCCTAAAGCCAGAAAAATATCAAAAAGATGTATTTAATGCCTGGAAGCAAAGCTTAGCTACAAATGAAGCTTACCTGTTAGCTAGTATCCCATTTGCTCGAAATCTTGCAGAGTATTGTGGTCATGAAGATCACTACAGCAGTTTGACATCTCTTTTGCACCTAAAAGCAGATACTAAAGACATCAAAGTTAGCGATATGCAAGCGATGTATCGTGAGATCTTCGTTGATCAGCCTGCACTAGAGTTGCCAAATAGTGAGTCGTTGGTGTTTGATAAGATCTTAGAGCATAGTGATGCGCTTGTAGCTGACCCTCAAGAATCACCCGAGCTTGAATGTAAAGTTATTTTGGCTATGGCTATCAGGTTACAAGCTGAGCACTTTATGATCACAAGAATAGCCGATCCAGCTTTTGTTGAGGGGATTAGTTCGAACCAAACTCGTGCACTTTACGACAAGTTCATTGAGCTACACCAAGCTGAGCAAGACACCATTAGTTTGCTTGATCAAGTTAACTTGATGACTCCAGAGAACATTCATTTGAACTCATTCATGTATGAACCAATCTTGGATATGTCCGCTCATAGCTTGTATCAGTTGTATTCTGACATACAAGAGTTAGTAAACGGTCAAGAGTAAGGAAAGTAAAATTTTTGACCAAGATGCGATCAATTGACTTTCTTAATGGGTGCTGCTTTAGCACCCATAAAACATTACCTCATGGTAATAAGTCTTTGGTTCATAAAAGGAAATGTTGCATAGATAACAATTCAGCAATTTAAGCTAGGTCTCTTCTGTTCTCTTTTTTTCTTCCGAGTTCATCTGGCACGAAGCCAAAGCTTTATTGCATGCGTCAAAATCCAAGAAATGCCCCAAGGCAAACTCTGAAGCAAGATAAGAGATCAACTGAGCATATTTACGGACTCGGCTAGGTGTGTTTACAACGCTAAAAATCAGTGTCGCAAATCTTTGCTCTACTGTATCGCCAGTAAGAGTCTTCATTGCAACACGACAACAAGAGTTAAAAACATGCTCTGCATACCCATCATATTGAGGGTTGATTGTCCTACCGCCACTTAAAATCGTGCGATCAATATACGCTACTGCTGTTACGTTCCTTACAATATCGGTTAAGAACTTCAATGGTGCGCCAGTTCCATCAATAGCCTCACCATATTTCTCCATTAACTTAAACACCAAGTAGGTATCTGAAGGTTCTGATGAGCAACTGAGTTCCATAATATCCTGATACAGGATTGAAGCTGGAGTACCAGAGAACAAATTGTATTGAATACTTTTCTTTCTTTCCTTAAATGACAACGACTTAAGAGCTCTTTCAACAAAAGAGTTCATATTAGCAGCAGGACACCCTGAACGATGTGCCAGCTCAATCATTAAATGATCGATACAAAGTAACGGGATATCATTAGCAACTGAAAGTTGGAAGGTAGAATAAACTGTGTCATCTACCATATCTCTCATTTTCACCAAAAGATCTGGTGTGTCAGCAGGTTTTAAAGCCTCTACCTGAGCACATTCAAGTAGTGTTTTAAGCCCTTGAATCAAATCCAAGCAGTCTCTTTGAATATCTTCAGATGTAATTCTATACATCCCTTTCTCAGAGACCCCCATAGACATGTAATCATCTCTTAGAATGTCCTCAATCCAAGACTCTAGAGCCTTTTTCGTTTGCTGGCATAAAACTATTTTAAGATTGAGATTAACAATGCTCGTTGCAAGCCCCATGAGAGCTAGATAGACCGCTGTGTATACATCAACAATAACTTTATCAAACTGCTCTTCACCGCCATTAAACAGTTTCATGTACTGAGTGGACTCACTTGATGAAAGGTGCATTATAGCTCCCCGAACAGGGTTTCCCTTGTCGGTAAAATGACCTCTCATCATCAAAGGTACGTTAGGGTTCTGTAAAACCTCATCCCTTCTTTTTTCTTCGGAAGAATATCGCCTCAAAATATTTTCAACGTAAGGAATCATTTCTCCTTCGTTAGAAGGAATAGTGAACATCCTAAAAGCATCTGTGCCGTCGTTTCCTTTATGACGTATATCTGCGGCATGCCTATAAGCAGCAACATAAGAAGGCAAGCGCTCAAGCATTGTATAAACACCTGAGGTGGTTCCTTCTTGCATCTCATTAAGTGTTTGCCCTAACGGTGATTCAATATCGAGCAATAATGGATGAGTGCAATCAACATCACGCACAAGAAGTCTTGTAAATGTTTCAAACCCATCGCTATATGTAACACCATCACAACAATGTAGTGGTATGTATGGGTTGTTAGTTACCTCTGGACGATTGCGTAAGGAATTGAGATGAATTTGCGTTAGAGCTGTTGCTACTTTATCTGGGCTCTGGGCAAACCAGTCAACAAGAACTCTGTCTGCAAGATTAATGTCTACATGGGTCGCAATTTCATTAACCAACGGCACTTTAGATTCATCGTAACTTGAGAAAATGACCTCAGGTATCTCGAAGACAATGTCACTTAGCTCTTGTTTATTGAGTCCTTTTGCTCTGGACACATGTAACAATAGATGCCATGAGTAAGGGTAATTCGGTGAGATCTTAATTGCAGATCTAGTTGATTCTATAGATAAATCATACTGGTTCAGTCGCTCATATATTTGAGCTTCTCTCAAATGAATTGATGTGGTTTTATCACTAGGTTCCAAGTGCCTAATTTTGGATAGGAACAAGTCAAATTTCTCACTTTCAAATAGAGCATCAAGATAACATTGGAAAACAGGGGACACCCAAGCCTCGCCAGATAGAAAAGGTGCCAAATACTTAACTGCGTTTAGAGGCAACCCCAGCTCAATAAATTTTTCGCATAGCCGTAACATTGCGTGCGGGTTAACTCGAAGAAACCTCTCTGCGTCTAGCTCAAAAAAGCGCTGCGCCCTCTCATCCAAAAGCTGCACTGCTTTCTTATTAGCACTTGAGCAAACTGAGGCTCTCAAGTACAAATCAAAGAAAGAGTTAACATAGTCATCTCCTGTATGAACTGCTCCACCACGATCCACCCATTTGTTTACCGTATTAACCTTAATATGATCGTTTTGAAGGGCAAAATCTAAGCGTGCGAATTGTTCTAAATCTAATGAGTCAGAAACTAATTCAAATTTAGTTTCTACGCCACTTCCACCATCAGAAAGCTGCTCGATGTATTCTGCACACACTGGGCTCATTTTCCGAATCTTATCAAGGTGCAACTTACCCTGCTCAAACAACCGATTGTCAGAAAAATGAGTCACGCTAAGTAAGTTTATTAGGGTGGCAAGGTGCCTATTATCGTCTGAATCAGCGATACTAATTAACAGTTGATTTACAAGTCTATCTACATCATTTTTCTCATGTTTACTCAGGGATACGTAGTACTTTTGCTGGTTTTGGGTCGCGAGTAGACAAGCTTCTGTATAAAGCAAAAGTGTTGCTGAATTACTTGATGGAAAATACTCATGTAAACGTTGAACCAATTCAAAGGCCCATACGAAATCTTCAACCCTGACAGCACCACGAACTAAACCTGTCAGTTCCTGCTCGGACAAATCATAAACTTTCGCAGCTCGGTAACTATCATTGAGCTCTTCCTTGGATGCTAAACGTTCGTAGAAAACTTCTTTTGTGTACACTCCACTAACTGGCAAATCAGAGTATCTGTCTCTAGCTAAGCTTTCATAAGCTCTAGACTCCAAATCAATTAAAATCGAAGTAACAACTTCTCGAACGCCATCGGGGAGAGTTCCTTGACCCAGCAGCATTACGAGCTCATTTTTTGATGGTGATTCCAGAGCATTGGTGAGTTCAACCTTTACTCTCAAAGCTTTCAGTAACAATTGGACATCGGCTTCTAGGGCACTTATTCCGAAGAGAACATTCAGCTTTTCATGAGCCTTATCTAAATCTCTATAACAAACATCACGCATGATGCTCTCTGTCACACCCATAAGGTCTCTAGCTTGAACGCTACGAATTATACTTTCGTATTTGTTACCCGCCACATTATCGCCCAAACCACTATGCTCTTGATTCACCATCACACAACCTACCTATTTATGGTAAACAGTTTTGTTTCCTACAACGTTGTCACCTGAACCACTATGATTCTGAGTCACTGAACCAATATTGGTATTTTGATCAGGTTTAATAAGTTTTAAAATCTCTTGTAATTCCCCTGACTCGCTCAACTTACGCTCAATTACGTGTTCACCATAGTCCTGTAATTCAAGAGCATTAACTTTCTCTGTTAACTTTTCCAACAGCGCATCATCAATAAGCCACCCCTGTAGCTTTTCCTTCAAAAAATCAGATGTTATTGCGGCTCCTTTTTTAAAGCCGTCATACAGCACACCCGACAGCAAAGTGCTTGTTAAAAAGTCCATATATATCCCTTAATTAACGCGAAAACGGTTATTCTCTTATATCAGAAAAGATAATGTTTTTCATGGGGTTATTATGTCCAATCATTAGTGAACCCTCAATTTTTAAACAGTCGTTAGGTAAACATGGTAAGAAGTTATACAACACAAAACGACGAAACTCTTGGATTCATCTAATTTAGTTGTTTTTCTAGGAGGGAGATACACTGCCCCCATAGCTGTGGGCTTTCTCTCTAAATCATTTAGGGGCAAAAGCTTCTTAGTTCGTAAAACCCGAACCGTACTTTGCGAACCGTTCCTCAAATACATTTGGGCATTTTCGTGTTGGAGCGACCTGTCAGATCAAACAACATCCAGGTCTGGAAGCTGATTATTGTCTGATGAATCATCAACTTTAGCATTACAATCATCTTCACTTATCTCTACATCACGCTTCCTTTCTGACGCACGTAATGCGTCCTGGTAGGCAGTTAGCTTTGCTCTAGCTTCAGCTAATTGCTCTTTTGCTTTCTCATACCCAACAGTTAGCTCATCAACGCGTGATTGAAGGCTTTCGTTTTCGTTTATCGCGAACTCCAGTTTTATTGCTACAGCAGTATGATCGTTTTGTAGTGCTGAAAGCTGCCCATTCAGGTCTTGGTGTGTACCTTGAAGCGCCTCGTATTTCTCTGCCGCTGCGCTCAAGTTATTCGTAAGGTGAAGGTTGTGCTGTAGTAACTCAGAATTATTTTGTTTTGACTCAGCCAAATCACACTCTAGCTCTTCAATCTTGTCTTCAAGGTGTTCTTTCTCTTCAACTTGCTTTTGTAGACGTTCTTCAATATCAGTAAAGTCAGCTTCAGCTTGCTCTTTTGCTTGATACGTTAGGTTGTATTTTGCATCGAGATCTCTGACACGAATAGCCATCATGGTTTCATAATGCTCGTGCGCCTTGTTATTCAAAGCAGTCGTCATATCACGCATTACTTTACAAAGCTCTTCCTCCCGCTTAGCTAAAAGTTCCTGCAACTCCACTGGAAGATCATATGACAGAAAAGCACGGGTAGCTTCACACTCTTTATAGTCTTGCGCATTAAGGGCTTCAACCGAGATATGTCCATTTTGTATCAGCCGATCTAAGTCTGCCTTAATCGTGGAAATTTTCCCTCGACCAAGAACTTCCTTTATATGCCAGCCTGAAGGTTTCTTTCCCTTGCTGATCAACTGAGTAGCAATTTTGATGACATCGTCATCGGTATACGATTTTGGTCTAGCCATTGTTTTACCTATGTTTTAGTTATTATTTTCAGGTTAGTTAGTACAGTAAGTTAGTTACGTGAACTAACTTACTTATCCATTGAAGCTTCGGCTTCAATTGTAGTATTGGCCTTTTTAATAGCCTTAATTTCTCTGTTAATCCCTTGTGCTACCGAAGGAGGAAGCTCCAACGCGGCACTGAAAGCGGAATCAAGATACTCAATCTGTTTTGTTGCCATTTTTTGGTCACGAGCATTGAGAGCAAGCAGTACTTTCTTAAACACACTGACCAACTTTGGCATGATAGCTTCTGTTAATTCTTTCGTTAGCTGAGATAGACGCGACTTTTGAGCCTGAAGCTCCGATACTTCTGTCATTACAGTATCTTTTTCAACTTGCAGCTCGCTGAGATTAATTTGTACTTCAGTGACTTCATCAAGTAACTTTTCAAACTGCCCTTCTAGTGACTGGGTATTTTCTAGCAACTTGTCATACTGTTGCTCTGCCGATTGAATCTTTGCTTGAGCAAGCTCTAATTGATGAGTGTAATGATTATGGCTACGTTCAGATTTGGGTAGGCTTGCTTCTCTGTCCATTTTCTTGCGAAGCTCTGACTTCTGCTCCGTTTCAGGTGCAAAGTCTGCTCTTAGCTCTTTACTTTTAAACAAGTGCTCGTTCGCGTAATCCAATACCATGCATTGAAAGTAGTGGCCGAATTTTTTGGTTAATTTTCTGCTTAGTTTCCCATCATCAGGTAGCAACTCCTCATCGGGAAAACTAGAACTGATGTACTCATTAACTACTCTAATCTGAGTCTTCCTTAAGTCATATTTACCTGTCTGGTTATTTTGCCCCGATATAAAATAGTGAGTATGTGCTCCAGTAGTTACTTCGATGCTACGCTCATCGTCATGCGCAATGATTGCGCGAACAGGATAGTCAGGGAAATGGTCGTCCAAAAATTTTTGCGTAAAGAGTATGTATTCCTCAACGCTGATAACATCAGTGCCAACATCCCACCGATGCGGAACTTTAAAGATGCCTTCTTGCAGAAAGACATGATTAGCGGCAGGTCGCTGTTGTAATTGGTTGTATGCGTTCAAATACGTTTCGAGCATTTTGATGCGTTGACCTTTCCTTTGCATTGGAAGCTTTTTAAACTGCTCTATGCGAGAGTACGAAACATGACCTTTTGTATTTAAGACATCTTGCAAAAACTTAGCAGCATCGACGTTACCTTTGTTCGTTTCACTCTCTATAGCTTTCTTAATTTTGAGGCGATATTGCCGCTGCTGAGTTTGCAGTTTGGACTGATTACGAATTTTAGGCTCTGGTGCGAATTGATATAGCAGCTCCAGACGCTCCTCTTCAGACACTGAGTTCAAAGGCAAAATGTTTGAACCAAGCCAGATCAAGTTGGAATCTGCAAGCTCCTCATTCCACTCCAACTTCTTAGTTTTATTAGCGGCTGTTGGTGGAGCAATACGCAATGAATGGGCAAGCGAGTGTTCGCATTTAACTCTATCACCAGGTTTTGACGTGAAGTTAAAGCGTCGATAAAAGAATCGAATTTCCTTCATACTCAACTCCGAAGGGGTGAGTATGGCAGAGAGTCAAGAGAGCCATCTCTTGCCCGCAGCTCACGTTCATCTTTTGCGCAGCAAAAGTGTGACGGGAGCGCAGCGGGTTGCTTAGTCATCTCACTTTTTAAGTGAATGACTTTGGCACCAATGGTGCCATTCTTGGCAGTGAAACTGCCAAGGCTGACACCACAAATGCCAATCGTTGAGGAAGCTATCATGATTGGCTCCCAACAAGCATTTTGACCGCAGCGAGAAGCTCAGGTTTAGTTTGAAGGATTTTGACCAACGCCATTTCATCGTTCTGAATTATGACCTCTCCAGATACCTCTGTTTCATCAGCAGGTAACGACTGTCCAAACGTTCCTGCGAGGTGTTTCGCAGATGCATTCGCATAATCGGGGGAATCGTCAGTGATCCATTCGCCATAGTGCTTATCGATCATCGCAGTGTCAGTATGACCCATTTGCATTGCAATCCAGTCTTTCGAAATCCCTGCGGTTAGGTTTTGACTAGCGAATGTGTGCCGTAGTTGACCAGCACCTCGATGGTCTACACCTGCGTCTTCAAGAAACCCTTTAAAAAATGCTTTGTTATATTGCGCGGCGTTAAGAAACGGTGCGTCATTTTTGCTGTTGTAGAAAACAAATCGAACGTGCTCTTGAGTACGTGTTTTATTATCTTCCTGCACAACAGAAACATTCAGCGCTGGCTTTTTACCTGTAATCTTTAATTGTTGTTTCAGAATGCTTATGGCTAATGTATTGAGCTCAACAGTGCGGACAGATTCTGGATTTTTCGGTGTTTTGTAGTTGGTCAGAACTCTGGCTCGTCGTACATATAGCTTACGCTTCTCGAAATCGATATCTTCCCAGCCAATCGCAAGAATTTCACTGATACGTAAACCTGTTAACACGTTAAGCTCAGCGGCATTTTTACCGCTTTCGCACAACGATGCTGTGTTGTGCAGTTTTTTCAATTCAGCTTTAGTAAAAGGATAAGGTTTACTCTTACCGTTCTTCAGAGTCTTGATCCCAGCCATAGGATCGGTATCAATAGCACCATCACGCTTTGCAATGGCAAATGTTGCTCTTAATATAGTCAGGAATGCATTGATAGTTTTGTTGGCGTAGCATTCATGCAGGTCATCTATAATGTCGAGAATGTCGCTATGGCAGAAATCCTGAATGGGTATCTGACCATAAGAATCTATCAATCGGTTTGCTTTACAGTTGTCAGATTTGAATGTCGATTCAGCAGCCAAAAACTGGAAGCTTTTCATGTAGCTTTTAATGTATTGTTCTAGTGTTTTTGTGTTCCCATTTTCCATTTTTCTCAACTTGACAGCTTCTGCTGCTCTTCTATTTGAGAGCATCATATCTAGGCGAAATTAGAAAATCTATACTAAAAATACTAATATTATTAGTTACTTATTATAAAACCAGAGCACTTTCGTTCTTAATCAATCAGTTGAGAATTTGAATTTTTTTAAAAAAAAGAGGAAAACTGACTGCCTTCCTCTCATTGAACCTAATTGAGTCGAATTGATTAACCGTCGGCAGTACTAAATGCCATTGAGCGGACTGATGTTCCCGAAAGGCTAATTGCACCGATGATAAAGGAGCAGCGACATAGGTTTTGTAAACTTGTCGCTGCAACTCTGGCTATTTAATTCACTTCTGGGATTAAACTAAGTAGAAAATTGCTAGGATTACCATGAGTCAGCAAACGAACTCCTCTTGTTAACTGGTGATGCAAACTGGATACTGAGTTCTTCACGGCATCATTCACTGCATAGGTCAGCGTAACGTCATCACACAGCTCTTTATTTTGTTGATTTACCAAACCCGTTTCAAACAGGTACTGCATTATCAGCAGATATAGCTCATCAACGTAATCGTTCCTGGTTGGTATGTGGTTCTTATAAGCAAACTCCTCATACTCTTCTTCAACGATATTCCACAAGCTGTAGAGCGAGAAATTAATCGCTTGAAGCTCAGAAAACCAACTAATATCGTCACCAATACCTGATTCTCCTTTTTTTTCAAAACGGCACTCGTTTTCATAGTGATCAACAATACTCTGCGTCATTATCTCTGCAAGTCGATAATGCTCATGTACAAACAAGAGCAAAAGATGACAGTCACGCAATTGATGAAGTTCGTTATAAAGGGAAGAGTACTGACTATTCAGTTTAGGTGCATGCCGATAAGCATCAATTAGAACCTCGTTACATGAAAGTGACATGATCTCAAAGGTCTGTTTATCAAAAGCAGAATAACGCTCTTTAACACTGCTGGGAGTGTAAAGACGCATATTATCGAGTCCTGTCCAACTATTCGGCACGATTACATTGTCTCGTGATGGTAAGTGCCACTTTAACAGGTGATGTCCTGTTGATGCCTTCGTTTCCTTTTCATCTGTGACCAAAACAAACTCAATCCCAAGGGCGTTTTGAAAGCTCATTGAGACCATGGACGGCTCTAAGTCGAGTAAAGCAGGTTTGATAGTGCTTGCCATCAACTCAATAAGTTGCGATTCGGAAAGCTGGTAGCCTTGGAATGTTTTCATAACGCGAGGCCAGATGGTATTTTGAAAGCGAGCCTCTAAAACGGTGTCACTTTCTTGCTTCCAATCCACCAATACATCTTTATTTCGACTTAACCTTTGGTGGACTTCATTAGGGCTGAGATTAAACAAAATGTGCG
Organism: Vibrio sp. HENC-03; assembly: GCF_000305755.2. Taxonomy (NCBI): domain Bacteria; kingdom Pseudomonadati; phylum Pseudomonadota; class Gammaproteobacteria; order Vibrionales; family Vibrionaceae; genus Vibrio; species Vibrio sp. HENC-03. Next base: position 315,893 of record NZ_JH976064.1, on the reverse strand, counting down.
CGAGCATGTCATCCCGTTTTCTGAAGGGAATACTTAACTCTAAATTGCGTCGCAGGTGTTCATTGAAGGCGTTGGTTAACTTAGTGTAAGTCGATTTGTTGCGTAAACGCATAGCTGTCTCTCCAACGTGCAAAACAAGCAAATGGCTGGCGTTTACTAAAAGCTTGCTTTGGCACTAGGGTTTCAGCACAAAGACTTTAAATTAAGTTAAATTGAGTACGGACAGAGGTAGGTATCGCCAGCAACCCATGTATGTCATCCGCGCTCATTGTAATCCGTTCTAAATTTTCAGTGCAAGAAATTTAAAACGGATTAAGCGTAAATGCATTAACAGCATGCATCAGCTTCTCTGCTGGAAGTTGCTTACCGTAGTGTCCGTAAGTCATGCTGGTATTTTTATGCCCTACGATTTGAGCTACTACATGTTCCTCAATATTGGCTTGCTTTAGCTCATCGACGAATGTGTGTCGGAAAGAGTATGCAGTGGGGCGACTACCTGCTTTAAACCCACAAGCAGTCAGAACGTCACCCATGCTGTCTCTGAAATCCTTTGACCAATCGGAATCCTTACCCCGAGGGGTAAAATCAAAGAGCTGCATTTGTTTTTTATCTTGCCGAGATTTCACATATTCGAGAAAGCCCATTTTTATTAACTCTTTATGGATTGGAACTTTCCGTTTAGAAGATGCATTTTTCAGGTGTTGCTGCTCTCCGTTGTCGGTAAAAGAGATGGTTGGTATCGGGCCATCTATGTGGATATCAGCTACTCGAAGTTGGCAAGCTTCCGAAGGACGGCAGCCATGCAACATCATGACTTTAGTGGCCCATTGGAAGGATGAATCCTGCTCTTGAAAAGCACGGCTGGAAAGCAGGCGTGTTAGCTCCTTTTCGCCCCAGCGTAGGCGCTGGGAATGAGACGAGGTGTTTTGGGAGGGTAGCTTTACATGTGCAAATGGGTTGGTGGCTATCAGCTCTTGCACGACACACCAGTTCATGAATTGTTTGATGGCCGCGAGATAGTCCCTTAAAGTCTTATGGCTTAATCCTCGACCTAAGAGCTTATCTCGATAAGCCATAGCAACGCTACTGGTGATACTCGTTCCTTCCTGTTGCTCTACAAACTTTAAAAAATCCCCATTACGCTGCTTTAACTGCTTAAGAGTGAGGTTAGTGACTTTTTCTAGGCGCTTAGATTCAATAAAACGATCAAGAACATCATTAGTGATGGATGGTATCTGTTTATTTGGCTTGGGCTCATACGTTTCCGAGAGCAGACGACATGTTGAGTCACCATCACCTGTTTGTTTATTAAAAGAGACTCTAAGCTTGTTAATCTCAGCATTAAGCTTTTGCTTAAAATCTGGAAAGGGTAAAAACTTTGTCTGTGCTAACTCGAAAAGCTCGAAAATTACTTTTGTCTGGTCAAGGTTGCGTTTGTAAGCCATACGGCGATCACGCGTGGCTAGGGATAAGCGAATTTCCTTAGGAAAACCGTTTTTTTGAAGGGAAGTCGGGATTGCAACGCGTGTGTAGTACACGCTATTGGGTTGTCGAAACAAATACATCTGTATCATCCTCTTGTATTTGTCGACTTTTGAGTTATAAAAACGAAAAAACCGCTGTAAAAACAGCGGTTTAATCTTTAAATGTGGCGGAGAGATAGGGATTTGAACCCTAGATACGCTATTAACGTATGCCGGTTTTCAAGACCGGTGCTTTCAACCACTCAGCCATCTCTCCGTTGCGGGACGTATAATAGGGTGAGGTAGAAACGTTGTAAAGCATTGTTTTAATGAAAAAGAACTGTTTGCTTGTTTTGTGGTCACATCCATAGAGAGGATTAGTGCGAAAGGGCATCAAAAAGGACAGTTGTTACAGTATTTTGTAGAGTATTTACTTTATGTTGTGGTTACTTAATAAAATAGTGTTTTATTGCTATCTTTATGAAAAGTAAGAAGTAAATGACTTTGAGTATACATGTGTTCGCCCGAAAGTATTTGCAACATAGTGTGAGTTAATTCAAAATTAACTGGTATAGCCAGTTGTGCTTGAATTTATCGAAGGGTTTTTATGAAAGTCACGAATCTATTTAAAGACAAAGTTGGTGCGATTTCCGCTCACCAATCAGAGTTTATGAATTGGATGTCTCCAACGCTACGCGATTATTGGGGTGACTTTTTAGGTCGAGCACAAAGCAGCTTTCTTTTTTCTAAAGTACGTGATCACCAACAACCTGCTGTGAATGAGGAAGTCATTTCTCAACCAGATCCAATTGTCCTAAAACCTGAAGCGCAAGTTCTATTTGATGAGCTAAGCGAGAAAGTAGGCGAAGTGATCCACGTGGGTGATTGGGTTCATGTATCTCAAGAGCGTATCAACCAATTTGGTTCGGTAACTGAAGATATGCAATGGATTCATACTGATCCAGAGCGTGCTTCAACAGAGTCTCCATTTAAGACTACGATTGCTCATGGTTTCCTTACGTTGGCGCTTCTGCCTAAGTTGACCGATTCTGTTGATCCAGAAAATCCAATGTTCCCAACAGCGAAATTGGTGGTGAACCTAGGTCTGAACCAAGTACGTTTCCCGTACCCAGTGAAAGCAGGCAACAATGTACGTGCATCGAGCACACTAACTAAAATCACGCCAATCAAGAAAGGTCTTGAGATTGAGCGTGAAATCAAAGTAGAAATTGAAGGCATTCGTCGACCAGGCGCTGTGGTTGTTTCAGTGATTCAATTGCACTTCTAATTGCATTCTAAGATTCAAACAAAAAAGAGAGCCGAATTTGGCTCTCTTTTTTTATGTCTGCGGTTTATTGATTAAAACTTTTTACTGGTGTGTAGCCGTAATCTGCAATCGCTTTTTGACCTTGTTCCGATTTCAGGAACTTCACGAAGTCTTTACCGGCTTTATCTAAACCATCGACTTTGTACAAAACCAAGAATGGACGCGCCAATTTGTACTTGTGGTTAGCGATGTTGCTTGCCGTTGGTTCCGTGCCTTCAAACTGAATGGCTTTTATTGATCGATCAACAGAGCCAACCGAGATGAAGCCAATCGCATGTGGGTTATGGTTAACAATGGTTTTCACCATGCTGTTGCTGTTTACCACAAGGTTGTTTGGGTTAATGTCTGAAACCAAGCGGTTGTTGATGATCTTGGTAAGACCTAGCAAACTTTCAAAGCTGTAACGAGAGCCAGAAGAAGCTTCACGTGTTACCACGGCGATAGGTTGATCGTTGCCGCCAACTTGTTTCCAGTTGTCGACTTTACCTTTGTAGATATCAAACAGTTGTTGTTCCGAAAGGTTGGCTACAGAGTTAGTGCGGTTAACAACAACGGCAAGACCATCATAAGCGATAGGGAATACGTTGAGGTCTTCGCCTTTCTCGCTTTCCGTTAGGTAGCGCGAGCTCATGCCAATCTCAACCACGCCTTTGTTCACCATCGTGATGCCTGCGCTTGAGCCAATACCCTGAACGGCAATGTAATCATCAGGGTGCGTTTTATTATACTCTTCAGCCAATACATCCATTACGCGTGCAACAGAGGTAGAACCCGAAATATTGACTTCTTTTGCCATAGCAGAAGGAAGGGACAGAGCCATGGCCAGTAAGGTCGCCACAGAAAGACGTAACATATTTAACTCCATATACGGTATATAGCAGCGCTCATCATATTTCGTTCAGGTTACACTTTTGTGAATGCAGATTGATATCCATAGCGAATGATCGATTGCGCTCGCTTTATGTTGATAACTATCAATAATATCGGGTGGGTGGGTTTTGCTGATTTGAAGCGAAAGAGGTGACGTAGTTAGCTTTTCGGCATCAAATGGGATGCTATTCTAGGTTTGAGCGGGCGCATGCCCCGAAGGTGATTTCTGCCTCTCTCAGGCACTTGGGTATATACTAAGAACAACATATCAGGAGTACGCTCATGTCCGTGTCTCAAATGGCGACCAGTCGCTTGCACAAGTTGGTTCAAACGCTCTGCGCTAGGCGCAATGTCAATTTGCCAGTCGAAGCGCTAGGGAAGTGCTTATACGAGCCTATAGAGAACGGTGTCGAGCTTTATCATGCGCACTTCTTACTTGATTCACAACACAGTGAATACACATCTCCCATCGCTAAAATCCTATTTGATGCTAAAACTCAGCTTTGGTGCTTTTATGTGCCGATCTATCGTGAAGAAGAATTGGTCTGGGTACCTTATGAAAAGCTACCGAGTAGTGAAACGCTTGAGGTGCTTCTCGCCGAATTAGAAAGCGACCCTCAAGCGTGTTTCTGGGATTAAAAGATTTCTCAACCTGCTGATGCGTAACGTGCTAAGCGTTACTTTGCGATTTGGCTACGAAACTCTTTTGGCGTAATGCTGTAAATCGATTTAAATGCTGTACTAAAGTGGGCTGCACTCTTAAAGCCTGATTCAAATGCAATCTGGGTGATCGATTTCTGCGATACGCGCAGTTGTGTCGCAGCGTGGTTAATACGTTTCACCTTCAAAATGTGAGAAAACGAGAGGTTTTCCGCTGCTAGTCTACGTTTTAACGTCGCGATAGACATACTCATGTGCGTGGCTAAGGCTTCTAAGGTGATGTCTTTCTCGATGTTCTTTTCGATGTACTTAATTGCCTTCTGAGAGGCGGTTAGGCTGCTTGCATCATCAATGATTGACAGAATGTCCGGCTGCACTTCGACCATTAATGAGAGTAGGGCAAGGGCAATATGACCTTGAGCATACTGGGGCGCTTTATTGTCCGCTAACTCAATTAACGTGTCTTTAAGCTGTGCAATTGATGATTGGCTTTCAGAAGAGAAAGGGTAGAAGCGGCGTTCTTCTGTCTCTGACTGCACATTAGGATGCACAGATTTAAACTCGCTAAACAAACCAATATCAAAGACGAGTGCGAGCGCTTTGAAATTGCCTGGTTTGGCTTCAGCACTGCGCAAATCTGCGGAGTTATAAAGCGTAAAGTCTCCTGCGTTTAGTTCAATTTGTTCACCACTAGGCTGATTGATAACGAGTGAGCCTTCTTCAACAACGTATAGGCCGTTGTGTGTAGCGGTGTAGCGTTCACTTTTGCGAGCAGTGAAGTGATTAAAGCGAATGATCTCAATGTTCGGCATATTCGTTCTTATCTTTCTTGTATGACATACAAAAAAGGCGCTCATTTGAGCGCCTTTAAACTTCAATCGGTATTACTCACTCACAGTTTCTTCTGTTTGTGGTGCTGGTTTATCAGCGAATACCTGGGTCGGCTTTGCAACGATGCTGCGGATCTCTTGGTTCACGTCTGCTAGAACGATTTCCAATGTGTCACCTAACTTGTATACCACTTCTTTGTCGATAGAAATGGTACCGTTGTCGCCGTTACACTCAATTCTTTCTTTATTATCAAGAATCAAGCTACCAGGAATAAAGGCTGCTGCGCCATTTTCGAGAAGTCGGACACGTGCACCAGCACGATTAATATCGAAAATCTCACCTGTGAAACACGTTTTCTTGTTTGGCTCGTCCGCTAGAGTGCGTGCATATAGCCAATCAGACACGTTTCGCTCGGCAATTTTGTGATGTTTGCGGTGCAGAGCCAGTTCTTCGCCCACTTCATCATCTGGTTTTTGAACAGGTTCTTTGTTCAAAATAACTGCCTTCAGCATGCGGTGGTTGATCATGTCGCCGTATTTACGAATTGGTGAAGTCCAAGTCGCGTAGATATCAAGACCCATAGCGTAATGAGGAAGAGGTTGATTACCTACTTCACTGTACGTTTGGAACTTACGAATACGGTTGTCTAAGTATGACGTCTCTTGCTCACCTAGCCAGCGGCGAAGTGCGGCAAAGCCTTCTAGTGTTGCGATAGATTCGGCAGTGAAAACTAGTGTGCCTTCTGGGTTAACCAGTTCAACCACTTCTTCGATCTTCTCTGCTTTTAGGCCTGCATGTGTGTTAAATACGCCAGTCTCGAACTTTTCACGCAGAGTACGACCTGCACAGATGTTTGCCGTGATCATCGACTCTTCAACTAGGCGGTTTGCACTACGACGCATGTCAGCGTGGATCGCTACCACATCGTTGTCTTCGCTTAGTTCGAAACGGTAGTCAGGACGATCTGGGAACACAACTGCGTTCTTCTCACGCCATTCAGCACGAGCGCGAGAGAAGTCGAATAGGTCGCGTACAATCGTCGCAATCTCTTCTGATGGTTGCCATTTATCCGAGCTGCCGTTTTCTAGCCAATCAGATACGTTGTCGTATGCTAGACGAGCGTGTGATTTGATGTTTGCTGCAAAGAAGTTGATGTCATCACCAATCACGCCATCTTTACTTACTGTTACGGTACAGCAGATAGCAGGGCGGACTTCGCCTTCAATCAGAGAACATAGGTTATCTGCTAGATCGCGAGGCAGCATTGGGATGTTACGACCTGGTAGGTAGATAGTGTAGCCACGTTCGCGAGCGACTTTATCCATATCGTCTTCAGGTGTGATGTACGCTGTTGGGTCTGCGATTGCGATAGTTAGCTCGAAATCGCCAGATTCAGTTTTCTTCGCGTACAGTGCATCGTCCATATCTTTGGTTGATTCACCATCGATAGTCACGAAAGGAACATGTGTCATGTCTACGCGTTCTAGATCCGCGTCGTCTTTCAGTTCCCAGTTCTCGATGCCTGCTGGCTCAGAGTTTGGTAGATCATTTTGAGCAAGCGTTACCCACCAAGGTGCAATCTTGTCGTTTGAATCGGTAATCTTCTCTGAAATTTCTACAAAGAAAGAGTTATCGCCTTTAAGTGGGTGGCGAATTAGATGCGCGACAACCCAGTCACCTTCTGCGAATTCATCAGGTTTTAGACCTTTCTTTAATTTCGCTTTAAGAGAAAGCTTTTTCAGCTGCGGGTGATCAGGTGCTACGTTTAGCTTGCCTTTGAACATTTTTACTCGGCCAATAAAGCGAGTTACGGCTTGTTCTAGCAGCTCTTGTGGTTCTGCGACTTCGCGTTCGTTTTCTGTGCGGATAATGGCAACTACTTTGTCGCCGTGCATGCACTTTTTCATGTACGCTGGTGGGATGAAGAAGCTGGTTTTACTGTCCACTTCCAGGAAGCCAAAGCCTTTATCAGTTGCTTTGATTGAGCCTTCTTTTTTAGGCAGGTTTTCTTGGATTTGCTGCTTAAGCTGAGCTAATAGCGGATTATCTTGAAACATCTTTTTTTTAACTTACCAATGGAATTGGGCACACTATAATCATTGCGCACTATTATTACTACCTAAAGCACACAAATTCGCTGTGAATTATTGATGAATTGAACAGCTTGTTGGTGCTTTTCTCTCCGGAGAATCGGGGGAGAGGTGGAAATTTATGCGAATAATACCATTAGTGAGAATAAATTGTGATGTAATTCAATTTTTTCTAGCTTTTTTTATGCATTTAAGGAATAATCCGCCTCCCTTAGTCGTCCCTAATGGCTTATCGCGGTTGTGTACTGTGCTAATTCCTGTCTGAATGGATTTAGTAACTGGATGGATCAGTATCGAATTGGAAGAGCATATGGGACTGTTTTTTTGTTTAATTAAGTAGGATCCCAATGCAAGATTCTGTTATTCAATTCAGCGATTTATCTCTGAATGATTCTATCCTTTCTGCTCTAGACGGAATGGGTTTCGTGTCACCAACTCCAATTCAGGCTGCGGCAATCCCACACCTATTGGAAGGTGCTGACGCGCTGGGCAAGGCACAAACGGGTACAGGTAAAACGGCAGCATTCTCTCTGCCTCTTCTAAACAAGCTAGATCTTGATCAACGTAAACCACAAGCAATCGTTCTTGCTCCAACTCGTGAGCTAGCGATCCAGGTTGCGGCTGAAATGAAAAACCTTGGTAAAAACATCAAGGGTCTTAAAGTTCTAGAAATCTACGGTGGTGCATCTATCGTTGATCAAATGCGTGCTCTTAAAAACGGTGCACACGTTGTTGTTGGTACTCCTGGCCGTGTTCAAGACCTTATCAACCGTGAACGTCTACATCTTGACGAAGTAAATACTTTCGTACTTGATGAAGCGGACGAAATGCTAAACATGGGTTTCGTGGACGACGTAACTGCGATCATGGAGCACGCTCCTGAATCAGCTCAACGCGTTCTATTCTCTGCAACTATGCCTCCAATGCTGAAAAACATTGTTGAGCGCTTCCTACGTGAGCCTGTAACAGTTGACGTTGCTGGTAAGAACCACACTGTAGACAAAGTTCAACAGCAGTTCTGGGTAGTGAAGGGCGTAGAGAAAGATGAAGCGATGTCTCGTCTTCTTGAAACTGAAGAAACTGACGCGTCAATCGTATTCGTACGTACTCGTCAAGACACTGAGCGTCTAGCTGATTGGCTATCTGCACGTGGCTTTAAAGCTGCTGCACTGCACGGCGATATTCCTCAGTCTCTACGTGAGCGTACTGTTGATCACATCAAACAAGGTGTTATCGACATCCTAGTTGCAACTGACGTTGTTGCTCGTGGTCTAGACGTTCCACGTATTACTCACGTATTTAACTACGACATCCCATTCGATGTTGAGTCTTACATCCACCGTATCGGTCGTACTGGCCGTGCTGGACGTAAAGGTAAAGCGATCCTTCTAGTTCGCACTAACCAAATCCGTATGCTTCGCACTATCGAGCGCGTAACTAAGTCATCTATGGAAGAAATCCAACTTCCTCTACGTGACCAAGTTGCTGAAGCTCGTCTAAGCAAGCTAGCAGCTGAACTGGAAGCTGAGAAAGAGCACAAGTCACTAGACAAATTCGCTGAGCTAGTAGAGAAACTACAAACTTCTCTAGAGATCAACCCAGCGATGCTTGCTGCAATGCTTCTTAAGCGTCAGCAAGGTAAACGTCCTCTATTCTACATTGGCGAAGACCCAATGGTTGAAGCGATTGAGCGTGATAAGCAACGTCGTAAAGAGCGCCGTGAAGGTGGTCGTGAAGGCGGCCGTAGCTTCAACACTCAAGATTGGGATACTTACCAGCTTCAAGTTGGTCGTGAGCAAGGTGTTCAAGTTAAAGACATCGTTGGCGCTCTAGCAAACGAACTAGGTCTTGGTAAAGGTTCTATCGGTGCGATCAAGCTAGCGCAAGGTCACACATTCGTTCAGCTACCTAAAGCAATGACTTCAGATGCTGCGAACAAGCTAAGCAAGCTACGTATCCGTCAACAAGATGTTGGTGCTGTAGTATGTGACTTCGATGACTTCCGCGAGTCTCGTGGTGGTCGCCGTGACGGTGGTCGTCGCGATGGTGGTCGTCGTGATGGCGGCGGTTACCGTGGCAACCGCGAAGGCGGCAACCGTGGTGGTGAGCGTCGTGAAGGCGGTCGTCGCGAAGGTGGCTTCCGTGGTAACCGCGATGGCAATCGTGATGGTAACCGTGAAGGTGGCGAACGTCGCTTCGATCGCAACCGTGGTGGTGATCACCGTGGTGCGCACCGTGGTGAACGTGGTCACGGCCGTGGTCGTCGCACGCAAGACGCATAATTGCTTAACCATTAAGTGAATTTAAAAACCGAGCCAAGTGCTCGGTTTTTTTATGCGCGTCGAATTCGATGTTGTTCTTCGTCGTGATTGTTCACCCAGCTGATGACTTCGTTTAGCGGTAGAGCAGGGCAGAATAGATAGCCTTGGATGATGTCACAGCCTCGACTGCGTAAGAAGTGAAGTGTATCCATGTCTTGAACGCCTTCTGCAACCACTGAGTAACCAAGGCCGTGAGCGAGCGCTATGGTGTTTTCGACAATAGAGCGAGTGCCTTCAGTTTTGCTTGCGGTACTCAAAAAGGAGCGGTCGATTTTGATTTGGTCGACAGGCAAGTCTCGCAATAGGGAGAGGGAAGAATAACCGGTGCCAAAATCATCTAAGCTAATTTTGATGCCCAGCCCTTTGATTTGATTGATAAGCGGGTTGAGCTCTAGCACGCGATCAATCGCCATCGTTTCTGTGATCTCGAGACTAATGAGATTTGCAAAGTTAGGATTTTCGCTAAGCATCCTATCGAGCCTAGCGAAAAGTAAATTTGAGGATAAATCTTTGGCCGATAGGTTTACGTGTACAGGCAAGCGAATACCCTGTTCGATAAGGCTCAATAGATCTCTCTCGACTTGATCCAGCACCCACATTGTGATGTTGTGTACTTGATTACTGCGTTCTGCAATTGGGATGAAGTCATTCGGTGAGATGTTTTTTCCGTTGCCATCACGCCATCGAATTACCGCTTCAAAGCCGACTGCAAGGTTGGTGTGAGCATCAATCAAAGGTTGGTAATAAAGCTGAAACTCTTCTTTTTCTAAAGCACATTGAATACGTGATGAGATTTCGAGTTGGTATTTAGCACCAACGTTCATGTCTTCATTGTAAAACGCCATCAAATGTCCATTGCGTTTGGCGTGGTACATCGCGATATCTGCACACTTAATAAGAAGATCGTTTGAGTCCGCATCAAAAGGAAATGTACTGATGCCAAAAACGACACGAGAAGAGACTTGAAATTCACCGAGATTGAAACGCTGAGACATTGCGTTGTCTAGTCGTCCGACGAGGTTTGAGCCTGCGCTGTGTTCCGCACAAGAAGTGAGAATCACGAACTCGTCGCCGCCCACTCTAAAAATTTCGTCGTCTCCGGTCAATTCTGTTTGAAGTCTTTGCCCGATTTGAATCAGCAGTAGGTCACCACTGAAATGGCCCATCGCATCGTTGATCTGTTTGAAATTGACCACATCAAAAAGAATAACAGAGAAGGGGGCGCCTTCTTGGATGCGGTCATCAATTTGTTCAAAGCAGAACTTTCGATTTGGGAGTCCGGTAAGAGAGTCATGAACAGCATTGTGTTTCTCTCGCTCTGCGACCTTGTGTAGCTCATTTATTGAATCGTTACTCCATTTGATAACGAGCACAACAAAAACGCTCCCACCAAATAGCAGTAGCGCCAATCCTGTCTCTAGTAGCGAAGCAACAGGTTTGTTGATGATCTCATGAAGAAAGGCCGCGTAGGCAAATATGAACCCGGTGATTAAAATTAACAACACGATCCAACCCGGAACGTCTGTCTTCGAGCAAATACTTTTTGTCATCTGCCATCCCCAGCAGAGCAAAATTAGACCTATGATGACCAATACAAAGGCAAATGTGGGCACGTTATTATCCCGACCTATTGATAGGTTTGTTAGTTTTTCATTCTCATTAAACAACGTAGCTCATACTTTAGGTTTTGTACAAATATGACTATTCATACATTTGTTGTAATAAGAGATATTTTTTAGTCTTCAAATAAAATCCAAACTTGTCATAGATCAACAAAAAATGTTCAACTAAAAAACTATTACTAAAAGATAGTTGAAAGATTAAAAAATTATTGAATAATAGAAGGCACAAACAAGAAGTACGCAGCGCGGAAGCGCAATTACAACCTCTGCTCCACAACAGGAAACTATTTCATGTCTAATTCGTTTGTACTGGTGATCAACTCTGGTAGCTCATCACTAAAATTTGCAGTAATCGACTCTCAATCTGGCGATGCTGTGCTAAGTGGTCTGGGCGAATGCTTTGGTCTATCAGACGCTCGTATGAGCTGGAAATTCAACGGTGAGAAAAAGGAAGTCGCAATCGAAGGCGACGATAGCCATCACAAGATCGCTATTGGTAAGCTGGTAGGTTTAACCGAAGAGTTAGGTCTGGCTCAAGACATCGTGGCTGTAGGTCACCGTATCGTTCACGGTGGTGAGAAGTTCACACAAACTGTTCGCATTACTGAAGAAGTAACCGCTGAAATCGAAAAACTTGCAGATCTTGCTCCACTACATAACCCTGCAGGTGCTATCGGTATTCGCGCTGCTATCGAAGCGTTTCCAAGCCTTCCTCAGTTTGCTGTATTTGACACTGCATTCCACCAAACAATGCCTCAACGCGCATTCACTGGTGCTATCGCGAAAGAACTTTACACTGATTTCGGCGTACGTCGTTACGGTTTCCACGGTACTAGCCACTACTTCGTAAGCCGTGAAGCTGCGAAGATGATTAACAAGCCAGTGGAAGAATCTAGCTTCATTTCTGTTCACTTAGGTAATGGTGCTTCTGTTTGTGCAATTAACAACGGCGAGTCTGTTGATACATCAATGGGCTTCACGCCACTGTCTGGCCTAATGATGGGCACACGTTGTGGTGACCTTGACCCAGGCATCATTGAGTACCTTCTTAAGAAAGGTTGGTCTCAAGAGAAAGTGTTCAACTCTTTGAACAAAGCTTCTGGCTTCTTAGGTGTTTCTGGCCTAACAAGCGATGCACGCGGTATTTTGGAAGCGATGGAAGAGGGTCACGAAGGTGCAACTCTAGCATTCCAAGTATTTACATACCGTGTGTCTAAATACATTGCGTCTTACCTTGCTGCTCTTGATTCATTCGACGGCATCATCTTCACAGGCGGCATCGGCGAAAACTCAATGCCAATCCGTAGTGAAATCCTGAAGAACCTTAAACTTCTAGGTTTCGTTGAAGATGTAAAAGGTAACGAAGACGCTCGATTTGGTAACGCAGGTGTTGTTGCTACATCTGAGTTGCTTGGTGCGAAAGCGCTAGTTATTCCTACCAATGAAGAGTGGGTTATCGCTCAACAGTCGGTGGAACTGCTGTAAAACGGCAAAAATTTTGGGAACTAAGTCAAAGCCCTTTCCGGTTGGAAAGGGCTTTTTTTATGTTAAGCGAAACAACACGTTCTTTCGGTGGTGTGTTACTTGATGTGTATGTTGTTGTCGCGTCTGTCGTACATTTCCGGTGTGGTGTGTAGACCGCCTGCGTAACCCGCTTCTTCCAAGGTTTCCCTCACATCACGAACGTCAGCAGCTGTGACTGGTGTTTGCTGGTCACCAAGGTGTTTGCGCACAAAGGTAATCAACTCTGCCAATCGAGCGTCAGAGAGGATGTCCTCAAAGCTTGCCATTGGCATGAAGTTACGTTCCGGGTCAATGTAAGTAGGTTGTAAGCCACGTACGGTTACCGCGATAGTGTTGAACGGGTCGCTGTGCATGATTATGCCGTTGTTCAAGAGCGTTGGTGCTATCGGATCTCGTCCTTTACCATCGTTACCATGGCATGCTCCACATGTTTGCTTGTAGGTGGCATAGATTGGCTCTTGGTAAGCCGCTTCATCAAACCCTTTAGGCTCCAAAGGAACTGCATCTGCGGCAATGAAGTTGTTTATGTCCCCATTGAGCAGATAGTAGGACATAGACTCAACGTCTTCGCGAGTCATTAAACTCAAACTGTTTTTGACCACGTCAGCCATCCCAGCAAAAGCAGTGCCTTTGTCTGAATGACCTGTGTGCAAGAAGTCGGTCAGTGTCTTTTCATCCCAACCGCCCACGTACAGCTCCGTAGACGTAATGTCAGGTGCATTCCAGCCGTCTATCAAGTTACCTTGGAAGATGCGCTCAGGAATCAATGCTTGCGCAATATTACGCGGCGTATGGCACTCTGAGCAGTGTCCTAAGCCAGCAACCCAGTATTTGCCTTTCTGCCACTTCTCTACATCATCCACCGTACCCTCAAGCTCTGAAGGTAGGCTGTAGTCGATAGGGTCGGTGTCCATAAAGACAATGTTCCAGCCAAGGAGACCAAGGCGAATGTTTGATGGGAACATCATGTGGTTTTCATCGTTACGACGCGCCACGGCAGGGATAGACTGCATGAACTCCCACAAATCCGTCATATCTTGTTCCGTGAGGTATTGATAAGAGGTGTAAGGCATCGCCGGGTACAAGTAACCATGTTTGCCTTTACCGTGTACTAGAGCATCACGGAAGTTGTCGTAATCGTATTCACCAATCCCTTCACTGGCGTGAGGCGTAATATTGGTCGAATAGATGGTGCCAAATGGTGTAACAAACGGTAGGCCGCCGGCAAAAGGTTCGCCACCTTCAGCACTGTGACAAGCCACGCAGTCCCCCGCGTGTGCCAGATATTCACCACGCTCGACAGATTGAGCGTTAAGTGCTGCAAGTTTCTGCTCTTCCTCTTCGCCGGCTTTGCGGATGTAGGCACCAATCGCGAGGATTTCGTGTTCTGAGAGTTGGTTTTCAAACGCTGGCATCAAGTTGTTCAAACCGTAATTGATGGTGTGTTGAATCTCTTCAATACTGCCGCCATGAAGCCATACACTGTCTGACAAATCAGGAACACCAGTTTGTTGATTGGCAAGTGAGCCATCGCCGTGACAAGAAGAACAGTATTGAGCGAATAGGTTTTTACCCAATTCGATCTTCACTTCAGGTACGTTGCTGTGGCGTTGATTGAGCGACGCAAGATAGTAAGAAATCTTGTCCACTTCGTCTTTTCTCATCACCTCAACCCAGCCGGGCATAGCACCGTTACGGCCTTTTGCGATGGAATGAATGATGGCCTCATCATCTCCGCCGTACATCCATTCTTTGTCGATAAGGTTAGGGAAGTGTTTTTGACCTTGTGCATTATCTCTATGGCAGGCTGCGCAATGGGTTTGAAATAACATACGACCGCTACGGACAATGTCGGCATCTTGCGCAAGTGCCGCCAAAGAGGTGTCGGTTACTTGGCTGAATTGCTGATCGAGTGTGGTTGATGGCGAGCTAAGTTTGTCGTCCGCTTGGTCATAATTCGCCAAGCCTTTCCACTCACCAAGCCCTGGATACAGAACCAAATAGCCTGCGGAGAGCAAAAACGCGACAGCGTAACTAATGAAGAGGAGCTTAGGTGGTGGCGCGTCCTTTTCATCGATCCCATCAAAAGAGGCGATGGTGTGGTCTTGGTCTGCTTTGTGGTTACTTCGCCAATACTTGACGATAACGCCCACCATCAGAACAAAGAAGACTATTGTGCAGGCAACGGCCCACCAGTTCCAGAATGTGCTCATGGTGCCACCTCCTGTGCTGTATCTTGACCAAGGCTTTGAAGATAGCGGATCAGCGCTTCGCCTTTGGTTTTACCGCGAACTTGTAAGCGCGCATCGGAAATTTCTTGGTCTGTGTATGGAACCCCTAATATGCGTAGTGTCTCCATCTTGTCGCCAATTGCATCGCCCGAGAGTGTTTGTTCGAACAGCCAAGGGTAGGCCGGCATTATGGACGTTGGAATGACCTGACGAGGATCGATGAGGTGTAATACATGCCATTGGTCAGAGTATTTACGGCCAAGGTTGGTCAAGTCCGGACCTGTGCGTTTTGAACCCCATAGGTTAGGGAATTCATAAATGTCATCTGATTCTTTGTTTGCACGACCATTACGTTTGGTTTCAGGCTCTAGAGGACGAACCATCTGCGTGTGGCAGACATGACACCCTTCACTGATGTAGATATCGCGACCCGCAAGCTCAATGGCGGTCAAAGGCTTGGCCAAGCTGCCTTTGGCGATATCGTCGGTGCGAAGAATATTCGGCACAACCCAAACCGCGAGTGAGAAGGAGGCCACAACCACCGTGGTGATGATCAAGATGACCACTGAGTGAGTAAAGTCTTTGCTCATCTTATGCCTCCTTTGCCACTAACACCGATGGAGAACGCACGGTTTTGTACAAGTTGAATGCCATCAGGAATAAGCCAAGTACAAAGAGTGCGCCCCCAAAGAACCGTAGGAACAACCATGGTGCTTTAAAGTTCATGGCTTCAATAAAGCTGTAAACCAGTTCGCCATTCTCGTTCTGAGTTAGCCACATGTAGCCTTCGCCAATGCCAGCAACCCACAGTGCGATGGCGTAAATCGCAACACCAGCATGCGCGAGCCAGAAATGCCATTTGATCAAACGCTTCGACCACAACTCGGTTTTGTTCCATAAACGAGGGATGAAGTAGTAGAACACCGCTATGCCAGACATGCCTACCCAACCTAAAGCACCGGAATGAACGTGGCCGATGACCCATTCTGTGTTGTGAGCGAGCATATTGAACCAACGAATCGCCAGTAGAGGCCCTTCAAATGTGGCCAAGCAGTAGTAAAGAATGGCCGAGAAGAAGAACAGGCAAATGTAGTCAGACTTGAGCTTCTCTTTGTTTTGAAGCAGCGTCATCGCACTGTTGAAAGCGCCAGCCCAAGATGGAAGCCAAAGAATGAGTGACATGATGATGCCGATGTTTTGCACCCAAATAGGTACCGATGAATAAACTAAATGGTGGGTACCAGCCCATGTGTAAAAACCAACCAAGCCCCAAAAGTGGATGACAGATAAACGGTAAGAGTAAATAGGACGGTCAGCGGCTTTTGGTATGAAGTAATAGTTCATACCAATCACACCAGCGGTAAGTAAGAAGCCCACGGCGTTGTGACCCCACCACCATTGTACAATGGCGTCTTGCGCTCCAGCGAAGACAGAATAGGACTTCATCAAAGAGACGGGCATGGCAAGGTTGTTCACGATGAAGATCATCGCAATCACAATGATAAAGGCGGCGAAGAACCAGTTGGCAACAAAGATATGGTCAACTTTTCTCTTCGCAATCGTGCCAAAGAACAACACGGCGTAGAGCACCCAGACTAAGACGATCAACAGGTCGATCGGCCACTCTAACTCAGCGTACTCTTTTGATGTGGTGTAGCCTGCGGGCAAACTGATTAACGCCAAAAAGAGTACCAGTTGCCAACCCCAGAACACCATCCAAGATAAGCTTTGGTTAAAGAGATTACAGCGTCCGGTGCGTTGAGCGATGTAGAGAGAGGTACCCATCAAAATGTTGACTACAAAGCCGTATATCACGCCGGAAGTGTGTAGCGGTCTGAGTCGACCGAATTGGAAGTATTGAGAATCGAAGTTGAGTACTGGCCAATACAACTGTGCCGCGAGGATCACACCAATGATCATCCCGACGATAGCCCAAACTAACGATGCCAACACAAAATACTTCACAACTTTGGTGTTGTATTGAGTTGCTGCTTGTTCCATAAGAACGCTCCTCGTTTAAGGTTGAGCTTCTTTGCCTAGCTGAGAGTAATAGTGGGCAATGTCTTCAATGTCTTGATCAGAAAGGGCGTCGGCTTGTTGTTGCATTAGCACCGCGAGACCACTGGTCCTCTCCCTTGCTTTGTAATCCTTGAGGGAAGAAATCAGATAGGTTTTGTTCTGCCCGCGTAAGTTTGGGTACGCATCAATGGTCGATATGCCATCGACACCATGACAAGTCATACAAACTTTCGCTTTTTCTTTGCCGACTTCGAATTGCTCATCACCTTCTGCAGCAAAGGTGAGGGGAGAGAAGCACACAGCGGCGACGAGAGCCGTCCTTAAAGCTGCGCTCATGTGTTGGGTGTTCTTTAATCTCATCACTGGTTCCCTAGTAATTTGAATGCGTGTTTCACTAACTTGGGCGCTGATATTCCAGATTTTCACTGTTATTGGTGGCGTGAATGCACTGGCGTATTTTTTATAGTTGTAGGTTAAAGAGTAAGCAGGTACTGGCAATATCGCTACGTACGAGCCGATTTAGTTGTGACTTTAATTACTAATACGAGTGAGGCTTGTGGATTGGACAAAATCAATCTCAATAAAACTAAAGTGAAAAGAATCGCTTAGCGATACACATGTCAAAAGTGGTGAGTTTTATTCAATTAGAAGCGTTAAGCGGCGGTTTTGGAAAGAAGGCGTGAAATTGAAAACCGCTCATGATTTGAGGCAAGAGCGGTTGTGAAAGAGAGAGTTATAAAAACAAACTAACGTCCACGGTACATCATCATGTCGTAGATATGAGTGATAGAAATTGGGTCAGCCTCGATGCTTCCGATGCGTAATGAAGAGACAAGATTAAACAACGAACCAAGCACCATTGGCGCGAGAATTAGTAGGGCGATCAGAATGAAAAAGAGTACGGTTGAGTGTCTCATAAAGCACCTCCTGTCGTCTGTTCTACTGTGTTTCGATTTTAGCATTTTGAACACCAACAGATGATGAGGTTATTCCGTATATTATTTGAGCTAAAACCTGATTGTGAGCGTTTTCGTTAACCACATAAACGACAAAAATAATGAAGGGATTTCACAGCAATTTACTCGATGAGAAGCATGTCACAATGTATACTGTGAGCGTTTCGCAAACGTTAACTTCTTCCAATCTAATTACACATCCTGTCAGCATTTGCGATGCAAATATAACTAGCTATCACGCATTAAAATCAATGATAAATAAACCCCTGACGAATCCCTCGCAGGGTCTTTTTTGTGAGTAATTATGTTTAACTCAGAACGCAAAGCTGCATTCGTGCTCGTCGCTACTACGATGATCGCGGCATTAGGGTGGATCTTCTCCAAAGAAACCATTCAAGGTCTTCCACCATTCGGGTTTATCGGTCTGCGATTCACCATCGCTTCACTGTGTTTGCTGCCCCTGTGTATCAAACCGCTTCGTGCTGCCAATAAGAAAGATATTTTTGCCGCGGCAGGTGTGGGTGTGCTTTTAGGTGGCGCACTGATGTGTTGGATCTACGCGATTTCAATCAGTGACACGCTGGGTGAGGGCGCATTCATCATGAGCCTTTCAATGCTGTTCGTACCCATTGTCGCGTGGATTATGTTTCGTCAAAGACCTCAGCGAATATTTTGGGTGTCACTACCGATCGCGATTCTTGGCCTAGGATGTTTGTCTTTGGCTGGTGGTTGGCAACAATCTAGCAGCCAACTTTGGTTCTTGGGCGCGGCTTTGATGCTCGCTTTGCACTTCAACGTAAACAGCAAGTATTCGCAAAAATTGCCTGTGTTGTTGCTAACGTGTATCCAGCTTTTTGTCACGGGCTTGATTGGTTTGCTGATTTCATCTTTGGTCGAAACGGTGCCAACAGAGGTAAGCACATCAATTTGGATTTGGTTTGCGTTGAGCACGCTTTTGGCAACCAGTCTACGTTACGTGATGCAAACCATGGGGCAGAAGTTTGTCCAAGCGGGTAACGCTGCACTGATTATGATCCTTGAACCCGTGTGGACTGTAATTCTGAGTGTGATTTGGTATGGCGAAGTACTGACCTCTAATAAACTCGTCGGTTGTGCGCTTATCTTATTCTCTTTGGTGATCTACCGAACTGGCGGTAAACTCCGCTTTCCAAAACGGGCGTAATTAAGTTTATAGAGCCAGCGATTTCACCCTCGTTGGCTTTTTATTCCTTTTCATTTTTAGGCAGGATGCTTTCCATGGCAAACACAGAACATCAAGAGACGCTGGATTCACTCGATAAAATCAGCGTGTGCTTGTATCGCTTTGGTATTACTTTGTTTGCAATGGCGCTGCTTGTTTTTTCGATTCTTATCTCTGATGCAATTTCTAGTTCACCGTTGGTTTACCAAACCTCAGTCATTGCGCTTTGTATGGCCGGTGCGTTGTCTGCCGCGAACGTTCACGTTTACAGCAAACACGTACGTGCCGTGATCAGTTGGGCGTCTTGGATTGGCTTGGTATTGATGGTGAGTGACTTGGAGTTTCAGCGCACTTGGTTAGGGCTTGGCTTTATCTTTGTGACCTTTTCGGGCATTGCGCTTAAAGAGTCTTTTTGCTTTAAAGTGCCAGGCTTAAAGATGGTGCCTGCGTTTCTCGCTGTCGCAACGTTTGCGTTATGGTTTAACCTTCCAATACTTGCTGCCATTACTATGTTGTTGGCTGGATTAGTCATGGGCTTTCTGTCTTTTGCTAAGTGGCGTATGCCGCTGCATTTTGATATCGGTATCAAAGCGAATTACGAGATCTAACGCTGCTTTAACGCCAGCGAGACTTTTGAGGTCGGCTGGAGGTTTAATTCTTCGCTGATCATCCATCCTGCTTTGGCGAGCAACTCCAAATCTACTCCTGTCTCGATTCCTAAGCCTTGGCAAAGGTAGAGCACATCTTCGGTAGCAACATTACCTGAAGCGCCATGAGCGTAAGGGCAGCCCCCAAGCCCTGCCACACTGCTATCGATGGTATTGATGCCCATCGTTAAGGCTTGGTAGATATTCGCCAACGCTTGTCCCCATGTGTCGTGAAAATGCACCGCGAGCTTATTGGTTGGGACTTTTACTTGCACGGCTTCTAACATTTTAGCGATGCGTATCGGCGTGCCTGTACCTATGGTGTCTCCAAGTGAAACCTCATAGCAGCCTAATTCCATCAGCAGGTTGGCGACTCTTGCGACTTGCTCGGGCTTGGTTGGTCCATCGTACGGGCAATCTGCCACGCAAGATAAGTAACCCCGAACGGGAATGTTATGCTTTGCTGCTAATTCCATTACCGGTTCAAAGCGGGTAAGACTATCTGCAATCGAGCAATTGATGTTGTGTTGGCAAAAGCCCTCCGATGAGGAGGTGAAGATGGCTACTTGGGTAGCGCCGGCTTCCAATGCTTTCTCAAAGCCTTGCACATTAGGCGTTAGTGCTGAGTAGATGACGTTGTGGCGGCGGGTGATTTTCTTCATCACATCGAGTGAATCCGCCATTTGAGGTACCCATTTAGGCGAGACAAAAGATCCTGCTTCAATATGGGTAAGTCCTGTATCCGAGAGCAGGTCGATTAAGCGGATCTTGGCTTGCGTGGACACCGGTGATTCGTTTTGCAGACCGTCTCTCGCACCTACTTCGACAATGTTTACCTTGTTTGGCAAATTCATTTCTTGCCCTTAGCTGGCTTGTTTATCCAACCCGGTTCTCGTTTCTCTAGAAAGGCTTGCAAGCCATCTTGTCCTTGCGGCGATACGCGAATGTCTGCGATAAGCTGGCTCGTGTATTGAATAAGCTGACCATCAATCGGATTTTGGTGGCATTGATGGCATAACGCTTTGGCTTTTCGCATCGCATCTGGGCTATTGAGCAGCAAAGAATCAATCAAGCTTTCTACTACGGCTTCGATTTTATCCAGCTTATGAACCTCATGCACAATGCCAAACTTTTCTGCTTTGTCTGCGTTAATCACTTCCGCGCTGAGTATGTAACGACGAGCTTGTCGGTTGCCCATTGCTCGCATGACATAAGGAGAGATGGTTGCTGGAACCAGTCCCAGTTTGACTTCACTCAAGCAGAAGTTCGCATTCTCCGCTGCGATTGCGATATCACAGCAACAGATCAAGCCCAATGCGCCACCAAAAGCGGAACCTTGCACAACCGCAATAGTAGGCTGAGGGAAAGCGTCCAATGTATGCATTAGACGCGCAAGGTTCTGCGCGTCTTCTAGGTTTTGCTTTCTGGTGCTACTTGCCATGGATTTCATCCAATTCAAATCAGCCCCAGAGGAGAAATGTTTGCCGTTTCCTCGAAGCACCAAGCATCGAACATCGGTACGCAAAGCGAGGTAATCCAGCCTGTGGATCAGCAGATCAATCATGCAAGCATCAAACGCATTGTGCTTCTCTGTGCGATTGAGCGTAAGCGTTGCGACGCCGAATTCATCGACGTTCCAAAGTACTTCATCTTGTCGTTGGGTATTGGGGATGATACTCGGTTGATGATCCTGCATGTGACGTCCTTTCTTCTCTACATTTCTACATTTCTACATTTCTACATTCTGAATATGCCAAAGTTGCTGTCAGGAATTGGCGCATTGAGCGCGGCTTTTAAGGCTTGAGCCAATACTTGACGTGTCTCTTTCGGGTCGATGATGCCGTCATCCCATAAACGTGCGCTGGCGTAGTAGGGATGCCCCTGAGACTCATACAAGTCTACGATAGATTCTCGGAATGCACTTTCTTCGGGCTCTGGCCATTCTTCACCTTGGCGTTTTTTCACTTCTCGACGCACTTGAGTGAGCACGCCTGCGGCTTGTTCTCCGCCCATTACCGAGATTCGTGCGTTTGGCCACATCCACATCATGGTTGGGTCATAAGCACGACCGCACATGCCGTAGTTGCCCGCACCGTAAGAGCCGCCAATAATCACGGTGAACTTGGGAACATCTGCACACGCAACTGCCATCACCAGTTTCGCGCCGTGTTTGGCAATGCCTTCTGCTTCAAGCTTTTTGCCCACCATAAACCCAGTGATATTTTGCAAAAACAGTAGGGGAATTTTGCGTTTGGCACACAACTCAATAAAGTGCGCGCCTTTCTGTGAGGACTCAGAAAACAAGATGCCGTTGTTCGCCACAATGCCAATCAGATGGCCGTGAATTCGTGCGAAGCCACATACTAAGGTCTTGCCATAAAGTGCTTTGAATTCATCGAAGTCTGAGTCATCAACCACACGAGCGATGATCTCTCTAACATCAAAAGACAAGCGCAGATTCGCATTGACGATGCCATACATCTCTTCGGCGTCGTAACGCGGTGGTAAAACCGGTTTGTCACTTTGAATGGGGAGTGATTGATTGGTATTGGAGACAGCTTCGCGAGCAAGCTGTAATGCATGTTGGTCGTTTTCTGCGTAATAATCGGCAACGCCAGACTTGCGACAATGCACGTCGGCACCGCCTAATTCTTCATCGGTGACGATTTCTCCCGTAGCGGCTTTTACTAGCGGTGGACCTGCCAAGAAGATGGTGCCTTGCTCTTTAACCATGATGGAAACGTCTGCCATCGCAGGTACATAAGCGCCGCCTGCGGTACAAAGCCCCATCACAACAGCGACTTGAGGAATGCCTTGCGCAGACATTCTGGCTTGGTTGAAGAAGATCCGCCCAAAGTGCTCTTTATCAGGAAAGACTTCAGATTGATGAGGAAGGTTCGCGCCACCAGAGTCCACCAAATAGACGCAAGGCAGTTGACAACGTTGGGCGATCTCTTGCGCGCGTAGATGCTTTTTCACGGTGAGCGGGTAGTAGGTGCCGCCTTTGACGGAAGGATCGTTGGCGATCACCATGCATTGAATACCTTCAATGGTGCCAATGCCCGCGACGACACCTGCGCATGGAATAGACTCTTCGTAGACGTTCCACGCGGCGAATTGTCCGACTTCAAGAAACTCGCTGCCTTCATCTAAAAGATGCATAACACGTTCACGAACGGGCAGTTTTCCTTTCAGACGTTGGCGGTCAATGGCTTTTTGTCCGCCACCTTGCTTGATGGCTTTAATATTGGCATTAAGGTTGTTTACCAACTCGGTCATGACCGCTTTATTCGACAAAAACAGCTCGTCGGTTGGCTTGGTTTTACTTTTAATGATTGCCATAGTGACTTCCTTGTCGGTGGGTTAGCGAGACTCTTCGAACAGCTCTCGTCCAATTAACATGCGGCGAATTTCAGATGTGCCAGCGCCAATCTCATACAGTTTGGCGTCGCGGAGTAAACGCCCGGTCGCGTATTCGTTGATGTAGCCATTGCCGCCTAAAAGTTGAATAGCATCGAGCGACATTTGTGTGGCAAGTTCGGCGCTGTAAAGGATCACGCCAGCGGCATCTTTACGTGTACATTCACCTCGGTCACAGGCGGCTGCAACAGCATAAACATAAGCTTTGGCAGCGTTCATTCGTGAATACATGTCAGCGAGCTTTCCTTGCACGAGTTGGAATTCACCGATGGATTTGCCGAACTGTTTGCGGTCATGAACATACGGAACCACTTCGTCCATACAGGCTTGCATGATGCCAAGTGGACCGGCTGCTAATACCACGCGTTCGTAATCCAAACCGCTCATCAACACTTCGACACCACGGTTTAGTTCTCCCAAAACATTCTCTTTTGGAACGACACAATTTTGGAACACCAATTCACAGGTATTGGAGCCGCGCATACCAAGTTTGTCGAGCTTCTGCGCATGGCTAAAGCCTTCAAACTCCCGCTCAATAATGAAAGCGGTGATGCCGCGAGATCCACTATTGGGAGCGGTTTTCGCGTAAACCACTAAGGTATCGGCATCAGGACCATTGGTAATCCACATTTTGTTGCCGTTCATCAGAAAGTGGTCACCTTTGTCTTCAGCTCGTAGCTGCATACTAACCACATCAGAACCTGAGTTCGGCTCACTCATGGCTAGTGCGCCGACGTGAGAACCATCGATGAGTTTAGGTAGGTACTTTTCTCGTTGAGCAGGGGAGCCATTGCGAAAGATTTGGTTAACACAAAGATTGGAATGTGCGCCGTAACTGAGTGCGACAGACGCCGAAGCTCGGCTGATCTCTTCCATCGCAACAACATGAGCAAGATAGCCCATGCCTGCACCGCCAAACTCTTCGTCGACGGTTACGCCGAGCAAACCCATTTCACCAAACTTGGACCACAAATGATTGGGGAATTGGTTGTCACGGTCGATGTCTGCGGCGATGGGGGCGATATGCTCGGTGGCAAACGCGTTGACGTGGTCTCGGAGCATATCGATGGTTTCACCAAGCCCAAAGTTGAGTGGGGTGTAGCTGCTTTTCATAACATTTCCCTGTTGAAAGTACTGCGGTTATTAGTACGGATAAGGTTCGAGTTACACTGCTTGGGCTTGGAAACTATGGTTGTTCTTGTTTGTTTTAGTCGTTATAAGTTTTTAGTTATTGGCTGTTAGTTTTATTGTCGCTTAGCGCTTGTTTGCATCGCTCTTTGGCGGTTTCTAGCTCGTTCATTACAACGCTAATATCATCCAGTTGCTGCTGTAAGTGCGCTTGTTTTTCATCAATGATGGTTAGCATTTTAAGGAGCTGACCATCGCTTTGTTGGGTATCGTACAGCTCGAACAATTCCCGAATTTCTGCAAGCGAAAAGCCCAATCGCTTTCCACGTAAAATCAACTTGAGGCGGATCTTATCTCTGCGTTGGTATACGCGAATGTTGCCTTTTCGTTCCGGCTCTATCAGCCCCACATCCTCATAAAAACGAATGCTTCGGGTCGTGATGTCGAACTCTTTGGCGAGGTCACTTATCTTGAATTTATCCACTCGGTTTTTCCCTCTAATGAATAGTTTTGGCTTCTTAAAATCCCTTCAAGCCTTGAACTAAACGGGCTAGCTAAAAGCATGAGAGTAAATTTGTGTTGTTATTAATGTGTTTCTTTACGTTAACGTAAATGTTAGTGCTATGCTTACGTAAACGTCAAGAAATCACAGTGCGAAAATTCATCGTTTTATGAGAGGCTGGAGTGACACCACATTCTGTGTGAAAGCTCCGTGGTAGCAGGTGTGAGGGATGAGTTTGTGAACTGTGAATTATCGTCAGAAGGGACGAGATCATGGGAAACGACATCTGGATTGTCAGTGCAAAGCGAACGCCAATCGGGCGCTTTCAAGGTCAGTTACAAGGTTATTCAGCGCCTCAATTAGGGGCATTTGCTATCAAAGCGGCAATGGATGCGAGCGGCGTTAACGAAGTCGACGAAGTCTATATGGGCTGCGTATTACCTGCGGGGTGCGGACAAGCACCAGCCAGACAAGCAGCGCTAGGTGCAGATCTTCCACTGACGACAGGCTGTACCACCATCAACAAAGTGTGTGGCTCTGGCATGAAAAGCGTCATGCTGGCTCACGACCTTATCAAAGCGGGCAGCATTCGCAGTGCCATCGCTGGTGGTATGGAAAGCATGACAAATGCGCCGTATCTGCTTAAAGAAGCGCGTAACGGCATGCGAATGGGTCACCAATCTACTCACGACCACATGTTTCTCGACGGTCTTCAAGATGCGTATGAAGGGCACTTGATGGGAGTCTATGCGCAGCAAACGGCTGACCGCTCTGAGTTTACTCGTGAACAAATGGATGAATGGGCAATCCTATCCGCGACAAGAGCATTGGAAGCGCAAGAGCAGCGTCTGTTTGACGACGAAATCTCGCCGATAGAAATCACGACTCGTCATAGCACTTCAACATTGGATTATGACGAGCATCCGCGCTCCATCAAGCTCGACAAGATCCCCCAACTCAAACCCGCGTTCGATAAGAACGGCTCGGTGACGGCTGCAAACTCAAGTGCGATATCCGATGGTGCTGCAGCCTTGGTGTTAATGGACTCGCAGGTGGCACAGCATCAAGGTTTAACGCCATTAGCAATCATCAAAGGACACTCAACCCATGCCAGAAAGCCTGCCGAATTTACCCTCGCGCCAGTATTTGCAATAGAGCAGTTGTTATCTCAACTCGATTGGTCAGTAGACGAGGTTGATCTTTGGGAGATCAACGAAGCGTTCGCCGTTGTCACGCAAATCGCGGTACGCCAATTAGGCATCGATAAAGACAAAGTAAACATCAAAGGCGGCGCGTGTGCGCTTGGGCATCCAATTGGCGCAAGTGGCGCTCGTATTTTTGTGACCCTCATTCATAGCCTGCGCCAACTGCAATCGCTTGGTGTAGATGGTGACAACAACAATAAAAAAGTGATGCGAGGTGTTGCATCACTTTGTATCGGTGGTGGTGAAGCCACTGCTATTGGTATCGAGATACCGCTTTAATTCCAATTACGACAAACGTTAACAAAGGACTAGATTATGACTCGCACGGTTCCCTTATTCATCGATGGTGAGTTTCGTGAATCTCAAGCAACGGATTGGGTAGAAGTGACAAACCCTGCCACCAGTGACGTGATTGCGCGCTTGCCATGCGCAACGGATGAAGAGATGCACGCGGCAATTGAGAGTGCAAAAGCCACTTTTACCTGTTGGAAAGATGTCGCCGTGTCTGAGCGTGCGCGTTTAATGCTGCGCTACCAACATCTACTCAAAGAACATCATGATGAATTGGCGACGTTACTTTCTCACGAGACGGGCAAGATCTTTGCGGATGCAAAAGGGGATGTGTGGCGTGGTATCGAAGTCGTCGAGCAAGCTGCCAACATCGCCAGTAACATGATGGGAGAAACCGTCGAGAACGTTGCGACCGATATCGACAGCTATTCGCTGATTCAACCGCTTGGGGTGTGCTGCGGTATTACGCCGTTTAACTTCCCTGCCATGATCCCTTTGTGGATGTTCCCAATCGCGATTGCGAGCGGAAATACCTTTGTCCTTAAACCTTCTGAGCAAGTGCCTCTCACGTCCATTCGCTTGGCTGAGTTGTTTGAAGAAGCGGGTGCGCCAAAAGGTGTGCTGCAAATCGTGCACGGTCGTAAAGAGCAGGTCGACTTGTTGCTGAAGCATCCCGATATCCAAGCCGTTTCTTTCGTTGGTTCTGTTCCTGTAGCGCAATACATTTACACCACAGGCACACAGAACTTCAAGCGTGTTCAAGCCTTTGCTGGCGCGAAAAATCACATGGTAGTAATGCCAGATGCGAACAAAAACCAAGTGGTGAACAACTTAGTTGGCTCTTCGGTTGGTGCGGCAGGGCAACGTTGTATGGCGATATCCGTCGCTGTGTTTGTAGGCAGTTCGAAAGAGTGGATTGCCGATTTAAAACAAGAAATGGCGAAAGTGCATCCGGGTGCTTGGGATGACGAGAATGCCGCGTATGGTCCTTTGATCAGCGCACAAGCAAAACAGCGTGTGCTCGGTTTGATTGAAGAAGGCAAACAACAGGGTGCGGTGTGTGAACTTGATGGTAGCCAATGCAAAGTCGAAGGCTTCCCAGAGGGTAACTGGGTTGGTCCAACCTTATTCAGTGGCGTCACCACCGAGATGTCGATTTACACCCAAGAAATCTTCGGACCTGTTTTGGTGTGTATTGAGGTCGACACGTTACAAGAAGCGATAGATCTCGTAAATCGCAACCCATACGGCAACGGCTCTTCCATCTTCACTGCGAATGGTGCGGCGGCGAGAAAGTATCAACATGAGATTCAAGTCGGTCAGGTAGGTGTGAACGTTCCAATTCCTGTGCCTTTGCCATTCTTCTCGTTTACGGGCTGGCGCGGCAGCTTTTACGGTGATTTGCACGCCTACGGCAAACAAGCGGTGCGCTTCTACACCGAGACCAAAACCGTGACGGCACGTTGGTTTGATGACGATATCCCAACCGGTCCAAACCTCACCATTAACTTGCGCTAACGAAGTAAGGAGCTCATATGGATTTTGAACTCAACGAAGATCAACGTATGTTTGCCGACACTGCTCAGCAGTTTGCAGCAGAGCGTTTAGCGCCAATGGCAGCAGAGTGGGATGAGAAACAAATCTTCCCGAAAGACATTCTACGAGAGGCGGGAGAGCTTGGTTTCTTGAGCCTCTACACCCCAGAAGAGCAAGGCGGTTTGGGTTTAAGCCGTTTGGATGCATCCATCATCTTTGAGCAGCTCTCTATGGGGTGCACATCGACCACTGCATTTATGACCATTCATAACATGGTGACTTGGATGGTCGCGAGCTTTGCGACCGAAGAAGTAAAAGACGCGTTTTGCCCAAAACTCATTACGGGTGAATTCCTTGGATCTTACTGTTTAACCGAACCAAACGCAGGCTCGGATGCGGCGTCTCTGACGACTTCTGCGACTAAGCAAGGTGATAACTACATACTCAATGGCGGCAAAACCTTTATCTCTGGCGCAGGCGATACCGACGTTTTAGTCGTGATGGCGAGAACCGGCGATGCAGGTGCGAGAGGCGTATCCGCGTTTGTTGTCCCCGCCGATGCAGACGGCATTAGCTACGGACGTAAAGAGCCGAAAATGGGCTGGAACAGTCAGCCAACACGCGCGGTGACTTTCGATAATGTTTCTATTCCTACGTCACATTTGCTCGGTGAAGAGGGACAAGGGTTTGTGTTCGCCATGAAAGGTTTGGATGGTGGACGCATCAACATTGCTACTTGTTCTGTCGGTACGGCTCAGCAAGCGTTGAATCAAGCGGCGCAGTACATGCAAGAACGTAAACAGTTCGGCAAATCATTAGCTCAATTCCAAGCATTGCAATTCAAACTGGCAGACATGGCAACCGAGCTTGTCGCTGCTCGCCAACTGGTACGTTACGCCGCTAGCAAGTTAGACCGAGGTGACCCAGACGCCACGACTTATTGTGCTATGGCAAAACGCTTTGCAACCGATGTCGGCTTTCAAGTTTGTGACCAAGCACTGCAACTTTACGGTGGCTATGGCTACATCAAAGAATACCCAATGGAGCGCTATTTCCGTGATGTTCGAGTACACCAAATTTTGGAAGGTACTAACGAGATCATGCGGTTGATCATCGCGCGTCGATTGCTCGCAGAAGAGTCCGCATTGCTATAAGTGCAGCTGACAAGCTCAGCTTTTATTCATAAAGCTCAGGTCATTTTCACCAAGAAAGGATTCAGAGATATGTCACTAACAGAACAACAAACGATTCAACACACCATCAGCAATCATGTTGCGGTGGTGACCATGAACAACCCGCCCGCTAATACTTGGACGTCACAAAGTTTAACCGCGTTGAAAGAGCTAGTGCTGGCGCTAAACGACAATAAAGACGTTTACGCTCTAGTGCTCACAGGGAATGGTGAGAAGTTTTTCTCTGCAGGTGCAGACCTCAAGTTGTTTGCTGATGGCGATAAAGCGGTTGCGTTAGAAATGGCGCGTATCTTTGGTGAAGCCTTTGAAACGCTCTCTGCATTTCGAGGGGTTTCCATCGCTGCCATCAACGGCTATGCCATGGGAGGCGGATTAGAAGTCGCATTGGCGTGTGATATTCGTGTAGTGGAAGAGCAAGCCGTACTGGCACTGCCAGAGGCGAAAGTGGGCTTACTGCCTTGTGCTGGTGGTACGCAAAACCTAACCGCATTGGTCGGTGAAGGTTGGGCGAAACGCATCATATTGTGCGGCGAACAAGTCGGTGCAGCACAAGCGCGAGAACTTGGCTTAGCGGAAGAAGTGGTGGAAAAAGGTGGAGCGCTTAATAAAGCCATTGAGCTTGCAGAATCGGTTGCCAATCAATCGCCTCCTTCGGTAACCGCGTGCAAAGCGCTTATCCAAAACATGCGCTCAGCGCCACTCAAACATGGTCTGATTAAAGAGCGAGAACTGTTTCTAAACTTATTCGATACCGAAGATCAAACCGAGGGGGTTCGTGCCTTCTTAGAAAAACGTAAACCCAACTGGAAGAATCAATAGGAGGTCGCATGACAGGGAAAGTAACCATTAGCGAAATAGATTGCTTAGACGGCGTGCACCGAATTGGTATCGCGACGTTAGACAACACCGCTTCTTTGAATGCGTTGACTTACGACATGTTGGCAGAGCTCAACGACCAACTTATCGAATGGCAAGATGACCCTGATTTGGTGTGTGTCATCCTCAATGGAGCGGGTGAAAAAGCGTTTTGTGCAGGGGGCGATGTACGAACCATGTACCACGTCATGCACGAGAAAAGCAAAGAAGAGACCGCAGAGTTCTGTTCTAACTACTTCTCGCTCGAATACGAATGTGATTACCTAATTCATACCTACCAAAAGCCAATCATTGGCTGGGGAGAGGGCATTGTGATGGGCGGTGGCATGGGCTTATTTATGGGCACCAGCCATAGGGTCGTCACCCCTAAATCTCGTCTCGCGATGCCAGAGATCAATATCGGGCTTTATCCAGACGTAGGTGGCACTTGGTTCTTAAGCCAAATCGACCCAGAGGTAGGTTTGTTCCTTGGGTTAACCGGTGCAATGGTGAATTCAAGTGACGCTGTCACTATAGGGTTGGCGGAATGGTTGCTATTGGAAGAGCAATATCCGGCACTATTAGAAGAGCTGAAACAAGTGGACTGGAGCTCTGCCGATGCCAAATCGCATGTCAGTGCGTTACTTCAATTGATGGAAGATCAAGTCATCGACAGTAAGCCGACAACCCAGATTTGCCCTTATCTCGACCAAATTAAAGAAGCCTGCAAAGGCTATGACTTAAATCAGATTGCCCAACGTATTCAAGCAATGGAAGGCGAGACTCAATGGCTTGAGAACGCACAAAAATCATTTGTTGCGGGCAGTCCGATCACCGCACATATCTGTTTTAGACAAGTCAAAGAGTACCACCGCTTGTCATTGGCGGATTGTTTCCGTCTAGAGCTAACCTTGTCAGTTCGTAGCGCATTACTCGGTGAGTTTGAAGAGGGCGTGCGCTCTCGATTAGTTGATAAAGATGGCAATCCAAAATGGATGTTTAACAGCGTCAGTGAAGTCGATGAAAGCGTCATCGATAACTTGTTCACTTCTCTTTGGTCAGAAGAGGAACATCCACTTGCACAGCTAGGAAAATAAGGAGAAACAACATGAGTACCATTGCATTTATTGGCTTGGGCAACATGGGCAGTCCAATGGCACAAAACCTATTGGCGTCAGGGTTTCACGTGCAAGTGTTCGATGTGGATGTGAACGCGGCGAAGCAACTTGAACCATTTGGCGCAGTGGTTGCCAGTACTTTAGAAGAAGCCGTAGATGGCGCAGGAACCATCATCACCATGCTACCAGCAGGTGCACACGTGCGCGCGGTGTACTTAGGGGATTTACACGGTGGTGTCGGTCTGCTCAATATTGTGCAGGACAACGCATTGCTGATTGACTGTTCGACCATCGATCCAGATTCTGCTCGCTTAGTGGCGAACGAAGCTCAGAACAAACGATTGTTGTTTGTCGATTCTCCCGTCTCTGGTGGTGTAGCAGGCGCAAAAGCAGCAACGCTGACCTTTATTGTTGGTGGCTCGGACGAAGCCTTCTCCAAAGCCAATGCGATCTTGCAATATATGGGTAAGAACGTGTTCCACGCTGGGAAAGCGGGCGACGGTCAGATGGCAAAAATCTGTAATAACCTGATGTTGGGTATCTTGATGTCGGGAACCTGCGAGGCACTCAATCTCGGTATTGACCATGGTCTCGACCCGAAAGTCTTATCCAATATCATGCTGCAAAGCTCTGGTCGAAATTGGGCGTTGGAGCTCTATAACCCATGCCCCGGAGTGATGGATTCTGCGCCAGCGAGTAATCAATACAATCCCGGTTTTATGAGCAAGTTGATGCTGAAAGATCTTGGCTTAGGATTGGATGCGGCGCTGCAAACCAACTCTTCTGTTCCTATGGGCTCTTTGGCTCGTAACCTTTATGCATTCCATAACGCAGCAGGTCATGCAGAACTCGATTTCTCTAGCTTGTTTGAATTCTATAAGAACCAAAAGGGCTAAAAGAGAGATTCCCTATCAGGCGTTTAAACATGGAAGTTATCCAGTAATGGAGTACAGATATGGATTTAAAAAACAGTGTCATTGCAATCACAGGTGCGGGGCAAGGATTAGGGCAGATGATGGCGGTCAGCCTTGCTCAAGCGGGCGCGGATTTAGCATTGCTTGATGTTAACGAAACGGGACTGCTGAATACTCAAGAACAATGCCGGATGCTCAGTGCCAAAGCATTGATCTATCGACTTGATGTCACCAATGAATCTGAAGTAGAGGATACCTTTAATGAGATTCTTCAAGATTTTGGGCAGCTAAACGGCTTAGTTAATAACGCAGGGGTTTTGCGAGATGGATTGTTAGTCAAAGCCAAAGACGGCGAGATCACCAAGATGTCGCTTGAGCAGTTTAACCTAGTGATGAACGTCAACGTCACGGGCACCTTCTTGTGTGGTCGAGAAGCGGCAGTCAAAATGATCGAGAGTGGCTCGAAGGGTGCCATCATTAACATCTCCAGCGTGGCGAGAGCAGGCAATATTGGACAAACCAATTACTCTGCATCAAAAGCTGCCGTCGCAACCATGGCAACAACATGGGCAAGAGAACTCGCCAGATATGGTATTCGCTCTGCGGCCATTGCGCCCGGAGTCGTCAAAACGGCAATGGCAGAACAAATGAAACCAGAAGCCATAGACCGGCTGCAAAAGATGATACCCGTCGGTAGGATGGGGGAGACGAGTGAGATTGCTCATGCCGTGAAGTACATTCTTGAAAACGACTACTTCACAGGGCGAGTGCTCGAAGTGGATGGCGGAATGAGAATGTAGCATTGAGCCATTGGTTTCTGGTAGCGAGCGCTAGTTAAGTAGCGCTCGTTTCGTTTTAGTGAGTTCATTCGATTAACAATTGAACCAAATATCACTCTTAAAAAGCATTTGGTATTAATCTGGTAAATTAAATTGTCTAAGTAATCATTTGCTGAAGAAATGCCATGTAAATAGTATGTGAATTCATAACTATGATACTGGTCACGCTTTCCTTAATTCGTACTTTCTAATGTAGCTCACATTCTCGCGCCGAATACGCAACTGATTATTTTTCTCGTTTGTGTTGCTTAAGTCACTGTAAAGAAAAGAATATGC
Source organism: Vibrio sp. HENC-03 (assembly GCF_000305755.2). Classification (NCBI taxonomy): domain Bacteria; kingdom Pseudomonadati; phylum Pseudomonadota; class Gammaproteobacteria; order Vibrionales; family Vibrionaceae; genus Vibrio; species Vibrio sp. HENC-03. The sequence goes on along the minus strand of NZ_JH976064.1, from coordinate 282,854 downwards.
GCTGTAGTACGTTATTGTTGTGCACCTGTTTTGCTATTCCTTTATCAATATTAGCTTTCATAAATGGAACGTTAGTTTCCATCTGTGGCTAATGAGCTTTCCTCTTTCCCTCCGCATAATGCGCTCGAATGTAACAATGCATTTCAAAGTGTAACAATAAACTCACGTTGTGAGTGTGGTTTTAACCATCAAGCAACTTGATACCTCCCACCAAGAAGTCCATTGCTGCACAAGCTCAACACAAAAATATTCTAATGACCAAGACAACCAATCGCAGGGCTTGCTCTGTTGTTGGCTAACCATCGAGAAAGTTAATGGAAGCTTCAAGATACAAACGCATCTTAGCGAGGATAAGTTTGGCAGGAACCATTCTTATGCTTTCAGGGTGTAACTCTGCTCTACTTGATCCGAAAGGTAGTATTGGCGTTCAGGAAAAAGAACTGATCATTACAGCGCTTTTACTGATGCTGATTGTCGTGATCCCCGTGATTTTAATGACAATTTATTTTGCTTACCGCTACCGAGAGTCGAACACTGGCGAGGAATACGCACCAGAGTGGGCGCACTCGACCAAGATCGAAGTGGTGGTGTGGACGATTCCAATCATCATCATTGCGATTCTGGCAACCATCACTTGGCGTTCTACTCACGAGTTAGAGCCGTCCAAGCCCATCGCAAGTGACGTCAAACCCATCACCATTGAGGTGGTGTCACTCGATTGGAAATGGCTATTCATCTACCCAGAAGAGAACATTGCGACAGTGAACTATGTGGCGTTTCCGAAAGATGTTCCGGTTCAGTTCAAACTAACCTCAGATAACATCATGAACGCGTTCTTTATCCCGCGTCTCGGTACTCAGATTTACGCGATGCCAGGCATGGTGACCAAGTTAAATCTGATTGCGAACCACACTGGGGATTACAAAGGCTTTGCGTCCAACTACAGCGGTAAGGGTTTCTCGCAAATGAAATTTACCGCAGCAGCAATGGAAGATCGCACTGCATTCCTGAATTGGGTGCAACAAGTGAAAGCCAGCCCTGATCGAATCGAAGACTGGGAGCAATTCCGTGCGCTTGCATCACCAACGGTGGCGGAGCCTGTGAAGATGTTCTCTAGTATTCCACCATTTTTGTTCACCGACGTCGTGACCCAGCATCCGGGTTCAATGAACTGTTTGCCGGAAAATCTAGGATAATCGCAATGTTTGGAAGATTAACACTTGAATCAATCCCTTATCACGAGCCGATTATTGTCGTCACTCTAGCGGTGATCGCGATAGTTGGTTTGGCTGTCGTTGCGGCGATAACCAAAGCGGGTAAGTGGCAATACTTATGGAATGAATGGTTTACTTCGGTAGACCACAAAAAACTAGGCTTTATGTACATCGCCGTGGCAATGGTGATGTTGATTCGTGGCTTTGCTGATGCGGTCATGATGCGCAGCCAACAGCTGCTTTCTGCGGCAGGCGAGAGCGGTTATTTGCCACCACATCACTACGACCAAATCTTTACTGCCCATGGCGTAATCATGATTTTCTTCGTGGCAATGCCGTTGGTGATTGGTTTGATGAACATCATCGTACCGCTGCAAATTGGTGCGCGTGATGTGGCATTCCCTTACCTAAACAACCTAAGTTTCTGGCTGTTTGTTGTGGGCGTGATCCTCACCAATATGTCACTTGGCTTGGGTGAGTTTGGTCGTACTGGTTGGTTGGCGTATCCGCCGCTTTCTGGTATTGAGGCAAGCCCCGGAGTTGGGGTGGATTATTGGATATGGGCGCTGCAAATATCCGGTGTCGGCACCACGCTGACCGGCGTGAACTTCTTTGCAACTATTTTGCGCATGCGTACGCCGTCTATGCCAATGATGAAGATGCCAGTGTTCACGTGGGCTTCCCTGTGTGCCAATATCCTAATCATCATTTCATTCCCAATCCTAACCGTAACCATCGCGCTACTAACGTTGGATCGCTACATCGGTACGCACTTCTTCACCAATGACCTTGGCGGCAACGTAATGATGTACGTCAACCTGATTTGGGCATGGGGTCACCCAGAAGTGTACATCCTGATCTTGCCGATCTTTGGTGTCTTCTCTGAAGTAACCGCAACGTTCTCACGCAAGAAGCTGTTCGGTTACACCTCTCTAGTATGGGCGACCATCGTTATTACGATTTTGGCGTTCGTCGTTTGGCTGCATCACTTCTTCACCATGGGCTCAGGTGCAAATGTGAATGCATTCTTCGGCATCGCCACCATGATCATCTCTATCCCGACCGGGGTGAAGATCTTCAACTGGCTATTCACCATGTACAAAGGGCGAATCCGCTTTACCACGCCGATGATGTGGACGGTTGGTTTCCTGATTACCTTCTCTGTGGGTGGTATGACGGGCGTACTAATGGCAGTACCGGGCGCGGACTTTGTTCTGCATAACTCTGTGTTCCTGATTGCGCACTTCCATAACGTAATCATCGGTGGTGTGGTATTTGGTTGTTTCGCGGCAATCACTTACTGGTTCCCGAAAGCGACAGGTTTCACCATGAACGAAACATGGGGCAAACGTGCATTCATTTGCTGGATTGTTGGTTTCCTAATGGCGTTCCTACCGCTTTATGCACTGGGCTTTATGGGCATGACGCGTCGTCTAAGCCAAGACCTTAACCCAGAATACTTCCCATTGTTGGCAGTTGCTGCGGCGGGTACGGCAGTGATTGCGCTTGGCGTGGCTTGTCAGTTTATCCAAATCTACGTGAGTGTTCGTGACCGCGAGCAAAACCGTGACCTAACGGGTGACCCATGGGGCGGTCGTACCTTTGAGTGGGCGACGTCTTCACCACCGCCGTTCTACAACTTTGCGCACCTACCAAAAGGTGATGTCCTAGACGCGTTCTGGTACCAAAAGCAGAGTGGCGAATTCGATCCAACCAAAGAAGTGGAATACGAACGCATTCACATGCCAAAGAACACACCAACAGGTATTTATGTTTCTGCATGGGCATTGGTATTTGGCTTTGCGATGATCTGGTACATCTGGTGGCTAGCAGCAGCAAGCTTTGTTGGCATCATCGTTACGTGTATCCAACACAGCTACAACGACGACGTGGATTACTACGTTGAAGTAGAAGAAATCAAAGCGATTGAAGCGGAGCGTCGAGCTCAACTTGAAGAAGCGAAGAAAAACGAAGTGAAAGACAACGATAAGAAAGACGATCTGGAGGTGACTTATGCAAGCTAATGTTGCGGTTCACGACCACGATCATCACCATGATTCTGCCGGCATTAAGCTGTTTGGTTTCTGGATTTACCTAATGAGTGACTGTGTATTGTTTGCGACCTTGTTCGCGACTTACGCAGTACTAGAAAGCGGCTCTATTGCGGGTCCAACCGGTAAAGACATTTTCGAACTGCCTTTCGTGTTTGTAGAAACCATGTTGCTGCTGTTCAGTAGTATCACGTTTGGCTTCGGCATGATTGCGATGAAGCGTAAAGACGTTGCAGGGTTAAAGCGTTGGTTAAAAGTGACCTTCTTACTTGGTGCTGGCTTTATCGGGATGGAAGTGTACGAGTTCCATCACCTGATTGTTGAAGGCTACGGTCCACAAGAAAGTGCATTCCTATCTGCGTTCTTCACTTTGGTTGGAACGCACGGTCTGCACGTAACCTTTGGTTTGATCTGGCTAGCCGTGTGCTACCACCAACTTTCTACCAAGGGTTTGAACGATAACATGTCGATGCGATTCCAGTGCTTGAGCTTGTTCTGGCACTTCCTAGACATCGTTTGGATTTGTGTATTCACCATCGTTTACTTATTGGGGGTTATGTAATGGAACAACATCTAGATACAGGTGCCTCTGATTACGTAAAAGGCTTTATTGCGTCTCTGATCCTGACCCTGATTCCTTTCTACTGTGTGTGGGCGCAAGTGCTGCCAGATACCGCGACTTATGCTGTGTTATTTGGTTGTGCGATTGTGCAGATCTTCGTGCACTTTAAGTACTTCCTGCACATGGAAGTGAAAACGTCAGAAGGTCAGTGGAACGTGGTGTCACTGATGTTTACCGCCATTGTTGTGTTGATTCTGATCGCAGGATCGATCTGGATCATCTACAACATGAACGTCAACATGAAGTTGTAGGCTGGGGTATGCTGAAAAGTTATTTGTCTATTACTAAACCGGGCATCATTTTCGGCAACCTGATTTCTGTTGCGGCGGGGTTCTTCCTCGCCGCAAAATCAGAACCCGCTAACTTTCTGTTGTTGCTAACAACGTTAGTTGGCGTGGGGCTTGTGATTGCATCAGGATGCGTGGTGAACAACATCTTCGACCGCGATATCGACCAAAAAATGAAGCGCACGCAAAACCGTGAATTGGTGATGGGAAACATCAACATCGACGCGGCGTTTGTTTACGCTTTGGTATTGCTGCTTAACGGCACAGCGTTATTGTTCCAATTGGTTAATCCGCTCTCGGCTGTGGTTGTACTCTTGGGTTACGTGTTTTACGTCTTCTTCTACACCATGTGGTACAAGCGAAATTCGGTCTACGGCACTTTAGTCGGCAGCATTTCTGGCGCGGTTCCTCCGTTGGTGGGTTACCTTGCGGTGACGAACTACATCAGCTTAGAAGCGATTTTACTCTTCATTATGTTTTGTCTCTGGCAGATGCCACACTCTTACGCGATTGCGATGTTCCGCATGCAAGATTATCGCGATGCAGGCATTCCTGTTCTTCCCGTTAAAGAGGGCATTACCAAAGCCCATCAACATATGAAGGCGTACGTGGTGGCTTTTAGTGCGGTTGCTATTGGGTTGTTTATGCTGGGTGAAGCGGGTTACGAGTATTTAGCAGTCTCGGCAGCAGTGTGCTTTATGTGGACGCGGGTGACATTCCAAAAAGTGAATTACAACAACTACATCCAATGGTCCAAAGCGGTGTTTAAGGTGTCGTTATTGGTCGTAATGAGCATCAGCGGCGTGCTTGGTTTAGAGTTAATTCCATTGCCGTTTATTCATTAAAGGAAAGTAAATCTGAGTTAACGATTGATGACATCAGTAGTAGTGATGAGAACAAAACCAATGAATGCGGAATCGGTGATCTATCTCACCAAACCTTAATCCAGATTAAAGTTTTGCCGCAGTTTCGGCGGTAAGGTTCGCGTCGCTCATCGCACTGAACAGAAATTCAGAGAAGGAACAGCCATGCTTTGTGTATCGCTGTTCCTTTTTCGTTCCTGCTCGGTAGTGATGTATCTAAAAAGACAGATTATAAGAGGACTGGACTTGAGCATTTTGTTTTCAGAAGCCCGTATTGGCAACATGACACTAAAGAACCGCTTTGTACGTAGTGCAACGTGGGAAAATATGGCGACAGAAGACGGTCACATGACCGAGAAGCTGTACGACATTTATGAAGAACTTGCCAAAGGTGAAGTGGGTCTGATCGTTACTGGATATGCGAACATCGTAGAAGAAGAGAAGCCGAACGCAGGCATGATGGGGATCTACAACGACTCTTTCATCGATGAATACAAAAAGCTGACTGACCTTGTCCATGAGCACGACGCTAAGATCGTTATGCAGATCGCTTACGGCGGCACAAAAACGACCTTCAACGTTGGTGAGCGTGTGATTTTTGCTCCAAGTGAAGTGCCAGAGCGCGGCACCAAAACGGAAGGCAAAGCGATGACTCAAGATGAGATCGACTACATCGTTAAAGCATTTGCGCTAGCGAGCAAGCGTGCGCAAGATTCTGGCTTTGATGGTGTAGAAATCCACGCGGCGCACACGTACTTGATCAACCAGTTCTTAAGCCCATACTACAATCGTCGCGAAGACCAATACGGCGGCAGCCTTGAGAACCGCATGCGTTTCCTTATGGATATCTATGCCGAAACACGCAAGCTAGTTGGTGATGATTTCCCAATTCTGGTGAAACTGACAGCAACGGAATTCTTCGATGGCGGTTTGACGTTCGATGAAACGCGCATTGTTTGTAAGAAGCTAGAAGAAGTGGGCGTGGATGCGATCATTGTATCGGGTAACATTCATGGGAACGCAAGCACCATGGTAGGTGAATCGTTCGATGGTTACACGCTACAAGAAGAAGGCTACTTCCATGAATACGGTCAAGTGATCAGCCAAGATGTGAACGTACCGGTAATTACCGTAGGTGGCTTAAACGACTTCTGTGCGATTGAAGACTTGGCTGAAAACACCAAGATTCAATTCTTCGCGCTTTCTCGTCCGTTATTGGCAGAGCCACAATTGATCAAGCGCTGGAAAGACGGTAACCGCGCCGAAGTGGACTGCGAACGTTGCTCTAAGTGTCGCACCAAGCGCGGCAACTTCTGCGTGGTTTACAAGCGCAGAAAGTAACGTGTTCTGATGCATGAAATTTTAAAAAGCCCCTGATGTTTAACGTGTCAGGGGCTTTTTTAGTTGTGAGTTATGCTTATGCTGTTTCTACTTCTTCTTGGTAGTTCAAGTAGTGAATGCACAAATCATGAAACGCTTTTGCCTGAGGGGAAATGGTTCTATCCGTCAGGGTAAAGATACCTACCTGTCTTTCCAAAGGTGGATCGATTAGCGGAATCCAAACCAGCCGAGTTTCGTTGGTCGGGAACGCTAGTTTTGGCAAGGTGGTGACACCAATACCGAGCTCAAGTACGGAGAACAAAGACGTGATGTTTTCAACAGAATACAAAGCTTGTTCACTCAACGCGCGTGCAGGAGTGGGATCGAGTAGGGTGCAAGTTCCGTTTCGAATAAAAGGTTGTTCCAACAGCGTTTGCCACTCGATTCCTTCTGGATGCTGAGCAATAGGGTTATCCTTCAAACACACCACGCCAATGGGGTCAGAGATTAACGGGGTAAACTCGATACCGCCTTCGTCTAAATGTGATGGGTTACCCAGCGCTAAATCGACTTCGCCTGATAACAAACGCGCTTCAACCCCAGCGGCGTTATCATCAATCAAACTGACTTCTACGTTCGGGTGCTGTTCGCAGAATGCGCCGAGCACACTAGGAATCAACTTGGCTGCAACAGAAGGGACACTGGCGATGCGCACTCGACCTTGTTGTCCTGCGGCGGCGGCTTTTAGATCGTTATCAAGGGCGTTATAGATGTTGAGAAACTGAATGATCTTAGGCAGGCAGATCTCACCGAATGGAGTGAGTTTGGATTTATTGCCCGGCTCAAATAGGGTTTGACCGAGTATTTTTTCCAGTTCTTTGATTGACGTTGACAGCGCAGCCTGAGAACGATTCGCTCGATGTGACGCTGCTCTAAAACCACCTTCCTCGACCACCATCACAAAATGCTTTAATTGTTGAAGCTTGATACTCATGGCGAAACCTCTGCAATCCCTTTATTTACCTTAGTTTTAATAAGGTGATAGATTTTTCTTATCAAATGTAAAAAATTTACCGTTCGATTTATCGCCTGTCAATGTGCAGTATTTAACCATCTTGAAACAAGGTTGTTACAAAGGTTGAAAGGCACGTGAATACTTCTACGAAAAAATACCCAGTCAAAACCGCATTGTTTGCCTCTAAAGCGCCGCTGGAATGGGCAATTGTTAACAATGGCACGTTATACACCGCGCAAATCCCGATTGATGATACAGGTGCTGTCGTGGAAGGCGGTATCGAAGCCCAGACTCGTCAAACCTTTAATAATCTCGTTCACACGTTGGAGTGTGCAGGGGAGTCTTTAGATTCTGTTCTGCAGGTGCTGATTTATGTGACGGATCGTGAGTACTTAAAAACGGTTAACCAAGTCTACGCTGAGTATTTTGAAGCGCCTTACCCTAATCGCGCCGCTATGGTCGTGGCGGGACTAGCTCGTGAAGAGATGCTGGTGGAGTTTGTGGTTTACGCATCAGCGAGTCAGCCAGAGTAAAGAATAATAATCAAAGCCTCATTACTGGGCTTTGTCAGTGAGATCAGTGAGCTGGTGGCGATCACCAGACGTCAGGAAGAATAAGGACAGAGCAATGACTTTTATTAATAATGTTCAAGCAGAGAAATCTCTCTACATTGCAGGCGAATGGCAATCTGGCATTAATACGGTTGCGAACATTAACCCTTCAGACATCAGTGAGAACTTAGGCGATTTTGCTCAGGCGAGTGAAGGTCAAGTAGAGCAAGCCATTCAAGCCGCCAAAGTTGCGCAGCCAGAGTGGGAAAAAACGCCGATTGAGCGCAAACAAGCGGTTTTGCAGGCGATTGGTGATGAGTTGATTGCTCGTTGTGATGAGCTTGGCACGCTGCTTTCACGTGAAGAGGGAAAACCTTTTGCTGAAGGCCGCGGTGAAATCTACCGCGCCGGTCAATTCTTCCAATATTTCGCGGCGGAAGTGCTGCGTCAAATTGGCGATAACGCAGCTTCTGTCCGTCCAGGCGTTTCCGTTGAGGTCACTCGTGAAGCTGTTGGCGTTATCGCCATCATTTCCCCTTGGAACTTCCCAACCGCTACGGCTGCATGGAAAATCGCGCCAGCGCTTGCGTTCGGCAACAGCGTAGTATGGAAGCCCGCTAACCTAACACCTGCTAGTGCGGTTGCACTGACTGAGATTATTCATCGTCAAGGATTACCAGCAGGCACGTTCAACCTTGTGTTGGGCAGTGGTTCGCAAGTGGGTAACACGCTTATCAACTCGAAAGACGTAAATGGTGTGAGCTTTACTGGCTCTGTTGATACCGGACGCAAAGTAGCGGCAGCAACGGCACCGAATTTTGTGCGCTGCCAGTTAGAGATGGGCAGTAAGAACGCACTTGTGGTTGCCGATGATGCAGACATTCAAATCGCAGTTGAAGCAACCATAGCAGGCTCTTTCTCTGGAGCAGGTCAGAAGTGTACCGCGTCTTCTCGCCTTGTCGTCATGGATGGTATTCACGATGCCTACGTTGAAGCACTGATCAAACGTATGAGCGAGCTTAAAGTCGGCCACGCATTAGAAGAAGGCGTTTTCATGGGACCCGTTGTGGATGGAAACCAATTGAATGCCAACTTCGAATGGATCGAGAAAGCACGTCAAAGTGGTGCGGAGTTAGCGTTCGGTGGCGAGCGTTTGAACTTAGAACATGACGGTTTCTACATGTCACCAACCCTTTTCCTCAATACGCAAAACAGTTGGGAAGTGAACCAAGAAGAAGTGTTTGCGCCAATGGCAAGCGTGATTCGAGTTTCTGACTTGGACGAAGCCATTGCTGTAGCAAACGATACTCGCTTTGGGTTGACGGGCGGCATCATCACGCAAAGCCTCCGTAATAGCGCCATCTTCAAACAACAAGCTCAAACTGGTTGTGTCATGGTCAACCTACCAACCGCAGGAACGGATTATCACGTGCCGTTTGGTGGTCGTAAAGAGTCGAGCTTTGGTCCACGCGAGCAAGGTCAATACGCAAAAGAATTCTACACCGTGGTGAAAACCGCTTATCAACGTCCTTACTAAGTGAAATAGGGCAGCCGAGCATTCCGCTGCCCAACCTTAAAGGCTCATTAACGTTTAAGGAGTGGTTATGTTCCAACAACGGATTGTGATTGATGGATTGCAGTACTGCAATTGGGATCGAGAATACTTCCAAACGCTGAAGGCGAGCGGTATTACGGCTGTGCATGCGACGATTGTTTATCATGAGAATGCACGCGAGACCTTAACTCGCTTTGCCGAATGGAACCTGAGATTTGAACAAAATGCAGACCTTATTATGCCTATTTACTCGATGACTGACGTCGAGAAAGCAAAAGCAGAGGGTAAGGTTGGCGTCTTTTTTGGTGCGCAGAATTGCTCTCCAATTGACGATGAAATCGGCTTAATAGAAGTCATGCGCCGTCAAGGTTTGCTGATTATGCAGTTGACCTATAACAACCAAAGCTTGCTGGCGACAGGATGCTATGAGCAGAACGACTCTGGTGTCACGCGTTTTGGTAAACAAGCCATCGAAGAGATGAACCGTGTCGGGATGATCATCGATATGTCCCACAGTGCAGAGCGCTCAACGTTGGAAGCGATTGACCTTTCTTCACGTCCCATTTGTATTAGTCACGCGAACCCAACGTTTGCTCATGATGCTCTGCGCAACAAATCGAACAAGGTCATTAAAGCGCTCACCGAACGTGGCGGCTTGATTGGCTTTAGTCTTTACCCATTCCATCTTCCAAACGGAAGCCAATGCACGCTAGAAGATTTCTGCCAAATGGTCGCGAAAACTGCCGATCAGTTCGGTGTGGATCACTTAGGCATCGGCAGTGATCTTTGTTTAAACCAACCACAGCAAGTGCTTGAGTGGATGCGCAACGGTCGTTGGTCCAAAGCAATGGACTATGGTGAAGGCTCCGCTAGCAATGCGGGGTGGCCTGATGCTTTGCCTTGGTTTAGTGGCAGTAAAGGGATGGAGAACATTTACAACGGCTTAATGCGTCATGGATTCAGTGAATCCGAGGCAGGAAAAATCCTGGGTGAGAACTGGTTTAACTTCCTTGAAGAAGGGCTGGAGGCGAGCTAGGTCGTAACCCAAATAAACATGGAATAGCTCGCTCAAAAAATAATAACAAGGCGAGTGTTAAAGTCACTTTTTGTAGCCGTTATGGCAGCTGCAATAAACCTCTGGAGTCAGAGTATGTCTGATCTAACCAATAGCATGAAAGCTTCAACGATGAGCGTGTCATCAAAGAAGCAACAAGCAAAACACAACGACACTTCAGCAACGGAAAATTCACCGGATAAGTTAGGGTTAAGTAACCCGGCACTTTGGTATAGCGGTGGCTTTATTGCCTTGTTCGTCGCTATCGCGCTTTACGATGGAGAGTTGCTATCAACGTTAGTTAATACGGGATTTGCGTGGTCAGTAAAAGTCTTCGGCCCGTACTGGCAGATACTGCTTCTTCTCACTTTTCTTATTGGTCTTGGCTTGGCTGCAGGGCGAACAGGCAAGGTGATTTTAGGCGGAACAACGAAGCCTGAAATGGATGGTTTTCGTTGGATGGCAATCATCTTCTGTACGCTTTTAGCTGGCGGCGGCGTATTTTGGGCGGCGGCAGAGCCTATCGCGCACTACGTGAGTCCTCCACCTTTGTATGGTCCGCAAGACAATCCTCAGCAAGGTGCCATTAATGCGTTGTCACAGTCGTTTATGCACTGGGGTTTTCTCGCGTGGGCTATTGTTGGCAGCTTAACGTCTATCGTGGTCATGCATTTACACTACGATAAAGGACTGCCGTTAAAACCTCGCATCTTGCTTTATCCAGTGCTGGGTGAGCGAGCGCTAAAAGGTCAAACGGGTGCGCTGATTGACGCATGTTGCATCATCGCCGTAGCGGCTGGAACCATTGGACCGATTGGGTTCTTAGGTTTACAGGTTAGCTACGCGTTAAATGCATTGTTTGATATCCCTGATGGCTTTACCACACAGTTGATCATCATCTTATTTGCGATTGTGTTGTACACCGTATCAGCTTTAAGTGGCTTAAACCGCGGCATGCAAATGCTGAGCCGCTACAACGTGATTCTCGCGTTAGTGTTGATGGTTTATATCCTTCTATTTGGTCCAACAGATTTTATCTTCAATGGTTATATTCAAGGCGTGGGTACCATGCTGGATAACTTTATCCCAATGGCAACTTACCGTGGTGATGAAGGTTGGTTGAGCTGGTGGACAGTATTCTTCTGGGGCTGGTTCTTGGGCTACGGACCGATGATGGCAATCTTCATTGCACGTATCTCTCGTGGTCGCAGTATTCGTCAAATTATCTCGACGATCAGCATTGTTGCTCCGCTTACTACATGTTTTTGGTTCACCATTGTTGGTGGTTCTGGCTTAGCGTTTGAAATTGCGAACCCAGGCAGTGTGAGTGCAGCATTTGAAGGCTTCAATTTACCGGGCGCGTTACTCGCAGTGACTCAACAACTGCCAATGCCGCTACTTGTTTCAATCTTGTTCTTGATTTTGACCACGATCTTCATCGTCACTACCGGTGACTCAATGACGTACACCATCAGTGTTGTGATCAGTGGTGAGACAGAACCAAATGCGATTATTCGTACTTTCTGGGGAGTGGCTATGGGTATCACGGCGTTGATTCTCATCTCACTTGGCTCTGGTGGTATATCAGCCCTGCAATCCTTCATCGTGATTACAGCCGTTCCAGTGTCATTAATTCTGTTACCGTCACTTTGGAATGCACCGCAGATCGCTATGAAGATGGCGAAAGAGCAAGGGCTATAACAACGGTTATAACAAAAAGATCAAACCCAATAACGTGGCGCTTGTGTGGGTGAATCCTCCCCACACCCGCACAAGCCCTTATTCTTACAATAAAAAATAGGTGGTGAGCAAAATGGATGCACATCGTTCTACTTACACTGAAACAACACTTCGCAACGCTGCAATTGTGATGGCGCCAGACAGGCTAGGGGCTATGCACCAAAATCGAATCAGCTTTGTGCGAAGTTTGATCCGAAAAATGGCGAGTCAGGAATGGCGAGTGAGCAAGCATGAGTGGCAATTGTGTCCACGCGGTTTTGGTCATGTAATTTACAAATTAGCGACGCCGGAACATATTTATCACTTGGTTGTGTTTTGCGATGAAATTGCTGATGAAGAGCGTAACGACCGAGTCATTGCTGAAAAATGGGACGTAACCTTTGCGCTGGTCAAAGGTGAAGTTAATGTTGAGTTGTTAGAGCAACTTCGAGCCAATGTGCCTTTGCAAGAAGCGGGGCGCAATCCAAACAACGTGCTTGTTCTTGCTCGTGCGAATAAGAGTGTTCGTGTGTTTGAACACATTGTGAATGCGCTTTCTAAAGGTGAGCAGCCAGAGCCTTCGGAACTAGCAGAAGTGGGTTACATCCTAAGAACCACCGCCGTTTATGGTAACGGTAAATTTGGTATTGCCGATTTTAAACTGCTGGAGAACAACCCTGATTTCAACCAATCGTTCAGTGCACAAATGTGTGCCGTTTATATGCTGCGTGAATTCAGTTTAGATTGGGTTCATTACCTTGCTGCGAAAAAAGGCGGAGATAATGCAGTTGCACTTCACAAAGGCCTGCAGCACTATCTTGGTGTGGGGAATGCAACTGGTTTGGGTATGGCGCCATATTTAATCAACCATCCATGTATTGTCGACCAATGGATGACATCACGTGAGCGTGCTATTGCCAATGTGCTTGCCATGCCATGTGAATCTACCGAGTTAGAGCTGCCGTTAAAAGCCCTGCTTAAAAAAGCACAGCGACACTTAGAGCAAGTGATAACAATCAATGAACATCAAGATCAGCTTAATCATCAAGCGATTGCGGATCTCCAAGCGCTACAAATTAACTTAAATGCTTTGATGGCAGAGCACTCGAATTGGGCAAGCTTGATCAAACAAACCACAACCATGAGTTTGGAAGCCCAAGAAATCCTAACTTCATGTTTGATCGAGCTTTACCCGTCTTTGGTTGATGAATTTGAAAACCAAATGAACACCGATGAGTCACTCTCTATTCCTGGTGGTAAAAGCGTTCAAGATGTTTTGCAAATACTAGAGAGCAAATACCGTTGGTCAATCGATGCCGACTACACGTTACCAGAGAACAATTATTGGTTCTGGTATCGCTCACAAGACAAAGAAGAACCGAGACTAGGCATTCGTGGGGAAGAAATCGGTGAAGAACGTGAGTTGCCACTCGATATAGGGCGACAAGTAAACCGCCTCTACCATGCGCTGCAAACGTGCCAGCCAGAAACATCGTTGGCGGAGTTCTTACTGCAGCATCCGCAGTATCGTGCAATCACTCGTCGTGTATGGACGCTCGGCAATCGAGAAATGGGCGATATCCAGATGAATGTACTACGTGAAGACGCACTACCGATGCATCTACTACGCTGTAAGTTAGCAATCTTTGGTGCGACTAAGTTTGATCCGCGTTCAGACCGATGGGTGCGCGTGACCTTTTTCCAAGGCGCACCATTGCTTGATGAGATTCAGGACCCGCGTTTCAGCGATACGTGGATTTTCCCAACCATGCCAGAGCGTGAAGAAATCGCGCAAAGCGACAATCAAAAAATCACTGGAGGTTTTGCATTATGATCGTTTCGCATAACGAGCTGGTAGCAGCAGTAAACAAAGCTTTTCTTGGTATGCGCCGTCATTGCGGTGAAGCCGATGTGATTGCCAATATGGTTGCGGATCTGCAAATGGTGGGTTTGCACGGGGTGCGTCACTTCAACAACGCCAGCCTGTTTCTCAACTTAGATTCAGATTGCGCGGTCACTATTACGAGTAACACCGACTCTCATATCGAAGTCGAGTTACACAATGGCAGTATCGCCTGTCATTTACCGGCGGTGTTGGATTTTGCGCTTGAGAAAATGGTCAACAGCAAGAGCGTCACCATCACACTCAAACAATGCCACAATCGTTGGTTAGCGTTTAGTGAGCTAGTTAGGCTATCTGCCAAAGGCATTGCGTGCCGTGCTCAGTGGGTTAATGGCACTAGCCCAAAGCGAACCTTGTATGTGTTAAACCGTGGGCGGATTGCACCAGAGGTATTCTTTTCTGATCAGATTGAAGACAACAGTACCGATTATCACAGTATGACGATAGAGCTTGCCGTAACGGATTTTGATATCGAAGCAAGTTCACAAGGTTACGCAATTCATATTGATGGAGATGAACTGAATCGTGCACAGAAAACGTCGTGGGAAGAGGGTATCTTTGTTGAAGACGCAGAATGGGAAGCTCTTAAACAAACTGCCACAGTCTTCCTTGTTGAGAACAGTGAACGCTCGGTACAAGGCGCGGGCGAATTAGCCTGATATTGATACATTAACGAATAAAAGTGTGAGGCTGCCCAAGGGTAGCCTTTTTTATTTTCCTAACCTTGCTCTATGGTTTATGTGTCTCTCACCTCGTTTATAATATTAAATATAACGTTTTTGAGTCATTATTATTACATTGGATTTGTTTGTTTTTGTTTTAATTAATAAATATGAGCTTTGTTATTATTGGTCTCACCAAATTTATTCTATTACCTATTGTTTAAAACGTTGTTTATTATCATCTCATTTGTAATTTATCTATTCATAATTAATGCCTTTATATTCTATGTGTTATTGTTTTTGGAAAATACCCTTTATTTAAATGTGGAATTAGGTGGTTGGTATAAACTATAGTATTACTTAGTCCTTTGAATTAAATAGGCTCCAGTGCTGTTAAAGCTCTTGTTTTATAGGCGATCATTCAATTGGGATGGCATTCATTCTAAATTCAAGTGCAATATTTGGATTTTGATTGTTATATTTGAAATCATGAAGTTAATTATGCTAAGTTCCTACTCCGGCTTAGGGTTGCTTCTCATCACATTCATCTAATCATTTAGTCGTAGTAGTATGATGTATTTATAATTAGATAAAATAAACAATATTTTTAAACAAAAATATCTAGTGATAAAAATAGTATTTCTTGATTTTATAAATGAGATCTTCTTTCCTAAAAAAAGCCATTAAAATAAATTTGTAATTTTTATTTTTACCAGTTTCATGAATTTATTTAATTGATGTACCACAACTATTTTATTGGTCTTAATTATCGACTCCGGTGTGTTTTTTTCTGATAGATTCGACGCGAACACATCAAGGAGATAGATAAATGAAAATCAAAAAACGTCTGATAGCTATCGCTGTTGCAGGTGTCATGACGATGTCAGTTCATGCCGGTGAATCAGTCACATTGAATAAGCCAGTCAACTTTACCAACTTCTCTGGGCTTAATTCACAATTGGGTGTTAATAATGCATCGAGCTTTAAACAGGTTAAGAGCATTCACCTTAAAAAGCGCGGTGTTTATAAAGTAAAGATTCAGCAAAATGTCTGGGGTATTCCTGTTTGGGGACATTCGCTAAACGCGACCCAAAGCTTTAAAGGCGGCGCTTTAAAAGCCGTGCAAGGCAATTATTTGCGTGTAAATGACTTAGATCGAAGCTTTGTAAAGCCTAAGCTGAACCGAGCAGAAGCGTTAAAGGTTGCGTCAAAGAACCTCGAGAATAAAGGCATCGCAGGCAAGTTTCTAAGAAATGTCGAAGATGAGTTATTCATTTATCAAGATGGCAAACAAACACGATTGGTTTACGTGGTTTCTTATCTGCTAGCAAACAGTCTTCAACCTTCTCGCCCATTTACCATGTTAGATGCGCACAGTGGTGAAGTTATCGATCGTTGGGAAGGGATTGCTCATGCGCAAATCGGTACCGGCCCTGGTGGTAACGAAAAAACAGGCATGTATGAATACGGCACCGACTACCACTATCTCGATGTACAAGAAGATGGCAACGATTGTGTGATGGAGTCGGAGAACGTCATCACGGTTAACCTAAATGGTGCCACTGAAGGTTCTACACCATACAGTTATGAGTGCCCTCGTAATGAATTTCAAGAAATTAACGGCGCTTACTCTCCACTGAACGATGCTCATTACTTTGGCAATATCGTATTCGACATGTACAAAAACTGGTTCGATACTGCGCCACTTACTTTCAAGTTAATGATGCGTGTTCACTACGGCACGGGTTATGAAAACGCCTTCTGGGACGGCCAAGCGATGACGTTTGGTGACGGTGAGAGTTATTTCTACCCATTGGTCAGTCTGGATGTTTCAGCCCACGAAGTGAGCCACGGCTTTACTGAGCAAAACTCGGGGCTAGTGTATGCAAACCAATCTGGTGGTATGAACGAAGCTTTCTCGGATATTGCAGGTGAAGCCGCAGAGTTCTACATGAAAGGTGAGAATGACTGGATGGTTGGCAAGGACATCTTCAAAGAGGAAGGGGCATTGCGTTACATGGATGATCCTTCACGAGATGGTTCGTCTATCAACCATGCGCAAGACTACTATGATGGCTTGAATGTGCATTACAGCTCGGGTGTTTTCAACAAAGCTTTCTATCACTTAGCAACGACATCCGGTTGGGATACCAAAAAAGCGTTTGAACTGTTTGTGCTCGCGAACCAAATTTACTGGTCACAAGACAGTGATTTTTGGCAAGGCGCATGTGGTGTGAAGAACGCAGCAAACGACCTAGGGTATGATGCATCTGCGGTTGTGGATGCATTTGCTGTTGTCGGTGTTGAGCCATGTGCAGAGCCACCGCTGCCGCCAGAGCCAGAATATCAGCGTCTTGAAAACGGCCAATCAGTCACCGTAAGTGGCGCAACAGGGTCGAAAACCTATTTTGATATTGAAGTCCCAGAAGGTCAACCGCAGCTTACAATCAATCTTACCGTGCCAAATGGTGATCCAGATATTTACGTAGGCTTCGATTACGCGCCTTCTTCAACTGAAAATATTTGTTCTAGCTTGTCCGTTAGCGATGAAGTGTGTGTGATTGAAAACCCAGAGCAAGGCCGCTACACGGTGAACGTATTTGGTTACGCTGAGTATGACAGTGCGGAACTAACGGCAACGTACGACGATAGCAGTACAAACCTTCCTCCAGTAGCGGCGTTTGATCAGTCTATCTCTGGTAAAACAGTGACACTTCGCAGCACCAGTAGCGATAGTGACGGCAGCATTGTTTCTTACCAATGGAACCTAGGTGACGGCAGTTCGCAAACTGGCGAAATGGTGACGCACACTTATGCCGCAGCAGGTGATTATGCGGTGACGTTAACCGTAACGGACGATGCAGGCAGTGCCACATCAACCACACAAACGGTGACGATTGAAGAAGGCCAAACAGATGCGTTCCCGCTGAAACTCAACTTCGGTAACAAGTTCCCGAATGGTAAGGCTCGCGTGAAGTTGTCTTGGAAGTACGACACCAACGATTACTTCATTGTTAAACGTAACGGTAAGAACGTTGGTGCAACAGACTTTAAGTCTTACGTCGACCAATTTGAGCACAATGGCACTATCGACGTGGAGTACCAAGTGTGTACTTCGGGCAACGTATGTTCTGAAACCAAGCGTTACCGATTCATCAAACCAAACAAATAGCAACACAATAGCAAAGGGCTCCAGACGGAGCCCTTTTTTCGTCAGTAAGGTTAGTAAAGGAAAATACCAACATGAAAAAGAGTCTTTTAGCATTGGCATTGTTGAGCAGTACGTTGAGCAGCAGTGTTGTAGCCAATGAATTGACCGAGCAAGAACAAGTTTGGATCACCACCGATGCGGATGCGTTGGATCTGATTACCAAACACGGAGCCACGGTTTATTCTGATTTCTTTGGTGCTCGTCCCGCCGTGGTCGCGAAAATATCGCCAGATCAGTTAGCGACGCTATCCAGTCACATGCATCATGAAAAACATCGCTGTGGTGGGTATATGGTGCACCCGGACAAAGCCAGTGCATTGAAAGCCGCAACCATGCCAACCACATTGAAGACGTTTACCAAACCGGTGATCAGCCACCATGACACGGTTGAAGCTCTCATCAATCAAGTAGAGCCGACGAACTTGGTGAAGACCATAGAAGGCATGACGTCATTTACCAATCGTTTTTATACCACCGTTACGGGTGTTGAAGCCTCTGATTGGTTGCTGGCGCGTTGGAACCAAGAGATTGAAGGAGTGTCTTATGCTTCTGCGGAACAAATTTCCCATCGCGGCTACCCACAAAAATCCGTTGAAGTGACGTTGCTGGGTGCAAAATATCCCAAAGAAATTGTTGTCGTGGGCGGGCACCTAGACTCTACAGCTGGCGCATGGACAGAAGAGGGAACTATTTCTCCGGGCGCAGATGACGATGCTTCTGGTATTGCAACGGTGACTGAGTCACTTCGCTTAATGATTGCCAGCGGTATCCAGCCAGACAGAACCATCAAATTCTATGGCTATGCAGCGGAAGAAGTTGGGCTGAGAGGCTCGCAAGACATTGTTGAAATGCTGAAAGACGAAAAAGCCAACGTGCTATCTGTGTTGCAATTAGACATGACCAATTACAGCGGTTCTGCGCATGATATTACGTTTATTACTGACTATACCGATAGCAACCTGACGGCATTTTTGTCTGAGTTGATTGATGTGTACACGCCTGAAATCACCTACCAGTTTGATCGCTGTGGCTATGCTTGTTCTGACCATGCCTCTTGGCACAATGCTGGTTATCCGGCAGCCATGCCATTCGAAAGTTTGTTTGAAGACTACAACCCGAATATTCATACCCAATTTGATACGTTGGAAAATTCAGACCCGACCGCCTCGCATGCCAGTAACTTTGCCAAGCTTGCTATCGCCTATTTGATTGAATCAAGCATGGACAGCACGACTGGCGTGACACCCTTACAAGATGGTGAGCCCGTTGAAAATTTACGAGCAGGCTATGGAGAGGAACAGTTCTTTAGTTTTGAAACTCAAGAGGAGGGGAAGGTGACTATTTCCTTATCTGGGCCAAGAAGTGGCGATGCGGATCTCTTTGTGAAATACAACGATCAAGTGTCAGTCAGTAACTTTGATTGTCGTCCTTTCCAAAATGGGAGCAATGAACAATGTGTTCTAAATAAACCCGCAGGAACGTTCAGCATTATGGTGCGAGGTTATCGCAATTTCGACCAAACCAGCCTTGTTGCGAGATTTGAAAACACGACCAACTGATCGTAAAGAATTGTTCTCATAAAACTCTTAAATGCCGCACGACACAGTGCGGCATTTTTGTTTATTCGTTACGAGGGAGATGCTCCACGCTTTAATTCTCAACTACGCTTTGTAGACGATCGCGAGTTGAATAGGAGAAACCCATGAGCACCTTGCAAATCGATATTGAAGAGAACAAACGTAATGCCATTGCTTTCTATGAGATGGCATATCGAGGAAACCCAAGAAAAGCGGTCGAGCTTTACGTCGGGGATGAGTATATTCAACACAACCCGTTAGTGGGAAATGGCCCTGATCCTTTTATCGCTTACTTCGAGAGAATGCAGGAAGAGTACCCAGAGAAAGACATTACGTTTGTTCGCGCCGTCGCAGAGGGCAATTTAGTGGCGCTGCATACGCACCAAACGTGGCCTGATGACGTGGAATACGTGACGATGGATTTCTTCCGCTTTGATTTAAACGGCAAGATTGTCGAGCATTGGGATGCTTTGCAAGAAATCCCGAAAGAGTCAGCAAACGGGAACACCATGTATTAACTTAACGTGCTTTGCCATGCAATTTAGCAATGTAGTAATGTGACAATGTAAGCAAGGCAAAGCACTATAAACCGCGTAAAGCTTGTTAGCGTTGATTGTCTAACCACTCACGTGTCACCGCGTCTAACTCTCGTCCTTCACGACTGATTTTGTAATCCAATTCCGCAATGATGTCGTTTGAGAAACGTAGCGCGTCCAATCTATTCAGCTCATCTTGAGTAAATTTATCTGATTTGTCTTGGCGCAATAGCAAAACGGCTTTATCGACAATACCCAGCAAACCTTTTGGTTCTGCGATTTCTCGAATTGCGTACTTATAGTGAAGAAATTGAGGCTTCCAAAGTGGCACGACAACCCATTGTTTGTTCTCTACCGCCTTCTCAAATGCAGTAAAGCAATCTTCTTCCGTCCCCGTATGGAAACGGTAACCTGCTTCGGTCAGAGCGTATTGGTCCATCATCTTAATCGAAAAGCGCGTGATGCCCGCTCCAGGGTTGATGCCTTGAATATCCGATTTCATCTTCGCCACGACTTCTGGTTTCGTCAGGTCGCTCACTTCTGATACCAGTTCTTCAGGCACGTAATCTGGCACACCCCAAAGTGCGTATGGTTCGTAGTGTAAGCCCAGTTCTAACAAGGGTTGTACTTCTTCTACCGATGCTTTGTAAATGCCGTGACTTGATGGTAACCAAGCCGAAGAAAGCATATCGATTTCACCGGATTTGAGTTTTGAAAAGTTCTCTTCATGCGGAGAGTAAACGCGCTCAACCTCAAAGCCCATATCATTGAGTACGTGGCTAACAAGAGAAGCAGTAACGCGGTGGAAAGAGAGGTTAGTGACACCAAGTTTTATCGTTTTTGACGCGTGAGTACCAGTCATACTGAAATCCTTATTATGGAGCAGTGCGAAGGGGAGTCATGCACTGCTTTGTGACGGAAATAGTAGGCTTGTGGTGAAGAGGGATAAACAGCGCTGTCTTTGAGTCACTGTCAAAAATGATTTGATAATGACGCACAGGGAAAGCACTGATAGCTCAGGAATTGACTTGGTGTTTATTCGATTGTGCCGCGTTTAGCGCATTCACTAACGAAGCTTGTATCAGTTTCCCCAACTGACTGACAGCAAATTGATTTGAGTAAAAAAGACCAATCTTCATGGATGGAAGATAGCTGTTCATATCGAATTTGGTGTTGATCGTCGTGTGTTCTGTCGAGGCTTTTTGGGCAAACAAATGATTAACGGGCATTAAGGCATCGGAATGCTTCAGCGTTGTCAGGCAGAGGTTGGCGTTGTCGCTGCGCAGAATAATGTTCGAGCTAAGTTTGAACTTACGAAGCGTGTGCTCAATTTTACTGTTCTTGGCCGTGAAGTTAGGAATGATGGATACCACGAGTGGATACTGGGAGATTTCTTCCAGAGTGACAGACTTATCGCATAGAGGGTGGGACTTTCGGGCGATCAAACGAAAGTCGGCAGGCAAAATAGACTGGTGAACTAAGTCCTTAGAAACATCTATCGGATAATAATTGATGCCAACCTGAATTTTGGTGTTGAGTAATTGTTGTTCTGTGGATTCCGACCAATTGACCAATCGAACCGTGGCATTGGGAAAGTCCTGTTTTAGTTGCAAATACACGTCATCGGCAAGGGCATAGTACATTGCTGAGCTTATCGCGATGCTGATTTCACCCGAATACGCCTGCGTTGATACTTGGTTGGAATCAGCATAAATGCTCTCTAGCTCAAGCAGCAACGGGGTGACTCGTGAGACCAATTCATCGCATTTCTCTGTTGGTATAAAGCCTTCTCTCGTACGAACAAACAATGGGTCATTAAGCTGCTCACGAAGCTTCTTCAATCCTTTACTCACGGCCGATTGGGTGACGAACAAACGCTCTGCGGTTCTTGCTGTACTTTGCTCTTCGTGGAGCGTAATCAACAACAGCAATAAGTTTAAGTCTTTATGAATAAACAATTTTTCGTTGAGCATCTCGATTCTCTTTTGGAATTGGCGAGGTGAAAATAAGTCCCTTATGGAATGTTATTGCTTAGGTTAAGGTTGGTCAACAGATAAACATTGGAACCTTAATACTCCTACCTAAAGCACTTAACATGAGTACGCTCTCCATGAAAAAGAAACTATTAACGCTTTCACTCTCCACGCTTGCCTTAACGGGTACAAGCCATGTATTGGCTGAAACGCTTGTCCCTGTTACTGAGAAAAACTACGAGTTTGCGGAATCTGATCTCGCGTTCAAAAACATCACTAAACTGGTTGGGTCTAACAAGTGGTTTCACTTCCCAGGTCTGACGCCTTTGGATAACCAAACGGTTGTGCGTATGAATCGCGATACCATTTACTCGGGTTATGTGGCTGATTTGTCGAAGGGAGGGAGTATTACCATTCCAGACACAGGCGAGCGTTACATCTCGGTGATGGTGGTGCAAAACGATCACTACATCGACCAAGTTTTCTCGACGCCGGGAACGCATAACATTGAGAGTCAAACTGACTTTGCGATGATTGTTGCTCGTGTGCAGATAGACCCAAATGACCCTGCTGATTTGCTTCGAGTAAAAGCCATACAGAATAAACTCAAAGTGACGACAGGTTCGCATCAAGAGCACATAATGCCGAACTACGATATGACCCAACTTGTCTCTGTCCGTGATGCGTTGACAAAAGAAGGCGCCAAACTGGGCAATCAAAAGAACATGCAAGGCGCTCATGGTGAGGTGGATCCTCGCATGCATATGTACGGCACCGCCATTGGTTGGGGAATGTTGCCTGATGCCGAAGCGCAATACTTTTCCTACTACAGTTCTGGCGAGGTTGCTAATCCAGACAACTGCTCTCAAGCGACTTATCAAGCACCAAAAGTAAAAGGCAATGGCTTCTACTCGCTGACTTTGTATAACCACCAAGGTTATATCGCCTTCGATAAAGCGGTACTGAATAAAAACAACATCGAGTACAACCAAGATGGCTCATTTACGGTGAACTACGGCCACTGTCCTAAAGGCGCTAAAAATGCCATGCCTGTGGCGAAAGGGTGGGATGTCATGATGCGAATCTACAAACCGGATCTTACTCAAACAGAATCCTACCAGTTACCAGAACCGAAAGTGGTTCCTCAATAGCCCATTACACCCTCAGATTTAGGAGTCACCATTATGAACAAAACGATACTTGCGCTATCGACGCTTGCTTTGATGTTTACGACTGGGTTACAAGCGAAAGAAGCAACTTTGGACAATGTCGTCACTGATTTTGCCGATCAACCAACGAAAGAAACAGATTGGTATATGACGCGTTTGCAAAAAGAAGTGCCAGTTAATACCTATAAGCACAATCGTATCCCATCGAGCAAAGATCACCAGTTCGTAATTCGTGAAAACGAAGACACGATGTACAGCCATGCAATACTGGATGTCACCAAATCGGCAACTATTACCATGCCTGAGTACGATGAATATGCGATTGTTCAGGTGATCGATGAGAACCACTTTACGACTGCAGAAGTCTATCCGGGTCAGACACTGCGTTTGACGCCAGATATGCTGAGCTCTGGTACTCATGTATTCCTAAATACGCGAGTAGCGGCTGCGGATAACCACGACCTGAAGGCCTTGAAGAGGGCGCATGATTACCAAAACGCGATTAAGTTGTCTGCTGAAACTCGCCACCCTTACGTCTCAAAAGGGTTTGATGAAAAAGAAGTATTGGCTGCGCGAGCGACGGTGCAAAAGTTACGACCGTTTATCCCTAAACCATTCGATATTTTTGGCAACAAAGGTCAAGTTGACCCAACCTCGTTTGTGATTGCGTCTTCTGCAGGATGGGCGGGTTTACCCTCAGATGCGGCTGTGTACTTGCCACAAATTCCGGGAAACAAAGGGGAAACGCAATGCAGTTCTTTGACCATTAACCCGCCACCGCTTCAGTACGATCGTCACGCGTTTTTCAGCATGACGGTATACGACAAAGATGGTTGGATTGCAGATGATGATTTTGCGATTTCGAACAAACGTATGACGCCAAATGAGGACGGTACTTACACATTCCGCTTTAACTGTGAAGGACAAGCAAACAACTTAACAGTCAGAGAAGGCTGGAGTGGGTTATTAAGAATGTACTTGCCGACATCTAAGCAAGCGATTCAAAACTATGTGGTGAACGACTACTTGAAGCATTCTCGCTTGGTGAAAGGGGCGGGTAAGCAGTAGTTCTGTCTCTTGCTGCCAATAGCCGGTAACCAATTAGCAATAACCAACGAATAATGAGTCACTGTTTATGGCAGTGGCTCGCTTTCGTTTTAATTCAATACACGCGAAGCAAATGCTCATGTCAAAGTCCATTGATTTGAACCTAATCAACACCTTTCTCGTCGTAACAGAGAGCCAATCTTACACTAAAGCGGCTGAGCAACTTGGTGTCACGCAACCTGCCGTCAGTGCATCGATTCGGCGATTGGAACAGGCCTCCAATAAAAAGCTATTTGTAAAAAGCGGGAGAAGTATTGAGCTGACGCATACGGCACGAGAGCTACTACCACAACTGAGAAAAGCGCTGAGTATCATTGATAATGCGATGACTAAACCGCAATCATTCAAAGCCTATTGCTGCGACTTACCTTTATTGGGGCTAAGCCCTATCGACAATGTGATCTTTCACGAATCCACACAAGATGCTAGTGAGCTGTGTGATTTCCTATACCACCGAAAAGCCGACATTATTATCGGCTGCATTGGTAATAAACCCACTTCAATCATTGTGGAAGATCTTCATCAAGAACCGTTTGTAATTATTGGTCGAGCGGATCATCCAAGGCTTGGTAAAAGGCTTGATATCGATGCGTTTCACAACGAAAAGCATTGTGTTCTCTCATCCACTTGGAGTGTGGAAACGGAGCATGAAACGGCGTTAAACGTGGCGATTAAAGCGAATCAAATCGAAGTGGTGACGTCATCTTATCTTGGCGTGCTGACTAACGTAGCTCAGCGAGATTGTTTGGGTGTTGTGCCTTTGTCGGTGGCGAAAAGGTGGGGAGATGCTCTCAACATTCGTTACTTTCAAAGTCCGTTTCCAAGTGGCCAATTTACGTTTCAGATTGCTTATCACAAACGACACGCGGACTGTGCAGAGCATCGGGCAATGCGACGAGTGCTAAAAGAAAGGCTAAGGCTTCCCCTGTCATCACAGCATTATTCTTGAGCCGTTAACAGGGGGAGTGAGTAAAGCGTTAAATCGCTTTTTCTACCTTCGCTGCCACGTCTGCCGATACCCATGTTTTCCATAGCTCAGGATAGGTTTCGAAGAAGTAGTACATCGCTTCTTCTGCGTCTGCTTGGTTATCTTCCATCCACGCAAGTAGTTGGCTCATCTGTTGATTAGTGAACCCGCGTTTTTGCAAGTAGGCGTAAGCTTGTGGCTCTTTATTGGCAAAGGCTTCGGTTGTAACGGTATGAACCGGTGAAGGTGGATACATGGTCACTTTTGGAGATTCACACTCAGGTTGCGTTGTACAGTTGCGGTATTCTTCCACATCTGTGCCGCTGCCGAAGTCGACTTTCACCATGTCATACTTGCCTAATACTGGCGTCGGTGACCAGTAATACCCGAACCAAGGTTTCTCACGTTCATAAGCTTTCGCGATAGTGCCAGCCAGCGCAGCGCCCGAACCCGGGTCAATCATATCGAAGCCGTATTTCTCGAGACCCATGGCATCAAACAGGTGACCAGAGGTGATTTGGCATGTCCAACCAGCAGGGCAGCTGTAGAAGGCGAATTTCTCATCATCTTCTGGGTGTTCAAACAACTTGGCGTGTTTAATCACACCTTCAATGGTTGCTAATTCCGGATACTGCTTTACCAGATAAGAAGGAACCCAAAAGCCTTCCTCGCCGCCATTGACCAAAGATTCTCCAGCGATACGCAAGCGCTTATCCGCAATGCCTTTGTCTAACGCTTCCTTAATTCCGTTGGTCCATAGCTCAGGAGCAACATCCGGTTGGCCTTTCTCAATCATTGAGGTGCCAGTCGGTACGCTATCACCCGGGATAAGCTCTGCATCGCATTGATAGCCTTCATTAAGAATGAACTGGTCGATGTGCGCCATCAAACTCGCCGAGTTCCAGTTCATATCCGCTATGGTGATTTCACCACATTCACTAGCATAAGATTGAGCAGAAAAAGCGGATAGCAGCAAAACGGAAAGAACGGATGGTGTTGTCTTCATGTGACTGAATTCCCTTATCATTGTCATTTGATTCAGTATATACACAAGGTTTATGAAGATTCAGAGAATAGGACGTTATCTGTGAAGTTGAAAACGAAGTGATTCGGAAGATTAAAACGTGAGACCCACGCTCTCCCGTTAACGCCGAAATCAGCAATTTGGATTGGGAGAGAGTGGAAGCAAGCGCTATGTTTGGTAAGCCTCATCAGTACAACAAGAATAGACCTTCGTAACCACCGATTTCGATTTGCGAAACGTAGTCTCCGATGTTGCCGTCCTTGTCTACGGGTCTCATTGGCTCGTCTAGCGTGATGGTGATTTTAGGCGCAGTGAAATAGTCCACATTTTTGCCGAAAAAGTCGGTGCGGTACAACACTCTGCCTTTGCTAAACTCGCGTGCTAACACCATCTCTGCAGGGCCTTGAGCCACCACATTGTTCTCAGAGCGATACGCAAAGTAGGTGAACGTAGGAGAAACGTAAGTAATGCCATCGGGTAGGTCTGCATGTACCACTTCGTTCATCGACGAATCACCAATAACCGTGTAATCCGCTGGATAAGGTGTGCTGGTGGACATCATCAGTGGGATGGCCTCTGCGTCCTCGGGGAGCTGATTGGCTGGTTCGCCCAAATCAACGGCAAGTAAGGCACTTGGTTGATACGCAATATTCTTTGGTACGCCGGCCTTCCAGAAGTTATCACCTGTGGTGTTATTACTTCCATATAAGTAACCATTGTTCCACTGATTAAAGTAGCTGCGCTGAGGGTGATGATTCAAGTAGAACGCTGCCAGTGCAGAGTATTGGTCTTGCTTCCAGTTATCTTCAGTGTTGCCAAAGTATTGAACTCGACCATAACGCGTGGTCGCTTGATAAATCACTTTTTGACCCGCTTTGGCGAGTGCAGAGTTATCCCAAAACTTAGCTAAGCCAGCATAACCACTAAAGCCAGTAGAAGGGAAAAGGTAATGCTCGCGTAAGTACAGAGAACCAGCTTCAACTAAGTGGTTCTGTCCATTACGGCCGAATAAGTTTGCCGTGCCGATGTTGAGGCCAATTAACGCATCCACATTCAGCGTCGCCAGTTTGTTTAAAAATGCCGAGAATTGCGCTTTGTAAGCATCGTCAGCAGCTTGGCTACCCGCGACTAAACCAAGTTCATCCACGGTACCACCGGAATAAACGTAGAACTGATTTGCTCCGAGTAACTTATTCGTATCGTCGTTGTACGCACCGTTTAAACCTTGCTTCGCCCATTCAGCTTGGTAATAGTGGTGCATTGCGTTGGCAAAGTCGGGGTTGCCGAGATTGGTTAACGCCCAAGAAGAGGTTTGGTTCCACATACGACCAAATGGAATAACGCGTGACTCCCAACGAAATCGTGCTGTTGCATTCTTATTCGAACGGTTTTTGTATTCATTCCAAGAAAGATAATTGTCTTGGTTGAGATCCGCAGATTTGTCGAAGCCACGAATCTTACGCCAGCGTTGAATGGTTTGACCTTCAGGTGTTGCCGTTGGTGCGTCGGTCAACTTAACGGTTTGGAAGCTGTTTTTGAGCTTTACTTCTTTTAGACGAGGGCGATTCTCGATGTTTTCGTCATGCCAAGTAATTTTCGCAACGTAAAGACGGCCGCCATCACGTAAAAAGGTGGAGCCAAAGTACTGACCACCACCATAGGTTTGTCCGCTGCCATCGTGTGTTGTAGCGCGAACCCAATCCGAAGGAACAGACCAGTTTACCGTTTGGTTTTTAGTCATGTTCTCAGTTTTGTCTTTTTTAATCGCGAAGCTTTTCCATTCTGCTACCTGACCAAAAGAGTCGATGGCAGAAGGGTATTCAATCGTGAAGCTGCCACCTTGAGCAAACTGAGAGAACTTAAAGGTTAAGCGGTCGAACTTCTCTGAGTGATAAACATAGAGCGCACCACCATTATTCGCCTGACCAAATACGTCAGCATCCCATGGTGGTTGTTGATATAGCCAAAAACCGGCGTGGTCAGCGCTGGCGGTATAGCCAACGATCATCGGTTTTCGATTGAGTAAGGTATTTTCACCATGGCTAGAGTCTACCTCTGCGATGATGGTGTCTTCGGCAAAATGGAGAAAGTAATCCTCGTAATCAATCCCATTCAGCTCTGCCTCGTTGCGAATATCGTTTTCTACCCAACCCGCATTCAGCTCAAGCTTTTGGTTGTACATATAACCGATGGCTTGGACACGCTCGTTGTCAGCCTTGTTTGGGTAAGCACCAAACACAATATCGGCGTTATTAATTTCCCAATCGATCACATCATCGGCAGAGAGCGGGGCGTTTTGTAAATCGACACCTTGCTCATGCAACCCCGGTAAAACGACAGCAGTACCAGCCCAAATAGTAGGCGAAAGTAGGTTCAAAGAACCAAGCGCAAGCAGCGCAAAACGATATGGCTTCATTATTGAGTTGTCCCAATCAAAAAACTTCGATTACTCAAATTGCGAGTCAAATTACGAGGAAGTATTAGCGATCGGTCAGACCAATTCAAGAAAGTACTAGAACATCTCTCTTTTGATAAATTCTTTATAAGACGAATACGCTAAGCAAATCAGCTTTTTACAAAATGAGTCCTGCTTGTCTCAATTTTGAGCCTTGAAGAAGTGAAGAAAAGCTACGCGAGATTTTTCTCAGAATGAGAGGGGGAAATGCTTATACAACCAGTTACTGTCTTTCGGAATGATGCTCTCAATTAATGGCGCGGCAAAGCATCAGTTTAAGTCTCCAATGGAATTCTAAGCTATCGAAATTACGGGCTTTTTTGATCAACAAATACGGTTAAAACCTCACTCATTGCACCAGTCATATACTCTGCTGAGCTGGTTGTTTCTTATACAAAAAATTAACAATCTAAATTTTTATACATTTTTATTGCATAAAACCTCTTTCTTGCTAGTATAAGCTCCAGATGACAATTAATGCAGTATGGCAGCATGAGTATTCAAGTTAAAAGTATCAATAAGTCTTACGGCGATACCCAAGTTCTACACGATGTCAGTTTTAATTGTGAAAGCGGTGAAACGCTGGTGTTACTCGGTCCAAGTGGTGCAGGGAAGAGCTCTCTACTACGTGTTCTTAACCTTCTTGAAGGGGCGGATAACGGCCAGTTAAACATCGCTAATGACGCATTCGACTTTTCAACTGAAATCAAAGAGAAGCAAGGTTTAGCGCTTCGTCGTAAAGTGGGCATGGTGTTCCAACAGTACAACCTATGGCCACACATGACAGTGATGGAGAACCTGATTGAGGCTCCGGTAAAAGTCTCTGGCATGGATAAAGAAGAAGCGAAGAAGCAGGCAATGCAAATTCTCGCGACGCTGCATTTGGCAGACAAAGCGGATGCATGGCCGATGCAACTTTCTGGCGGTCAGCAACAACGTGTGGCGATTGCCCGCGCGCTGATGATGAAACCAGAAGTCTTGCTTTTTGATGAGCCTACCGCGGCGCTTGACCCTGAAATCACGAACCAAGTGGTCAAAATCATTAATGATTTAAGCGAAACCGGAATTACACAAGTAGTTGTGACCCACGAGGTGGATTTCGCCAAGAAAATCGCTAGCCATGTTCTATACCTAGAACAAGGACACATCGTTGAACACGGTACGCACGACGCATTTGTTAATCCGCAAACCACTCAGTTTGCCGATTACCTAAATCACTAAATTACGTTTTTAAAGTTCAGTCTATTTAACAGATAAGCTCGGCTGTCATTGCGAGTGTCAGCCCACTAAGTACACACGGAGTATTGCAATGAAAAAGATTCTACTAGCTTCACTAATCGGTCTTGTCTCAGCGAACGCAGCAGCACAAGAAGAGATCAAATTCGCGATGGAAGCGACTTACGCACCGTTCGAATACATGGATGAAAACAACCAAATTCAAGGTTTTGATGTGGATCTGGCGAACGCACTATGTAAAGAAATGGAAGCAAAATGTACCTTCCACAACCAATCTTTTGACAGCCTGATCCCTGCATTAAAATTCAAGCGTTACGATGCGGCTATCTCTGCAATGGATATTACTGACGCGCGTTTGGAGCAAGTGAACTTTTCTGACCCTTACTACGACAACTCAGCAGCGTTTGTTTCTATCAAAGAAAAAGTGGCTGATCAAAAAGCACTAGAAGGTAAGCGTGTTGGTGTTCAAAACGGTTCAACACACCAAAGTTACCTGATTGAGCAAATGCCAGGTGTAACAGCGGTTCCTTACTCAAGCTACCAAGACGCATTCATCGATATGAAGAATGGCCGTATTGATTCTGTATTCGGTGACACAGCTGTCGTAGCAGAATGGTTCAAGAAAGAAGATAACCTAGCGTACGTTGGCGAGCACGTCACTAACCCTAAATACTTCGGTAACGGTTTCGGTATCGCAGTAAACAAAGGTAACGACGAGCTAGTGAACAAGCTGAACACGGCACTGAAAACAGTGAAAGCGAACGGCGAATACGACGTAATCTACAACAAGTACTTCGGTAAGTAATATGGCACTAACGGGTTACTCTTTATCGCTTGTTCAAGCTAGTTGGATGACTGTCCAGCTAGCCTTCACAAGCCTTTTAGTCGGTTTGATTCTGGCAGTGGTATTCGCCAGTGGTGAAATGTCTCGCCGCGTTTTCGTTAAATGGCCAATGACGGCGTTTGTGACGATTGTACGTGGCTTGCCAGAAATCCTTGTCGTGTTGTTCATCTATTTTGGTTCGACGCAGGTTCTGTTTTTAATCACCGGCGACTTTATTGAAGTTAGCCCGTTCTTGTCTGGCGTGGTGGCGTTGTCATTGATCTTCGCTTCGTACGCTTCTCAAACTCTACGTGGCGCATTAAAAGCGGTTGGAAGAGGGCAGAGAGAAGCAGCAAGTGCACTCGGCATCAGTCAAGCACACGCTTTCGTTCGCATTGTTTTGCCACAAGCAGTAAGACACGCGCTACCAGGTTTAACTAACCAATGGTTGGTTTTGCTGAAAGATACCGCACTTGTATCACTGATTGGTGTAACGGATTTGTTGAAACAAGCGCAGCTAACTTCTGCAGCGACGCATGAAGCGTTTACATGGTACGCAACTGCTGCGGCGATTTACTTAGGCATTACTTTGATTACACAACGTGCCGTCAAACTGATTGATAAGAAGTTCTCAATTCAAGGTATGAGCATGGGACAGGAGGCAACCGCATGAACGAACAACACGTTTGGCAAATGCTGGATGGCTTAGGCACTAGCCTCCAATTGACCGCCGCTTCCTTGGTTGTGGGCTGTCTCTTAGCTTTGATGATGACGCTGACTCTGATCCTACGTACTCCGGGTTTGCATTGGGTAAGCCGTGGCATCATCACCTTGTTCACTGGTACACCTTTGTTGGTGCAGATCTTCTTGGTGTACTACGGTCCGGGTCAGTTTGACGCAGTAAGAGAAAGCGTATTCTGGACATGGTTAAGCCAACCTTGGTTTTGTGCGATGTTAGCGTTAGCGTTGAATACCGCGGCGTACAGTACTCAGTTGTTCAAAGGGGCGTTTAACGCGATTCCTTCCGGTCAATGGCAAGCGTGTCGTGCATTAGGCATGAACAAAACCGCAACACTGAAAGTGCTGCTGCCATACGCCATTCGTCGCGCTGTTCCGGCTTACTCGAACGAAGTGATTTTGGTCTTCAAAGGCACGTCACTAGCAAGCACGATTACGATCATGGATCTGATGGGTTACGCGCAACGCATTAACGCACAAACCTACGATACGTTGACGGTATTTGGTATTGCAGGCGCATTTTATTTAACGGTAAATGGTGTGCTAACTCTCATTTTCCGTCAGGTAGAGAAGAAAGCATTGGCGTTCGAAGCCGCTTAATCTTTCAATCAACACTCCTCATTTAGTTCCACAGTGCCTCTGCAAATGACTCTCTTGCAGGGGCATTTTTTATATTCGTCATGGCAAATCCCTCAAGTTCCGCCAAACTTAATTCAACGTAATTGCATTGGTGGCACCATGGAAAGAAGACACTTTTTAGCGCTGTGGACACTGTTGTTCGCACCCTCTTTAAAAGCGAAAACACCAATGCGGTCGACGCCCGCACAAACAGAAGGGCCATTTTATCCAGTAGTGGACATTCCTCTTCGTCAAAACTTGATCCTGCAATCAGAAGGATTGATCGGTGAACCTATTGTGCTGCAAGGCAAAGTCGTAGACACATCTGGAAACCCAGTTTCAGGCATCAAGGTAGAAATCTGGCAATGCGATGGGCAGGGGATTTACGATCATCCTAACCAGCCAAATAACGATAAGTTTGATGCTCACTTTGCAGGCTTTGGCGCGGCAGAAACCCAATCGGATGGTCGTTACTTGTTTCAGACTTTGTATCCTGTGCCTTATGCCTCTCGTCCGCCGCACATTCACGTTAAGTTGTGGCGGGATAACCAAGAGCTTCTGACCACTCAGTTGTACTTAAGAGGCAATACTGGTGATGAATGGTGGGGTGGCAAAGCCCGTGATTATCTACAGTTTGAGACTATACGAATCGACGGGCGATTAACGGGCGAATTTAACTTTGTGATTGGTTAGCGAATCCAGTTAAGCCATTAACTCAACCAATTGCGCCAAGCATTCTTTATCCAGTATCGGATGAGGCTCGACGCCCGTGACCAAAACGATATCCACGGAAGGCAGCGATGGCATATCGTCTAAGATCTTAAGATCCTCGCTAACGCTAATACTGCCCATCGCACCGATAGCCATGCCTGAACGTACAATCGCTCGTTGTGCAGAGGCCGTATTGCAACATGCCAGTAGTTGATAAGGAGTACCACGTTTGGTTAATCCGTCTACTGCTGCCGCATGGTATTTGCAGTCGGTTTGGAATAGGGCGAGAGGGAGAGGTTGGGCTTGTTCGATGTCAAAATCAGGATGAGCAATCCACACGCCTTTGTCGCTTGCTAGCCAGTAACCTTCCTCACTGTCCGGTGCTCTTGTCACAATAGCGGCGTCTAGCTTTCCTTCATCCAGCTTTTCTCTCAAGGTGATGCTGGGCTCACTGAAGACTTGAATCGAACACGTGGGTTCAGATTGCTGTAATACACGAATGACTTTAGGCAGGATATTGTCGTTGTAATCTTCTGGGCAACCTAAGCGAAGAGGACGCTTATTTTCATAGCGTTTCACCTTTTTCAGCGCTTGATTGTGTAAGCTGACTAGTTGCTCTGCATGAGAGCGCAGTGCCAGCCCCGCTTCACTCAGTATGAGGTTACGACCTTCTTTTTCAAACAAACTGACACTGAGTTCGTCTTCCAGTTTACGCATTTGTGCACTGAACGCTGATTGGGTGCGATTGATCTGCTTGGCTGCACGAGTGAAACTTCCCGTTTCGACAAAAGCCAGAAAGCTGCGTAACGCATCGATATCCATATCTAAAACTCATCCATCGTTTTTGTTGAAGTGTTCCATCAAAACTATCCGTTAGTCCCCTCAAATACAATCAGATATTGTGAATGGGTAATCAAAACACGAACCGCATGGAGGCGTCATGAAACTGTTTATTGCTAATCAAAACTACTCAAGTTGGTCACTTCGCGCATGGTTGATCTTTTCTCAATTCAAACTGAATGTGAAAGTCACCAAGCTCAAATTATTCACGGAAGACTTTTACAAAACCTTGGAAGGTATTACACCAACCGCGAAAGTACCTACCTTGGTGGATGGTGACGCAACCGTGTGGGATTCATTAGCGATTTTGGAATACGTTAACGAGCAATACTTGCAAGGTAGAGCATGGCCAAGTAAGTCTGTAGAGCGAGCTAAAGCACGCGCCATTGCATCAGAAATGCATTCGGGTTTCTTTGACTTAAGAAACGAACTCCCAATGAACATCCGCGCACGCAGAAAAGTCGATCTAACGGATGGTGCGCGTAAGGATATTGCGCGTATTGATGCCATTTGGGCTGAGCAAGCCAAACTGTATCCCAACGGTTGGTTATTTGGAGAATGGTCGATTGCAGATGCTATGTATGCACCTGTGGCATTGCGTTTCCAAACTTATGGCATCGAGTTATCGGAAGGTGCCAAAGCTTACCAACAGAAGGTGCTAGCAAGTGAATCTTTACAGCAATGGTTGGAAGAGGCGAGTCAAGAAACGGATATCGTAGAAGAAGATGAAGCAGGGGTAGAAGTTTAAACATAAAAATACGGAGTACAGATACCAGTGATAATATCCGTACTCCGTAGGCTTAATGCTTTTTAAGTGGAGTAAATGTACTTAAGTTCGTTTTGCCTAATTCCGTTGTGGTTGTGTCATAGCATCAACCACTTGTTCGATACTCAAAGAGCTGCCTTTTGTCGCTGGGAACTCTTTAAAGGTTTCGAGGAATTTGCGAACGATCGCTTGAGCTGGTACAAACATCCACATTTGATCTGCGTAGAAATGGCGAACATAAAGTGCAGAGTCTGGGCCTACTTCAAATGGGTCCATACGCAGGTTAACAATCAACGGCCAGCTAGGCGTTTTACGGTAAGCTTCGTTAATCGCACCTTCCATAATCGTAAAGTGGATTTTCCAATCTTTGTAACGCAGTGCATTTAAGTGACCGCCGGCATCAAAGTAGAAGATCTCGTTACGTGCGCCCGTTTCGGCTTTACCAGTAAGTAGATCCAACTGGTTATAACCATCTAGGTGTGCTTTAAAGGTCTTGTTGTTTGCCTTGTGGCCTTTTAGCAGTTTCTCTTTAATATCTGGTTCACCAACAGCGGCAAGCAGTGTTGGCATCCAGTCTTCTTGAGAGAAGATATCGTTGATCACCGTGCCCGGTTTGATTTGACCCGGCCAGCGAACCATCATAGGAACACGGAAACCACCTTCCCAAGTCGTACCTTTCTCGCCTTTAAATGGCGTTGTACCACCATCTGGCCAAGTGAATTTCTCCGCACCATTGTCGGTACTGAAAATTACGATGGTGTTGTCAGCGACGCCAAGTTCGTCGAGCTTTTTCAGCATCACGCCAACTTGGTCATCCAAATCCATCATGCCATCTGCATATAGGCCATAACCGGATTTGCCTTTGTACTCGTCGCTTAGGTGAGTCCAAACGTGCATACGAGTTGAGTTGTGCCAGATAAAGAAAGGTTTGTCTTCTTTTACGGCTTTTTCCATAAAGGCAAGGCTGGCTTCCATAAACTCACGGTCTACGTTTTCCATGCGTTTACGAGTCAGTGGACCTGTATCTTCGATCTTGCCATCTGCCGTCGATTTAAGAACGCCACGAGGGCCGAATTTTTTACGGAATTCAGGATCTTTAGGGTAGAACTCTGATTCAGGCTCTTCTTCTGCATTCAAGTGGTAAAGGTTACCGAAGAACTCGTCAAAACCGTGGTTAGTCGGCAAGTGTTCGTCTTGGTCACCCAAGTGGTTTTTACCAAACTGACCCGCGACATAACCGTGGTTTTTCAGCAGTTCAGCAATGGTTGGATCTTTGGCTTGAATCCCTTCCTTCGCGCCTGGCATACCAATGGTAAGAAGACCGGTTCGGAATGGGTGCTGACCAAGAATGAAGGATGCACGACCCGCAGTACAACTTTGTTGCGCGTAGGCATCTGTGAAAATGGCACCTTCCTTTGCGATGGTATCGATGTTTGGTGTACGACCACCCATCATGCCGTTATGGTAAGCGCTAATGTTGTAAACACCCACATCGTCGCCCCAAAATACCAAAATGTTGGGTTTATCTGCTGCTAGCAAACTGACAGGCGCGACCGCGCTCATCAATACAAGAAACTGTCTCAATATCCTGTTCATCGAGTCCTCCTGGACAATAAATAGAGTTCATTTCTTTTGGAGTAAGAGAATGCGAGTTAACCGTAAAGCTGATCAGTGAATTGCCAAGTAAGCATAGTACACCTGATTGATTTTTCGGCTTTAGATACGCTTTTCTTATGAATAGCAAGAGGAAGAAAAGTAGAGCAATCACAATGAAACTGCAGTGGACAAAGGATTTGGAGCATTAAACGGCGTTAAAAATCATTTTTTATTTTGTTAGAAGTCGGTGTTTTTATGAGTCTCTGTACTTTTCTTTGTCTATCGAATGTGATGACAGGCACTTCTATTTACAAACTATTTCTTTGCAAGCCCGAAGCTTACATTACCTATTAAATTCTCGATTAGAAAAGGCTTAACGCCTAGCTAAACATTAAGGCTTGGTATTTCATCTCCTGCCGTTTTTGCCATTCAAATCAAACCACTTAGCCTTTAATTAATGCGCTTCAATCATAGCTAAAATGCAAAGTATTCATTTTACTCATACGGTCAAATCAATAATATTTTTGTGGTTATCGAATGAGGACATTGGTTTTCATATCAAAAACACTTGTGGTGCGCTGGCCGAACTGGAGGTGCCTTTGATATGAGAATTAATCTGTTAAAGGAAACTATTTATGGCTCAGTTAGTCGATGAAATTGTATTTCAATCAGGGGTCAAGCTGCATAATCGTATCGTGATGGCACCGATGACGATTCAGTCTGC
Organism: Vibrio sp. HENC-03; assembly: GCF_000305755.2. Lineage (NCBI taxonomy): Bacteria > Pseudomonadati > Pseudomonadota > Gammaproteobacteria > Vibrionales > Vibrionaceae > Vibrio > Vibrio sp. HENC-03. Next base: position 245,967 of record NZ_JH976064.1, on the reverse strand, counting down.
ATTCTTTGATGGCGGCGTAACGCAAGAGATGATCAACTACTACGCGGCACGTTCTGGTGATGCAGGGGCAATCATTGTCGAGAGTGCGTTTGTAGAAAATTACGGTCGTGCTTTCCCTGGTGCGCTTGGTATTGATACCGACAGCAAAATCGCAGGTTTAACCAAGCTTGCCGATGCGATTAAAGCCAAAGGCTCTAAAGCGATTCTGCAGATCTACCATGCCGGTCGTATGGCAAACCCTGAGTTCAATGGCGGACACCAACCGATTTCTGCAAGTCCTGTCGCTGCGCTACGTGACAATGCTGAAACACCACTTGAGATGACCAAAGAGCAAATCGAAGAGATGATCGATCGCTTTGGTGATGCAGTAAATCGTGCGATTCTTGCTGGTTTCGATGGCGTAGAAATTCACGGCGCAAACACATACCTGATTCAGCAATTCTTCTCGCCACACTCAAACCGTCGTAACGATAAATGGGGTGGTAACATTGAAAGACGTACTTCCTTCCCATTAGCTGTACTTGCAAAAACTAAGCAAGTGGCTGAGCAACATAACAAATCTGATTTCATAATCGGTTACCGCTTCTCTCCTGAAGAGATTGAACAACCGGGCATCCGCTTTGATGACACCATGTTCCTGCTAGATAAGCTTGCGACTCACGGCTTGGATTACTTCCATTTCTCAATGGGTAGCTGGTTACGTAACTCAATCGTTACGCCAGAAGACCAAGAGCCGCTAATCGACAAATACCGTAAGCTTCAATCTGAAAGTGTTGCGAAAGTACCAGTGATTGGTGTTGGTGGTATTGCTCAGCGCAAAGATGCAGAAAATGCCCTAGAGCAAGGTTACGACATGGTTAGTGTCGGTAAAGGTTATTTGGTTGAACCTACTTGGGCAAACAAAGCGCTTAACGATGAGACCTGTGCTGAGTTCGCGGACATCGCGCAACAAGAAGCGCTGCAAATTCCAACGCCACTTTGGGAAATCATGGATTACATGATTGTGGACAGCGCAGCAGAAGCATTGAAGCACCAACGCATCAAAGAGCTGCAGAACGTTCCAATCAAATTCAACTCAGGTGAATACACGGCGTATGGTCGCGGTCACAATGGTGACTTGCCGGTTACGGTTACTTTCTCTGAAGAAAAAATCCTCGACATTGTGGTGGACTCTTCCAAAGAATCAGACGGCATCGCAAACCCAGCGTTTGAACGTATTCCTCAACAAATTCTTGATGGTCAAACACTGAACATCGACGTGATTTCAGGCGCGACAGTCAGCAGCCAAGCAGTACTGGACGGCGTATCGAACGCGGTTGATCTAGCGGGTGGTAACTCAGAAGCACTGCGCTGCAAAGCCAAAGAAGCGGTGGCATGGTCATCGAAAACCATCGAAGAAACCGTGGATATCGTGGTTGTTGGCGGCGGTGGTGCTGGTTTGAGCGCAACCTTGACGGCACTAGACAAAGGCAAGTCGGTTATTTTGCTTGAGAAGTTCCCTGCAATCGGTGGTAACACGGTGCGTACTGGCGGTTGGGTGAACGCGGCAGAACCAAAATGGCAAGGTGATTTCCCAGCACTTCCTGGCGAAAAAGAAACCTTGATGCTGCTAGCTAAAACAGCGGAATCGGAGTTTGCGGGTGAGTACCTTCAAGACTTCAAGGTGCTTAAAGCGCAACTGGACGGTTACTTTACAGACCTTGAGAACGGCAAGCAGTACTTGTTTGATTCTGTTGAATTACACCGCATTCAAACCTACCTTGGCGGTAAACGTACCGACCTGAATGGTGAATCGATTTATGGTCAATACGATTTGGTTGAAACCCTAACATCTCGTTCTATGGAATCCATTGATTGGCTGAGTGAAAAGGGCATTGATTTTGACCGTAGCGTTGTTGAGATCCCAGTTGGTGCCTTGTGGCGTCGTGCACACAAACCTAAACGTCCAAAAGGCGTAGAGTTTGTCGACAAACTATCAAAACGCATTCAAGAACAAAACGGTCGCATTATTACTGACACACGTGCAACGGATTTGATGGTTGATAACGGCAAAGTGGTCGGTATCGAAGCGGTTCAAGCGGACGGTACTGAGCTTATCCTACATGTGAATCATGGTGTGGTGTTGGCTTCTGGTGGTTTCGGCGCAAACACTCAGATGATCAAAAAGTACAACACATACTGGAAAGAAATCGCGGACGACATCAAGACCACAAACTCACCAGCATTGGTTGGTGACGGCATCGAAATTGGTGAGAAAGCGGGCGCAGAATTAGTCGGCATGGGCTTTGTGCAATTAATGCCAGTTGGTGACCCTAAATCAGGTGCGCTGCTAACCGGTCTGATTGTGCCACCAGAGAACTTTGTATTCGTGAACAAGCAAGGTAAGCGTTTTGTTGATGAGTGTGGTAGCCGTGACGTGCTTTCTGAGGCGTTCTTCGATAACGGTGGTCTGATCTACATGATTGCGGACGAGAACATTCGTCAAACCGCAGCGAATACATCAGATGAAACCATCGAACGCGAAATCAAAGAAGGCATTATTATTCAAGCTGACACGCTAGAAGAGTTGGCAGAGAAAATTGGCGTTCCGACGCAAGAGCTCACTAACACCATCGCACAATACAACGCTTGTGTAGATGCAGGACAGGATCCTGAGTTCCATAAGAGAGCATTCGGTTTGAAAGTGGAAAAAGCACCGTTCTACGCGACGCCACGTCAGCCTTCAGTTCACCATACGATGGGTGGCTTGAAGATTGATACTAAGGCGCGAGTGATTGGTAAAGACGGCGAAGTTATTCAAGGTCTGTACGCAGCAGGCGAAGTAACGGGTGGCATCCACGCGGGTAACCGCCTCGGTGGTAACGCGCTGATCGATATCTTCACTTATGGTCGTATCGCTGGTGAGAGTGCATCTGATCTTGTTTAAGCGCTTATTCAAGAGCGAAACAGAGCAAGATAGGTAATCAATAAGAGGGGAGTGATGCTTCCCTCTTTTTCCGTATTTAGTGTTTGGAGAAATCGATGAGCACCAATAAATACAGCGCCAGATTTCAGATGATGGGCACCTTTATCGATGTGGTGGTGTATCACTCGAACGGTGAGCAACTGATAAGAGAAGCCTACGCGCAACTCGTCGATTACGCAGAGCGATTTACGGTCAATCAATCCGACTCTGAGCTGATGTGTGTCAACCAAAATGCGGGTATTGCGCCTGTGGTGGTAGCGCAGGATCTATTTGACCTGATTAAGCTTGCTAAACAGCACAGTGAAGACACAAGAAACCCGTTTAACATTGCAGTCGGTCCGCTTGTAAAAGCTTGGCGAATTGGTTTTAAGGATGCCAAAGTGCCGTCTCCTGATGTGATTACCGACAAGTTATCCTTGGTCGATCCGACCAAGATCATTTTGAGCGAAGATGACCACTCGGTGTTCTTATCTCAAAGGGGGATGGAGATAGACTTGGGTGCTATTGCTAAAGGCTACTTTGCCGATCAGGTAAAGAACAAACTGGTTGAAGCAGGCGTGCAAAGCGGTTTTATCAGTTTGGGTGGGAACGTACTGACCATCGGTCATTCGCCAGATAACAGTAACAAAGCATGGAATGTGGGCATTCAGAACCCATTATCAGAGCGTGGTGATGTCGTTCGCGTCGTACCTTTACAAGGCATGTCGATGGTGACATCGGGTATCAATGAGCGATTTTTTGAATCCAACGGGCAGCGTTATCATCACTTGTTGGATGCCAAAACGGGAATGCCAATCTCAACCGATATCGCCAGTTTGACGATTATCTCTCGCCTGTCTGTCGATGGTGAAATTTGGAGTACCGCAGGCTTTTTATCAAGCGTAGAAGAATCGATGTCGTACCTAAATCAGCAACAGGGTATCGAGGCAGTGGTTGTTTCAAAACAAGGTGAAGTGCACGTCACACAGGGGCTGGTGGATTATAAAGGCTGTATTTTATTGCGCGAAGAGTCAGCTCTGGGAGAGTAAGATGAGGCAGAGATTCAAACCTGCCTCGTATCATTAATTTATCGCGTTAGCGTTAATCGTCCGCACCGCATTTAGCGCACTCTTCGTACGTGCGTTCGCCTTCACTGATCACAACATAACTACCCACACATTGGTCACATAGCGCCAGTTTTGGGTAGGCAATTTTCTCTTTCTTAGACGTCGTGTCGCCTTCAGTTACGTAGTATTTTCGCATTGTCATGATTCATCAGCTGGAACAACGGCGGCATTATATCCAGAATTGATGAGGAATGGCGATAATATCGCATTACGCCACCGACTCTATCTCACTCGGATATTGGTTGTTCAGCCAAGCTAGAGCATCTAACCAGAGATCGTCTTCATGTTTCTTACGGAAGAAGCCAAAGTGTCCAACTTTGGTGCCCAGTTGTTTTGTTTTCACTGTCTCTATTTCGACGTTCGCGTTGCTGTAAAAGCTGGCAAGCTGATGGACGGATTTCGGCGGTGCAAAGTCCATATCATCATCAATCAGTTTGAACTTAATATCACAGGTCATTTGCTCGAAATTTTCGCGGATTGGTGTGCTGTTTTCATCAATGATGTAGTGCGGATCGCGTCCCCAGTATGCCCATTGTTTGGCAATGCATTCTGGTAGAGCTTCGCCGCCAAGAAAGACTCCGGGAACTTTGCCAAACAGCGTTGATAACACTGGAACGACGAAATACCACATGGCAAACATGCGCGGTTTAGCAATGCCTTCCCAATTTGGCCAATATCCGCTTTGAGAGGAAACACAGTAAACGCTTTTAAATACCGTGTTGTTTGTCGCTAAACCTAAGATCTGACCGCCAACGCTGTGCCCAATACAGTGCCAATCGAGCGCAGGGTGATGGGTTGTCGCCCAATCAATGACGGTTGCCAAGTCCTTTTCTCCCCATGCTTGCATTGTTAAGCGAGGATCGCGCGTATCTTGAATAGCGGATTGACCAATACCGCGATAGTCATAGGTCACCACCAAATAACCATTTTGCGCGAGGAATTGAGCAAAACGTTGATAATAACTTTGCTTAACTGCGGTAGCCGCATTGATGATGATGCCGGCTTTTACCTCGCTTTCTGGATGGAAAACTCTGGCATGGATGGAGAGCGCATCAGGCGTTTTCAGTACTAATTCATTATTCATTGTCGTCCTGACTTGTTGTTATTGAATTGTTAACTTACCTTGATTCAATCTTTGGTGAGTTTCAATGAATCAAAGAAATACAAGCGGATGAGTTTGAAGTAACTCAAGTTTTGCGAGGCATCACTCGTTATTGTATTGGGAAGGGGCGAGGGAACTGAACGGTCTTGGCTGAATAGTGAAATAGACGACAAACAAAAAGGAAAGCGACATGAATGCGGCTTTCCTTTGTCTGCGGTGAGTAGACTGTCCGGGGTCTAGCTCAATAGATCCACGATTGCTTTACCTACGCCGTGTGCGCTCGTTGGGTTTTGACCTGTGATGACTCGGTCGTCCACAATCACAAGCTCTTGCCATGGTTGCACTTTAGAGTAGCGCGCTGCGCCACGAGCAAGAGACTCTTCCAATAGGAATGGGATGTCGTTGATAGTGCCGAAGTCGATCTCTTCTTCGCGAGTGAAACCTGTCACTGATTTAGACGCAAGTAGCTTTTCGCCATTGCTAAGCGTGATAGGGAGAAGAGCGCCAGGACCATGACAAACTGCTGCCACAATACCGCCATCTTCATAGTGTTTTGCAGAAATCTTGGCAAAATCTTCGTTGCTCGCTAGGTCTGAAAGAAGACCAAAACCACCCGGATAGAAGATCGCATCGTAGTTGTCACCGTTGATTTGTGACACTGGAATCGTGTTGTTGATGCGGTTCTGGAAATCATCATCCGCCAAAATTTTCTCGTTCACTGCGTCGCCTTCGATGTCGGTTCCGTACAGAGGTGCTTGTCCACCTTTGATAGAGGCAATGTCGTAATCGAATCCTGCACCCAGTAGTTCGCTAAGGGCATGAGTGAGCTCTGGCGCGTAAGTTCCGTTTGCTTGGTCAGTTTCACCAAGGGTCGCATGGTTCGTCACAATGATGAGTACTTTCTTCATGATGGTTTCCTTTTTGGCTTACGTGTATTTGTTGAACACCTTCATACTAATTGCTAAACAAATAAGTGATAATACGATTAATTGGCAAAACATTATTGCTATATAGCAAAGGTAAGTATGGACAGTTTTGAAGGCATCAATGAGTTTGTTACGGTTGCTGAGAGCTTAGGGTTTTCTGCAGCGGCAAAACAGTTAGGTTGCAGTACCAGTCACGTCAGTCGCCAAGTCACAAGATTAGAAGAGCGATTAGGTGTCGCTTTGTTGGCACGTTCGACAAGAATGGTGAGTCTAACGGAAGCAGGGCAAGCGTATTATCAACAGTGTAAAGAGTTGGTGATTGGGCTTCAGCAAGCCAATGAACAGCTCACCACGCAGCAAACTCAATTGAGTGGTACGTTACGCGTGAGTGCCGCTGGTGCGTTTTCTGAAAACCACGTAGCGCCTGCCTTGATGGCGTTTGCCAAGCAACATCCTAATCTCACGGTAGAGATCAACTTCAATACCAGCATGGTCAACTTTATTGAAGATGGTTTCGATTTTGCCATTCGTTACGGTAGGTTGAGTGATTCAGGCTTGGTTGCGAGAAAGCTGGTGGATCGTCCCATGGCAGCGGCAGCCAGTCAGCGTTATCTCGATGAACATGGTTTACCAACGCACCCTGAGCAACTCAAGCGTCATAGCTGCATTATTGCCAATAAGGACGTTTGGTTGTTTGAAAAAGACGGCAAGCCTTTAGATGGCGTAAAAGTGCAGGGCAGATGGAAGAGCAATAACGCACACACGGTCTTGCAAGCCTGTGAAGAAGGGTTAGGCGTGGCGTACTTACCCAAGAGCAGCTTTAACGATGCTATTTCGTCCGGTCGTTTAGTGCCAATCCTAGAGCCCTATTGGGGAAGTGGTAACAGCAGCTGGATTGTGTATCAGAATCGTCATTTTCTGCCACTACGAGCGCGATTGGTTATCGATTTCCTGCTCGATCATTTTGCCGATTGGCAGGAGTAATGATGCTCTGCCAATCGGTTTGTTTATCCATTTGTTAGACGGTCAATATACTAACGTTTCTACATGTTTTGATAGCTTGGTCCGCCGCCACCCTCAGGTGCTTTCCATGTGATGTTTTGCGATGGATCTTTGATGTCACAGGTTTTGCAATGCACGCAGTTTGCGGCATTGATTTGGAATATTCGCTCGCCTTCGACTTCTACCACTTCATACACGCCAGCAGGGCAGTAGCGCTGGCTTGGCTCATCAAACTTCTTCAAATGGACTTGAATCGGAATATGAGGATAGGCGAGTTGCAAGTGGCAAGGCTGATTTTCTTCGTGTTGTGTTCCAGACAAAAATACCGATGAAGGTTTATCGAAGCTGATCACACCATCTGGTTCCGAGTATTTAATAGGTTGGCACTCATCAATTGGTTTCAGCTGTTCATGATCGTGCGAAGGATCAGTGATTGTCCATGGTATTGGTTTCTTAACCAGAGGCTGCCACAGATTGTGTTCGAAGGTGGAAAGTGCTCCGCCTAGTACGCTGCCGAATTTGTGAATGTTCGCACCAAAGTTGCGTGTGTCACCAAGCTCTTCATACAACCATGAATCTTCAAACTTGGTTTGGTAATCCGGTTCCGAATTGGATTGTGTGATTGCTTCAGCAATCGCCTCTGCGGCTAACAAACCGGATTTCATCGCAGTATGGCTGCCTTTGATCTTGGCGACGTTCAAGGTACCTGCATCACAGCCGATCAACAGACCGCCGGGAAATTGCTGTCTCGGCAGAGAAGACAACCCACCTTTTGCAATGGCTCTTGCGCCGTAAGCGATGCGTTGAGCGCCTTTCAAATGTTGTTCGATTGCAGGGTGGTGCTTAAAGCGTTGAAATTCGTCAAACGGACTCAAGTAAGGATTGCTGTAATTCAAGTCGACAATAAGCCCAACGGCGATTTGGTTGTTTTCCATGTGATAGAGAAAACCGCCGCCCGTGGTGTTGGATTTACTCAGAGGATACCCTGCAGAATGAATCACGCTGCCTGATTGATCTTTGGCATTGACAGGTAACTCCCAAATCTCTTTAAGCCCAAGCGCATAATGTTGCGGTTGTTTATCATCGTCTAAATCAAATCGTTGGATGAGCTCTTTACCTAAATGACCTCGGCACCCCTCGGCGAATACGGTGTATTTGGCTTTTAGCTCAATACCGGCTTCAAAGTTGGGTTTGGCTTCTCCGTTCTTGTCCAAGCCCATGTCGCTGGTGTTTACCCCTGTAACAGCGCCAAATGCATCGTAGTTAATCGTGGATGCAGCGAAACCGGGATAGACCTCAACGCCAAGCGATTCTGCTTGTTCTGCTAACCAACGGCACAAGTTCGCCAAGCTGATGACGTAGTTATTTTCGTCATTGTGCATTGGGTTGGGGGTAAGAAAGTGGGGAACACGAACGTGATTAAGTTCTGTGGTTAGGTACAAGAAGTCATCGTTTTTTACCGCGGCGGAAAGAGGCGCGCCCATGCTTTGCCAATCCGGAAAGAGTTCGCCTAATGCACGTGTTTCGAATACCGCGCCAGATAAGATATGTGCACCAACTTCTGAACCTTTCTCTACCACACAAATAGACAGCGGTTCACCTTCACGTTCTTGGTTGAGTTGCGCCAAGCGGCATGCTGCACTCAAACCTGCAGGTCCGGCGCCGACAATCACCACATCAAATTCCATGCATTCTCTTTCCATCTTCTTGCTTCCTTTATGCGAAACCTTTCTTTGTGTTTCAGGTGCTTCTTCTATTACGCAGTGCTCGTATAAAGAACTATAGTCCAGTTGACGTAAACGTAAACTAAACTAAGCTCAAATGGTAACGTCATAGGGCGTGATAAAGATTTTGAGTGACAATGTCACAATGCTTTTTTTGTTAGCAAGGTAATGAAAAAGCTGAGCTTTAACACCAATCTTTGTCACGCATGACCCAATTGCTAGGACGCGTATCGCTTTGCGATCTGCTAGGAGGGAATGTGAAAGTACTGGTTGCGATTAAACGTGTAATTGACCCTTACGTTAAAGTAAGAGTGAAACCTGATGGTTCCGGTGTGGAAACCAACAACGTGAAAATGACGATGAACCCATTCTGTGAAATTGCGGTGGAAGAGGCTGTTCGCCTTAAAGAAGCTGGGGTAGCAGAAGAGGTGTTAGTGGTGTCGATTGGTGACGCCAGTTGTCAGGAACAATTGCGCTCAGCGCTCGCATTAGGTGCGGATCGTGCGATTCATATTGATGTTGAACAGTCACCAGAACCGCTTGCGGTCGCGAAGTTACTCAAAGCTGTGATGGAGCAAGAGCAGGCTCATTTGGTGCTTCTGGGTAAACAGTCAATCGATACGGATAACAACCAAGTCGCGCAAATGATGGCGGCACTGACGAATCGTCCGCAGGGGACATTTGCATCGGAAGTGAAAGTCGAAGGGGAAACGGTTCTTGTTACTCGAGAAATCGACGGTGGTTTAGAAATGCTCAAACTGGATCTGCCTGCGATCATCAGTACGGATTTGCGATTAAATGAACCGCGTTACGCCTCTCTACCGAATATCATGAAAGCGAAGAAGAAGCCGCTATCGGTAATGACGCCAGACTTCTTTGGTGTGAGTGTCGAACGCTCTCAGCAAGTGTTGGAAGTCATGACGCCGCCTGCTCGTAAAGCCGGTGAGATGGTTGGCAGTGTGAGCGAGTTAGTCGACAAGCTCAAAAATGAAGCGAAAGTGATTTAGGAGGCATAACTATGGAAAACAAACCGTTAGCAACCTTGGTCGTTGTGGAACACGACAACCAATCACTTTCAGTGGATACATTACGTGCGTTGAGCGCGGCTTCTCAAATTCAACATGACGGTGCCTCTTTGCCGGTCACCGCCTTGTTAGTCGGACACCAGTTCAACTCAGTATTGAATGAGTTGAAGTGTGTGCAAGGTATCTCACAGATCATTGCGATTGATGCTTCCGAATATCAACATGCATTGGCAGAAAACCTGTCTACTTTGATTGCCGAAGTTGGTCGGGATTATTCGCATATCCTAGCTCCCGCGAGTACCTTCGGTAAGAACTTGATGCCCCGAGTCGCTGCCTTATTGGATGTCGGGCAACTGTCAGATGTGATTGCAATTGAATCGCTCGATACGGTTGTTCGCCCCATCTATGCCGGTAATGCGTTAGCCAGAGTTCGTTCGGACGATACAACCAAAGTGATGACGATTCGAAGTTCAGCGTTTGACGCAATTGCTATGTCTGATTCACCAGTAGTTGAGAATGTCGTGACGTTAGAAACGGTCATTAAGGCAGAACACAGTGAGTTTGTTTCACAGCAAAAAGCAGAAAGCGAAAGACCAGAACTACCTGCGGCAAACGTCGTGGTCTCTGGAGGTCGTGGATTAGGCAGCAAAGAGAATTTCGCGCTGGTGGAACAACTGGCCGATAAGCTTGGTGGTGCAATTGGTGCATCACGCGCTGCGGTAGACGCTGGCTTTGTCTCTAACGATTTGCAAGTAGGGCAAACGGGTAAGATTGTCGCGCCTCAACTGTACATTGCCGTGGGTATTTCCGGTGCAATTCAACATTTAGCAGGGATGAAAGATTCCCAGGTGATTGTGGCGATCAACAGTGATCCTGAAGCGCCAATCTTCCAAGTCGCAGACTATGGTTTGGTTGGTGATTTGTTTGAGATTATGCCGGAATTATTGGAGAAGGTTTAATTTCGCTATTTTTCGGGCGTCATTCCCTGGAGTGAAGAATGAGCGAGTAGGGAATCTCTCTTTAAATTCATCCTCAAAACAAAGGGCTTCCAATCGGAAGCCCTTTATTATTTATGACAAACGTTCTCTAAACGCTCGCTTTTCTCAAGTGTTCTGCCAGTACTTTTGTGAACCTTGCTGCTTCACCGCCGGTACATGCGCGATGATCAAACGTAATCGAAAGTGGCATAGCTTTCACTGCCACAGCTTGTCCGTCTCGAATTACAACCTTCTCAATGATTCGACCTGCACCGACAATCGCGACTTGTGGCGGAGTGACCACTGGCGTTGCGTAAATGCCTGCAATTGCGCCAAAGTTTGATAGCGTAATGGTGGCGTGCTGTAACTGCTCACGACCGATCTTACGTTCACGTATGCCTTGTACAGTTTGGTCCAACCAACGGCGTACCTCTTGTGGCTCGTATTCATCAGCGTGTCGTAGAACGGGCACGTATAAACCGTGTCGGCTGTCTACGGCAATACCAATGTTCACCGTACTGTGAACACAACGCGTCATGGTTTCGGCATCAAACCACGCATTCATTGCTGGCTCTTCCTGACACGCATGTACAATGGCTTGGACCAGACGAATACTGATGTCTTCACCTTGCTTCCAGCCTTCCAACACGGCTTCTTCGGTAATAGTGACCGCTGCGACATTGTGATGGGATTCCGCCATGGTCGATACCATGGTTCGGCGTGCGCCTTTGAGTACTTCTGTACCGGGGCGTTGTTTGCCTGCTTCATCGTAGATATCGGCATCGACGATCAAACCATCCGGACCGCTGCCTTTGACCAAATCTAAATCCACACCCAGTTTCTTCGCTAATAGGCGAGCAGAAGGAAGCGCAGTGATGAGGTTATCTGGTGATGGATTATGTTCACCACCAATCCAGAAATCATCCACATTCACGCTGTGCGCATGCTGGGAGACATTACCGACCACGGTTGCTGCATCGGCAGTTTGTTTTTTCTCGGAGACGGTTTGTTCTGCTCCCGTTTCATCGATTTCCAGAAGTAGAGCACCAATGTTGATTACGTCGCCTTCTTCACCATGACGACTCACGATACGACCGCCATAAGGCGCAGGAACATCCACGGTCGCCTTTGCGGTTTCGACAGTAAGCACCACTTGATCGAGCTTGACCATATCACCGACACTAATATGCCATTTCACAATTTCTGACTCAGCGAGACCTTCGCCGAGATCGGGTAAGTTAAATGTCTTCATTTCCAATCCTCCACGAGTTCGCGCGCGGCGAGCACAATGTCTTCTTCCTGAATCATGTAATAATCTTCGTTGCGGTAGTACGGCATGATGGTATCCATACCTGTGACGCGTTTTGGTGGCGCTTTGAGTAGGCACATGGCATGTTCTGCGGTTCTGGCTAGCAGTTCTGAGCCGACACCACAGGTTTTGCTGGCTTCATGGACCACCAAGAGGCGTCCGGTTTTCTCTAGCGAACGGAAGATGGTCGCGGTATCAATGGGTTTGATGCTGGCTAAATCAATCACCTCAACTTCGATACCTTGATTGGACAGCGTTTGAGCCGCTTGCAGTGATTCGACAACACACGCTCCCCAAGTCACTAACGTAATGTCGCGACCTTTGCGAAGGGTAAAGCATGTGTCGAGAGGTAGTGCTTCGCCATTATCCACCACTTCGGATTTCACCGTGCGATAGATACGTTTTGGCTCAAAGAACATCACCGGATCGTTGCTACGAATAGCTGCTAGGAGCAAGCCATAAGCGCGTTGCGGTGATGAAGGAATCACAACCTTAAAACCTGCAGTGTGAGCAAATAACGCTTCGACACTTTCGGAGTGATGCTCTGGTGCATGAATACCGCCACCAAAGGGTGCGCGGAATACGGCAGGGCAGGTGAGTCGACCACGAGTGCGGTTTCGCATTCGCGCCGCGTGACACATTAAATGCTCCAGTGCAGGGAAGACAAAGCCCTGGAATTGAAACTCTGCCACAGGTCGTAAGCCTTGCGTTGCCATGCCGACAGTGACACCGCCAATAAGCGCTTCAGCTAAAGGTGTGTCGATAACGCGCTTAAGACCGTATTTTTGCTTGAGTCCAACTGTGGCGCGGAATACACCGCCGTTATCACCCACATCTTCGCCAAGGACGATGACATTCGGATCGTGTTCCATTTCATGGTGCAGTGCGAGGTTCACTGCTTCAACTAACGTGAGTTCAGCCATGTTTCCCTCCCTGCATTCGCATTGCTTTGTTGATTAGCTCATCCCTTTGAGCATGAAGCTCTTGGGGCAGGGATTCATAAAGGAAATCGAAGCCCGTTTCAGGCGCTTGATTCGGCATGTTGAGATAACGTTCAACGGCGAGTTCAACTTGTTCTTTACAGTGGGCTTGCCACTCTTGCTCTTTCTCGTTACTCCAAACGCCTTGATTGGTGAGAAAGGCTTTAAGTCGACGAACGGGTTCATATTGCCAAGCCGTTTGAACCTCATCCTCGTTACGATAACGGGTCGCGTCGTCGGCGGTGGTGTGATCGCTCAGGCGGTAACTTATTGCTTCAATTAACGTTGCGCCTTTGCCTTTTCTGGCTCGTTCGAGGGCAGTCATTGTTGCATCAAACACCGCGACGACATCGTTGCCATCCACCGTAATACCAGGAATACCAGCGCCTTTGGCTTTTTCTGAGAGAAATTCCGCAGCACATTGCAAACTGCGCGGCACGGAAATCGCCCATTGGTTATTGTTTACCACAAAAACTAATGGGATGTTCCATGCGCCCGCACAGTTAATGGATTCAAGGAAGTCGCCTTTGGAAGTGCCGCCATCGCCGCACATCACCAAAGCCGCGTCGTGATTGCCTTGGATTTTCAGTGCTGCCGCAACACCAACGGCATGGGTACACTGGGTTGCGATTGGGACACAGAAGGGCAGATCTTTGCTAGGAAAAGGGCTACCTTCAGGAGCGAAGTCGCTGCCGCGTTCATCGCCTCCCCAGTATTGCAGGTTCTTCTCCATTCCTATACCACGACACCACATGGCGGGCATATCGCGATAATAAGGAACAAATACATCACTGGCTTTTAGCGCTCTGCCTACCGCTATTCCAACGGCTTCCGAGCCAAGGTGTGATGGATAGGTACCTAATTTACCAGTGCGTTGCAGGGCAACGGCTTTGTTATCGTAGGTGCGAGTTAAGACCATGTCTTGGTAAAAACCGACCAGTGTTTCGAGATCAGCCCAGTTGGGTAGTTGGCTGACGAGGTTCCCATCATGGTCGATAAACCGATGCATGGGTAATGCCTGAACGTTCATCTCAAGCTCCTTTTGACGCTGCGGGTCTTTTGGACTGCAGCTGCTCATTATTTCGATCTCAGCCTGTATGGGTACTCAGGCTTTGATATCAGCGCAAAAGGTCATACCTAGGATTGCAGTTGTTTTGATAGTTATCGACGCTTTTGGTGCTCGTCTCTCTAACAAAAGTGTGTTCTGGTAAAACACAAGGCGTCATTTATTACTGCTGTTTACACCGCCTAATCCAGTGATGAATCTTGGTATAACCAGATACAGTAAGTGTAAACAAATTGTTAAATTATGCTTTAGTTTGAGTTGTAACCCACAGTAAAGTTTCGCTTACACCGTACTTTTCTAGGATAAAACACTGCTTTTTTGAATTGTACGTTTTCGAAGTTGAAGGGAATCACTGAGTTTGACAGGAAATTTGTAATAAAATTATGCTGTAAAATTCGACAGGTTGAGTGATTTATCAACCATATTTGTGCAGATCCAGTAACACGTTAATCTCTCCGTCACGCTTTGACGATAGATTTGAATTTGTCGCTTCCCTCGATAGTTGAATGCAGGTAGTGTGGCGACTAATGAAAGTCAGTGATACGCATGGAGAAGTTATGTACCACATTCATGTTTACTTCCCGCTTCAGCAGCAGGATAAAGCTCAAGCCTTGAATGAGATCATTCGTCAAGAACGCCAAGATGTTTTGCGCGTTTTCCCTTTAGTGTGCAAGTTGGTTGGTCCACATAAGATGCCGATGTTTGAGCTGCATGTTGAATCGATAAGTGATGAGTTTATCGCATGGCTTGATACCATTCGTGGCGGTTTTTCGGTTCTGATTCATCCTGTCAGTGATAACGAGCTGCGTGATCATACCGAGCGTGCGATTTGGTTAGGTCGTGAGCTTGGCGTATTTGAAGAAAAGCTCGAAGCATAATTCGTTTGGGTAGACCGTTTCTTTCCCTCCTATTTGGTCTATCCAGATTCAGCAATTCCGTCCATCGTGTGCTAAACCTTAATAACGGTAGTGATAAAGTAGTCACTGCCGTTTTGAGTATATTTATGATGTTTAACAATGCATTAAAACAAGATTAAGCACAAAAACAGGGAAGTGCAGTTTACGACCCCAACGCCATTGGCAGTGGAAAAGGACATTTCTGGAGGGGAAAGGGTATGCTTACAATACTCTTAGTAGCACTTGCGCTGTATATTTTCTGGTTGTTGTTTCGTAACGGTCCTGCGTTTGCAGAGCGAGTACCGAACAAAAAACGTAACTGGGTCGGACCCACGTCCAATCAAAAAGAATGGCAGGGCTATTGCTCCGAAGTCTTTCAGCCATTCAGTTCTCAAACTACCTTTTATGCCATCGCTTATTTTGCCAATTTTGTCGCTGCGGCAAACGCCATATCATGGTCGATAGTGTACGAGGGCGATTACTCCGTCATCATCAGTCGCTTTGGCAGCTATTTCATTCTCAACACGCACGATGCCTTGGTAATATCTGGGTTCGTCGCACTGGCGTGTTTCATCATTAATTGGCAAATGGCGGTACACTGCGCGGGGATCATGAGCCAGTATTTGGTGCGAATCTTAATCATCAATCGTACGCGCTTCGTTGCGATTAGTTTGGTGTTCTGCAGTTACTTTGCCTACCTGCTGACTGTCGGCATTTTCTGGTTGTTCCACGATGGATACTCTATTTGGCATGGGCTTACGCTCACTCCGGTATTTCTGCTGTTGGCTTTGTTGCTTGCGGTTGTGTTGCCATCAATGAAGAAAGAACCTGCCGAGAAAGAGTAAGCGCCACTTATTTCATTGAGTTGCGGTAGTAATTCCACTGAGGTTGAGGTAGGATTGCCGACCTTTTTTTCGTCAGTGGGAGGACTTATGTATATCGGCTTTGACTACGGCACCGCGAACTGTTCGGTGGCGAAAATGGAACAAGGTGAACCGCAACTATTAAACCTTGAAGGGAATAGCCCTTACATTCCTTCCACCCTTGCTGCACCAACGCGTGAATCGGTGTCTGAACACTTGTTCCGCCATCGCAGCATCAAACCGTTCGATCAGGTTGGTGAGCAGGTTTTGCGTCGCGCGATTAACCTTAATCGTGAGGAAAGTATTGAACTTGAGCCAGAAGACATGGCGTTTGGTCAAGCGGCATTGAATCGCTACTTGGAAGATCCTCGCGATATCTATTACGTGAAGTCTCCAAAGTCTTTCCTCGGTGCTTCTGGTCTGCGTGATGTTCAGCTGAGTTTCTTTGAAGATCTGGTTTGCGCCATGATGGACAACATCAAATCGCAAGCAGAGAACAGCGCACAGCAAATCATTACTGATGCGGTGATTGGTCGTCCGATCAACTTCCACGGTCGTGGCGGTGAGACGGCGAACATTCAAGCGGAAGGCATTCTTTTAAGAGCAGCAAAACGTGCTGGTTTTCAGAACATCGAATTCCAATTTGAACCGGTAGCGGCAGGTCTGGAATACGAAGCAACGTTAACCGAAGATAAAACCATACTAGTGGTCGATATCGGTGGTGGTACGACAGACTGTTCTTTGATTCAGATGGGGCCATCTTGGCGAGGTAAAGCCGACCGTACCGCAAGTCTGTTAGCGCACAGTGGTCAACGTATTGGTGGTAACGATTTGGATATCGCCTTGGCGTTCAAACAACTGATGTTCCCATTCGGTATGGAGAGCAAGATGGAATCGGGCATCATGATGCCAACCACGCAGTTCTGGAATCCAATTGCGATCAACAATGTGGAAGCGCAGAGCGATTTTTACTCACGTGAAAACTTATCGGCGTTGAAACTGCTGCACAAGCAAGCGCAAGAGCCTGAGAAGCTGGCTCGTTTGTTAGAGGTTTACCACGAGTCACTGGGCTACAACATCGTGCGTCGCGCAGAAGAAGCCAAAGTCGCGTTGTCTGATCAAGCGTCTTATCGTGCGGGCATTAACTTGTTGTCTGAGTTGATTGAAGTCGATGTTCAACGTGATGAGATGATCGAAGCGATTGAATCACCGAAGAATAAGATGACGGCTTTGGTTACCGAAGCGGTAGAGCAAGCGGGCGTGAAACCGGATGCGATCTTTATGACAGGCGGTTCAGCACGTTCACCTATTTTGCGTGATGCAGTGCAGACAGTATTGCCAAACATTCCTGTGGTGAGTGGCAACTACTTTGGTTCGGTCACTGCTGGCTTAGCGCGCTGGGCAGAGGTTTGCTTTAAGTAAGACTGAGTTAGCTGTTATTAGATTCCTGATCTCGCCTAGGCTCGTCGGAATGACGAGGCTGGAGCTTGGCTGATGTGTTGAGCACTAAGCCACTCAAACTTTGACAGAAGACTAAATAGGGTCATTCCATAGAGCGAGGAACGAGCGAGTAGGGAATCTCTAAAGTGCACATCAGTACAACCAAAGGTGCACACGACTAGAATCATAGGTACCAAAAGCAAAAGAGCCCGCTGAAGTAGCGGGCTCTTTTCGTTTAAGCGATTAATGGTGGTGCGTGTGCTTTTCCATGTGGTCTTTCTTCTCAACCGCCATTTCGACTTCCACTTTACCTGCTTTTTTGAACGTCAGAGTCACAGGGAAACGGTCGCCTTCTTTTAGCGTTTGGGTTGGGCTGAAGATCATGAGATGGAAGCTGCCTGGCTTGAATTCCACTTTTTGCTGAGGCTCTACCACGACTTCATCAATCTTAATCATCTTCATCATGCCGTCTTCTTTTGTGTGAGTATGAATCTCCACACGGTCAGCAATCGGTGTTGAAGCCGCAATCAGCGCGTCATCAGCGTCACCTAGGTTGCTTAACTGAAAGAAACCGCCAATCACTGGAGCATTTGGTGGCGCTTCGCGGCTCCAAGGATGATCGATGTGAATCTTGCCTGCTTCGTATTCGTGAGCAAGGCTGAGTGGGCTTGCCAATAAAGCGATAAGAGCGATGGCTGTGGTTTTCATCAGTTTGATCATTTGTGTTTTCCTTTTTAAATCTGGCTGTTCTCTATCGGTTCTTCGATAGGATTAATACGTTATGTTTATTTACCGACTACTTCGTTGAGTATTTAGGTGTGGAAAACACAAGGCGGAGATTGCTTGGGCGCTAAGTATTTGTAAACTTTTCTTCCGCAAGCTGCGAAATGATAGGGAGTGAAAACATGCTTGGTGCGTCTTAACCAAGAGAGCGTGGCTAGATACAGACCGAACGCGATAGCAATAAAGAATTGCGCCGCTTGCAGCAATGGACATTCAAACTGAAACCCATCGTGCAGGTTAAGATCTTGAACAAATTCAGAATTGGGCAGTGCGTTGGCTTCAATCAGTTCGTTAATATCCACCCATTTAAAGCCATCAGCGGTACACAGTAACACCTTCTCATCTTGAACTTGGTTTAGCCAGTTTTCGCTGTGGATTTGCGTAGGGTTCAGTGCCGCAGTCGACGTTAGGTACAGCTGAAACAGCACAGCGATGATGATCATGACTGCGCTTATCGCTTTCTTTCCATGCTGTGTACTGAGTGTGTCCATACGACTTTTTATTATGAAGCGGAGATACGCTAATTGGCTGTAAGACTATGTTTCGGCGCAGGATAGTAACAAACGAACATCAAATTGTAATCGCGAGTTTATAAAAAGGTGATGTGAGTGTGTTTTATTTGTTTTGCGGTTTTTTATTCTGAGAACACATATCGCAAAGATTTATCGTTCCGGAAGCTTTCAAACCTATGGGTGCGCTGAATGTCGCAAATTGAGCTGGTGATTTTGCGTGCTAGAATCGCACTGATTCAATTCAAACTGATTATCTATTCCTCACTTGTTTTCCATTAACGGAATTATGACAGTAATTTAATAAAGGATACGGTATTCTCCGCACCTTTGTAGTTGCTTGAAGCGCCCGTCACATAAGGGCTGCGGAATCTTAAGAAATTTCTCCAATGAAATACGAACAACAGATCGGATATCGATATCCTAAAGGTCGATTTGCTATGGTGAGCGTGTACGCGTTTACTGGCGCTGCGATTTTAGCATCGACTATTTTTTCTCTTTTACTGTTTTTGTCGATAGACGAAAACCCAATGATGCAGGCGCTATTTGGCGGTCTGGCCATCATCTTTGAAGCGGGCAAGTTTTACGCTTGGTATGAATACGGTGAGCGTCGCGCGCACAGAAACTACACTGGAGCCCTCACGGCGTTAGTGTTCTATTTGGTGCTTGCCGCTATTTCTATCGGCGGCAGTATCGGTGGCATCAACAGTGCGACCAACAGCGCCCAAAGTCATATCTCTGTAGAGCAAGCGAAAGTGGAAGCGTACAACCGTCAGATTGCGTCAATCGATAAGCAGATTGAACTGAACAACATGGCGGCGCAAAAGTACATCGAGATGGAGCGTATCGCGACTGGCGTAACGCGCATTCAAGAGCAGAACAAAAAGCTACGTGAAGAGCAGCAACGTTTGGCAACAGAGCGAGATAGCTTACCGCCAGTGGCACAAGGTTCTGTAATTGGTCTGATCGACAGCTTAGCGAAAGCATTTGGAACAACCTCTTCTCAAGCGCAGTTGGGCTTGGTGGTGTTCTTATCTATCTTGTTAGATTTCTTTGCTGCTTTCTTTGTAGGTTTGATTGGTGAAGAGAATCGCTTCCGTCATTTCTTCCGTCGTAACGATGGTATAACGCTCGCAAACGTCCGAGATATTGAGCCAGAGCCTGCGGGGTACCTGCCTCACATCAAAGAGGAAGCTGAGCCTGAAGCGCAACAAGAGCTTGAACCAAAAGAGCCAAAAACGTTATTAGAGCAGGTGAGTGATGCGTTAAAAGGTCACCAAATTACTTGCACCAAAAAAGCGGTGGCGAAGCAGTTCAGGCTCTCGGCAGAAGAAGTCGACAAAGTGTTTGAAGAACTGGCCGAACTTGGTTTAGTCGGTAAGAAAGCCAACCACCATTACCACTGGATTGGTCAGGCCGAAGCGGCTTAAGCATAGCGAACGAAAAACAAAAGAGCGTCTAGATGGACGCTCTTTTTATTCGATTACTTTATACCTATATTCACTTCAAACCAATAGACACAAATCGATTCACATCAGGCTGAAATTAATCTGTGATGATCTTCTTAGTCGTGTTTTTAATTGGTTTCTTTTCTTTCTCTGGCATGGCCGCATCAACGGCTTTTCCAGCAAGCCCTTCGTCTGGTAGTGCTTCTTTACCAGCTTCTACCGTCGTGTCTTTTAAGGCTTCTTTTGGTGTGCATCGACCACCGACACCCACAACCGCTTTAGTGGCTGTTGCTTTAGCTGCTTTTTCTGCATCACAGTCTGGATCCAACACACCTGCGTGCGCAGAGGTTGCGCCGAATAGGAGAAGAAGTAGGGCAAGGTTACGTTTGTTCATTACAGTTACCGTCTTCGTGTAAACATGAATTAAGTGTAACTGAGTGATGTGAGTTTGCAGGAAAAGAAAAGTGCCGCCGAAGCGACACTTGCGAGTTTCTGTTGTAATTTCGGAACTTTAGTCGTTCGCGAGTTCAATTTCTCTTGCGATATTTTGATCGTTAATTACTACGCCATCGACTTCGATCGTCGCACCATCTAATTGTGCTTCTTGCACGCCATCGAGCTGGGTATTGGTATCAATCACCACCGTTTTGGTTTGGAATTCTGGCCCATGATCGTTTTGACAAGCCAGCACAAAAGTTCGGGAGTTTGCGTCGTAACTGTTTACTAAGCCTGTGCACTCAAAAGACTCCAATCGCTCTGGTGTGTTGTCGCTATTTGTCGCCGCGAAACTGCTTGCTGAAGCACAAGCACCGAAAAGCATAATTAGAGGCAGTGTCATTTTACGCATTATTAATCCCTCATTTGGTCATACGTATCTGTTGTAAAAATTGGAAAGAAAAGACGATACGAGAGAGGGAAGAAGCACCACAAAGACGGTGCTTCTTAGTTGTGTTTGTTGTACTTATTTCAACTTAGTCGTCGTGGCCTTCTGCTTCCACTTCACGTGCGATGTTTTGGTTGTTGATGATGATACCTTCAACTTCTACCCGCGTACCGTTTAGGTTGTGTTTATTTAAGCCTTCAAAGCGAGTTTGTGCGTCAATCACAACAGTATTGTTTGTCATAATTTGGTCTGCGTCGTTTTCGCAGCGAGCTACTTGGAAGGTTTCAGCATTCACATCGTAGTTAGAAACGATACCTTCACATTCGAACTCTTTACCTTGCCAGTTGCTGTCGTGGTCACCATCAAAATCAGGACCATCGATTTCAATGTTTGTCGCTGTGCGAACGCCGTTCTTCATTACCGATGTTACTTCCACTTCTTGACCTTGTTTAAGATCCGCTTTAGCACCATCTTCAAAACGTGTTGCGTTGTCGACCGCAAAGTTGCCACGGTAGTTTAGTGAGAATTGGCTGTAATCGTTCGCAACCCATGTCACGATACCTTCTACATCATTGTCGCCAACAAGGCTGTCGTAGTTTTCTACTTCCACTTCTGTCGCAACAAACACGTCGCCTTGCATTGAGCCTTCAGCTTCAACCCATTGACCGACCTCTAGACCGTCAACGCGGTTGTAAGATACTGTTGTGTTTGCGCCAAGTTTGAACGTGCTGTTGTTTGCATCAATGCTTGAGATACGGCCTTCGATTTCGTCAGGGCCATTGATATCAAAATCAAATTTCACAACGGATAGCACTTTGTAACCAGCATCAGCAGTTGGTAGTGATGACACCATGACCCAATCGTTTAGCTCGATCTCGCGGCTCAAACCGTCAAACTGAAGTTCTACACCGTTAACTGTGAACGTTTTGCTTGCATGATCAATCGCGGTTACTGTACCAGTCATGGTTGGCTCTAGCGTAACGACGACGGGTTCATCTGTCGTGTTCGACGCTGCTTTTACTGTTGAGCCAACTTGCACCATCATGTTTGGATGTACCGCACCAAGGTTCATTTTTTGAGTGCCATACATGACTTCAGACACTCGGTAAGTGTAACCATTCACCGTGATGGTACTTGCTTCATCGTTTACTGATTCAACCGTACCGATTGCAGCGCTTGGCTTCACAACAGGTTGTGGTGTTGAACTACCGCCGTCACCAGACCCGCCACAACCAGATAATGCCAAACCCACTGCCGCTACAAGCGCTAATTTTTTCATGATATCGACCTATTTTTGAAAGCTTATTTATGAATTTGGCTGTATCTTATGACGCGTATCGTGAAGTGATCGTGAAGAAACGTGAGCCTATGAAAATATTAATTGTCGACGATAATCACAATGTTTCAGAAACCATTGCCGATTATCTAGAACTCGAAGGAATGACCATTGATTGCGCTTACCACGGAGAGGCTGCGCTAAATTTAATTCAAGAAAATCATTACGATGTCATCATCATGGACATCATGATGCCAAAGCTCGATGGCATCAGTACGGTTGAGAAACTACGCCAAGAACTTCTTTGTGGTACCCCAATTTTGTTCTTAACCGCCAAAGATACCTTAGATGACAAAGTGGCTGCCTTTAACGCGGGGGGCGATGATTATCTGATGAAGCCTTTTGCCATGCAGGAGCTGAGCTTGAGAGTTCATGCTCTAGCCAATCGAGGCCCAAGACAAGACATTGGTACATTGAAGTTTGCCGACATTAGTTTGGATGCTCGCACTGATGAAGTGACGCGCATGGGCAAACACATCAAGCTAAGTCGTATTCAAACCAAAATTCTCAAGTTGTTATTGAAGCGTGCACCGTCTGCAGTTTCTCGTACTGAAGTTATTGAGAATGTGTGGGGCGATGAACCGCCGGGCAGTGATGCATTAAGAAGCCACATTTATGGTTTAAGAACGGCACTCGACAAGGGTTTTGATGATTCCAGATTAGAGACGATTCATGGACAAGGCTACCGACTCAAAGCATAAAGAATACCCGAGTATCTATCGCAAGATTCGCTGGGGTTTTGGCTTGATGACCTTTGCGATGTTCACCTTATTTTGGTCGTTGATCTACGTTGCTGAGAATAAACTCGAAGTATTGAGCTTGCACCACTGGCTTGATACCGAAGTGGCACTCTATAAAGAAAACTACCAACAGATGGGGTGGGATGCGCCATTGCCAAATGTGATGGAGTTTGACTCGTATTGGAGTGAAGCGCCAACGCCAGATTGGTTGTTGTCGTTTAAGTTTCCTGGTTTCTACGAATACTTATTGGGTGAAGAAGATAAGCACTTCGTGGTGTTCGAGCACCCGTCTGGAAAAGGGCTAATGTACATCGTCTTCCAAGATGATTCCGATGACTACTTGGACGAATACGAAAGCTCGCTACATCAATTTACTTTCTTCTTGGGTGGCTTGTTCTCCATCATCATGGTGGGCTATGGCGTTTACATGGTGCGTATTCTGTCTCGACCGTTAGCGAAGATCGAAGACAAGATTGGCAGAATGCCGCCGGATCAACCAACGTTTGAGGTTGATACCAAGTTCAGTGAAACACGCCATATCGAACAGACGCTGTTAGACAGCAAGAACGAGATCGCGGGCTACTTCAAACGGGAACAAGAGTTCAGCCGCTTTGCGTCACACGAGCTACGCACGCCAATCATGGTGATCAAAGGATCTACCGATATTCTGAGCCGTGTGCCAGAGCAACTGCCTATCGCACAAAAGGCAATTACCCGTATGCAGTCGGCATGTGAAGAGATGCGAGTGTTAACGGGGGCCTTTTTGCTATTGGGTAAAGAGAAGGTAGAACCACAACATTACGCCGACCATGCGCTATTGCGTTGTTTGAATCAGCAACTGGACGAACTCGCACCTTTATTTGCCAAGCAAGGGGCGGAGTACAAGTTGGAAGAGACCAACAGTGGTATGGTGCATGCACCGGAAAGCTTCGTAACGATTGTCATCAATAACCTGATAAAAAACGCTTTCAGCTACAGTGTGGGTGATATAGAAATTGCTCTCAATGGGACGCAACTTGTTATTGTGAATCGCCATGATGGCAACGAAACCTACAACGCTGGCTATGGATGTGGCTTGGTGATTGTTGAGCGCATCTGTGAGCGAATGAGTTGGCCATTTGAACTGGATGATGATGGCGTCAGGTTTACTGCAAAAATCGATTTTCGCTCCTAAACGTGCGCAAATAATTTAAAGCCAGAGAACGTACTCTGGCTTTTTTGTATCTAACTGCCAGTGAAACAAGAAAAAAATTCGATATCGATTAGACTCAAAAGAGTCAAAGTGAATTGCAAGGAGTGGCTATGCTCTCGTATCAGGTCAATCGAAGTATCGAAATTGAAAAGACACAAAGTGACATCATCGAGTACTTGAAAGACTTTACTCATTGGCCAGAGTGGTCGCCGTGGATCATTATGGAGCCGGAATGCGAACTCACCTACAGTGATGAACAAGGTGTGGTTGGTTCTGGGTATCAGTGGAATGGTCATCGTATTGGGACAGGGGCGATGGTACTTGAGAGCACACAAGAACACCGCCTAGATATGGAGCTTCACTTCTTCCGACCATTCAAAAGCCACGCAAAAGTGACGTTTTTAGTGACGCCGTCACAGAATGGCTGCACGGTTGAATGGATGATGCAATCGCGAGTTCCTTGGTTTTTGTTCTTCTTGAAAAACATGTTTAAGTCAATGATTGGTATGGATTATGACCGCGGACTTCGCATGCTGAAGAGTCAGATGGAAACGGGCCAAGTGCTGTCTCAACTTACCGACGTCGGTTCCCGCAAACAAAATGAAATTAACTACATTGGTTTGATGGGGTCCGGAACCATTCCAGAATTAGGTCCCGTCATGCAAGATCATGTGGTACGACTGTACGAGCTGGCAGAGCAAGAAAGCTTGCCAGTGACAGGGGAGTTATTCTGTTACTACCTTTCTATGGACATGAAGCAAGGTTACTTCGAATTCATCACTTGCTTGCCGGTGATAGCAGGCGTCGCAGCTACTGGCGATTTTGTGGCTGGGACGATCCCTGAGTGTGAAACTTATGTGGTTGAACACAAAGGTGAGTACTGGTTCTTAGGGAATGCTTGGTCGTTTGTCATGAATCTTACTCGACAAAACGGCATCAAAGTCAAAACCAAGCCATTGGGTATCGAGCGTTACCTGAACAATCCAAATGAAACCGATAAAGCAGATTTGTTGACGGAAGTGATTGTCTTCAAGAAATGATGTGCGTTGTAAAACTATGAAGCAACGCCATGTTTCATCTCAACTGCATGAT
The DNA here is from genome assembly GCF_000305755.2 of Vibrio sp. HENC-03. NCBI lineage: Bacteria > Pseudomonadati > Pseudomonadota > Gammaproteobacteria > Vibrionales > Vibrionaceae > Vibrio > Vibrio sp. HENC-03. The sequence continues at coordinate 220,603 of NZ_JH976064.1, read as the reverse complement.
AGTATTCGTTTATAAATTAGAACGATACACAAGTTGATGCGTGCCCTTGTGGCACCATCGTATTATGTCATGGATGAGATATGAAGCTTAAATACCCCCTAATTACTGCCTGCCTTTTTGCCACGCCTACCTTTGCAGATGATGCACCAAAGAACATTATATTTATGATCGGTGATGGCATGGGCCCTGCGTTTACTACCGCTTATCGTTATTACCACGATGATCCAAAAACCGAAGAGATTGAACCGACCATCTTCGATTCCATTTTGGTTGGTATGGCGAAAACATACCCTGATGATGTCACCTATGTTACCGATAGTGCGGCGAGCGCAACGGCTCTAAGTACCGGTGTGAAAAGTTACAATGGTGCGATTGCGGTGGATACCGATAAGCAGCCAATCAAAACCATGTTAGAGATGGCAAAAGAAGAAGGGATGACGACAGGCTTAGTGGCAACGTCACAAATTAACCATGCGACCCCAGCAAGTTTTGCCGCGCACAATGAATCCCGCCGAAACTACGATGCCATCGCCAATGACTACATCGACAACAAAGTGGATGACCAACTGCCAGTGGACTTACTGCTGGGTGGCGGTGTGCGCTATTTCGAGCGTGATGATCGCAACCTTGTTGATGAGTTCAAGCAGCAAGGTTATCAGTACATCACGGACTTCAAACAACTGCCTGCGCTGCAAACCTTACCTGCATTAGGTTTGTTTGCAGACAAGGCCTTTCCGTTTGCACTTGATGAAAATCCAACACGATTAGAACAGATGACCAATAAAGCCTTGTCTCTACTGCAGCGTCAGGACAATGGTTTCTTTGTCATGATTGAGGGGAGCCAGATCGACTGGTGTGGCCATGCGAATGATATAGCATGCGCAATGGCAGAGATGAGCGACTTTGCCAAGTCCGTAGAGTTAGCGAAAGCCTATGTGGATGGTCATCCCGATACTTTATTGGTGGTCACGGCAGATCACTCTACTGGCGGTTTAACGCTTGGCGCGAATGGACAGTATCAGTGGGATACTGAAGTGATCAAAGGCGTTCATAAAACCGCATGGCCTTTGGCGATGTCTCTTGCGCAGTCGAATGACATGATCGCGACATGGAATGAGTCTGTCGATTGGCCTTTGTCTAAAGAGCAAGGTAGAAAACTGGCGTATGCGAAATTGAGTGAGGAGCCGGCAAAAACGCTCTACAAAGAAGTGAAAGCCATTATCAACGATAAGAGCTACACCGGTTGGACAACAAAGGGGCATACCGCGGTTGACGTTCAAGTGTTCGCTTATGGCAAAGGTTCTGAGCAGTTTGTCGGTTCACAAAACAACACTGACATTGCCAAGAAGTTGATTTCGTTCATCCAAGATTAACAGGATAGATTGTCACGTGAACTTGCCACCCAGATCACCGTTTTATGGGGAATTTTGCATGACAAATAGAGCGAATTAGCATAGCTTAGTTTTTGTGCAACATGGAGTGCGGAATCTTTGATGTGATGCGTATAGAGAATAAAGCAAACCCTTATGTAACCAGCAGTCAGCTCGATTTGAAAAACGCCAGTCGTTATATGAATCTGGCGTTTAAAGCGAATCGAATTGATGTGAGTGCAGAATTGAGTACCCAAACTGGAAAGCCAACTATGGTAATCAAGAATGAGGATGGGGCGGTTGTGCGTCGCATTGATGGTCAAAAGATCATTAATAAAATGAACCACGTTGATACTTACGCTTGATGTGACACTTCAAAGTGAAAATGAACCAAATAAAAATGCCTCAGCAATTGCTGAGGCATTATTTTTATCGCTCTATAACGTTAACTCAAGTGTTACGCCATAGTGCTCAGAGCCAACTTCTCTTTGCTAGAGAATTATTGTGCACGGAATTTACCGCTGTTTAGTTCAATTTTAGACGCTTTTACGCGACTGTCAGCATTCAAGTAATCGCTGATACCAAGCAGGTCTTGGCCCTCAGATGCTTTGAATACTGCAGACTCACCTTGTGCAAATACAACGTCAAGCTTGAGTTCTTTAGCCACGGCTTTCGCATCCGCTGGATTTTTCACGGTAACGAAAATCAGGCCGGTGGCTTTCGATACGTTGCTAAACGCGTTCTTAAACACTTCATCGCCTGCATGCAGTTCTGCCGCTTCTGAAAGGTTATCGACAGAAAGTTTGCGGTAATCTTGGCCGTTAATCTCGACGGCATCTGATGCTACAAACAGCTCAGGCGCTGGTTGTTCTGCTAGTTGTTGCTCTGCATGGACAGCGGTTGCCATAGTCGAAAGAGCCAGAATAGAAAATGTCATAAATTTCATGTGAATGACTCCTTAGTGACCGAAGATACGCATAGACCAGTTTTTAATAACACCAGGTTTTGCGTTGTTTGCCATCGGTACATCATAGATAGCTGAAGAGTTGAAATATGCAATGAATGAGAACACTTCATCACCGTTTGTATCGATAGCGCGTAGCGTCCATTCGCCTTTTGCGTCCTCACCGTAGAACTGGTTAGAAAGCAGAAGTTGATTCTCATAGCCTGTCACGTTTGGATCGAGCGATTGACCAACAAGGCCGTTACGCGGCGTTTGTAGAACAGAACGCGTGCCTGATGGAGAAATCAGTTCGATTGCCAAATCAGGTAGACGTGAGTGCTCAAGTGTTAGTTTCACCTGTACCGATTCAACCGTAATGTCATCGGTCACTGCGATAGCTGAAGAGCCGCCAACCAAGCTTGCATCTGGCACGCTGACTTCTGTCGCATTGCTTGCCCATGGAGTAATGATCTGTGCCGGTAGAACATTGTTTGTCATGCGGGCACGTTTCATTGCTTCATCAAGGTTAACCGCACCAAAGCCATAGAAGGTGTGGAAGTCGACACCCGCTGCGTTTTTCTGCCATGGTGAGATTGCTTCGTAGCTCACCAGTTCACCTTGGTTGTTTACGAACTCAAGCTGAACGCCAGGGTGCTCTTTGTCAGTCACGCTTGCGGTTTCCGCGAGCAGCGCACGCACGTCACGAGCGGTTAGCGCATGGTTTGTCGACATAATTGCCGCAATTGCACCTGAAGTGTTTGGCGCAGCAGAAGAGGTACCATTCATCGTACTGGTGTAGTTACAGCTCGGATCTTGCTCTGTACCACCGTGTAGACCGTTAATACCAAGATCAGCACTGGTGTTTTGACCTGCTTCACAGCCCATCAAGTCGGTTGTGACCATGGCTGGGAAATCTTGACCATATTCACCGGCTGGTGCAGCAACCCAAACGTTAGCACCAACGGAAGAGTAACTCGCACGCGTACCGTCGGCACGAAGCGCACTAGTGACTAGGTTGTAATAGCTTGAGTTATCGTAAGATTGTGCCGAGTTGTGCATTGGCAGCCCTTGGTTACCGCCACCCGCGAAGAAATCGCTCGGAAGCACAAAGAAACGACCAGTGTTGAAGTAGCGGTATCCATTACCTGCCGACTTCACGAAGACCGCACCTCGGCCCCAAGCATTGCTTTCGCTGACGTCCTTCATCACATCCATTTCGAGTTTGAACTGTGGGTCGTTCTCATCGAAAGGAATCGGTGTGATCGGGCTAAAGCCATAGCTTTGGTTGAATACGCGGACATCGCTAGTGGACGCGTCTGCACCGTGTGAAATCAACCAACCTTCAAGAGTTTGGTTAGCGAGCCAGTTAAAGCCCATTAGAGACGAGCGAGAAGCAACGCCGCGAACGCCTTCACCGTTGTTACCAACCGCACTGATTAGGCCAGCAACAGCAGTTCCGTGGCCATTTGCGTCTACTGGGTAATCGGTTGGGAATGGAGAGTCTTCAACGAAGTTTCTGCTACCTGTGACTACGTTACCCGCAAGGTCTGGGTGGTCGATCTGTACACCAGAGTCAATGACCGCAACTTTTACGCCTACACCAGCAATACCCATTGCTTGTGTCAGTTTGGTGTTTAAGTCGTTACCCGCAACAGCAGGGTTAGCTGCAAATGCAGTTTGACCTGTGTTATCTAGGTGCCATTGCTCTGAGTAGAGCGGATCGTAAGCCGAGACGGCAGGTGAAATGCCTACTGCTAGCATCGCAGCGAATAGGCGATTAATGCGTGTTTCCATTTGTGACCTCATGTCTTTGTTTGGAATTTTTGTCCCTGTTCGATACTCCTTTAAACAGGTCTAAACAAAGCTAGCGGGTAAGAATGGAGACGAAAACTGTTTACATCTCATTTACTTTTGTTTTTCGACGCACGACATTATCTTGACGTTAACTGCTTGAAGTCACGTGAGATTCTAGATATTTGGAGGAAAGATTGCGTGTTTAAAAAGCAGGAAAATTAGAGTAATTTCCTGCTTTTTATGGAATGGGGTGATTTATATGGCAGGTTGTATGGTTGGCTCAGGTTCTGTAGGGGCTTGTTCTTTACGAGACAGCAACCCGTCAACCACTTTTTCTACATAGAACTTCTTATATTCTTGATCGCACCAACGTTTGTTTAAGCCTCTGCGATTAAACTCAGCGCCAATGGCAACACGAGTTTGGCTAGATGCTCGATTGTAATACAGGGTTTCACATAGTTGTATGTTGCTCATCTGCTGAGCGTATACATTCACACTGCTGCTTCTCATTCCCAATTGTGCGGCTTGTTGATTGCTGCATGCGGCCAAAATGAATGGCGATAGGGCAGCAATAATCCATGTTTTTTTCATTGTGCTTTCTATGACGTCGAGTGAATTTTGAACTGGTTTCGTCCAGCTTGTTTGGCATCATACAGAGCTTGGTCAGCAGCGAAAAACCATTGATCCCACTCTTGTTTGATGGATTGCGCGCTTAACTCGTTAACCGCGCCGAGAGAGATTGTCGCGCCTAGAGAGTCTGAGTCAACCTCTAGGTTGTTGTTTTCAACTGCAAGTCTCAAACGGTCTAAGGTTTTTGCGCAGTCGTCGCTGTGGCGGATTTCAAATAATAAGACGAACTCTTCACCACCCCAACGCACCAATAAGTCTCCAGAGCGAGTGGCTTCATCAAGGATACGCGCGACATGAGTCAGCATCTTGTCACCCAAGTCATGCCCGTATTGGTCGTTGAACGTTTTAAAGTGGTCAATATCAATCACTGCCAGAGCAAACTTACGGCCCGGGCTGTGTTTCGCCATGTTATCTAACCAATTCGGCAGATAGCGTCGGTTGTGGATCTTCGTCAATGGGTCTGTTGTGTTTTGTTGTGTTAACTCTTCATTGATCTTGTTCATTTGACGAATGTAGCGGAAGAGCCAAAAACCAATTGCAGCGACCACACAGAAGTAGAATATCTCTCGATAGCGTTGAGATTCTAATTCCGATGCTTGTAAGGCGTTTTTGGCTTCAAGCAATGTCAGTTCTTTCTGTGCCAGTTTTGCTTCTAAGTCGAGCTTAATGTTGATCATCTCTTCGCCATGAACATGACTAGAGAAGTTGCGCTCCAAACTACGCAGTTGCCCAAGGTAATCAAAGGCAGCTTCAAATCTTTTTAGCTCTTGATGGGCCCGGACTAGCACAAGCAACAAATCCATTTTCTGCTTTGTTTCAACGCTGGATGTCTGACTCAAATTGTCTAGTGCTAGCTTAGCGTTATCGATCGCTTTCTCGTATTGTTCATCAATCAAATAAGCTTCAGCAAACGCTTCATAACAAGAAGCCTTAATGCCTTTGCGCTTCTGCGGGTTTGGTAAATCGAGACATGCTTGAGCTAACTGAAGCGACTCATCCATTTTACCTAAGGTACTTAGTAACTGAGAGAGGTTAGACACCGAGTTGTGTTTGATTCGAACCGACCCTGTCTCCATAGAGAGCTTTGCCGCTCTTTGAAAGTAGCGTTCCGACTCTTGGTATTGTTCCATACCAAAATAAACCACACTTTGGTTCGCATACATAATGGCAAGGAACAAGCTGTTGTCATATTTGTACTTACTGCTTAGGTAGGTATCAATCGCTTGATCAAGATAGGTTTTTGCTCGTTTCCAGTCCGAAAGCTCCATATACAGAGAGGCGATGTTGTTGAGTGTCATCGCAGTCTGAATTTCAAACTCAGAATTTTCGAGAAGGTCGTAGGCGGTACGGTAGTGGCTTAATCCGGTTTGAACCTGAGCTCGTTGCACCTCTGCGTTACCTAACCATCGATATGCTCGACCTTGGAGTGAGTCGTAGCCAATTTCACGGGAGATATTAATCACATCGTGCAATAGCAATTCACCTTGCCAAACGTCATCCGCTTCGACTAAATCAACCGCTTTATTTAATTTGGCTTCAGCAACCACCCAAGGTAAGTCGTGGTCATGTCCAAATTCCACAAGGTCTGGGAGCTTAGGTAGGGGAACACCTTCGTAACGCTCTAGGTAGATGCGCGCGAAGTAATATAAAGCTTGCGCTTCTGGCGAGGCGTTTGCAGGCAGCGATAATTCACCAGACTTGATTGAGCGGGGTTTGCCGATGGAGTCAAAGTAAAACTTCAACATCGGATAATCTGCAGCAGCAATTTGTCGCTTTAGATAGCTTTCCTTTTTTGGAGCGTCAGAAGCGAAGCTATGTGGTGAACACAACATCACACTCAGCACGACAGGAAATAAATATCGCAGCGTTTTTAACGGTAAAAGCATCAGACTGTTGATAGAAAAGCTGACTCTTATGATTGAAACACTTGATAAGTTTATCATTTCTTAACGGCGATTACCCATAGATTTAATAGTTTTCTCTTAGGAAATTATTATTGACCAAGCCAATAATAATAGGCATTTCAGAGATAAAACGTTTTAAAAACGACGTACATTTGAGTGTAGCAGTTAGATAAGGTGTTTTATGCCTTTTATTTAGGGCTGGGTGTTTGAAATCACAACTATAAAGGATAGAAAAAACTGAAAAGGAGTCGCGATAAGAGGGAAATGAGTCTTAAAAAATCGTTCGATCTCTAAAATTTCATTAGACTGTCATAAATATTTAATATTGGTATGTCTTGTGAAAAAAGGTGTTTTTAGACATAGTGTTATTAAGCCATGAAAAATTGGCTGTTCTAACAAAAAAGGAGATTGCCTATGTACAACGAAATGATTCAACCTTCCCGCTTCGGTATTATCGGCCGTACTTGCATCGCGTCAGTACTAATGATCGCAGGCGTTTTCACTCTCATGTAATGAGACAGTAATTTTTCATTACTGATTAGAAAACCATAGCAAAATTCAGGGAATTACCTTAATAAAAAATAAGGTATTCCCCTGAAAATCCCACCTAAGTCTCTTTTCTTAGCTCAACAAGCTAAAAACCAACGCACTTACTGCAACAATACCCGTCATCAGTACAAAGTATGTCGATACTTTTCCACGATATTTGTGCAGTGCTTTCACTTTGTATACCGACAACATCGGCATAATGAACAAGATCATCGCGATAACCGGGCCAGATAGTGCCTCCATCATACCCAAAATGCTTGGGTTCATGATTGCCGCAATCCAAATAGACACGAAAAGCACCACAACACTGATGTGATCAACACGGCGTTTCGGCATATCTGAATGCTTAGTGATCAAACCATTTAGGCTTTCGCGTGCACCTAAGAAATGGCCAAGGAAAGAAGAGGTGATCGCGACAAATGCCACCAGTGGACCAAGTGTTGCGATAAATGGATTGTCCGTAGCGTTAGCTAAGTAAGAAAGCACAGAGACGTTCTGTGACTTTGCTTCTGCCAGTTGTTCTGGAGAAAGCGCTAATACACAAGAAAACACAAACAGAAGAACAAATGCGATCAGCATGACGCTAGTACGGCGCAAGATAAGCTCTGATTTTACGTCCGCACCTTCTCCATAATGGCGACGCTGCACATTTGCAAAGCTAGAGATTGCGGCCGCGTGGCTGAACGAGAAGATCACCACGGGAATCGCTAACCACATTGTGCTTGCAAAAGACGACATTTCTGGTGCATCCATCACTGGCATGCTCCAGTTTGGCATTAGATAAAATGAAAGAAACGCCAGAATCGCCACCAATGGGTAAACCATGATGGCAAACGCACGTAGCATCACCTTTTCACCCGCCATCATGATAGCAATTAAGCTAAACACCAATACGCCAGACAGTAGGGCACGCGGTAATGGCTCCATACCCGCTTGGTTGACCATGAAGCTGTCAACGGTGTTTGTAATACCTACACCATAGATAAGAAGAATCGGGAAGATAGAAAGAAAATACAGCAGCGAAATGGAACGGCCCGCTTTCGCGCCAAAGTGTTCTTCTACAACATCGGTAAAGTCTGCGTTTTTGATCTTTGATGACAGTACGAAACGAGCGAGGCCACGGTGCGCTAGGTAAGTCATTGGGTATGCAAGAATCGCCATGACAACCAGCGGCCAGAAACCACCAATACCAAGGTTTATTGGTAAGAACAGAATGCCAGCTCCTACGGCAGTACCAAACAAGCTTAATACCCAATGAGTATCGTGTTTTGTCCAAGTATTTGTTGTGTTTAATTCACTAAAATTTAACGTATCTCGAGATTCTTTCACTTAAAACTCGCCTTTATAAAAATAATAATCGCGCGGATGTTATATGTTTTAGTGATTGTTATCACATTGGCCAAGTGGTGAATCGTGCTAGTGAAAAGGCAGGGCAGTAAACTATCGAACCATGAAAATTTGAAAAAAGCGATATATAGTTCCAGTATGATATGTGTGGATTGAAACTATATCGCGAAATTTTCTGTTTTTATGGTTTTAGATGTTGTGGTTAAGCTTTGTTCGATAACATTGTAAGGTGTTCCGAAAGCGGCAGCGGTCTTGCAACCCCAAACCCTTGAGCAAACTGGATATTTAGCGCTTTCAGTGTATCGATATGATCTTCTGATTCGACAAACTCGGCAACCGTAACCAACTGCATGCTGCAGGCGACTTGGCTGATGGCTTGGACGATGATTCGGTCATTTTCACTGTCGACAATATTTTTCACGAATGAACCGTCCACTTTCAACACGTCAAGGGGAAGGCGACGCAAATAATCGAAGCTCGCATAACCGGTGCCAAAATCATCGAGTGCGATGGTGGAACCTGCTTCTCGAAGTCTGTTTAAGTTTTGAATTGCGATCGGTTCATTACGAAGGGCGTCCGATTCGGTGATTTCAAAACACAGTTTATTCATCGGGATCTGGTGTAGCTCAGCTTCGGTTTGAATGTCTTCCGCTAAACCCTGTGAATTCAGCGCTTTGGCGGTCAGATTGATGGCACATCGCCCGATCGAGTCCCAATCGTCAATATGGTTTTTTAGCGCTTTGAAAGTGTGTTCGATTACCCATTTATCTAGCTCTCTTTCTAAACCGAACTCATTGATTAAAGGGAAAAACTCAGCCGGAGACATAAGCTCTCCCTGTTTGGGTTTAAGGCGCAGCAAAATCTCAAAGTGGGAATTTTGAGCGTTATCCGATAGCGCTCGATAAGGCTGACAATAGAGCTCAAATTCGTTTTCGCGAAAGCACTGCTGGATGAAGCTCAATTGGTTAAGTGTCTTATTTTCTTCTTGATTGTGTGTTACCCAGTTCACGCATGCGGTGTCGCGACCTTGTTGCTCGCACAGTTTGGAGATCAAAGGATCAAGGTTGTGGTTTCCGTAGATGGAAGCACACTGGATGGTACGTTTTACAAGGCTTACCGCGCTGTCGTCGAAGTAAAAATAGAATCGATCTAAAAGCCCAATCAGTTTGGATAACTCGCTTTCCATCTTAGGTAGTTTTGGGGCAAAACAGAGTAAACCACTGGCAAAAGGTGGCAGATAAGCGCGTTTTAAATGCTCGGTATTGGCAGCCAAATATTGGCTTAACTGTTTCATAAGTTGCGCGCGGCCTTGGTGCCCGAGGCCGTTGAGCTTAGAAAGGGTGGGTTCAAGGTCAATGTAGATCAATGTCGCATGAGTTTGCGTTGCGACATCTTCTTTTAGTTGGGCGAGATTGTATAACCCCGTGAAGCTATCGATGCGTTCTTTTCGAATCGCATTACGTGTCGTGACATAGTTCTTTATTGTATGAGCACCAAGCATAAAAGTGAGCATGGTCAGTACAAACAAAACCAGCAACATCGCATAAACTTGTTCACGTGATATGAAACCTAGGTTGTAGCGGCTGATGATGTTCTCGACACAAACGAGCAATGTTGCAGCTCCAATCAGCATTGGACGAAGCAAGCCAAACTTTCCGAGCCCCATGCCGACCAAACACAGCAGCATTAAGCTAAGCGTATTCAGAGTCAACGGGTTTTGTGCCGAGATTCCGGCCACTAAAAACAGCGCACACACCATCAGCCACAGCCGATAATGCAAAGGGTTGGAGTAGGCTGCCATCATGGCACGATCAAGTTTTATGTAAGGCGCGTTTTCCCCATCAAGTACATAGCTAAGACCAAGGCTTAGCAGTGGGGTAAGTACCATCTGAGTCAGGATTGCGCTTAACACTGAGTAAGCGACAAACTCGAAAGAAAAGTCAGAGGATCCACCTAGCATTACACTGATCAACATGAGCAATGCGGTGTTTGCAATTGGATAGAGTATTCCGATAAACGCGGCGTAGTAGCCAAGTTTAACCGTGAAGTTGTACGCAGCAACGCGTTTTAAGGCTGCACGATACAATTGGCAAAACAACAAAGGCAGTGCGGGGAGCAACACAGAAAACAGCACCGTCATTTCCCATGGACGCTTGGAAAAGAATCCATAGTAAAACAGCAGTCCTGCCACGATAGTCGGGAGGACTCGCCAACTGTATCGCAGCGTTACGGTAACAACGAAAGCAGCCGTAAAAGAGAGTACGTGAACGCGATCTTGCGCAATCACATAGAAATTGGAGAGGCTATAGCTAACTTGTATTGCGCAAAAAATTAGGATTTGAATGCCTAAAAACTGCCACCACTTTTTATTTTTATAATCGAGCAAAGGGCTGATTTGCTCGAATCCAGACACCGACATTATCCACTCTAATTCTGACAACTAAATCGAAGCGCTGACGTAAACGCGAGTTCTTCATTTCCATGATGATTCGCCTAGCAAAATGAGCGTTGTTGCTCATGTTGGACGGTGTTCGTCCGTATTGTTTTTATTATTTTTGTATATAAGAGCGGCGATTATTCAACAAAAAAGCGCTATCAATCAAATAAAAACTGGTACGACGTTCCGTTTATATGAAAGAGCTCTCATGGAAAGTCGCGCAGAATACTTCAATTTAGAGGTACGACTATCAATAAAATCGCAAGAAGTTCATGAAATCGTTAGGTTCCGTCTCATTTCGCCACTATATTTCGCTCGTCATGCCGTAAAAAGAAGAGACCACAATGAAGATCACCTCAGCAGAAAAACAAGATTTAGTTGCACTATACGAGCTCGAACACAAGCTGTTTGGGCATCATGCATATCCAAGATTCTTCTTCAGACAAGCATTTGATTGCTGGCAACAGGGATTGGTGGTTTCCAAACACGGCGAGCAAGTCACAGGCTATGTTTTGATGGCACAAAGTGATGAACAAAACACCCATTGGATCTTGTCACTTGCGGTAGATAGTCAGCATCGAGGAAAGGGGATTGCACGTTCGCTTGTGGAGAATGTAATCACAAAAGCAAGTTCCGGTTCTATCGTTAAGTTAACTGTCGATCCAAACAATGCGCCGGCTTACAAGTTGTACACTTCGTTAGGCTTTAAGGTTCTAGAAAAAGAAGAAGATTATTTCGGTGATGGAGAGCCTAGACTGGTCATGGCACTAGCCCGTTAATCTTGCACTTCTGTGATTCAAACTCGCACCTAATCAGTGCATTGCCAATGATAAAGTGAAAGTGGATTTTGTTAAGCTGTTGAAATGTAATGCAATATAAAATTGGCATCGGGTTTGCAATTTAAGTTACGTTCATCGTTAACTCGATGCGCCGCTTTCCCTTAGCAGGCGGTTAAGCGGATAGGGTATTACTTTTTTGAGCTTTTATAGGCAATGCAGCCTCTCTCGTTTCGGGAGAGGTTTTTTTTCGCTTGTAGCTCGTCATTCTAAGGAAAGAATCAGGGGGCGGAATGTCGCAAGGATGCAAAAAAACCACTTGTCCCTATTGTGGTGTTGGATGTGGTGTCGAGGTCAATGCGAAAGGAATCGTTGGGGATGCGTGTCATCCTGCAAATGCGGGATCACTGTGCGTAAAGGGCGTCGCGCTGGCAGAGAGCTTGAATATGCCTTCGCGCTTGCTGTATCCAAAGCTTGTCACCAAGCAGCGACCTCAAGGGCAAGAAGTACAATGGCAACAAGCCACGGATCTGATTGCAGAGAAGATTCATCAAGCGAAAGCAGAGTTTGGATCGGATTCCGTCGCGATGTACGTGTCAGGCCAGTTGTTGACGGAAGACTATTACGTCGCCAACAAACTCATTAAAGGCTATGTTGGCAGCGCAAACATCGATACAAACTCCCGTTTGTGTATGTCTTCGGCGGTTGCGGCTCATGTACGAGCATTTGGTGAAGATGTCGTTCCCGTCAATTACGACGACATTGATAAGACTGAGCTATTGATAATTTGCGGTGCTAATACCGCTTGGACGCACCCTGTTTTATTTCGACGCATTCAACAAGCGAGAGAGAACAATCCTAATCTCAAGTTGGTGGTTATTGACCCGCGTGAAACGGTCACCGCGCAGCAAGCTGATTTGCATCTACCGATTAAGAACGATGGAGATGTATCACTGTTTAATGGGCTGCTTAAGTTTCTTATTGAGCAGCAATGCATTGATTCTCAATACATAAACTCCTATACCGACGGATTTAATGCACTTACAGAAGAAGTTTCTGATTTGCGTTACGATGTCACTAATTTGATGTCTTCCATTGGCATTTCAGAAGAAAAACTCACGACATTCTTCCAATGGTTTGCGCAAAGCCCAACCGCAATCACGCTGTTTTGCCAAGGGGTTAACCAAGCCGAAAATGGTGTTGATAAAGGCAATGCCATTATTAATGCACATTTGGCGTCAGGCAAAATTGCTAAGTCAGGTTGCGGGCCGTTTTCTATTACAGGTCAGCCGAATGCGATGGGCGGACGAGAAGTCGGTGGTTTGGCAAACCAGTTAGCGATTCATCGCGCTTTTGACGCAAAGTCTATCAAACAAGTGCAGGCGTTTTGGGATTCACCAGAGATTGCCACTCAGCCCGGTTTAAAAGCCGTTGAGCTGTTTGAGGCGGTAGAACGTGGTGAGATTAAAGTTCTGTGGATCATGGCAACCAATCCCGTTGTCTCTTTACCAGATAACCAATTGGTGAAACGTGCACTAGAGATTTGTCCGTTTGTGATTGTTTCCGATATCACAGCGGATTCGGATGTAGCGCATTACGCAGACCTGTTGCTGCCCGCCGCTGGTTGGGGGGAGAAACAAGGTATGGTGACTAACTCTGAGCGTCGACTTTCTAGGCAGCGTCAGTTTCAAACGCCTCCGGGTGAAGCAAAATCGGATTGGTGGGCGATAAGCCAAGTCGGGCAAGCTTTGTGTGCATTGGAAAAGACACAAAATGGCTTTGCGTTTACTTCTGAGCGGGCGGTATTCAGAGAATATGCCGCGATGACAAGCATGAATGCAGATTCGCCATTGAAGCTAGATCTTTCTCAATACGCCAACTTAACCGAGCAAGAATACGAAGAGTGGGTGCCGACACAATGGGGAGGAGAGCGCCCTTTTGCTGATGGAATCTATTCGCACCAAGATGGAAAAGCGCGCTTTGTCGTGACCAGTGAATCTCCAACGCGTTTAGAAAGAACAAAAGGCTGGTGGCTCAATACGGGCAGGCAACGCGACCAATGGCATACCATGACGCGCACAGGTCATATCGCACACCTTGCCGCCTCTGAGTTAGAGCCAACCGTGTACATGAACACACTCTCCGCCACTCAAAATCGCTTAAAAGCAGGACAGCTCACCAAGCTGTTTCAGCCGACTTCAAACACCGGTATTTATGCCAAAGTTGCCATTGATGAAGGTTTGGGTTTTCAAGAGCTGTTTATGTCAATGCACTGGGCGGGTCGATATGGCGGTGAAAGCAGTGTTAACGCGATAGTAAACAGCGCAAAAGACCCTATTTCTGGGCAGCCTGCGTTTAAGTCATCTTATGTTGAAGTGCAAGAGGCGGCGGTAAAAACTTACGGTATGTTCATTGGTACACAGTTTGATTCCGGCAAGTTTCTCTACAGCGCATTTCAAGCAGAAAGTAATTTAGGCATCTGGCGCTTTGCACACGACAAACGACCAAAGAAGCAGAGTTTTTGTCGAACGGAAAAGAGCCGCAGAATTACGATAGATATTGCCCAAGGTTGGCTAGCAGTGGATTACGACCTTGCTGGAGACGTGCGTATCATTCGTTCTGTTTTAGTGGTGTCTAGTGAACCGATTCAAACCGACTACACCAACTTTACCGGCTTGATTGGCAAACCGATGGAGCTATCGCAACTGCTTACCATCACTCAATCGCAAAGCAGCGCCAAACTGGTTTGTAGTTGTTTCCGCGTCACCGATAAACAAATACATGACGCGATGGAGAAACAAGACTGCACGTCACTGACTCAACTTCAAAACAAACTCAAATGCGGCACTAACTGTGGTTCGTGCGTTTCTCAAATCAAACAAATGGTCGACAGCCATCAGCATCAAAAGGGCAAACAGCAAGCGAACCAGCAAAGTCTGGCTATTCAAATAAAGTAAGTCATAAAGAGGATAAGCACATGGAAGCGCCTTATCAAAAGTCTTGGTTTAAGAAAGGACAAGCGAGTCAGAATCAAGAACGCTCGTCTCGCTTTTCTAAGCATGATCAAGCAAGCAAACTGAACCGACTTTTAGAAGACCATTCAGTAGACCTAGACGCGAACCACAAAGGTTTTGTCTCGATTGTTGGAGCAGGGCCGCACGATCCTGACTTGTTAACCGTGAAGGCTGTGAAAGCTATTATGTCGGCAGAGGTTCTGCTGTACGACCGTTTGGTTAACAAAGATATTTTGGAGTTGGCTTCGCCACAAGCCGATTGGATTTACGTGGGCAAACGATGCGGACAACCTAGTATTGGTCAGGAAGAAATTTGTGACTTGATGGTATCGCTCGCTCAACAAGGAAAGCGAGTTGTGCGCTTAAAAGGGGGAGATCCTTTCGTATTTGGCCGTGGAGGTGAAGAGGCATTAGCACTCGTAAAACACTCAATCGCTTACGAAGTCATCCCCGGTATTACTGCTGCGATTGGATGTTCAGCAAACAGCTTGATTCCGCTGACTCATCGTGGCGTTGCTCGCAGCGTTACCTTTGTGACGGGGCAAGTGGTAACAGGCGCATTTGAAGCGTGGAGCCAACTGATGCAAAGCGGACAAACGTTAGTCTTCTATATGGGGTTAGAAAAATCATCGCAAATACAAACGGGTTTAATCAACTCCGGTTTGAGAGAAGATTTCCCTGTCGCGATCATCACTCATGGTTGCAGCCCTCAACAACAAGTGCACGTTACACAACTCAATCAGCTCAATGATTTATCGATTACACTTAAAGGCGTGAGCCCAGCATTGATTGTGATGGGAGAAGTTGTCAAACTGCGGGAACAACTAATAGAAACCGTACAGTCAGTGACGGAATACGAGGGAATATGAGCAGCATTTTGGAATGTATTAGAACAGTCGGTCGTGGCGAACGTGGTAGAAAACCACTGAACTTTGACCAAGCGTTTCGAGTTATGGATGAATACCTAAACGGTGAGTGCGACGACGATCAGATGGCAATGCTGTTGATGCTGATCCGCGTACAGAACGAGACTCAACAAGAAATCGCTGGCTTTGTGAAAGCATTCCAATCCCGCATGCCAGCTATTGGTGCAGACATTGACTGGCCATGTTATGCAGGCAAACGTGAAGCGGCAGGTCAACCTTGGCACCTGTTGGCAGCAAAGATCCTCGCCGATAATGGTCATAAAGTGTTGATGCACGGCTATCACGATCGTCAATCTGGTCGTTTACACGCTGAAGACTACCTCGACAAATTTGCTATTACGAAAGCGGAATCAGCAGAAGACGCAAAGCGTGTGTTAGAAACACAAAACATTGTGTATCTACCGCTGAGTGCGTTTGCTCGTCAAGCAGAAACCATGATCGGTTGGAAGAATCGTTATGGGCTTAGAACGCCGATTAATACCGTGGTTCGTGCATTGAATCCGGGGCAGGCGACGGTTGGTATTCGTGGTAGCTTCCATCCTGGGTTCCAACAACTTCATGCTGAAGTCGAATACGAGATTGGTCAAACCGCTCATGCCGTTGTGTCATTTAAAGGGCAATCTGGCGAGTCAGAATACAACCCGAAAGTAAGCCAAACGGTATGGTTAAGCCAAACAAGCGGCGTGACATCGCACTACTGGACGGAGCAAATGCTATCTGAGGTGCCAATGCCTGCGAACTGCCCATTTGGGACATCAGAAGATGACATGAACCAAATGGCAAATACGGTTCTTGCCACCATGACAGTGGTGCTATTTGCACAAATGCACGACAGGGAAAAAGCATTCGAACGAGCTTTCTCTTACTGGCAAGCCTATTGCGGCCAACAATAACGCACTATTGTCAATTAATGTAAAACCAACGACGCAAAGTTGTTGAATCTGAATCCATTATCTATTGTTTGAAGAAGGTAAAAGATCCTAGCTCGCCAATGATGTGTTTCACCACCTTGCTCCGTATCAGAGTGGTGAAACCGCAGTTTTAGCCTCAATCGCGTTCGTTTTTAGCTTCGCGTTTGAGAATGAGAAAATCCCATATGGTAAGACACAGAGGACATGGATAATGGTTCTAAAGCATACCACTCCTAGTGAAAAGGCTTCTCATCCGATCCCGCAAGAAGCCTTCGATTGGTACGACGAATACGCCCACGGAAAAATCTCGCGCCGTGAGTTTCTAAATAGGCTGGGTGGCCTTGCGGTGCTTGGCTTTAGCATGACAGCACTGGTCGACGCGCTAACCCCGAATTACGCACTCGCAGAGCAAGTTTCATTTAACGATCCTGACATCAAAGCAACTTACGAAACCTTTCCATCTCCAAATGGGCATGGAGAAGGGCGTGGTTATTTGGTGATGCCACAGAAGAAGACCTTAAAATCGCCGACCGTGTTGGTGATTCATGAAAATCGAGGTCTGAACCCTTATATCAAAGATGTCGCAAGACGACTTGCAAAAGACGGCTTTATTGCTTTCGCTCCAGACGCACTTTATCCACTCGGCGGCTATCCGGGGAACGACGATGAGGGGCGCGCGATGCAGAAAGAGATGGACAGAGCCAAGATCGAACAAGACTTTATTGCAGCGGCTAACTTCCTCAAACAATACGAGGGTGGCAACGGTAAATTGGGCGCGGTTGGATTCTGCTTCGGTGGATACATTGTCAACATGCTTGCAGCGGTAATGCCAGAAGAGCTCGATGCAGGTGTGCCTTTCTATGGAACGCCAGCGGCGCAAGAGATCCAAAAGCAAGTCAAAGGACCGTTGATGATTCACTTTGCAGGGCTCGATAAGCGTGTTAACGACACATGGCCTGCTTATGAGCAGCAATTGATCGCGACCGACGCGCAGTATCAAGCGTTGATGTATGAAAACGTCAACCACGGTTTCCATAACGACTCAACGGCACGCTACGCACCGGAAGAGGCAGCGCTCGCTTGGGAACGTACACTCGGCTTCTTTAAAGAACATCTCGCCTCTAGTTAAAACGCTTCAACCTTAGTTGGCACATTCCTTGTTATGTCTCTCTTAGTGAGTGAGATATAAACAAGGAATGTGCATGACTCAATCAACGTCAAAAACACCCATCATAGTATGCTGCGATAGCCTCCAAGAGCAGGCTCGATTGTCCGGCTTATTGAGCAAAGATTACGACAACATCATGGGTTGCCAATTGGCACAACTAGAAACGCTTATGCAGCGAGAACCGTCAGCAAGCGTTGTGGTTGGATGGCAGCAACCAACCGCGGAACTGCGTTTGATCGTCGATTTCTGCCGCAGAAAATCGGCACCACTTCTTATCGTCTTAAAGCAATTATCATCCCATGATATCAATCGGTTATCAGAAAAAATGGACTATGTGCTCATGCCGCATGATAGTGAGTTTGCACTTCAACCTTGGATTGAACATGCGACATTAGTGAGAACGAAATTCGAAAGTATGCAATCGGAAATTGAATCGCTGACCCACAAGATTGAAGAGCGCAAGCTGGTGGAAAAAGCCAAAGGTCTGCTGATGAAGATGCACAGCGTTGATGAAGAACAGGCTTACAAAGCGCTTAGAAATTCAGCTATGCAATCCAGCCAAACGCTCGCACAAGTTGCCAAGAATTTGATAACTACTTTGGAAGTGTTGGATTAGTTGCTCTACCACTTTGGGGTTAGGGTGCATTTTCTAACGTGGTGCGTGTTGCACTATCAGCAAGCAATAACAGGAAATAACAAACGGCAAGATATACTAATTTATTGTATTTACTGTGAAAAATAAGTTGGCACAGTAATTGGATTAGAAGAATTGGGTTTATTGTTGAATCGCTTATCTCAATTATCAACGGCGGTAATTGTAGACTTAGCAACGGCGCTACTGCTCTTCGGAGTAGTGGCGCTTTTTTTATGGGAGCAAACCAATGAAATGGAGTTCGATGCTGAAAGTGTCAGCAATTTCGTTATCGGTATTCACCACGGTCAGCGTAAAGGCAGAGTTGGGTGAGCCAGAAATTGAAGACCTGAAGTTTGGTTTTATTAAGTTAACCGATATGGCACCGCTGGCGGTTGCTTATGAGAAAGGCTTTTTTGAAGACGAAGGCTTGTACGTCACTTTAGAAGCACAAGCAAACTGGAAGGTGCTATTAGACCGAGTCATCGACGGTGAGCTTGCTGGCGCGCACATGCTTGCTGGTCAGCCATTGGGCGCAACGATTGGTGTCGGCACAAAAGCAGAAGTGATTACCGCGTTCAGTATGGATTTGAACGGCAACGCAATTACGGTTTCCAATGATACTTGGGAGCAGATGAAGCAGTACATTTCAAAACAACCAGATGGCAAACCAGTTCACCCAATCAAAGCGGATGCGCTGAAGCCTGTGGTCGACAGCTATCTGGATAAAGGCAAACCGTTCAACATGGGCATGGTGTTCCCTGTATCGACACACAACTATGAGTTGCGATACTGGTTAGCGGCAGGTGGGATTCATCCAGGCTTTTATGCACCAGACTCAGGCGATAACAGTGGCCAGTTGGATGCTGACGTTCTTTTGAGTGTTACACCGCCACCACAAATGCCAGCCACAATGGAAGCGGGCACGATCAAAGGGTACTGCGTAGGCGAACCATGGAACCAACAAGCCGTATTCAAAGGTATTGGTACGCCAGTCGTGACCGATTACGAGATCTGGAAGAACAACCCAGAGAAAGTGTTTGGTGTTTCCAAAGCTTGGGCTGAGAAGTATCCAAACACACACATTCGCGTAGTGAAAGCCTTGATTCGAGCGGCACATTGGTTGGATGAAAACGATAATGCCAACCGCCAAGAAGCTGTGAAGATGCTATCAAAAAGCGAATATGTTGGAGCTGATGCCGAAGTTATCGCTAACTCAATGACGGGCACATTTGAATACGAGAAAGGTGACAAACGAGACGTGCCAGACTTCAACGTGTTCTTCCGTCATAACGCCACGTATCCGTATTACAGCGATGCGATTTGGTACCTGACCCAAATGCGTCGCTGGGGACAGATCTCAAGCGAGAAATCCGATGATTGGTACATGGATGTGGCAAAAGAGGTTTACCGTCCAGATATCTACCAACAAGCAGCTCAAGCGCTAATTGAAGATGGTGTGTTGAGCAAAAAAGACTTCCCAGATTTCAGTGCTGAAGATGGTTTCCGTGCACCGCAAACACACTTTATTGACAACATCGTTTATGACGGTCGCGAGCCAAATAAATATCTAGAGAAGTTCTCTATCGGGCTTAAAGGAAAAGACAAGGTTTAACCATAACGATAAACGCCACAGGCGAGGGGATTCGCTTGTGGCAACAAGGATGTAAATTTCTTAGGAGTGAGTATGTCTAGTAATGTCATTTCCCTTTTTCCTGCTAAGCAGGTAGTGAACCGAAGTCGGTTGGTACTTTTGCCCGTCATTGGTTTGCTGATCTTTTTGGCAATGTGGCACTTAGCAGCGAGAGAAGTGCAAACCTCATTAGGTACGCTACCGGGGCCTGTGCAAACTTTTCAGCAGTTCAGCAACCTTGTCGATGACCATTGGCAAGAGCGAGAAAAGGAACAAGCGTTTATCGAACGTCAGGAAAAACGCAATGCTGCGAAGTTAGTCAAGAATCCGGATGCGGAAGTGAAGATTCGTCCTTACACAGGTAAACCGACGTTCTTCGACCAAATCGTGACAAGCTTAGTGACTGTAACTGCCGGCTTTCTATTGGCGACTGTCATTGCGATTCCACTTGGCATCGTGCTTGGTCTGAATCAAGGACTGTATCAAGCGTTCAACCCAATCATTCAATTGCTCAAGCCCGTATCACCTTTGGCTTGGCTGCCTATCGTCACTATGGTGGTGAGTGCTACTTATGTGAGTGATGATCCGATGTTTGCTAAGTCGTTCATCAACTCACTGATCACTGTGGCGCTGTGTAGCTTATGGCCGACGCTGATTAACACCGCAGTGGGCGTAACGAGCGTTGATAAAGACTTAATCAACGTGAGCAAAGTGCTCCAACTTTCGTGGTGGCAGCACATTCGCACTATCGTTTTACCTTCTGCCATTCCAATGATCTTCACAGGTTTACGTCTCTCTTTAGGTATCGCTTGGATGGTGTTGATTGCGGCAGAAATGCTCGCTCAGAACCCGGGGTTAGGCAAGTTCGTTTGGGACGAATTCCAAAACGGCAGCTCGGCATCATTGGGTCGCATCATGGTCGCCGTCATCACAATCGGCTTTATCGGTTTGATGCTCGATAGAGGCATGCTGCAACTTCAAAAGTGGTTGTCTTGGAATAAACAACAAGCGTTGAGATAAGGGAAAAGATCATGGAAAAAGCATTATTAGATCTAACGCGTTTAGGGATGCGATTCCCAACGCCAGATGGCGAGTTCATCGCGCTTAAGAACGTTGATTTACAAATCAATAAAGGTGAGTTTGTATCGCTGATTGGCCACTCTGGGTGCGGTAAATCAACGGTATTGAACTTAGTCGCAGGGCTGCACATGCCAACAGACGGCGGCGTGATCGTCGATGGACGAGAAGTAGCTGGACCGGGACCTGACCGCGCAGTAGTGTTCCAAAACCATTCATTATTGCCTTGGTTAACCGTGTATCAAAACGTTGAGCTCGCAGTAAAACAAATTGCCGGCAAAAAGGGCAAAGCGTGGGTTCAGGAACAAGTGAACCACTATTTGGAGTTGATTCAAATGCAGCATGCCGCGCACAAAAAGCCCGATGAAATCTCGGGTGGTATGAAGCAGCGAGTCGGCATCGCGAGAGCACTGGCACTTCAACCAAAGGTTCTGCTGATGGATGAACCATTTGGCGCGTTGGATGCGCTAACACGCGCGCATTTACAGGATGCACTGATGAAGATTCAAGCCGAGCTAAACAACACCGTCATCATGATTACCCATGACGTGGATGAAGCGGTGTTGTTATCTGACAAAATCGTGATGATGACTAACGGACCGGCAGCAACCATTGGTGAAGTGTTAGAAGTGAATCTACCTCGCCCTCGTGAGCGTGTCGCACTGGCGGATGATGCGCAGTATCAGAAGTGTCGACAAGCGGTGCTGAAGTTCCTTTACGAGAAGCAATCCAAAGTCGAGATTCCTGCTTCGAAAGAAGACAAACCCAAAACCGCAGCGCAAACGGCATAAGGAGGCAGCGATGAACAGTCCTTTAACGATCCCAGTAAAGAACGCATTGAGCCACATCGTTGTGGTAGGTAACGGTATGGTCGGGCAACACCTTGTCGAGCAATTAGTGCAGAAAAACGCGCATTTGGAGCACCGAATTACCGTGATTGGTGCAGAGCGTTTTATCGCATATGACCGTGTACAACTTTCTTCTTTATTTGCGGGTAACTCTCATGATGATTTGATGCTGAGTACCCAAGAATGGTACGACATGCATGGCATCCAACTCGTACTTGGCAGCCAAGTAACAGGCATCGACAGAGAGCAAAAGCGCATTCTGCTTGATGGTGAAGATGTGCTGGGTTACGACCAACTTGTGCTCGCGACCGGTTCTTACCCGTTTGTGCCGCCAATTGAAGGTAAAGACCGAGACAACGTGTTTGTCTACCGCACGCTTGATGACCTTTCACAAATCAAAAAGGCATGTGAAGGCGCAAGAACAGGCGCAGTGATTGGCGGTGGCTTGTTGGGTTTAGAAGCCGCAAACGCACTCAAACTATTGGGGCTAGAAACTCACGTCATTGAGTTTGCACCCCGCCTGATGCCCGTACAGTTAGATGATGGTGCTGGTTTAGTGTTAAAAGAGAAGATTGAAGCGCTAGGGCTAACCGTTCACACCTCAACGGGTACGGAGCGAATCTGCGATGGTGAAACGGCTAAGCATCGTATGGTGTTTAAAGACAAAGATCCTCTCGAAGTGGATGTGATTGTCTTCTCCGCAGGCATTCGTCCTCAAGATGAGTTGGCAAGGCTGGCTGAGCTAGAAATAGGCGAGCGAGGCGGCATTGTGATTAACAACCAATGCCAAACCAGCGATGAGAACATTTATGCGATTGGCGAATGTGCCCTTTGGGAGCAGAAGATATTTGGTTTAGTCGCACCCGGTTACACCATGGCGAGAACCACTGCCGATGTCCTGACTGGAATGCCAAGCGAAGGTTTTAAAGGTGCAGACATGAGCACCAAACTCAAGCTGCTTGGGGTGGATGTGGCGTCTATCGGCGATGCACAAATGCAAACCGAAGGCGCACAAGAAATGGTCTTGCAAGATGCGGTTGCAGGCATATACAAAAAGTTGGTGGTTGATGCGAGTGGTACCCAATTACTTGGTGCGATTCTCGTCGGTGACAACAGTGACTACGATGCGCTTTTGCAGTGTTATTTGAACAAAACGGTCCTGCCAGATCACGCGGCGAACCTGCTGTTTGATACCGGAATGCTTGATGGAGATATGCCAGACAGCGCCATTATCTGTTCTTGTCACAACGTCACAAAAGGTGACTTAGTTGCCGAGATACAAGCTGGCACCACCAACCTGACGGACCTTAAAGCCAACACCAAAGCCGGTACTGGCTGTGGTGGGTGTAGCAATATGGTGAAGTCGGTATTGGATACTCAATTGGCAGCCATGGGGGTAGAGGTTAACAACCACCTTTGTGAGCACTTTGAGCTCAGTCGCCAAGAGATGTTCCATGTTTGCCAAGTGGAACAAATCAAAGACTTCGACACCTTAATTGCACTGCATGGCAAAGGGCATGGGTGTGATATTTGTAAGCCTACAGCGGCATCTGTGTTTGCTTCTTTGTGGAATGAACACATCATGGAGCCGCAGCATCAATCTCTGCAAGATTCTAATGATGCCTTTATGGCTAACCTGCAAAAAGATGGCTCTTACTCGATAGTGCCTCGTGTTCCGGGCGGTGAAATCACACCAGATAAACTCATCGTGCTAGGCGAAGTTGCTCAGCAATACGATCTGTACACCAAAATCACTGGCGGTCAGCGCGTGGATTTATTTGGTGCGCAGTTAGAGCAACTCCCAGAAATCTGGCAAACCTTAATTGATGCTGGTTTTGAAACAGGGCACGCCTACGGCAAATCGGTGCGCACCGTGAAATCTTGCGTGGGTTCTACTTGGTGTCGTTATGGTGTTGATGATTCGGTTGGATTAGCCATTGAGTTAGAGAACCGCTACAAAGGATTGCGAGCGCCCCATAAGCTTAAGTTTGCCGTATCGGGCTGTACTCGCGAGTGTGCAGAAGCGCAAAGTAAAGATATTGGGGTGATCGCTACTGAAAACGGCTGGAATCTATACGTTTGTGGTAATGGCGGCATGAGACCAAGACACGCAGATTTGTTTGCATCCGACTTATCCAAATCAGAGTTGATCACCATGATCGACCGAGTATTGATGTTCTACGTCAGCACCGCAGATCGCTTGCAGCGCACGTCTGTGTGGATGGAGAACATGGAAGGGGGCCTAGATTACCTTAAACAAGTGATTTTGGATGACTCTCTGAATCTATGTGATTCTTTGGATGAACAAATGGCACGAGTCGTAGATACCTATCAATGTGAGTGGAAGAGTACGTTGGATAATCCTCAAAAATTGCAACGCTTCCGTCCTTTCTTGAACAGCACGTCGGGCAGCAAAGTCTTGCCGTACCAACGTGTGCGCGGTCAGCGTATTCCAGTGAAACAGGAGGTGTAAATGGCAGCGTTAACCAAAGTGAAAGTGTGTCAGCTTGATGACTTGATGCCGTTTATCGGTGCCACTGTATTGATTGAAGGTGAGCATGTCGCGTTATTCTACATTCCTGATAGTGGTGTTTATGCCGTTCAAGATTGGGACCCAATTGGTAAGGCTTATGTGATGAGTCGAGGGATTGTCGGTGATATCGATGGTGAGATGTGTGTTGCATCACCACTGTATAAACAGCACTTCAGTTTAAAGAGTGGGCAATGTTTGGAAGACGATGCGCACTGTCTAAAAACGTGGCAAGTAATAGTCGACGATAATCAGGTTTGTTACTTAGTCGAAGAATGACCCTCGAAACTAGCTTGCTCGATATGAGTAAATTCTTAGCGTAAGAGATGAGCGAATAAAGCTCCAGAGACAGCCAGTATGGCTCTGGAGCTTTTTACTATTTGGAAGGATTCACTTGTAGTTCGGTATAGCCAGTCGAGTCGTCCATCGCTCTAGTGAACTCAAGTTCTGAGTAAGAATGGATGATCAATTCTGCGGTAGTATCAATCACTGTGCCTTCCAACAAATGCCCACCCCAAACTCGTCCTTCACGATCAGACACCGAGATATGAACGTGTTGATGTTCAGGCGTTAGCGTTCCCATCACAGAGACGATTTCAAATGGCTCTTGTTTGGTTAACGTACTCTCTGCACCTGCCAAACGAAGGTTGAGGTCAGAGATACAACCAACGCATGAGGCAATCGAGCCTGCTTTGATACCATGCTGCTCGACCAATTTCGCTAGGCTCAGCTTTAAGTCCATGCCTTTGGTAAGACGTACTGCTATCACTTCAATCGACATGTTATTTCCTAATCAAAACCAGCAAGCAGGAAAGCGCGGTATCCAAGTCGGCATAGCGTTTGGCTTTGCCAAGTACGCGCATACCTTGCATGTTGTTGAGAACAAAACGAGCGAGCTCTTCTGGTTTCAACGTTTTCGGCACTAAGGTTTCTTTTTGCGCATTGGTCAGCGCATCCGCAATGATGTCGATAAGATGGTCAAATAAGAAATGCCCTTTACGCAGTACGTCATCGTCTTCACCTGCATGCTCAATCAACGCATTTTGAATAAAACATCCACAGTTGCGTTTGCGCTGCAGCTCAGCAAAGGATTTGAGGAACGATTCCAACTCCGGTAAAGACGCATCGTCTTTTTCCAAATCATTGAGTGACGGTAGCGAGACCTTTTTTAAGTAAGTATCGAGCGCTTCGTAGTAGAGCTGTTGCTTGTCACCATAGGTGTTATAAAGACTGAAGCGGTTGATGTTCAGTTCGTCGGTGAGATCCGAGATAGACGTATTCGCAAAGCCCTTGCGCCAAAACACATCCATAGCCACGAGAAGCTTTTCATCTCGGTCGAAGTTGGCTTTTCTTGCCATAAATTACCTGCCTGGGTCTGCTTATCGGGTAATTAAATTGCTTTGGAGGGATGGCACAGAGAACCTCTAGCGTTCGAACTGAACCAATATGATGAATACCCATCTATTCTTGGGTATCAGCCTCCAAATTCATGTGAACTCACAAACGGCATCAAAAATCTCGCTCAGCAAACAGACCCACAACTGTTTGAAAATTTTTGATAGTGAAGTTCTTGACTGATCGTTTATAAACTGGCTACAGTATATCCTAACCAATCGGTTAGAAAAAGATAAAAGGATGTGAAATGAAGCTGTATGAAACCGCAATGACTCCAAGTTGTAAGCGAGTTAGCATTTTTCTAAAGGAAATCGGTGGCGAGGTTGAGCGAATTGCGCTGAACGTTCGTGAGGGCGATAACCTATCTGAACCGTTTAAATCGAAAAGCGTGAACGGCAAAGTGCCTCTACTGGAACTGGATGACGGCACGACGATTTGTGAAAGCGTGGCGATTTGTCGCTACCTAGATGAAGCGTTTGAAAATGATCTGGCGCTGTTTGGTGCTAACCAGCTCGAACGTGCTCAGGTGGAAATGTGGCATCGCGTTGTCGAATTCCAAGGTTTGTACACGGCTTTTCAGGCGTTTCGCAATATCACAGCAATTTACAAAGACCGTGAAAACTGCGTAGCTGCGTGGGGTGACGAGTCGAAATCTCGCGTATTAGAATTCCTACCAATTCTTGACAAGCGCCTATCAGAAAGCGAGCACATCGCCACGGACAACTTCACCATCGTAGACATTACCGGCTACATTTTTGTTGGTTTTGCCGTAAATGGTTTGAGTATTGAAGTGTGCGAAACCTACCCAAATATTGCACGTTGGTTTGAACAAGTATCGGTGCGTGAAGCGTTTCAAGGCTAACTTCTAGCGTGATTTTTCTAAGCAGCAAGGCTTTTGTAGACTTGCTGCTTTTTGTCGTTTTAAGCGCAAAGATCTTCAATTTGTTCAGGTTTTCTCTTCTTTTTCTGCCTTTCTCCTATAATTAACTCTGTTAATGAAACAACATCAATTGGCTCTCACGGCGTTTTGGAACCTTGAGTTCTTAGTTTGTAGACGTCCCAATCATTATTGGACTTCACCAAGTAATGAAGGACACCAAGCGACAAGGAGAGGTTATGCGTGTTCGAAGTAAAACCATCAATGGCGTGTTGTGTACGTTGCTCGTAGCGTCTGTGTGCGGACTCGTTGCCATGTATCAAAACCACAGTCAGCAGCATCAACAAATCGAGTTGCTGCGTGGGCAATTGATGGAAAAAGAAAACCAAATCGTCATCTCGAATGAGGCGTTGTCTTACACTCGTTATCAACATCAACTTTTAGCGGAAGATTACAGCCGTTTCAGAGATGCCCAATCCATGAGTAGCGTACTGCAATAGAACAAACAGGCAAGGAGAGGTATGAAGTCCATATTGTTGGTCGACGACAGCAAAACGGTCCTGCTCTACATGACCAGTGCATTGCAAAAGCAAGGGTACGAGGTCATTGCCGTTGAAGATGGTGAGTCTGCGTTAGAAGTGCTGACTCACCGAACTGACATTCAGTTTGTCCTCAGTGATTTGATGATGCCGGGCATCAGTGGCATTGAGCTTTGCCGTGAGCTTAAATCGTCGGCGTTTTCTCGTTATATCTTCTTTGTGCTTCTCTCTTCCCGTAACGATCAAGAATCCATCATCAAAGGCATGGATGCAGGCGCCGATGACTTTGTCGACAAGAAGACGTCTGTAGAGGAACTACAAGCGCGTATCCGTGCGGGCTTTCGTACCTTAGAACTGCACAACACGCTCACGACAAAAAACCAAGAGCTCGATTTAGCGTATCAGACCATTCAGCAGGATTTGGATTCTGCCGGAGAGTTAATGGAACAACTGTTGCCCGTTGAAGAACAGATTCACACGGCACAATTTAGCTTCACTTATGTTCCTTGTACCAAGATCGGTGGGGATATGTTGGGCTATGTCGAGCTCGATGAGTCCCACGTTGCGTTTTATGTCTTCGATGTTTCCGGGCACGGTATTTCTTCGGCGTTAATGGCATTCTCGATTCAACAAACTTTGTCACAACGTAACAAATCGGAGTCGATAACGTTAGACTGGAGCGACAACGAGTACCGCATCAGTGAGCCTGCTGCTGTGATTGAAAGGCTTAATCGACGCTACCAGCAAACGCAAAACAGCAAACTCTATTTCACTATCGAATATGCCGTGTTGAACACCGAAACTGGTGAACTGAATTATTGCACTGCAGGCCACCCTAAATTCGTTTGGCAACAGACGGAACACAACTGCTTGGAACTTGTTGGTGACAACAACTTCATCGTCGGGGCATTGGAGCCGATGATGTACCAAGGTGGAAGTATCCAACTCAAGCCCAATGACGCGCTCTGGTTCTTCTCCGATGGCTTATTGGAAGCCAAGCAAGGCGAGGAGCTTTACGGTATTGACCGACTGCTATCCAACATCGAGGAGAGTAAAGTGATGCCAGAAAAGGCACAAACCAATGCCGTTTTGGAGCAAGTGCAAAACTGGCAAGGAAAACCAGAAATCGACGATGATGTGAGCTTGTTGAAAGTGCAATGGTTGGGCTGTGCACAATCGCAAACCGTTAAGTCGACAAGTTCGCTATTCCAGAAATCCTACCAAGCGTCTTTAGAAGTTTCACGCCAAGCGAGTCTCGAAGTGGTTGAGTTCCTTCAACAACATTCGGTTTCTTCTCATGTCGCGCAAACTCTAGAGTTGTGCGTGGTTGAGTTGATGAACAATGCTTTCATTCATGCCTATCAAGGGCAAACAGGAAAAACGGTTGAGTTAGAATGCGAACTAACACAAGGTGAGCAGCACAACATAGAAGTGCGTGTATTTGATTATGGCAACCGCATTTCTGATGAAACCTTCCAAAGTTACACCTCAAAGCAAATTGAGACGCCAAATCTATTCGATGAAGAGAGTTGGATGCCTTCAGGACGAGGTTTGATGCTCATAGCTCAAATGACAAATGGGTTTTCTGTATCACATCAAGGGGAGCGCAATTGCTTTACGGTAGTAATGGCTTCGAAATCGTAACTTTTTGCTTGTGATACTGCTTAAATCTTCCTCTTAATCACATTATTTTTGTGCGCGCTAATCGATTGCCTAAACTTTATTTTTTCTGCCCGTTTTGAGTTAACCCTGCGTTAACTTTCCTCGTCGTATATTCGCCGTCAACCGGTGGAGAGTCAGGGCTTCTGCCTCTTGTCATCGTGATTTTTCTCTCGTTTGTAGTTGGGAAATAAAAAATGAAGGCGAAAGGTTTTACCTTAATTGAGTTGGTCGTGGTCATTGTCATCTTAGGTATTTTATCTGTGACGGCAGCGCCTCGATTCTTGAATTTGCAAGATGATGCGAGAAACGCGGCAATTGCTGGGTTAAGAGGGGCGATGAATGGTGCGATGGGCATTGTTTACGGCAAAGCGGCGTTGATGGGTGTAGAACGCGCAAAAGAGGCTAATCTAGATACTGATGGCACAGGTACGCTTGATTTGGCTATCGCCTACGGATACCCAAAAGCGACCTTGAATGACCTATCTATTGTGGTGCAAGGGCTGAGAGAAGACTGGGCACACAAAGAAATCCCTGGCAGCGCTTCAATTCACTTCGGCATTGCGGGTTATGACAAAACTTGCATCAAGTACACACAAGCTGGTGCGATTAGTGCAGCAACAGCCGTGGTTATCAAAGATCCGGCAGAGTGCAGTGGGTTAACAAAATGATTCTTAGAGCCACTTTTTAAAGTGGCTTTTTTGTGCTCAAAAGTTGTGCGTATTCCCTCAAAAAGCTCCCCTAAAAGTCTCTTAAAACATACCGTTATGGTGACGATAAAAATTAATCATTAAAACGGGGGCTGGCGTTAACTTAGCGTTAACCATGAGAAATTTAAGATATGACTCATATCACACACTGTGCCTCTTAAAGCATTGGCTTTGAGATGGAATTTAACCTTGTTAATGATTAACAGGAAGTAGAGGCGAGTGTCATTAAACGTGTTGATCAGCGAACTACGTGAATACCAACTCAATAAAAACACTTATAAAGGTCTCTTAATGTCAGATTTCAACTTGTTGTACCAACCAAAACTAAAAGATGGCGTAATCGTTGGTCTTGAAGCTTTGTTACGACCAGTCGATGTTGAAAAAACACTGCCTGAATTTTTCGCCGAAGTGGAAGACAACATGGCGCTTGATCTAGCTGTGATGAAGCGTTGTTTGGAAGACATTGCGAAGTTTGACATTCAAATTCCGGTGTCTATCAATATCTACCCAACCAGTGTTTTGAATGACTACTTTGTCTTCAGTGCGATCAAGCAGCTAAAAGGAAAGAACGTTTCTTTAGAGTTGGTTGAGCATCAAGGTGTTGAGCTGAGTGACGAATTTCTTAGTCATGTTGCGCTGCTAAAAGACAACGGCATCAAGCTGTCTATTGATGATTTCGGTAAAGATTTCGCAAGAGCGGATTTGGCGCTTACTATCGGCGCGGATGAAGTCAAATTTGACCGTTCGTTGGTTCATGACATTGAGAAAAACTACAGCAAATTTAAGCACCTGTCGTTTTTGTACTCAAAGATCAAAACGCTATGTACACACAAAGTTGTTTTTGAAGGTGTTGAGAACAAGCGTCAAAAAGAACTGATCGAATTGTTTGCTGAAAAGCCAACGATTCAAGGCTTCTACTTCTATCCAGCAATGCCGCTAGAGGAGATTGTTGAGCTAGATTGCTTTTCCAACCTTGAACAAGATGCCCCCGTAGAAGCACTGCTACGAATGAGCTTGGATTTAGATTACAAGCTTTATAACTTTCTGATTGAAAACAATATTGAAGATGTACAGAGCGAAGAAGTGAATCGCTTTATTGAAGACCATGACATCTTGGGCGTCGTGCACAACGAAGATGTGAAAACGACTCTAAGCAACCTAAGAGACATCTATTTCAATAATACATCGATTATTGCGAATGGCGTTGTGTCGATGCTCGATTCAGCTGAAAAGCTGGTCATCATGAGAAACGAGCAAGGTGTGGTGATTTTTGATAACGCGGCACACCGAGAGTTGGTCGGAACCAGTATTGTTGGTGTGAAACCGCAAGAGATCATCCACGAAAACGAAAGCTACCGTTTGTGCTTAGAGAAAGATAAGAACTTGCTGCAAGACGAGCATCTTATGTTCCACAAAGACAAAGAGTTTTTCGAGGGCATTGAGTACGACACGATTCGCGAAAAGATGGTCTACAACGGCAAGAAATTCATCATTGCGACCGTTTGTCCGTCGAATACTGGACTAATGGATGTAACCAAGGATGAGTTGACCAAGTGTTATACCCGTTCGTTCTTAAAGTACCACCTAGCGTCTTACGATAATCGCATCGTGGCTTTTCTTGATATGAATGGCTTTAAAGCGATAAACGACAACTACGGCCATCGTATTGGTGATAATTGTTTGGTGGATTTCGCGTGTTTATTACGTTCATCGCTGCGCGAAAAAGACGTGGTGATTCGCTACGGTGGCGATGAATTTGTGATTGTCTTTGACTCTTCAGCATACGAAGACATTGAAAATCGATTGAACGCACTAAACGCGAAAATGGCGCGTTACTTTGCAGAAAAAGGTTTTGATTTGTCATTCGCGTACGGCTTATCAAAAGTCGTGAATCACGATATTGATGCTGCGATTGAGTTAGCTGACAAGAACATGTACTCGGCAAAACGACGCTTTAAGCGCCAATTAAGTGTGGATTACGTTATCTAAAACTTTCTAACAGGGATGTTGTAAATGTTAGGAGTTTTAAATGAAAAACAAAGGTTTTACTCTCATTGAAATGATCGTGGTGATTGTGATTTTAGGTGTGTTAGCGGTGACAGCGGCTCCTAAGTTTATGGGATTACAATCCGACGCGAGAATCGCAACACTGCAAGCGACCAAAGGTGCTATTGAGTCCTCGTTTGCTATGTTTTCTGCCAAGTCAGAAATACCGTCTACTGAGATTCAACCTTGTGATTACCACAAGCAAATGCGCTGTATGGTCATTGATGGTCAGCAAATTCGTTTAACCAATGCTGATAATTATCCATGGTTTGATGTCTTTCCGAATCAAGCGCTGTCACAGTTCAAAGCTTTGGTGAATGTTGACGTTTCTCCACTTAACGATGATTTGCACGGTGAAGACAAACTCAACTTTGAAACGGATTACGACGGCGGCTTTTGGATCTTCCCACAGTTTTATGGCGATTGGAGTGAACTCGATACACTGCGTTGCCGAATCCACTACACGCCAGCAACGGCAAGTAGAACAGGGCACAGTATTACAACACTGGAAACTGAAGATTGTTAATAACGAGCGAAACGTAAATGGAAGTCACGCACAAACATGTTCTGCTGGTGGACGACAATGTTGAACTAGCAAAAACCATTATGGAATATCTGGAGATGCATGGTATTCACAGCGACCATGCAGCCAATGGGGTAATGGCATTACAGTTGGCACGATCGGATGAATACGATCTGGTGATATTGGATGTGAATTTGCCTCATTTATCCGGCATCAAAGTCTGTGAAATCCTTCGAGCTGATGGCATCGATTTACCCGTGCTGATGCTCACCGCAAGAAGTGAACTCAGCGACAAGCTTAAAGGGTTCAGTGCTGGCGCGGATGACTACATGGTAAAGCCCTTCGCGCTAGAAGAGTTAATGGCCCGTGTTCTTGCACTGTTGAAGCGAAGTAGCAGTACGCCAGAGCGCTTAGTGGTGGACGATTTAGTGTTAGATACCACCCAGAGGCAAGTTTATCGGGCGGGAATCGCTCTTACGTTATCACCGACTTGCTACAATATTTTAAAAGTGATGATGAGCGCTAGTCCTTCACCAGTAAGTCGAAGTAAGATAATGCGATTGGTCTGGGGCGATGCGTCACCAGAGAGTAACAGCTTGAAAGTTCACATGTTTAAGCTGCGTCAGGCGGTGGATAAGGGGCAAAACACCAAGCTTATTCATACGCTTCCTAACTTTGGCTATGTGCTAAAGTCCGAGTCGCGGCATCAATAGGAAATCATCAGTGAAGATCAAAGACAGTCTTAGAGTGTACGTCATCACCGTCTCTGCGGTGTTAGGGTTAATCCTTGCCGTTGTTGCGGGCTCTTACAGCACCTATAACCTCTATACTGGTATCGATCTTGTGACCAAAGGTGTCATGTTGGTGAAAGCAGAAACGGAAGATCCGCAAGCAGGCAAACCCATCATCAATCCGCCTTTTATCATCACGGCCAACTGGGATGATTTACCCTTGGCATTTCAACTCAAGTTTGTTGAGAAAGAACTCGCGGTAGGGAAGTTATTTAAAGCGACAGAGACTGAGTATCGCGCAGGGAGAAACGCCAACCGCTTTATCTATCTGTTGATCAAAAGTGAAGTGGATGCTCAAACCAAATTTGTCGCAGTCAAAATCAACAAAAACGCCTTTGATGATTTCGCCGACACGCTAAATATCAACTTATTACCTCAGTTAGATTACATCGTTGTGTTTGTCACTGTACTGCTGATCTTCTTTTTGGTTGGGGTATTTACCATCATCAAGAGAATCACCAAACCGGTTGAAGAGCTGAAAAACTGGGCAATCAATATTCGAGAGAAAGACGATTTATCCAAGGTTCCCGACTTTAAGTTTTCTGAGCTCAACATGATGGCGCGAGTTATCAACTCCTCGGTGTCGGCGGTCCGAAAAAGTGTCCGTAAAGAGCAAGATTTCATTCGTTATGCCAGCCATGAGCTAAGAACGCCAATTGCGGTTATTCGCTCTAATTCGGAACTGATGAAAAAGATGATCGCCAGTGATATGCCTAAAGAGCGTTTACTGAAGAATCTACAGCGAATCGAAAACAACAGCTTAGCCATGTCCGATTTATGTGACAGTTTGTTATGGCTCAACCACGAAAAGTCGACAGAACTCAGAGAGACAATGACCAGTTTGGGTGTATTAACCGAGCAGGTCGTGAACGAGCAACGATACTTGTTATCTGGAAAGAAGGTAGAGGTTGAAACCTCGGTCGATAGCTTTGAATGTTTGCACTTAGAAGGAATGTGCAAAATCGTGATTACCAATCTTGTGCGCAATGCCTTTCAGCACACCAATGAAGGTGAGGTCATCATCAAGCAGCAAGGGTTAGAAGTACAAGTGATCAATCGAGATAAACAAAAAGACCTGACTCACGAAACGACGGGGTTTGGTTTGGGTTTGTTGATCATAAAGAAAATCTGCGACAAGTATTACTGGCAGTATGAAGAACAAGTGTTGGAAGATGGTCGCGCAGTGAAAGTGACGTTCGTTTAAAGGGCAATTCTTAGCATGAAAACAAGTGTAGGCATGAAAAACAAAGGCTTTACATTGATTGAACTCGTTATCGCTATCGTGATTTTGGGTATTCTCGCCGTGGTTGCTGCACCGAGATTCCTGAACCTGCAAAAGGATTCAAAGGTTGCGGTTATGGAGACGGTTGAGGCGGCAATGCGAGCAGGTCTAGAAATGGTGCATACGCGTGCCATTGTCGAAGGCTTGGATCAAGGTGAGCAAGAGATCGTCATCAATGGCGTTGTGGTTCCGCTCAGAGATGGTTACCCACGCGTAGACGGTAATGATTCATTCGATGATATGAACAAGCAAGTCTTAGCTTGGCTCAATATTGATGCGGTGTCTTTAACTACGGCTCAAAAAGATCCCAATGCTGCTGATCTGTTTACTGACAAAAGCACGCCAAACAACCAAATCTATATTTTCTTCACTTCTGATTTGGATAAGAAAAGCGTCAATTTCCAATGCCAAGTGATGTACCAAAACATCACCACTCCGGAAGTAAGATTACTGACTGACGCTTGCTAAATACCGTTGAGGGGTTACTTCAAGACAAACCCAAAGTTTTTGATGGTTTGGAGTAGCTTCTCTTCGTAATTATCATCAAGTGCGTGCCTTAATTTGAACATGTGCACTTTTAAGCTGTTGGTGTCCGGTTGTTCATCTCCCCATACCTTCTGGATTAAGTCTTCACGGCTGATGGGGTTTGGAGTGGCGCGCAGCAAGACTTCTAGAATGCGATAGCCAGTAGGAGAGAGTTTGAGTTCATCGCTACCACGCATGACATGGCGCTCTTTCACGTTCATTTTTAAGTCTTTCAACTGCAGAAGGTTCACTTCGCCACTGCGTCGTCGAGAGAGCACTTTGACGCGCATTAACAGCTCTTCAAAGGCAAAAGGCTTGGTGAGATAGTCATCAGCACCTGCTTCAAAGCCAACGATTTTGTCGTCTAATGTGTCCCGCGCAGTCAGCATAATAATAGGGACATCACTGCCTTGTTCTCGTAATTTCTTACACACCTCTATGCCGGACATGCGTGGCAAATTCAAATCCAATATCACGACATCGTGGTGCGTTTTGGCTATTAACTCTAAAGCGGCTACGCCGTTCGAGACATGATCACAGCTAATGTCTTCAAGCTCAAAGTGTTCGACAGTGGTTTCTGCCAGTTCCAAGTTGTCCTCAACCAAAAGCAATTGAAGTGTATTTGAGCGCGTCACATTTTTCTCCAGCAGAATGCGGTAAGCGAAGTATAGATTATTAAGCCAGAACCGCAGAAAAACAAATACTTAAATAGAAATTTTAGGTCACGATAACGGTCGCTTTAACCCGTTGATAACCCACGAAATGCTAATTTAGCAACCAATTGAATGAATGGAGTTTGCAATGAGGCGCTCTACTAACTTTAAGGTAACATTGTTGGCAACGTGCAATATGCTTTTCTGGACGTCGATTGCTGTGTCTACGGTTGCGCTATCAAGGCCGAACATTTCGATAGAAGTTCTTATCTCACTGCTTTTTATTGCTGGTGTCTTTACGTGGACAACAATCTATTGGTTGGTTCGTAACTGTGTGAAACCCATTACGTGCATTACCAATGATATCGAGCGTATGAATCAAACTGGGAGCGTTGTGCCTATCGCCAATATTTATGGGGAAGAATATGAAGCATTGCTTGTGGCGGTGAACAAAGCGATGAGATTGGCACAGGGTGAGAAACAAGAGCGCTAAGTGACCATAATCAAACAAAGTCTGGTGCTATGCTTTAACGATGACATAAGAAAGGTAAGGGGCCATTAAACATGTCGCAAATCGAAATCAAATTGGAGCGTCCACGCGTCGAATTGCTGTTTGCCAAATATAAAGATCAAATCGGAGATGACTTTCCGGGCTATCGTAATCATGTTTATCGAACCATCACTTATGCGATGCATTTCCTCGGCAATGATGAGCAGTACGAGCAGTTAGTTGAAACGGCATTTGTTTATCACGACATTGGTTTGTGGACTGACCATGAATTGGCTTATCTCGAGCCTTCTGAAGCGGTTGCTTTGGCAGATAATGAACACTTTGAGTGGGGGTTAGATCCTGATGCTTTGCGCGGTGCGATTCATTGGCACCATAAGATTTCGCCGTATAAAGGGCCGCACCAGAAAGTCATCGAAGCATGCCGAAAAGCAGACTGGATTGATGCAACCAAAGGCAGCGTTCGTAAGGGGTTGAGTAAAGAAGTCATTGCAGAAGTGGAAGCGGCATTTCCAAACTTGGGCTTTCATGACACTTTGCTGCGTCTTGCAAAAGATTATGGCGGGTCAACGCTCGTTGGCGGCGTTAAAGTGACGTTGGGTATCGTTAAGTGGTAATTCGTCTTCTGCCTTAACCGTGAGTAAATATAACCACGAAAGTAAAGATAACCAAAAAACAGAAACAACCACGAAAACAAAAATGCCGAGGTGATGCAGTTCACTTCGGCATTTGTTTTTTTGAATAGGGAGGTTATGCGCTGACTTCTTGCTGCATGATTTGTTGATTGAAGGCGAGAGGGTCTTTCAAGATGGCACGCCCAACAGCTGCCAAATCGAGCCAACCGTTGTTTACGGCTTGGTCGATGTACTCAGCGCTTTCAATTCCACCAACACCGATGATAGGAACACCCAAGTCCGCTTGCTTGAGGAAGGTGGACTCTGATACCAGATAGCCTTCGCCGCGGCGATCTTTAGGACGATTCCAACCACCAATGCCAGATGACACGTCAATGATGTCTATGCCTGCTTTGATTAGCAACTGGCACACTTCTACCATGTCTTCTTGGGTTAATCCTTCTGGGTAAAGGTCTTGACCGGGGATGCGCACCATCACCCCAATGTTGCTATTGGCTTTGATTGCTTCGATGATCTCGACCACCAAACGAGTACGGTTTTCTAATGAGCCACCGTATTGATCATCACGTTGGTTTGTTACTGGAGAAAGAACTTGGTTCAAGCCATACCCGTGGGCACAGTGCAGTTCGACAAAATCAAAACCGGCCTTGTCCGCACGAAGCGCAGCGTCGATAAAGTTCTGACGCCAAACAAGCATGTTTTCCAACGTCATTGCTTTTGGTTGTGGCAACACGCGATCGTAAGCGGGAACGGTTATGCCAGAAGGTCCCATTAAATCAGGACATACCTCTAACTGCGCTTTACCGCCGCAATGGGTGATCTGAAAGCCTGCTTTTGCACCGCGTGCATGAATGACTTTTGCAATCGCTTGCATTCCCTCAATGCAGTCATCGCTGTGTGCACCTAACTGGTTCGGTTCACTTCGGCCGGTAAAATCCACAAAGCTGTATTCCACCATCACAAGACCTGCACCCGATTGCGCCAGTTTGTCATAGTGTTGAATGGTGGTTTGGGTGGCAATGCCATCGGTTGTCGCGGTTTGAGAGGCCATCGGTGGCACAACCAAACGATTGTTGAGTTGGTGTTTCGCGACGTTCAATGGAGTAAAGCGAGTCATACGATCCCTCGTGATATCGAAATAAGAGCAAATATTCTATGTCACTTTGCCAAGAATATGAGTGCGAATCTTCTGTTTCAATCCGAATACTTCGAATTTCTATCTTACATTTTCATAAATTACGCTAATTTAATTTTACTCATTACCGATCTTCGCTGAACTGAAGCATCACGTTTTTGTGCGTCGACAAAAAGCACGATGACAGAAGAAAGAACACCGGAACCCGATAAAAGAAGAGGTGTGTATGTGGAAGGTTCGTGAAGTCAGTCCGACAGATTTTGAAGCTATTAACCGGCTTAACTTCGAGCAGTTAACTGGGCATTGTATGTTTCAATCGAGTTCAATATCTAGCTCAAAACTTGAAAGCGGAAAGGACGACGAAAATTCACGTCGGATGCTCGATTTTAGCCAATCTCGGATAACCAACCTCTATTACACGCCAGAGTCGTTTTGTGCACAAATTCTCGACCAAGGTGTGTTGTTCTGCCTTATCGAAAATGCGCGTAATCGGCCAGCGGGTTATCTCTGCGTTCGGATGTGCAAACCTGATGGCAAGCAAGTTTATGCTTCAGGAGTGATGGTTTCTAACCTCTACTTTTGTGTAGAGCGTTTTTACCTCTCGCGCCGAGATAACCATCCAGAACTCGGAAAAAAGCTGTTTGAACACTTCGAACAATGGCGTGCGCAAATCTTAAATGTTCAAAAGCAATAACATAAAGAATTTGGGAAAACGCAAGATAGCTTAAGCCGTTATATCGCGGCAGTACCACGTCCCGAATTCATCTCTTCCATCGTTCAATCACAAACTCTCTCAATCACCACTGTCAAAGGAGCACCATATGGTGAAAACAACACAGTTAAGCTCATCAGAGCAAGAACAGAGCGGCCTATCCAACGAGGAGAAGGTATCGCTCTACAATACGTTTACACAACTCGTCTATGAAATGTCATCGAATCTACCGCCAGTCTGTAACGTGAAATTGCTTCCCATCGCCAAAATCAAAGCAAATGGCTATAAAGCCAATACGATGGAGCCGGCGGAGCGCGATTTGCTGAAACGTTCTTTGCTCATAGATGGCATCACATCCCCGATCATTGTCAACAAAATCGACAAAGGAAAAGCGTTTACCATTATTGATGGTGTTCATCGATTTGAGCTAATACAGTCACATCCTGTTTTACAACCTATCCCTGGTTATGCGCCCTGCGTGGTATTTGATACCTGCCTACCGAATTGCATGTCCTCGTCTATCCGACATAACGGCGCCCGAGGAACCACGGACTCTGAGGCCTTTGCGGATCTTGTCATCAACCTCGTTCAACTAGGTTGGAGTAACGAGCGTATCAACCAAGAAATAGGAATGCTCGACGGCGAAATATCAAAGATGCTTCAGGTTGGCGACCTAGGGGAGTATTCACGACAAACTAGCCTCTCTGCTTACTTGGAGTAATCTCGCTAGCACAACAGAGCAGGGTAGATTACTGCTGGTCCCAATAATCGAGTTTTCCGTTGATTGTGCCGACGTGTACGTTGTATCGCGGAAAGTTCTTAAACAAATACACTTTGTCACCATGACGTTTAGAGTTATAAAAAAGCACACGATACCCTGATGTCACATGGTTAAAGTGGTCATTAGAGTCTTCCAACCGATCATCGACTATCGGATTTCGACTGTAGATGAAATGAATGACTTGATCGCCTAGCTTAAATTGCCTTGCCTCCACCTTCCATTTAGATAACAAATCTCCATGCTCACTCTGCTTTGAATGCATGGCAACAACCTTGCCTCGATAGCACGTCATAAAAGTATCTCTCTCATCGGTTTTAAAATTGATGGAATAGCGACATGTTGCTCCATTAATAAACGAGTAAAGAATCGTTAGAATAATGCTTACAGTTAAAAGCAGAGCGAGTGTCATAACGGTTCTATTAATCATTTGCTTTTTCCTCATTGTTTAATTCAATTAAGCCAGAACGAGTAGAGTAAAAGTAATTCCCTGTTTTATTTTTAGTTAAGAGTGAAGGTGGATTATCTCCTTCAATATGGCAAATTTGACCTGTTTTAAGTTCTTTACATTCTAAATTCACCCATGAAAGCCACCAAAAGAACAATATATAAACACAAACAAAAATCATGAATATCGAAAGAAAGAACTTTCGCTTTTCGCAACGACAACTTTCTACGGTATGGGTCACTAACGCATCGACTTGAACATTAGAGGGTTCATCAATCAAAGAATCTTTGTCTTTATTCTTTACGTCTGTATTTTGTTTGGGTATTTGGATCCGATAGCCTTTCTTGGGCACATTAAGGATTTTTATATTGTCGATTTCTAGCACCTTCCTTAAGTTGGTTATCGCGACTGGCAGCGAATTTGGACCGATGATCTCCGCACTTCCCCAAGCTTCAAGAATCAATTCATCCTTCACGACAACGTCACCAGGGCTTTTGCACAAACGATCTAAGATGCAACTCTCAGGTATGGTAATCGAGAACGACTTGCCATTTCCCAGAATGAGCTCAGCGCCGGATTCGGTTCGCTTCAGCGTGCAGTTTCCTATTGGCACTTCAATGCTGTCTATTTGTTGAGGTCTCATACGGCTCCACCTTTATTATTTAGTTTTGAACGCTGATAAATGGTATGAAAGTTCACCCTTATGGTGTTGGTTTAATGTTAAATATATAAGTAATTAATCATTAATTTACATGTTCGATTGTTGTTTATAGGGATCTTGCCCACAAAAAAATGGACTATTTATTCATATTTGTTAAATGTCGTCACCCTTTATTATCCAACCGATCTCAGGCATATATATGAAGAATTTCTTCGCACAATTTCAGTCAATTGGTTGCAGTCAACAAGATGAAAAAATTAGATATGGTTATTTAATGTTTAGGAATGAATCTGAAAAGTGAAGATATTTTAGGTAATCGCAATCAGATCATGGTCGTTGAGGGGATTACTTATCGTTCCATGCATTCTAACGTTTCAATTATTAATTCTTATTTAACGATGATTAATTACCTTTATTGAGCGAGGTAGAGGATGCTTGCATTTCTAACATAGGTTTTTGCGCTTAATAAACATGATTGTGGAATGCATATCACGGAGCGAATTGAACGAGTTATTTGTACATCTTTGTTCTGCATCCAAAGGGAGTCTCGGATGATCCAAACGCCAGAAATGACGGCTTTTCTTTTGTTGATATTTCTTTATGCCTTTATGCCTGGGCCAGCAATGCTCTATAGCGTGGGGCAAACCTTAAGTTGTGGTAAGCGAGCGGGTATCCTTTCTGTTATTGGGTTGCATTTGGGAGGGTACTTCCACGTTGTCTTATCTGCGGTGTGTTTGTCATCCGCTTTCGTACTATCACCAATGGTATTTGAGGCAATGAAACATCTTGGTGCTGTCTACTTGATATGGCTTGGCATTACCAGAATCTACAAAGCTCAGACACAAGTCTGGTGTGAGAAACAACAATCTGGTTGTCAGCATGATTCTGACCAGAGGGTCTTTGTTGATGGCATCATTGTAGATGTTCTAAACCCCAAAGCCGCGTTATTT
The DNA here is from genome assembly GCF_000305755.2 of Vibrio sp. HENC-03. Classification (NCBI taxonomy): domain Bacteria; kingdom Pseudomonadati; phylum Pseudomonadota; class Gammaproteobacteria; order Vibrionales; family Vibrionaceae; genus Vibrio; species Vibrio sp. HENC-03. The sequence continues at coordinate 179,288 of NZ_JH976064.1, read as the reverse complement.
TACTTAGCTTTTTTGCCTCAGTTTGTAAGTCGCGATATTGGGTCAGATATTTGGCCTCAGCTGTTACTACTCGGCATCATCACCAACATTGTATTTAGCTGTGCTGACTTATTGAGTGTCCTACTTGCATCACGATTACGTGCTGCACTGCTTTTAAAACACAATGCATGGATTTATTTGTCGAAGTGGGCAGGATCGATATTCATTTTATTAGGGCTCTTGGCGGTAATTAACTAGATATAAGTTTTCTAAGTGAGGTCGTGAAAATTATCTTCACGATAAGGATTTTTGGGTTTCAAAACTTGGCTTTAATCTTGGTATAAAAAATTAAAGATAATTTCATCAATAATAGGAGGGCTATTTGATTTTTTCGTTTAAATATAATAGTGCAAAATAAAAAGGGAAAAGTAATGATAAATATAAACAATGTTGAATTATTAACACCAAAAGATAAAACACTATATTGGAAGAAATGGAGTTATTGTGCAGAAGCACGAATTGATCCGCTGGGTCAGATGTGTGTTGACCATATTAAGGAGCATCAGTATGAATAAGTCTCCCTCTGTTTATGGTGGTGCTTGTATTATTGCGTGTGTTTGTGTTGGTGCTGGTATGCTTGGCTTGCCTACCGCAGCATCAGGCGCATGGACATGGTGGGCGTTGCTGATTCTATTCGGCACTATGATCATCATGACGTTCTCCGGTTGGCTTCTGCTTGAAGCGTACTCTTCCTTTCCTTACAAAGCATCGTTCAGCACGGTAACTGAAACCGTGTTAGGTAAACCTATCAGTATCATCAATAACTTAGCGGTGTATTTTGTTGGCGGTATCCTGTTGTACGCCTACATTACCTCTGCTGGGTTGGTATTGGCGGATATGTTTTCAGTCAATGCCAAAGTGACCTCATTATTGTATGTGATGGTGTTTTCTTTTTTCGTTTGGCATTCAACGCGTTGGGTGGACCGAATTTCAGTATTGTTGATCCTTTTCATGGTTATCTCGTTTGTGTTTGGGATCTCAGGATTAGCAAGCCAAATCGACCTGTCCGTGTTGTTGAATTCCGGTGACGAGGGCGCGAACTACGTGCTTTACGTGGCGCCTATGTTGCCAATTGCGCTTGCTTCGTTTGGTTATCATCACTCGGTGTCTTCCTTGCGAGACTACTACCAAAGCGAACGTAAAGCGGGTAAGGCGTTGATTGGCGGAACGGTGATTGCGTTTGTGGTTTATAGCGCTTGGCTGCTCTCAATATACGGAAATTTACCTCGTGGTGAATTCAGCCATGTCATTGAAGCGGGTGGCAATGCAGATGCGCTTTTGAATCAACTGAGCAAAGTGATTGAAGTGACGTTTATCTCACAAGTCATCAGTGCCTTCTCTGTCGCTGCTATTTTATCAAGCTTTATTGGAGTAGGGCTTGGCGTATTTGATTTCCTTGCCGACCTATTCAAATTTGATGACACCAAAGAAGGTAGAACCAAAACTTGGTGCGTAACCTTTATCCCTCCACTGGTTCTCTCTTTGCTATTCCCGTTTGGGTTTCTTATTGCCATCGGCTATGCAGCGTTCGCTGCGGCAATCTGGGCCTGTATTATTCCAGCGGCTCTGGTTGTCAAACTGAGAGCTCAGCGAAAAGCAGACGACAACAGCGAAGACTCTAACGATAAGAGTGCAGAGCCTACTTTTACGGTAAAGGGCGGAAGTGCTGTGCTGTGGGCTTCTTTGCTTTTTGGTATCGCGGTCATGGTCATCCACCTGCTGACATTACTTGATGTTATCCCCATGTTCACGGGATAAATCCAATATTCATGACGAATACTCGAATATAAAAGCCAACTAATATGACCTGAATTCGTTTTACGGATTGAAATGACACCTGATGTTTTCATTAAGGTGCGGATATCTCTATTTAAATTTCGATGTCCCATTTAAATGAATAGTCGGAGAGTTTCTCATCGAAGAAGGATTTTTTATTTAAGTATTTCGTCAAGCAATAACGATAGAAACAATTAAAGGACGTTAAAAATGACAATTAAATACAAGAAGAATAATCACTCGAACAGAAAATCAAAAAAACAAACAAGCGCTTTACAATACACTGGATTATTAGGTGTTTTGTTAAGTTCGGTGCCTGTGAGTGCAGCGTATGTCGACGGCAATTTGAAAATCAACGGAGATTACTTTCTTTTCGGTCTTGGCTCGGGTGCCGCGATGGAAGACAAAGACGACTATGCGGTTTCTGGTATCGGTCGTGTTACCGCAAACTGGACGGCGTTTGAGGATCAGAGTGGCAATGTTGGGCAAGTCCAGCTTCGAGTCGATCACAAACATCGTTTAACTAATGATGTACCGTTGATGTACATATTCGATAATTTAGGTGGTTACGGCATCATTCAACCTGCGTTCAGCGACATTGGTCTTCGATTAACCAATTTGTACTGGCGACAAGAGTTCAACCAACAAAATACCGAACTGATGGTCGGTTTCCTCGACAGTACAGATTATGTCGATACTTACGCGCTTGGCAATCCTTACGCTGGCTTTTCAAACCTCCAATTCAGCACCGGCGTAGGTACGATCCCCATCCCAGATGAGTCCACTTTAGGTTTCACTCTAAGGCATATTACTTCGGATAATTTTTATGGCTTAGTGAGCTTTTCGGATGCGCTCGCCGATTCAACGGAGCCGTTTGACGGGGTGAGCCAGATCGTGCGTGATAACCAGTACTTTAAGTCTTTGGAAATTGGTTGGATAGGGGCGAAAGATGCTTTCTATGTTCAGAACATCCACATGACCTTATGGCACAGTGATGGAAAACAGGAACAAGAAACGGAAAACTATGGTGTGAATGTTTCTGCAACCTACCTTATGGGGGATTGGATGCCATTTGTCAGAGCGGGTGTCTCACACGGCGACGAATCACTGTACGAATCATCGTTCACTTTCGGAACCGGATACTTAGGCTTTGATGGTAATACTTTGGGCATGGCCGTGGGATGGGCTAAGCCGAACTTACCGATGGAGATCGACGAGATAGTCAATGCGGAAGTCTACTACCGAATGCAATTTGGCGCACTGTCCTTGACTCCTAATCTTCAGTACGTCAGTGATTTAGCGTGGAATCCAAGCGAGGAAAATGCGTTGATCTTTGGCCTGCGAGCAAGACTAACGTTTTAATTCCGAATCGTAGAATCTTTGGTAAAAAAAAGCGCGGCGACGGCCGCGCGTGTCAAAGACCACAAGATACAAAGGAGTGTGTAGCTAATTGGATTGGAGAACTAACGTGTTGTTAGCGCCTTCATTCTCTCGTGTGGTCTTAAAGTCTCAACTAAATAATGGCTAATTAATGTGCCATGACAAAAGAAACTGGTTGGCTTCTTTGTATCGATTACCACTCAATGCTTGAGCCATCGAATACTCGGAAGCTGCCAGATTCTTCTAGCGTTAAGTTTGACGCAACATTAATAATGCCAGACACACTTTGCTCGGCGGTAAAGGTCGCGTCTTTGCCACCCATGTCGGTTTGTACCCAGCCCGGATGAATCGCCAACGTTTTCACTTCTTTCTCGCGTAGGTTTTGCGCTGCTGATACTAGAATTTGGTTCAGTGCCGCTTTAGACGTACGGTAGCTGTACATGTTGCCTGAGCTGTTATCACCAAGGCTTGCGACGCGAGTTGAGATACCGACGATGGTTTTGAGTTCACTAGCTGCAACGTTGTCTTGTAACGCTTGGATAAGTAGAGCAGGAGCAACGGTATTGATGGTTAGCACTTCTAGCCATTTAGATTGTGTCATTTCACCGAGTTTCGCGCAATCGTCACCAAGCACGCCTGCATTTAGGATCAAGTGGTCGATAGGGCGGCCATTCAGACTATCTGCTAGGGCATTGATGTCGGATTCTTTGGTTACATCGAGCGTTAATGGCTCAATGTTGTCGTTACTTTTTGCTAGTTCATTCAGTGCATTTGCTGATTCGGGCGCGCGACAGGCGGCTAGCACATGCCAACCTTTGTTTGCGTATTGACGAACAAACTCCAAACCAAGACCACGATTTGCACCAGTGATTAAAACAGTAGGCATAGGGAACTCCTAAACATTCATTGAGTATGTGGTGAGTTTAAGAGTGAACCGGAACAAAAGGCGCTAGAAAGGGAATAAACTTAGCAAGATTCGACAATGTCGAATTCAATAAGCTAAGTGGTTATTTTCCCGAGGATAGGAGGCGTGTTAGCGTTTCAAAAAGACGGACGCAAAATGAATTAAACGCTGCTGGTTTAGTTCTTTTGCATGACCGCTGACACCCGCGACGGCAACGAGCTCTCCTTCAAGATAGAGCGGGATGGCAAGGCAGTTTAAGTTCGGTTCCGCTTCTTCTAAGTCCAACGCATAACCATTGTCGGCAACCACGTTCAGTTCTTTCTCTAACGACGGGGAAAGTTGGTCTTGCAAGCGCAAGCGTCGTCGGAGTTCCTCATCAAAGGCCAAAAAGACCTTGCCGATTGCAGAGGTGGTTAGCCCCTCACGTTTGCCGCGTGGGCTGCGGATCGTTAGTGGGTTATCTCGTTCGATGGCATCCAGATAAAGGTATTCCTGTGCGCCACTTTGAACGGCAAGATAGGCGGTGTTATCTGTCAAGTGAGCCATCTTCTTTAAGAGAGAAGCAAAGTGCCGACGAATCGATTCGTCCTTTTGTTCAAGTGGCTTGGAGAGATCACGAAATCGCAGTCCCAATGTGTAGCCCTGTTTTACTCGAGAAACGTATCCCAACTCACTCATGGTCGCGAGTAAACCGTGCACCGTGGTTTTATTAAGCGCGACAGCTTCACTGACTTGCTGTAATGACATAGGCGCATTATGTAAAGAAAGCGCTTCTAGAATGGTAAAGCTTCGCTCAACGGATTGAATTCTTTTGGGTTCTTTGGACACGTTTTTACTCGGGTAACGGTGTGAGAAATGTGAAGGAACAAAGCCTGAGAATAGCTTCTCTTGTTAAATTAGAAAAGCCCAACGATCTGTCCATCGTTGGGCTTGTAAGTATTAGAAACTTCGGTGATTAACGTTCGCTAGGGTGTGTCCAAGCGAATTTCTCGAATGGCTTGTCTGGTTGAGTATGCGCTAGCGCATTGGTGAAGTTAGAAATCAGTTTCGCTGCCAATCCGGTTAATACCTCTAACGCTTGGCGCTGCGTGAAACCAGCATCCAAGAACGCTTGTAGTCTGTCGTCACCGATATGACCGCGGTTATCAAGTAACTCTTTAGTGAAATCATGCAAGGCTTGTAATTTTGCGTCTGGAATTGGTGTGCCTTCATGTAACGCTTCAATCACTTCATCTGGCATTTTGCCGGCTTTCATCATCCATGTGTGGCCAGGAATGCAGTAATGACACTTGTTTTCGAAGTTAGAGGTCATAAACACCACTTGTTGTTCAAGCGGACTGAGTGTGGTGTTTTTCATGAAGAGTTGAAACGTTTTGTTGTAAGCCTCGTACGTAGCAGGTGCTTCTGCGAGAACCGCATGAAGGTTAGGCAACATACCAAAACCTTTTAGCGATTGTTCAACTAATGCTTTTGATTCTTCGGGTGCCGTTTCAGCTGTGTAGTAAGTGAATTCAGTCATGAGTTTTCTCTCCGTGAGATTTTTGCACTGTGTGCCTGACATTGAATGTAAGCGCGTTCGCCAAATCGAACTGCGTTATGTGGTTTATTATGGTGACCTAGACCTTAATATCAATTAGTTAACTTTTAGTAACCTAGTATTGAGCTTGCTTTGAAGCTTGGGTTTAGTCGTTAAGTTATTAATTAACATAATTAAATTTTCGAATTTTGGATTTTCCTTTTATCTAAGGCGGGCTTTAAATTAGCCAGAATAAGCATAGTGTAAGATGCAAACATGAGTAGGGATGTTGGAAGTATGGACGGAAACTTCTAACCAATATTGACGTAATTTGTTACATATCACGGCCGGAGATGGGGGATTTTTGCACGTATTTGCGGTGATTTGTCACGTAAATAACTGAGTGAGAACAAATATCATTCACCTAATGAGTGGTTACAATTACGTGCTAGAAAAAGGCGGTTTGACTTGGTTAATATTTAGTCAATCAAGGAGGTGTGTATGAGACGATTCGAGAACATACTTTTTGCTACGCAAGGACTGCCAGGGCACAGTGACGCACTGGGTCAAGCGATCAGAATTGCGGCCAACAATCGCGTTCCGGTATCAGGTTTAATTGCCTGTCCAGACTTTCCTACCGATCTCGCTCAGTATCAACAAAGCTACGAGCAATCTTTGCACGATTCGCTTCAGCAGAGCGTGAAAAAATTACGTGAACAACACGACATTACTGAAGAGCAAGTGCCGTTTCCGCTGCGAGTTCAAAGCAGTGAGCAACCAGCGGTTTGCATCATCCAACAAGCCATTACCAATCATAACGACCTGATCATTAAAGAGGCTGAGCCGCTTAGTGAAGGAGCGGAGGGTTTTAAAGCGATAGACATGACGCTATTGCGCAAGTGTCCTTGCCCGGTATGGCTTCACCGACCAATTTCTAAACCCAGAGACAAACGACGTATTGCGGTTGCCGTGGATCCCATGACGGTCAGCGACGAGCAACAAGCGCTTTCGCGTCGATTGCTGGAGCTGTCTCGTTCGATTGCAGACACGTGCGACAGCCGATTACACATTATCTCTTGCTGGGAACACTACTTGGAGAACTATCTAGATAACCATGTCTGGATCCAAGTAGAAGAGGCGCAGTTGGCCAATGAAGTGTCTCGGGCGAAAGCAAATCATGAACAAGCACTACAACGCTTAATCGAGGACTCAGGTATCTCTGGTGAGATGGTGATTCATCATCTGCATGGTAAACCAGATGACCAAATTCCAGAGTGTGTCGATGAAACCGAAATCGATGTTTTGGTCATGGGCACCTTAGCTCGAACCGGTATTTCAGGGTTTGTGATTGGTAATACTGCCGAGAACATTCTGCAATCTATCAATTGCTCTTTGGTGGCGATGAAGCCAGAGGGTTTTGTATCCCCAATTAAATAACCAGTCATTCGCGAATATTGAAAGGAGAGACACTGAGGTAAGCACGATTACGACAGACTGATGACTTCTCAATGGAGGATGGTATGAAAAAACTGTGTCCTATTTGCCAAACTGAAATGGTTGAACGCTCGAACATTCATGTGTGTCCGAGAAACGAAATCGGCGACTGTTCTTACGATGCACTTAACTTTGTGCATGAAGAGTCGGCTTACGTACTAAACCAAGCCAACACCTTTAGCGACTTGCGTTCCTACGTCGTCCCCGACAGCAAGTAGCTCGAACCATTGAAAATATAAGTCTATATTGAAATGGATGATCGTGACTTAAGTTTTCAGCGGTCTGCTTCAAAGCCTTCGCATTCTAGATAATCCGTTCACCTGTCTTGCTCGGATTGCCTTTCTAACACCCAAATCGACAATTGTGGTTGAAGCCTGAAGTATCAGGAGAGGGCGGTCTTTCCGTTGATTCTATGAGTCACCATCCAAGTGTGAACCTAACGAAATGGATGGCGATATTGAATAGCGTAATAGGGAATAAAAACACACAAGGCTCAAAAGATCGTTCGTTGATTCTTATGATCTTTCCTTTGCTGCCAATGGTCATTTTCGTCTCGCTCATTAGTTGGTATGAGCCGGGAGGCGTAAGTTGGCAAGCGGCTTGGGTTCCGGGTTTAGATGTAAACCTGAGCTTCAAGTTGGATGGCTTGTCTTTCCTATTTGCATGTTTGATCAGCGGCATCGGTGCGCTTATCCAGATTTACGCACTGGCTTACCTGAAGGGGCATTCGTCTCGATTCTCTTTCCACCTGTATTTAACACTGTTCATGTTAGCCATGCTCGGAGTTGTCACGAGCGACAATATCCTGCTCCTTTTTGTGTTTTGGGAACTCACCACCATCACATCGTATCTTTTGATTGGCTTTAATCATGAGAAAGACAAATCCCGCAAGAACGCATTGCAATCTCTCATTGTCACTGGCGCTGGTGGCTTAGCGTTATTAGCTGGTTTGATACTGCTGGGTGAAATGGCTGGCAGTTATGAGATAAGTTCCATCGTCGCGCAAAGTGCGCTGATTGCACAACATGAATGGTTTTTGCCTTCGTTGATTCTGATCTTACTCGGTGCGTTTACTAAATCGGCGCAGTTTCCATTCCACTTCTGGTTACCCAATGCCATGGCAGCGCCAACGCCAGTGAGTGCCTATCTTCATTCTGCCACTATGGTGAAGGCTGGGGTGTACTTGCTTGCCCGTGTGTCACCTATCTATTCACACAGCGAGATTTGGTTTTACACGCTCGGTATTTTTGGCGGTTTTACCGCGATATGGTGCGCGCTGCTAGCACTTAAACAAACCGATCTGAAGCTAATGCTGGCATACAGCACGAACGTCGCCTTAGGTAAATTGGTGCTATTGATTGGCATGGGTACTGAGTTAGCAATGATGGCCGCGCTGCTGTTTATCTTGGCGCACTCGTTCTACAAAGCAGCGCTGTTTATGGTGGTAGGTAATATCGATAAAGCGACAGGGACGCGTGATATTCGCATGCTTCATGGTTTGAAAGCAGCACTGGTAATCAGTGTCACAGCCGCAATCCTTGCTGCCTTGTCTAAATCAGGTGTACCACCGCTACTCGGCTTCTTAAGCAAAGAGTACATGTACAAATCCGGTCTGGAAGTGAGTGTCATCCCAACTACGATATTCCTTCTGGTTAACGTCACCATGGTGGCATTAGCGTTGGCGTTGATCGTTAAACCTTTCTTCGCGACGTATGAAGGTAATCCAACGCCAGCCAAGGAAGTGGAAGCCAGTAAAGGGCTATGGATACCAGCAATGCTGCTTGCAGTAGTCAGTGTGCTTGCTCCGTTATTTGGCTTAGGTTGGATCAACAACAACGTGGTTATTCCGGGTGTTTTGTCGAGCTTGCCTGACTCCGCACCAGAGGCTGCCAAACTGTGGCAGGGCGTGAATCTGCCGTTGGCGCTCAGCGCATTAACTTTGTTACTCGGCTTTGTTTTGTATCGAGTCTACCCAAGGCTGTTGGTTGGTTGGCAGCGTAATGTACCCGTATTGCCAACAGCAGAATCCGTTTTCGACAACATCATGGCAGGTATGATGCGTTTGGCGAAATGGCAAACGCAGTTATTGCAGCAAAAGCGCTTAAGCCATTATGTGTTGTTGTTTTTTATCGTGCTGGCTGGATTGCTGTTAAGCAGCCCGTTAGTGATCCCACAAGCTCGCTTTGCTGCACTAGCAGACATTAGTTTCTACGAAATCAGCATTGCGCTACTGCTCATTGGGGCTGCCTTAGTTTGCACTTTTACCACGTCTCGTTTGCTGGCTGTCTCTGCCCTTGGCGTGGTGGGCTTTATGACCACCTTAGTCTTTATGCTTTACAGCGCACCAGATGTAGCGAAAACCTTATTGTTGGTAGAAACCTTGATGGTTGTATTTGTGGTGCTCTTGATACGCCACATCCCAGGTCTATTGACGGTAGCGCAACATACTGTACGTCGAAGATTACTGCATGGGGCGATAGCGGGTGTGATTGGTATGTCGGTAACGGCGTTATTGATAAACATCACCGCACAACCTTTAGATTCCACTCTGGCTGATTTCTTCGCAGAGAACAGCGTTCCCGGCGGGCATGGGCGCAACATCGTCAATGTGATTTTGGTCGATTTCCGAGCCTTCGATACGTTAGGCGAGGTGATTGTGGTCGTGATGGCGGGTATCGCTGCGGTGAGTTTGTTGAAAACGCACTATCACAAACGCAACCGTATCCGTTCCCTTATCTTTGCGACTACCGCACACATTGTTGCAGCGCTGATGTTGGTGTTCTCACTTTACCTTTTATTACGAGGTCACAACGAACCGGGTGGTGGCTTCATTGGAGCGCTGATCGCTGTAATTGGTTTTGCGCTACTGATGTTTGCAGAATCGCCAAAGTATGTTCGTGACCGCTTGTATTACGCGCCATTTAGCATTGCTCTGTTTGGCATTTTCTTAAGCTTTGTGGCTGGCCTAATGAGCTTTGCCTTCAATTTGCCTTTCTTAACGGGTTTGTGGTGGAAAGACATTCTGCCACTTGGCACACCGCTAATATTCGATGTCGGCATCTACCTCGCCATTATTGGTGGTGTGATGGGGATGTTACTGCGCGTAAATGAGGAGTTGGACTGATGGAAATACTATGGAGTCTCGTGGTCGGTGTGTTTGTCGCGGCTGGTGTCTATCTCATGCTTGAACGACACATCTTACGCTTACTATTCGGTTTGATCTTGCTGAGCAGTGCGGTGAACATCGCGATTTTCACTGCCGGACGTTTAACTCCCGGACTACCGCCATTGATCGAGGCGAATTCAGTGTTGCCACCAGAAGGTGCGGCAAACCCGCTTCCTCAAGCCTTAATTCTGACAGCGATTGTGATTGGCTTTGGCTTGTTGGTGTTCGCATTGATGCTGTTTTACCGCGCATATTCAGAAGCGGGCTCGGCAGATGTGGATGCGATGCGACGTTCTGAGGAGGACGAATGACGACGATTTGGTTGACGTTACCCGTAGTTGTTTCACTTCTTACCGCTGTCGCCATCTTCTGCGCGAAGCGCAACAAAGCGCTGGTGGATGCAATAAGCGGCACAAGTGCATTGGCAACCTTGGTGATTGCAGCATTGTTGACGCACGATGTCATCAACGGCGGTCCACAAGCAGTGGCATTCGGTCAATGGGCTGCGCCATTTGGCATTGTTTTTGTGGCGGATTATCTTGCCGTTGCCATGGTGATGGTGACGGCCATTATTGGTGTAGTGAGCGTGTTCTACGCCATGGGCGATCTGCAAGAAAAGGCGTCTTACGGCACGTTTCATGCGCTAATGCATGTCTTGTTGGCCGGCGTGTATGGAGCGTTTCTTACTGGCGACATTTTCAACCTCTACGTGTGGTTCGAGGTGATGTTGATAGCATCGTTTGGTTTGATGATCTTAGATGGATCAAAGCAACAAGTGGATGGGGCAGTGAAGTACGTGATGCTCAATCTAATATCGACCTTGGTCTTCTTGCTCGCGATTGGCTTGCTCTATGGCGCGACGGGGACTTTGAACCTCGCGGATTTACACGCCAAAGCCGCACTGATTCCGTCAGACACCAAAACCTTGCTCGCGGTACTGTTCCTATTCGCGTTTGCCATTAAAGCTGCGTTGTTCCCCGTTTTTGCTTGGCTGCCTGCTTCTTACCATACGTTGCCGAGCGCGGTTGTCGCACTATTCGCTGCGTTGCTCACCAAGGTTGGGGTGTACGCATTAATCCGTGTGTTCACCTTGATTTTCCCGCTATCAGAAAGCGGTTGGCAGCCGACTTTGATGTGGGTGGCAGGGCTTACGATGTTAACTGGCGTATTGGGGGCAGCGAGCCAGTACGACATTAAAAAGATTCTCTCTTTCCATATCATCAGCCAGATTGGTTACATGATCATGGGATTGGCGATCTACACGCCGCTTGCCATTGCAGGCGCGATTTTCTATATCGTGCACCACATCATAGTGAAAGCAAATTTATTCCTGATTGGCGGCTTTATCGAGCGTAAATATGGCTCGGGCAACCTGGGGCAATTGGGCGGCGTATACAAAGCCATGCCTTGGCTCGCTTTCTTGTTTCTCATTCCTGCATTCTCTTTAGCGGGGTTTCCACCTTTGTCGGGCTTCTGGGGCAAGTTCCTTGTCATCAAATCTAGCTTGCAAACCGAGTTGTATTGGCTTGCAGGGGCCGCGCTGTTAGTGGGTCTGTTAACGGTGTTCTCGATGACCAAGATCTGGAACGAGGTGTTTTGGAAAAAGCCTCAGCAAACACTCAAAGCTCAGCCAATGAACAAGTACACAAAAGGATTGTATTGCGTGCCAATAGCCACATTGACCACCTTAAGTCTGATTATTGGTTTGGCGGCCGAGCCTTTTTACCAATTTGCAGAACTCGCCGCAGAACAGTTGATTGAGCCCCAAGCTTATGTAAAAGCGGTTCTTGGAGAGAGTGCGTTGGCTGACAGTGCAATAGCTGAAACTGTGGCATTGAATACATCGGGAGGGAACCAATGATTTATCTGTTTTTGAATTTGTTTCTCGCTCTGGCTTGGATGTTGCTGAACGGCAATTATACAGGCACGAACTTCATTCTTGGTTTTGTGGTCGGCTTTTTGGCATTGCGACTTAGCCAACCGTTTGGGTTGAAAACCAGTTACTTTCGACGTTTCAGTGCTTTGGTCGGCCTGTTCATTTTCTTCTGTTATGAGATGGTGATATCCGTGGCCAGAGTTGTTTGGGATGTGGTCACGCCAACCCATTTGAGTGACCCTGATATTGTTTATGTGCCGCTAGATGTCGAATCAGATTTAGAGATCTCGTTGCTCGCCAACATGGTTTCACTTACACCGGGAAGCTTGAGCTTAGATGTCACGCCAGATAAGAAGCACATGGTTGTGCACGCGATGTTTGCACCCGAGCATGAAAAGGTAATTCGAGAAATCAAAGACGGCTTAGAAAAACGGATTTTGGAGGTGACGCGTGGCTGATGGATTACAAGTGGGTAGTTGGTTACAGATGAGCATTACATTCGCTTATATTGGCTTGTTGCTCAGTGTCGTGATGGCATTCATTCGTTTGGTTCTTGGCCCAACCTTGGCCGATAGAGTGATAGCGCTTGATCTGATTTCATTTGTAACAGTGGGTTTTATTGCCGTTTATACCTTAGATAGTGGGCAACAATCCTTATTGGATATTGCTATCACGCTCGGCCTAGTGGCCTTCCTCGGGACGATTGCGTTTGCAAGGTTGATCTTCAAAAGAAAAGGAGAGGTGTAATGGACATTATTGTAGGAGTTTTACTCTGTCTTGGAACCTTGTTTACGCTCATCGCGAGCCTTGGGATCTTGCGAATGCCCGACCTTTACACGCGAATGCACGCTGCAACCAAAGCAGGCACGGTGGGCTTAGCTTCGTTGTTATTAGCGGTGGCGATTGCGATACCGGATATCACGGTAATTTCTCGAGTGATTGGCACTATGTTGTTTATCTTTATCACCGCCCCGGTAGCGGCACACTTGCTGGGTAAGGCGACGCAGGAAAGTGGTTATAAAATCTGGCGAAACAACAAGAAATAGGACTTATGTGACTTGTGGGTAGAAACAAAAACGCCGCTAAACCAGCGGCGTTTCTATGTAGGTAATTGCCTTGTCTACTTGTAGCTAAGCTCTGTCGCTTTGCCTTTGAAGATTCGATACACCATGAAGGTGTAAAGCAAAATCATTGGCATAACAATCATCACACCGTAGCCCACAATCATTAACGTTGCAGGCGATGAAGCGGCCTCTTGTGCGGTCATTAACCCCGGCACAACTTCTGGGAAGAAGCTGTACGCAAGCCCTAGAAAGCTCAACGCGAAAATGACGGTGACACCAAAGAAAGGCCAGCGCACACCCAGATCATTCACCATGGGAACCTGACGCAAATAGCGATCAACGAGGAAGATGGTCGCCAACACAATTAACGGAACTGGGGCAAGCAACAAGACTTCTGGGAAACTGAACCAACGCAGGGCCACTTGTTGATTTACAATCGGGTTTACAACGCTCACTACCAAGATACCCAACGCCGCTAACCAACCAGCACGGCGAGACCAACGCGCCGAGCGTATTTGTAAATCACCTTCCGTTTTCAGTACCAACCATGCGCCACCGATGTAAACATACGCCGCCGTTACACAAAGTGCGCTTAACCATGCAAAGCCAAATGCTTCGGTTGATTGCTCAAACCCCATGATGTAACGACCCACCATGTAACCCTGGGTTAGTGCGGTGATTAGCGAGCCAATTCTGAAGCACCAATCCCAATGAGGTTTATGATCCGAGTTCGCTTTGGCGCGGAAGTCGAACGCCACACCACGCATGATCAGTGCGATAAGCATGATGGCAGTAGGCATGTAAAGCTCCGTCAAAATCAAGCTATGAGCGGTAGGAAAGGCAATCAGCAGAATACCGACGGCTAACACCAACCACGTTTCATTCGCGTCCCAGAAAGGGCCGATAGACGCTATCATTCGGTCACGTTGCGCTTCATTATCACTTGGCAACAGGATACCGACGCCAAGGTCGTAGCCGTCGAGCACGGCATACATAAAGACCGAGAAGCCAAGCAGCAGAAGATAAATTTCTGGTAGATAGTCGAGCATGATTAGGCCTCTTGTTGTGTCAGTGGGACTTCATGGGCTGCAACGTCTTTGCGCGCCAAATAGAACAGGGTATGGATGTACGCAACCAGCAATGCCGCGTAAATGGCTAAGTACATAATGAGCGAAGTCATCACACTACTGCTAGCAACCGTGGTGACGGCTTCTGATGTACGCAATACACCGCTGACCAACCAAGGTTGTCGACCAATCTCAGTAACATACCAACCCGCCAGCGTGGCTATCCAACCAGAGAACGTCATGGCTAATACCGTGTACAGGTAAGGTTTAGGTAACGCTTTTTTGCGTGCTAGCTTCACCGCGCCGTACCAGCTAACCAGCAGCATAAGAACACCCACACCGACCATCACGCGAAAACCAAAGAACAAGGGCTTCACTGGCGGGTGATCAGGTGCAAACTCGTTAAGTCCTTGGATTTCTCCGTCTAAGTCATGAGTAAGAATCAAACTCGCTAACTTCGGGATGCCAACTTCAAAATCATTGCTGCGAGTTTCTTCATTTGGCATCGCAAACAGAAGAAGAGGCGCGCCTTGCTCGGTCTCCCACACGCCTTCCATTGCTGCAATTTTTGCAGGTTGATGTTCAAGCGTGTTTAAACCGTGAAGGTCACCGACAAAGATTTGAATTGGGATGAATCCAGCTGCCGCGAACAGCGCGACTTTTAGGCCAAGTTTGGCTGAGCGATGATCAGGCTTTTTCACTATTTGATAAGCCGAAATACCCGCAATCAAGAAGCTGGCAGTCAGCGCCGATGCTAATAGCGTGTGCAGAAGACGGTAAGGTAAAGAAGGATTGAAAATAACTTCCTTCCAACTGGTTACATGTACAATTCCGTCAATCACTTCATATCCGCTTGGTGTGTGCATCCAGCTGTTAAGCACCAGAATCCAAAATGCGGACATACTTGTCCCAACAGCAACCAGAACGGTGGCGAGAGTATGAACCCATTCTGGCACTCGTCCTCGTCCAAAAAGCATCACACCAAGGAAGGTGGCTTCCATAAAGAAGGCGGTCATCACTTCGTATCCGAGCAATGGTCCTGCTACGTTTCCGACTCGTTCCATAAAGCCTGGCCAGTTGGTACCAAACTGGAAACTCATCGTAATGCCGGATACTACACCCAAGGCAAAAGTGAGAGCGAATATCTTGACCCAGAAGTAATAAACATCGAGCCATACGGGAGCTTGTGTGCGGTTATATCGCCACTTGAAAAACACCAACATCCACGCCAACGCGATGGTGATGGTCGGGAAGAGAATATGAAAGCTGATATTGGCCGCGAACTGGATCCGCGACAGCATGAGGGTATCTAACATCTTGGTTCCTCAAAAACGTGCCGTACTAGAAATCGTGTTTATCTGTAATTTAGTTACGAAAAATCGGGCAGTTTGGATTCATGTATCGAGAAATACAGGTGATTCTGTTTTCTTCTAACCATGATTTATATCAACTAAGACAAAGAAAGGAGTGTGGGAAATTGTCTCAAAATGCCGCTAATAGTCGCGAGAAGTGAGTAAAAGAAAGCAAATGTAACTGAAGCCACATGAATTGAGGTTAGTTCGAATTATCCTTATGATGGTTTCGATAATTCTGAAATAAAATTACAGAAACAGTGTTTTTAGTAAGGATATTTGCGTTTGTTGCTTTGGATGTCCGATTTTGGTTTATCAGAAAAAAACGGCGCGGACTTGGAGTCATCCGCGCGAGTCAATGACTGCTAGATACATAAGAGTGCTTGGCTAATCACTCGGAGATCTTGAAAAACACAACAATCGAGTAGAACGTTGGCGTTTTCGCCAACCATTCCATTCTTTTGTGACTACGTTTAATTCTCCATTAATTAATGGTTAAATAATGCACTTAAGTGCATATTTGAGTTCCAACGTGAAAGTGCTCAGCCATTGACCCATTATTTGTCTTGCCCCAACAAGAAGGGACAAGCAACAAGAGAAGACAAACAACAAAAAAGGACAAGCGTTAACTTGTCCTTAAAAACTATTAATTGAAATTGTCTAGAGCGTTTTCACTACAGCTTTTCGAGTTTTGGTAACTGGTAGTGTTTCATCTTCTCCACATCTGGCACGTAAGCTCGAAGCTGAGCACGCCATCCATCTACTGGTGTTTTCGCGTAGTTCACACCTTTTTCGTCAGCGATGGCATGACACTGTTCCCCACCAAAAATGATCGTAAAGCTGCCGTCTTCATTACTCTTAAAGTCTTTACGGTTCGTGCTCACAATATTGTGGTCGTTTGTCATCAAGTAGTTATCTGAGTTGTACATGGTTAGCGAGCTGAAGGCTTTCGCCGGAACATGGGCAAACGTTGCGGTGTAACATTCATTCGCCTTGGTGTTTTCAGGAGCCCAAGAAGCATACATTGCCGTCGATTCTGGGCTCAAACCCCAAGAACCAGCAATGGTGTAGGTCCATTTCTCCCAATTAGAAACATCATGAATATCGAATTGCACCGTGTCGTACATGTCAGGTAACTTGCCCCATTCTTTAAGTAGGGCAGAACGCAGCTCAGCGATGTCTTCCTCTTTGGTGTCAGTGGCGTATGGAACGGCTGAGTTTGACTCAATCTTCATCTTGGGTTGAATTTCGTTCTTGATGTACGCCAAGTCATCGGCTGTTGCGTCTGTCCCTACACGAACGCCAATAAACACATAGTCGGTCTCAATATCACCCGCTTTGTATTCATACACACCCGGTGTCCAAGTGTACTGAACAAAAGTATGGTTTTGGTCTTGGATGTGAAGCGAAACAAAACGATCACCCATGTCTGGGATTTCAATCTTGAAGCCTTTACGCGCATCAATAACCGCAAGGGAATAGACGTTGTCGACATTCGGCGTTACTACCCAAGTATCACCCGCTTGAGATAGGCCAGGGAAGTGGATGAACTGGTTCAACTCACCACGGCTTAGCATCTTTTGTGCGAACAAATCGGCTTCTTTGCGCTGGTACTCCATTGCTGTCATGCCGTAATCAAGTGGATTTACTGCCCAGTTAGAGGAATCGATGCTGTCGATCACTTGTTGTGTCGTTGGCAAATCAGCAGCAAAAGTAGCCGAAGAAATCAGAGCCATGGTTAGTGCTAATGACGTCTTTTTCATAATAGGACCTTTCAGGGTTAAGGAAGCGTTGACCCCATATTAGGCAGAACAAGATATGTTCAGAAGTGAAGCTGTTGAATGTTAGAAATTAACTGTATTAATATCTAATGCAAAGAGTGATGAAAGAGACGGCGCATGTTTGATTACAACCTACTCAAAGTATTACGAGTGCTGCTTGAAACCAGAAATACTAAGCAAGCGGCAGAACGTTTGAACCTTAGTCAATCGGCGGTAAGCCATGCGCTCAGCCGATTAAGGGAAACTTTTGATGACGCATTGTTCGTGCGCGAGCGTTACGGATTAGTACCGACAGAGCGTTGTTACGAATTAGAGCGCCGTCTTCCTGAATTGGTCGAGCAGATTGATGGACTGTTAGCCTTTGAAGCAGCATTTGATCCTTCTAAATATCAAGGAAAAGTTTCCATCAGTTTGACCAATGCACTGACAAACGCAATTGGTGTGGATCTGTTCTCCACCTTGCGAGAGAAGGCTCCAAACGCGAGATTTGAGATTATGGATTGGCGTTCACAAGTAGAATCGGCTTTGTTGTCTCGAAAAATCCACGTTGCTTTGGATTACGGCCCAGAAGGGTATTCCAAACAGATCAAACAAGAGTTGATGCCCAAGAACCACTTCATGTTTTGTGTCAGGCAAGGGCATCCGCTCACTCAACTTGATGTTGTTACCATTCATGATTTAGCTAAGTATCCAATGGTGTTGATTCGTACTCCGGATTGGCAAACAAGACACGAAACAGCAGAGCAGACCATGTTAAAAGCTGGTCATGTTCCGGATATTTTGTTGAAATCGGATTCGCCGGAGGTTAACTTTAATGCCATCCGACATTCTGATGCCTTCTTCCCAGTCGCCAGTGTCATGACGACACTTCCAGACGATATCGTCGCTATTCATCCTAACGTTACTTCCAGCACAGGCTTACCCAAGCAAAATATGGATGTGTACGCCTATTACCTCTATCAAACTCAAGATACCCCTTTGATTAACTGGCTTCTTTCAGAGATCAAAATTCTTCTACAACACCGATTCGAGAATAACCAACGACCGACATAAAAGGGCGGAAGGCGAACATTACGCTTCAACAATCGAGGTCTATATGAACAACCTAATCGTATTTACAGGTGGCCCAGGTGCGGGCAAAACTTCTGTAATAGAAAAACTGATTGAGCTTGGTTACGCTTGCGCGCCAGAAGTGGGGCGCAAAGTGATCAAACAGCAAGTTGCTCTAGATGGTGATGCTTTGCCGTGGAAAGACAAAATAGCCTTTCGTGATGAGATGGTATGTGAAGAGAAAGAACACCATCAAGCCTTCGAAGAACTCAATGAGCTTGTCTTCTTTGACCGCTGTATTGTGGATTCATACGGTTATAGCCAATTAGAAAACTTACCCATTCCACAAGCATTAATGGATGCGTGTCAGCGTATCCATTACGCCAGCCCTGTCTTTATCTTTCCACCTTGGGAAGCCATTTTTGCTAATGATGAAGAAAGAAAACAAGACTTTGCTGAAGCCGTAAGGACTTATCAAGCCATGGTAGAGGCATATCATCAATATGGTTATGAACTGATAGAAGTGCCGAAGATGAGTGTCGAACAACGTGTGAATTTTATTCTCGAACGCTTAAAAGATCGGCAGTTGATATAGAATTTATAGAAGTTGCGAGTAGTAGAGTGAACTAAACCGGGATCATGCAATCATAGAGAGGGTAAGAGGGATTTACCCTTTTTTACAGTAAGGTTTATTTAAGCAAAATAGGCGCTTAGCGAGACTAGAAAAGCTTAGAAACAAAGTTCTCAAATACGCAATGTTTAAATTTTGAGACTCAGATGTTATAACATAGCAATTACTGTTTCCGAATATCCCAAGTACTATGAAGTTTGTTCGTTATTCACTCATTGCTGTCGCTGCTACCGCATTCTCTCTTGCAGCCTATCTCACCTATCAAGCAGAAACGAAACCAGAAGAAATCACCATTAAGGTCACGCCTTATTCCGAGCTAGAGAGCGCTCACGTACATGAGACTCAGGCCGACGACACGACACCAAACGCCGAAGAGGCAACACAAGATCACGACAACATTGCACGTATTCACTACTTCGTTAAAGTAGGTGACACACTTAGCACGATTTTCTCCTCGTGGGGTGTCCCATACGAAACCACGCAAAAGCTTCTTGAAGCCGATTTAACCTCCTTGAAACTAGATACCATCAAACCAGGTGACCACCTTGAGTTTGTGGTAGATAGAGACACCAAGACGCTGCAACAAGTAATCTTCCACGAAAGCCTTGTCGAACGTTCGATTTACACGCAGAACGACGATGGCACATTCGCTTATGACTTTGTTGAAGAGCCGGGTGAATGGCGCGAAGAAATGTATTCCGGTGAAATCAACGGCAGTTTCTCATCTTCTGCGCACCGACAAGGATTAACTACTACCCAGATTGCCAACATTACGCGCGTACTTCGTGACAAAGTGAATTTTGCCCGCGAGCTGCGAGCTGGTGATAGCTTTCATGTGTTGGTGCGTCGTCAGTACGTTGATGACCACTTAACCGGCAATACAGAAGTGCAGGGCATTGCTATCAAGATGCGTGGTAAAGACGTAGAAGCATTTTTGGCTGAAGATGGTCGCTTCTATGACCGTGATGGAAACAGCCTAGAGCAAGCCTTTAACCGCTATCCAATCGACAAACAATTCCGACGTATTACGTCTCCGTTTAACCCGAACCGAAGACACCCAGTAACAGGCCGCATTCAACCGCATAATGGTACCGATTTCGCGACGCCAGTGGGTTCGCCAGTTTACTCAACGGGTGATGGCAAAGTGATTGCTGTTCGTAACCACCCTTACGCAGGCAAATACTTGGTGATTGAGCACAACAGTGTGTACAAAACTCGTTATTTGCACTTGAGCCGTTTCTTAGTCAAGAAAGGCGACCATGTTAAGCGTGGACAAAAGATTGCGCTTTCGGGTGCGACAGGTCGTTTAACTGGCCCACACTTACACTTCGAAGTACTGGTGCGCAACCGTGCTGTGGATTCGATGACCGCCGATTTGCCGTTGGCGAGTTCGATTCCAAACAAAGACAAACCTGCGTTCTTAGCACGAGTTTCTGAGTTTGATGATATGGTTGCTACCGAGCAAAATGCAAGCAACGCAAAAGCGAACGAGGGTAAAAAGACGTCTTAGACTCTTTGCATAGTTAAATGAACAAAGGCAGGCTTCGGCTTGCCTTTGTGTTTTAAGAGGCATGTTGTTTTATGAACTGGCTTATTTTAAGCAGCATGTTGGTTTAGAGAGAATAGACAGACATTCACCACCTCAAACGCTACCTTGGTTGCGCTATGTGATACAGTTCGATTCGCATTCCTGCTGAAATTGACCAAAATACAAGTAGTAACGAGTGGAGGGTGAATGCAAATACCAACCGTAGGCTTTGACCATAAAAAATCGAATCAAGCAGAGATTGAAATCTTCGATCTAGAAAGCTTGCATGGCCAAGAGTACAAAAGCCATTCACCTCAAAAGCCGCACCGCATTACCTTCTTTATGATGGTTTATATCGAAAAAGGCAGTGGTGTGCACATGGTGGATTTTAAGCAGTATCCGTTTGAATCTGGCAGCATCCTCTTTGTTCGTCGTGAGCAGGTGCAAGCTTTCGATTTGTCCAACAAACCCTCCGGCAAAGTGATCATTTTCACCCAAGCGTTTTTAGACCAAGTGCATGCCAACATGCGTTTACCTAACTACACTCCAACGCATTTAAACCAAGCTCGTTCACCATTATTGAACTTAGATGAAGCTACCTGCCAGAGTGCCAAACTGCTTATTGGTGAGGTTATCAAGGAAATTGAAAGTCAGCATTCCGACCCATTGATCGTCATGTATCTTTTCTCTTCTTTCGCTCTAATGCTGCATCGTCTTCGACCTGAAGAAAGGCACGATAAGTTAACCAAAGAGCAGAGCTACAAGCTTGCACGTTTCTTTGATTTGCTCCAGGCGAATTATGAACATATCCGTGATGCGAACTGGTATGCGGGGCAGATGGGGTCAACGTATAAAACGTTAAATGTTATCTGCAAGCTGGCAACGAACTTAACCGCGAAACAGATGATCGACGCGTTTGTCACAATAGAGATTAAGCGCCGCTTGGTGGTGAGTAATGTTACGACGCAACAGTTAGCTTTTGACTTCGGTTTTGAAGATGCGAGTAATTTTGTTCGATACTTTAAAAATCAAACTGATATGACACCAAGCCAATTCCAGAAGCAGTACGCCGAACCACAGTTATGATGTTGAGTATGAAAGCCTTTTTGTGTTCATGTTCGATATTGACCATTTTCCGACGCACATCCACACAGACGAGTCTTTGATTCATTCCTATTATTGTTCTCAAGCCAACAAGAGGAAAATAATATGAACAAATTGACTCGCTTTTTCGCTAGCTCTGTTATCGCATCCACCGTTTTTGCTAGTGCTTCTTTCGCTGTAAATGCCGATGAATTGTCGAATCGTGATAAAGCCGTCGCGGTTATCTCAAGCATTGAAACTGGCGACCAAAACGCGATTTCATACATTAATCCAAACAAGTACATTCAGCATAATCTTGCGGTTGCAGATGGTTTAGCGGGCTTTGGCGAAGTAATGAAGATGCTGCCAGAAGGCAGTGCTAAAGCGAAAGTGATTCGTACCATTCAAGATGGCGAATACGTGGCATTGCACACGGAATACGACTTTTTCGGACCGAAAGCTGGCTTTGATATTTTCCGTTTTGAAGATGGTTTGATCGTCGAGCACTGGGATAACTTACAAGACGTGGCGAAACCTAATCCAAGTGGTCGCACTCAATTTGACGGTGCAACAGAAATCACAGATGTAAACAAAACGGATGAGAACAAAGCGATCGTCTCTGATTTTGTACAAACCATTCTGATGAAAGGGGACATGTCTCAGATCAGTAAGTTTATCGGTGATAAAGACAGTGACTACATCCAACACAATGTTGCGGTGGCCGACGGCTTGAGCGGTTTGGGTGTTGCACTTAAGCAATTAGCGGAAGCGGGTATGCCGATGGTATACAGCAAGAATCATTTGATTATCGGTGAAGGGAACTTCGTGTTATCAGTAAGTGAAGGTCAGTTCATGAGTCAACACGTCGCGTTCTATGACTTATTCCGTGTCGACAATGGCAAAATTGTAGAACATTGGGACACGATTGAAGCGATTCCACCGAAGTCAGAGTGGAAGAACGGCAATGGTAAGTTCGGCTTTAAATAGTATCTAAAGACAACATGCACGAAAAAGAGAGTCACATTGTGGGCTCTCTTTTTTCGTTTAAGCGAGTTATATACCCAATAATAGTTCGAAAATAAATCAATGTGATACAGATGTAAAATAAAAACAGCTTAACTTTGGTTTTTATTTGTACAGAAATTAACGACATTAAGTGATAACTGGATTATTAAGGCCTTTATGAAATATGAATAGAATTAAGGCTCTAATTTTTCTCTTTCGTATTTTTGTTTGTGGCGCATGAAAAATGTGTGACGTTAATTCCAAATAATATTTTGAAAATCGATTTATTTGATTTTCTTCGCCTTTGTTATCTTTCTATTTGTGCTGGATATTAAATTGGGTGAATTATACCTCTTACTTATTTGTTGTAAGAAAAATACTACAACAAAGTCAGTTAAGTTAATGTTTTTACGGTTTTATTTAACTCAGAGTTAGTTCTTTTTGTTGAATGTGAAACGAGGCTTTTGTTGCTAACTTGCTGTTAGAATTCTAAAAGTTGCTGTCTATTTTCTCAAAATAACGCCTTTCTTTTGATTGTGACAAAGCTACTATGAATTAAATTAAAATAAGCTAATTAAGTTTATTCTTTAACATGAATTTAAACCTGATTGATATAATAATTAGCTTTATAAAATGAGGTGGTTATTCGCTGTGAAAGATAAAGTTTGATATTTATCCCAGAAGTAAGAAGGAATTTTTGCCTTGGTTATTTTTATTTATAAATTAAGTGTGCTTGCAAAAAATAATTGAACCGTTAATTGCAGGTCTTTGTGCAGTACCTAAATAATTAATATAAGACTAAGGACTTAATTATGTATCTAAGAAAGAGCAGTGCTACGCAGACAAACTCCATTGGTTATCGCACGTTAGGGTTAACAATGCTTTGTTCTGGTTTATTGTTGAATCCGATCTCCCAAGCCATGGCGGCGGAATTCAGCACGGATGCGGTTGCACAATCAGAAAGCGAATACTGGAGCACCTATAAGTTAGACATCAAAAACACTGGCTCAGACAGCGCAGACATGCGTGAGGCCGTGATTGAGTTCGTACTGCCTGTCGCAATTAACGACATTGGTTGGGCATCAAATCACCTTTCATACCCATCATGGGAGATCGCTCATACAACACAAGCTGACGGCGTGTTGAACGCTGTAACACTCAAATTCCCAGCAGGATCTTGGGTAGACAGTGAGTTGGCATCTGGTGAGTCGGCGGCGTTAACCATCTCATTTGGCGGCGAACTGAAGGATCTCAATGCGTTTGAAGATTCCGTGGTGGTGAAAGTCGATGGTGAAGTTGTTCCTCCACCAGAGTTCTCATTGGATATCTTAGCGCCGGCACAAAACTCTGTGGTTTACACTGGCTCGAATGTAGACATCATCACGAGCGTAGAGGATGAAGGTGCAAGCAAGCTAGAGTTCTGGGTCAACAATACCAAGCTGGCAGAGCAACCTGTAGTCGACGGAACAACCGAGTATCAACAAGCTTGGCTACCAGCGGAAATTGGCGCCGCTTCAATTGCTGTCATGGCGTTCAACGAGAGTGGCGAAAAGCTGACTGAACAATCGGTACAAGTCACGGTTGAATCTGAATCTACCGCGCCGAATCCTCCTGTGATTGAGTTTATCTCACCAGATGCAGGCTCTTCTCACCAAAAAGGTGACACGATTTCGATCTCAGCCAATGTCACCGATGCGGATGATGACTTAGCGACGGTTAAGTTCTTTGCTAACGATGCTGAAGTATGTCAGTTAGACGCGAAAACGACACAAGATTTCTCTTGTGATTGGACTGCACAAACAGCGGGTTCAGCAACGCTTCGCGCAGAAGCTCAAGATGACGAACAACATGTTACTCGCAAGAGCCTAACCATTACTGTGACAGACACGGGCACCAGTTGTGGCGATGTTCCTCAATACGAAGATGGCGTGCCATACAAGGTGGGTGATGAAGTTACCAATATCGGCAACATCTATTCATGTACCGTAGCCGGTTGGTGTGGAAACCCGGTTTGGACGCCAGGGACAGGTCACCCAGATTATCCGGATGCGTGGAAAGACGCGTGGGACGAAGTTGGGCAATGTGATCCTAACCCAGTTCCAGTAGTGGATGTTCAATCTCCTCAAGATGGACAAAAAATTGCACCAAACCAAGCGTTCGATGTGATTGTCGATGCGACTGACGATACTGAAGTTGCTCGCGTTGACGTTCAGTTGAATGGTCAAGTGGTGGCAACATCAAGCACTCCATCACAAGGCGATACCTACACCATTACAGTTCCTGCGCAAGACGAAGGCCAATACACGCTAACCGTCGTTGCTTACGATGACCAAGGGGCAAGTGCAGAAGCCGCACCAATTTCTCTGGCGATCACCGATAAAGACTTGGTGGTTTCGCTGTCTTCTCCTGTTGATGGTTCGAGCTACTTTGAAGGTCGTGCAATTTCAATCAAAGCAGACGCGAAGAGCTACGAAGGTGATATTACTTCAGTAAGCTTTATTGCAAATGGTAATGAGCTATTCAAAGACACTGAAGCACCATACGAATACGAATGGCTAGGTGCACAGAAGGGCGCTTACGCGATCACAGCTAAAGCAGTAAACACCGCAAACCAAGAACAAACTTCGGCAACGTCTAACATTACGGTGAAAGAAAGCACTGGCGGCGGTGGTTTAGTCGATAACCCAGATCGCTCTATCAGTTACCTAACATCATGGGGCTTGAATGACTACGAGCAGTTGTTCAATTCAGAGGGTGACGGTTACCTATTGTCATTTGGTAAGTGGGACGCGAGCGGTAACATTACTATCTCTGATGGCATGCTAACGCCACCAGATTACAATCCGGATTGGATGCCAACGCAGTACCTAGCTTGGTCAACACTTAAGCATGACAATGAAAACGTAACTATGATGGTGGCGTTCGGTGGTCAAACGTACGAAAGCATTTGGTCAGCGATCAGCACGCCACAAAGCCGTGAAGCGGTCGCAACTGGATTGGTTGATTTGGTACATACGCCATTCCCTGTGTACAAAAAGAATCTGACACCAGAAGAGATGGAAGGTGAATGTCTTGCATCAAAACCTGATGGCAGCTGTGATTACAGTAAGTACCAGCTAGCAGGCTACGTGCACATTGACGGTCTAGATTTTGACTTCGAGAAAGCCGCTCGTATCACGGATAAAGAGAACCAAGATCTGACTGCTCTGATCAAACTGATCCGTGAGAAAGTAGGCAATACGAAAGTGCTGTCTCTGACGACTTACCACGTAGGTGCAGACCCAGTTGAGTGTATGGATGCGAGTGTGTTCGAAAATTGTTCTTACATTGAACCATCAGGCCGTTCATCTCACCACGGTGAAGTGATCGATTTGCTGAAAGCAACCAAGAACGACTTCGATTTCTTCAACGTAATGACGTATGACGCAGGTCGAAACTTCCTCTACGACGTCGCGATGGCGAACTATGCTGAATATATTGGAGACAAGTCGAAGATTGTTTTAGGTAACACGATCAACAGCCAATGGGCGCCAGGTGGCAACTTTGTTGAAACGCGTCAAAACAACCTAGACCGTGCTAAGTGGCAGAAAGATAACGGTTACGGTGGTTTCTTCATGTGGACGCTAGGTTCAAACAACCAAGGTTTGAGCATGGCAGAGCAAGTTGACTACTTTAATGACATGATCAGTGTAAGCAAGTAGTACTCACCTCATCTTGTAATCTACTTGAACGACGGAAGGCTCTCATGCCTTCCGTTATTTCTTCAATCTTCATCATGGGAACGCCTCTCGCTCGCCGTATTCCCATGCAAATTCCAATTGAAATTCAGTGGTGACAATATGTCAAAACTAGATTCTGGTCAGCACCAGAAAGCGATTCCGCACGCCCAAAATAAGGCATTCAAACCTAAAAATGACTCACCCCAACACCAAAGCAATACGTCACAACACTATGACGCGTTCAGTAAATGGTTACATTGGATAATGGCGGTGATCATCATCTACGCCACCATTGCGGGTTATGGCATGTTGTTTGTGATGGATATGCCGCAACTGTTTCATGTGTTGTCGACGCTCAACATGTCATTCGCGACCATTGCATCCGTGTTGTTAATCGTACGTTGGGGTTGGTCATTTTTTCGAAAGACACCGGAGTTACCAAGCACAATCCCCAGCACGCAGAAAAGCATCGCTAAATTGGCTCATGGCACCATCTATCTTGTGATGTTTGTTGTCTTTGTCAGTGGCTTTTTGATGCTTAAGCACGAGTACCCATTCTTTTGGCTGTTTACCATTCCAAACCCAATTTCTAATGCCGAAGTGAATGAGTTTTTCTTTATGGTTCATCGAGTTGGTTGTGCCACATTAGCGACGCTGGTGGCGTTGCACGTTGCGGCGGCATTGAAACACCACTTCGTGAGTAAGAATGATGTGTTAAGAAGCATGGCGCTGACTACGTCGAAGCAAAATTGATAACAGGGAAACGGGCGCTTTGAAGCACATTGAACAAAGCGCGTAAACCAAAAGAAAAAAGGCTTGGTGAGCCTCCAAGCCTTTGTTTCGCGTTATCAAGCCGTTTTGGGCTAAATAACTACTTTTTAAAGGTGAGATTCAGAGTGAGTGGAACTCGATCTGAAATCTTAATACCACCAACCGTTGCTGCTAGGTTCGTTAAGTTTTCAGTTGGGATACCAAAATCCGAAGCGCCAATAATGACAGGCGCACTTGAGCTAACCATCACAGTATCGCCAGCATTGAGTACCACAACAGGGAATTCTACCGACTTGGTCTTACCAAACAGTGTCACTTCAGCAGGTACTTTAAGCTTGTGAGAGCCTTCACCTAGCGCCGACCAATCGACCTTACCGACAACTTTCACAGGAGCATGTTTTGCCGATTCGAAGAAGATTTCGTTGAGTCGCGTATTACGGATTGGAATGCCTGTTTCAATGCTGTTTAGGTCTACAGATACATCAAATTGTCCTTCGCTGTTAAGCGTGCCTTTGAGGGCATCGATGGTCGCAGGTTCAACAACAAACTGATTTTTGATGGTAGCAAAGCTGACTGAGGAGAATTTTGAATCTAGCGTGTAGTTATCAGCAGCGAACGATGCACCTGAAAATAGCGCAAGCGCGATGCTTAGGGTGGATAAAGTCTTTCTCATTATTATTAACCTTATATACGTTGAACAACGGTTCTACTTGATAGTAGTTCGGATTTATAAAAGTTAATAAGGAATTAAATCGATTGATTTCGATGATTTTTTCGATGTGATTGGGCGCTCATTAATGATGATTTGATATCAATGTAACTGATGCCATTTACACTTTTTATGTCAAAAATGTGCTAATTAGCAATGACTTATTAAGCAGGTGCGAATGTGTGAACCTATTTCTAATGGATGATTCGCGACTTGCTTAAGTTGTCGTTACACTGTTTGCACATTTTATAATTCGTTAGGTTGGTTGGCTTATGTATACCGTTGGGATTGTGTTGTTTGATGATTTCACAGACGTAGACTTTTTCTTGATGTATGACCTGTTAGGAAGGACGCAAGACAGTTGGACAGTCAAAGTGCTAGGGACCAAGCCAGAGCATGTTTCTCATCTCGGTATGACGGTAAAGACGGACGGTCATATCTCTGAAGTTGCAACGCAAGACGTTGTGCTTATCGCGAGTGGCAAGAAAGGCATACCAGCAGCGCTTCAAAATAGTGACTTCATGTCCGCGATGAAGCTCAATCCAGAAAGGCAGTTAATTGGCTCTATCTGCGCGGGTTCTTTTATCTTGCATGAACTGGGCTTGCTTGACGGTAAAAAGCTCACAACCAACCCAGATGCTAAAGCGGTATTAAAGAGCATGGGAGGAGACGTTCAAGATGTTCCTCTGGTTGTTGAGGGAAATATTGCAACGGCGGGAGGTTGTTTATCATTGATGTACCTCATTGGTTGGTTAGCGGAGCGCCTGTTTGATTCTGATAAGCGACGCGAAATTCAAAACCAGTTGATACCAGCAGGGCAGTTGGAGATATTCGAGTCTCTTATCGCCAACACAATCATGGACGCCGAAGCGCTTAACCAGGTGACTTGCTCAGCGGAATAAGCAATCGCTTTGATTTTCCCTTTGTGACTGAACACAAACTTGTTCACTAAACCGTTGAATGTACGGGGAAGTGTACTAGGTTTTATATGAGTGCTTGTTTTATGAAACCGCAGCTATTTAAGCCATCGGTCTTTGATTAAGTACGGATAAATACTGTGTTGGGTCTATTCACGCGTCATCGATTATCGGATTACCGATGAATAAGAATATGGCGCGAAACCAAAGGGAAAAACAGTTGAGTAATCCAAATGAAAACTTAGAGAAAGTGTTGGCTAAGGCGTTTACCACGTCTTTGATTCGATTCTCAGTCACGACGCTTATCGTTATTGTCTGTTGGTGGGCGTTTTTACCATTTCTTCCTATCTTACTTTGGGCGTTGGTGCTTGCCATTGCGCTCTATCCAGTCAAACTCGTCATTGAAAGAAAGCTTGGGTTAAGCTCGGCTCGTGCTGCCACATTAATTGCAATCATTGGTGTCTTGATTCTTGGCACGCCAACGGCCATGGTGGGAAATTCCTTTGCTTCGAAAACACTCGGTGCATTTGAATCGTATCGAGATGGCACTTTGGTCATCGCCAAGCCTGCAGATAGCGTCAAAACGTGGCCTCTAGTCGGTGAAAAAGTTCATGCAGTTTGGTTTGAGGCCGCAGACGATCTGCCAACGTTTGTCGAAAAGCGTCAGCCTCAAATCAAAGGCTTCTTTAGTTGGTTCGTTGACAGTGCAACGGGAGCGGCGAAGAGCGTGTTTATGCTGATAGGCGCGATCATTATCGCCGGTATCATGCTCGCTTGGGCTCAACCTGCTGCAAAGTCGATACGTAAGATCTTCATTAGCTTCACCGATGAGGTGAGGGGGCCAGATTTACATCAACTCACCACGGCCACCATCAGACAAGTCGCCGTGGGAATCATCGGTATTGCGTTCTTAACGGCAATGGCATTCGGCGGAGTTGTTGCATTATCCGGTGTACCTGCTGCCGCTTTGTTTACACTCATTGCGTTGATCTTTGCGATTGTGCAATTGCCCGTGACCATTATTGCGTTGGTTGCTGTCGGTATTCTATGGGCAGGAGATAGCGGCACGGTTCATAACGTCATCTTTACTGTGTTATTGATTGCAGCGAGTCTGATCGACAACTTCTTGAAACCACTGATTCTCGGACGCGGGTTAGAAGTTCCTATGCCTATTGTCTTGATTGGTGCGGTCGGCGGCATGATGTCGGGCGGTATTCTTGGCATGTTCATTGGTGCTGCGTTCTTAGCGGCGGGTTACCAAGTGTTTATGAAGTGGGTAGACACAGAAACCCAAGACGTTGCTGATATCATCGAGCCTGGACAGGCACAAGAAGCTATTCTAGAAACCGAGCAAAAAGGAAAGGACTCGAACGACTAACGTTTTATTCAGTTATTACTGCAGATAAACAAAAAGACGGCTCACATGGCCGTCTTTTTTGTGTTCGTTAATCCGCTATCAACATGCTTTTAATGCAATCGATTCTCTGTGCGGTATTCGGAAGGGGTTAAACCGACTTTATTTTTGAATAGGCGAGAGAAGTACTGTGGATACTCAAAGCCAAGCGTGTAGGCAATGGTCGCAACAGAATCCTCGGTAGAGAGAAGCAGATCTTTCGACTTATCGATCAAGGTTTTGTGAATCCAATCTTTGGTCGTTTTGCCCGTTTCTGCTTTAAGTGCATCGCTCAAGTATCGGCTGGTCATATTCATGCTTGAAGCCAATTCTTCCACTTCTGGGATATTAGAAGACTCATCAAGAATCGCTTGCATTCTGTAGTCCAACAGTTGTGAGAAGCGTTCGTATACTGAGCTTTCAGACTCTTTACGCATTAAGAACTGACGATGATAGTAGCGATTGGCGTACATCAGTAATGTGCCGAGTTGCGACAAAATCAGCTCTTTGGTAAAGGCGTCCAAGTTATTGCGATATTCCGCTTCAATAGCGTCAAAAATCGCCGCCATTTGTTTTTCTTCTTTTGGCGAAAGGTGCAACGCTTCGTTCACAGAATACTTAAAGAAATGGTACTTCTTAAGCTGTTCTTGCAGTTCGTGGCCGCGAATATAATCCTCATGGAAACAGATGCTTCGAGCCACAGAGTCGACTTTAATACCAATGCCAGCAATCTCTTGCTCGGGTGCAATAAAGATCATGGTGCCATTGGAGCAATCGTATTTGGTTCGACCGTAAAGCAACTCGCCAGAAGTGATGTGTTTCAGCGAGATAGAGTAAAAATCGCTTGAGATAGCAAAACCGTTGTCGCATCGCAGATCATCATCGTGGTCTTTAGAATCCATTTTGATGACATCAATTAACGGATGCTCAGGAGGCCGGATTCCAAACCACTCGTTTTGCTCTGCGATGGACTGAAAATGATACTTCTTCATACGATTACCTAAAATGACAGTGGCAGATAACCAAGCTGCCACTGTTGCCATGAATTAACTTGTTGGTTTATTTCGCGATACAGCCTTATGAGCTTTGGCTATTGAAGAACTCAGCAATCTTATTCGCAGCAACCGTTACATACTCTTCAACATCGTATAAGTCTACATGACTCGCGCCAGGCACGGTAAAGAGTTCTTTTGGCGATGTGACCTTCTCATAGAATAGCTCAGTTGCGATTGCGGTATCTGCTAGTTCGCCCACAACACCCAAGAATGGTTGAGCCATGTGTTCAGCGTAGCGTTCACCGATATTCAGTACTGCCGACTCATAAATGTTCGATAACACTTGGTTAGAGAATCTAGGGTAGGTCTCAGTGCCAGCGCGAGCGGTACCGTAGAACTCATAACCTTCAAGTGCTGCTTCTGAAGCTTGAGGGTTGTTCCATTTGTAATCGGGATCGTCGTATCCAAACAAGTCGAATGTTTCCGAACTTTGCTCATTGTACATGCGTTGGCGAGCGTCATTCGCGGCGCCGATCATGCCTCGGTAAGCCGCTTTATCGCTAAAGAACATGGCATCGGTTGCTAACATTGCGCTGATAGAAGCAAAAGCTTTTACTCGCAAGTCTGTGATAAGCACGCTACTCATAATGTTGCCGCCGCCACAGATACCAATGCCATACAACTTGTCTTTATCTACATAAGGTAAAGAACAAAGGAAAGAAATTGCGTTGCGTAGATCTTCGTGTTTACGGAAGCTGTTCTCATCGTTACGGAAACCTTCGCTGTAAGTGTCCGATTCACCCTTGCTGTTGTAATCAAAGGCAAGATAAACGAAGCCCAGTTTTGCAAAGATAGGTCCGTATACCGCGGCGGTTTGTTCTTTGATTTGGTGCGCTGGTGGGGTAACTACGATGGTTTTGTATTGTTTCGATTCATCAAAATCTTGGGGTAGGTACATGTCGCCAACCAAAGTTAGCCCCAAGCTCTTAAATTCAACCTTTTGTACTGTCATCACGTTATCTCTCTTCTGTTTGTTGATGTGACTATCGTACTCAGTGGTGATTTTTAGTCAGTGCACAAAACACCGCAATGTGTATACAAAACCCCGAGGGACAACCAAACAAAAGTGGCGTGTTGTGAATGCGTGTTAAAGCGTTTGAAGTTGAAAATCCGAGCTGTTAGCGAGAGTTGAATGGTTTGCAAAAGGCAGCGGGGAAGCCGCCTTTGATATTCATACCTGTTGAAATGGCGTAGCGCTGTATGTTTCTAGTAATCCCCGCGTAAATTAACGAGTAGCATCGCTTCAATCGTGTCGACCATTTCATCGAGTGAAACTGGCATCGCTTTCGCCGTCACAGAATATCCTTCCACGAATGGGATAAGAATCGATACTGCTCGTGATTGCGAGGTTTGATCTTTTGCTAGCGGCGCGATTTTCTCCTTCATTACCACGACCATCGTTTGATAGTAATCGCTCAGGTAAGACTCAATACTCTTATTACGCGTAGAGATTGCCCAATACTCTCTGAAGATTCGACACATGTCAGAAAGCTCATGACCGTGTGAAAGCAGCATAGAGACAATTGGTCTCAATGCCTTTTCTTCTTCCATCACCGGTAACGCTCTTAAATCGTCTAAACATTGTTGGAAATAACGATCGGCCACGGCTTTGAGTAAGTCATCTTTCGTTTTGAAGTAATACTGAACGTTGCTTAAAGACATGTCTGCGACGCTTGCGACCTTGCGCATCGTTACACCGAAGTCACCTTCTGTTTTTAATAGCTCGATTGCTATATCAAGAATTCTTTCTACTTTTGCTGACTTTTTAGGCATTTACAACATCTCAGAGCGTTAGATTAAGGATCACGTTTGATCTTAATTTGAAAAAGAGTATTGACATATTAGGTCTGTTGACCTAATTTTTCAACCAGTAGGTCGGGCGACCTAATTTCAAAAGGAGATACCCATGATTCAAGTCCAACGTACACCAGATGCTCAATTCGAAAATTTAAAAGATTACCCATTCAAACCTCACTATGTAGAAGGTTTAAAAGGCTATGAGGGTATTCGAGGTCACTACTTGGATGAGGGAAACCCGAACTCCGATGAAGTTTTCCTTCTGCTTCATGGTGAGCCAACGTGGAGCTATCTATATCGCAAAATGATTCCAGTATTTGTTGATACGGGAGCACGCGTTATCGCACCGGATTTGCTGGGTTTTGGTAAGTCTGACAAACCAGTATCGGAAGATACCCACAACTTCGAGTTCCACCGTAACTATTTGCTTGGACTGATTGAGCACCTAGATCTAAATAACATTACGTTGGTGGTTCAAGATTGGGGCGGTTTGCTTGGCCTAACTTTGCCACAAGCGATGAAAGCACGTTTTAAGCGATTACTGATCATGAACACGGGTTTGTTGATGGGGCCAACCACTCAAGAAGCCTTCTTGGAATGGAAGAAAGACATCGTCGAACCAGAAGAGTTGGCGCTGGACCTCTTCATGAAGAAGTACGCACCAACGTTAGATGATGAAGAGGCTCGTGCTTACGCTGCCCCATTCCCTGATGAATCTTTCAAAGCAGCTGTTCGTAAGATGCCGAAGATGGTCGCTAATCCAGACCAAGCGTGCATTGATATTTCTACAGCAGCGGTTCCTTTCTGGGGTAAGGAATGGGAAGGGGAAACCTTTATGGCTGTTGGTATGAAAGACAAAATGCTAGGTCCTGC
Source organism: Vibrio sp. HENC-03 (assembly GCF_000305755.2). Lineage (NCBI taxonomy): Bacteria > Pseudomonadati > Pseudomonadota > Gammaproteobacteria > Vibrionales > Vibrionaceae > Vibrio > Vibrio sp. HENC-03. The sequence continues at coordinate 145,342 of NZ_JH976064.1, read as the reverse complement.
CGTAATGGGGTACATGCAAACGGTTATAAAAGGTTGTCCTGCTCCTATGGAAGTGCCTGAAGCGGGGCATTTTGTTCAAGAGTTCGGCAAAGAAGTCGCTCAAGCGGCTGTTGAACATTTCAAGCTTTAAGCATCGTTTTTAAGAGAAATCACCCATGAAAATTCTAAATCTCGTGTTCCATCCAAATTTGGAAAGCTCCCGCAACAACCAAACATGGAAAACTCAGCTTGAGGAATCTGGCAAGATCACCACAAGTCGCGATCTCTATGCGGAGTATCCGGATTTCCAAATCAACGTAGAGAAGGAACAAGCGTTATTGTTAGAGCATGACCGCGTTGTTCTGCAATTTCCTTTCTACTGGTATTCAATGCCACCACTGTTGAAAAAATGGTTAGATGATGTTCTAACCCACGATTTCGCATATGGCGCACAAGGTGACAAGTTGAAAGGGAAAGACATGCAGCTTGTCGTATCGGTTGGTGGTCGTGAAAAGTTCTACTCAGGCTTTGATATTTTCACCACGGTACCTGATTTGCTGCGACCATTTCAGCTCACGGCAAACTTAATTCAAATGAACTATCTTCAGCCTGAATATATGTTTAATGCTGATGCGGCCAAACCGGAGGAGATTGAGGCTTTTGGCGTTCAACTGGTAGAGAAAATTGATGATCCTAAGCGTTCAAACCCCAGACAGTATCTCTACGACAGCATGACGCAAGAGCTTGAAGATGTTTATGAAGATTTAGGTTTAGCATAAACAGCCAAGCTAGATAGCATTCTAATCTGAACGAGAGCGAATCAATCAGTTCGCTCTTTTTATTTATCGAAAAATTGTGTTTGTTTGTTGAGCTGGATACGTTGTCAGCAGTACGGAATATGGAATAATACAAAGCGGCTGATTGATAAAGTACATCGGCGTGAGTTGTGAAGAACAAGAATAAACAAGGAATGAAACAATGGTAGATTTTACTGTCGGTAAGTGGATTTTTGAACCTAAAGTGAGCGAAGTGACACAGGACTTTGTTTCCATCACGACGGAGCCAGAAACCGATTTTTGGCAGCGTTCATACTACGGATTTAGAAATGATAATGCGCCAGCACTGCAAATCGAATCGGAAGAGAATTTTACTTTTACCACAAAAGTGAGTTTTGATTATCAGGCGCAATTTGATCAGTGTGGTTTGATTATTTACCTCGACAGCGAAAACTGGTTTAAAGCCTCTATCGAATATGAGAACGAAGCTTTCTCACGTTTAGGCAGTGTCGTGACGAACTTGGGTTACTCTGATTGGGCAACCTCTGACATCCCGTTGCCTGAGGCAATCTGGTATCGCTTGAGTCGCCGTGGCCCAGATTTTCTGATTGAGTCTTCTTTTGATGGCGTGGCATTTAAACAAATGCGAATCTTCCACCTACATAAGCTGGGTGAAACTACCCCAGAAATGGGCAAGTGCAACCCGCCATTGCCGGCAAACAATGTTGTGAGTTTTGGTGTCTATGCTTGTAGTCCGCTTAAATCTTCATTTACCGCCACATTCACAGATATGCGTTTAGAGCCTTGTAAATGGCTAGCGCATGCGGTTTAAATCCAACTACACAACAAAGCAAAGTGAGGGATTATGAAGTTAACTGTGTACCTGTCGGGTGAGATCCATACCGACTGGCGTGAGCAAATCATCAAAGGCTGTGAGGCAAAAGACCTGAATGTGTCGTTTATTTCTGCCAACACGCATCATGAATCCAGTGATGCAGCGGGCGATGGCTTGGGCCCGGAAGACAATCCTTTTTGGCGCGATCATAAATCAGCGAAAGTAAATGCGATTCGAATTCAGACCGCCATTAAGTCTTGTGACCTTGCCGTGATTCGATTTGGTGACAAATACAAGCAGTGGAATGCGGCGTTTGATGCCGGTTTCTGTGCCGCTTTAGGTAAGCCTTACATCACTTTGCATGATGAAAACATTGTCCATGCACTTAAAGAAGTTGATGCTTCTGCTCAGGCATGGGCAACGACTCCAGAACAGATCGTCGAATTAATCGCGTACACGGTAAACCCTTAATCACTCGAAGCTAACTCTATCTTGTCATGGAGTTAAGCTGACCTTTAGGGTTTTAAATGCACTTAGATACTTAAACGCATAGTCATTTGGCTATGCGTTTTTTTCTGTTTCGCAATGGGATTGTGTGAACTTCGCACGGAATGCTTTGGGCGTAAGCTGCTTGTATTTTAAGAACAATCGATTGAAGTTCGACAAGTTATTGAATCCAGATAACTCCGCAACGAGGGAAACGGGCTTGTCGGTTTGTACCAATAGCGAACAGCCTTTACCCAGTCTTACTTGAGTGATGTAGTGACTGACACTCTGTCCCATCATCTTTTTAAAAAATCGCCCTAAGGTACTTTCACTCATTCCAACCAAAGAGGCCAACTCTGTGACTGATAGCGGTTCGGTGTAGTTTGCGTGTATTACTTCAAGTAATTGACTGAGTAATCTTTGCTGGCGTTTGTCGGAGTCTTGTCGGTTAAAGGTTTGATTCACTGATATGGGTTGGTAATCAACAGTGCTGCTTAGCTCATCAAGAATACTCAGCATGATGGTGAGCTTTTGCATTGGCGTCGCAGTGTCTAACTCTTCAAAAAGAGGCAGCAATTGCTTCGCGATAGCTTGAGAGAAGTGCAGCCCTCTATGAGCTTCGAGTAGCAGGGGAGAAAAGGCTTGGCATTCAGGAAATAAACGGGAGAGTTCCTCTATCCATTGTGTGTCAAACCACAAGACATAAACCTTCTGCTCCTTATCTGCTTCTAGGCTTGTTCTTGATTGCCATGTGTGAGGGATGTTGGGCCCTAATAGCACTAAGTCGAAATCCTCATACTCAGAGATCGTATCGCCAATGTAGCGTTCGCCCTTGCTGTTCAGAGTGAGTGTCAGCTCGTACTCAGGGTGAAAATGCCATTCGAAAGGAATAGCCTCTAAGCGCCGAATCAGCAGTTGCCATGAATTGTCTTGGCTGTATTGAACCTTTTCGTATTGAGCTTTCATGAGTAATACAAACCTATCTAACACGCATATTTCTATGACGGTAAAGTACCAGTATCTGCGTTTTTTGTATCACTTTGTTGGATTAATTGTTGTCAGAATGTGACTAACCAAGCGCGCTCAACGCTTGTTAAACCAATAACAATAAGCCCTACAGGAATCAGTCACTATGAAAAACAAATACGGATTCGGCGACAACGCACCCGGAAATAACAGTGTTTCCAACATCAATTCAGCGCAACTAAAAGACATCAAAAAAACACTGCCGTTGAAAAAGTTAACCCAAGAACAGTTCGACTTTTGGCAACACAATGGTTATTTGGTGCTTCGTCAAATCATCTCACCGGAAGCGGTAAAGCGTTCTCAGGATTTCCTATGGGAGTTCCAAGAAATGGACCCAAACGATGCGAGCACTTGGTATCAAGCGCAGCGCCGTGACCATGCCATGGTTGAGCTCAACAACTCTGGCATGGTGGAGTGTTATAACAACCAAGTGTTGTGGGATAACCGTCAGAACCCAGAGGTGTACAACGCATTTGTTGATATTTGGGATCAGGAAAACTTATGGGTCACTATTGACCGCGCTAACCTTAACCCACCGAACAAATCGGGTCGTGAATTCAGTGGCTTTGTTCATTGGGATGCGGATTCCTCACTCGAACCATTGCCAGTAAACGTGCAAGGTGTGTTGGCACTGTCTGATACGGACGAAGAAACTGGTGGTTTCCAATGTGTGCCGGAGCTTTATCGTCAACTGGAAGAGTGGCGCAAAAACCAGCCTGCTGACCGCGACCCTTATGTGCCAGATCTCACTGGTTTTGAGGTGGAGTTTATTTCGATGAAAGCAGGGGACTTGTTGATCTTTAATAGCCTGCTTCCTCATGGCATTCGCCCGAACCAGTCCGATAAAGTACGTATGGCGCAATATATCTCTATGGTTCCGGCAGAAGAAGGTAACCAACCAATTCGAGATTGGCGTGTTCGCTCTTGGCAAGAACGTCTTCCACCAGAAGGTTTTGCTTTCCCGGGGGATCCACGCAATTGGGAACAGGTGAAGTATCCCCAAGCTAAGCTCACACCACTAGGTGAGAAGTTGCTAGGTCTGGTGAGTTGGAAAGAACCTGAGTCTGCCTAAACAGATAGCTTTGGCTAAAACCAAGGTAAGCTGAAAATAAAGTTAGCTAAAAACAAAAGACCTCCATCACGGAGGTCTTTTTGAATTGTGCTCTTAATGTCACTAAGACAAAACTTAGATATTCACGACGACTTTACCAATCGCTTGACCACTGGCTAGACGATCATGCGCAGCGCCGGCTTGCTCAAGGGTAAACTCGTGTTCATCGAGAACCGGTTTTAGTGCGCCAGATTCTGCAATCTTAGCTAACTCTTTTAGGATGATGGCATGTTCACGTCGACCAACATTATGGATCATCGGAATAAGCATAAATACCACGTGCAATGACAAGCCTTTCATGTGAACGGTACTTAAATCTTGCTCATGCAAAGACACGGTTGTTGCAACTTGGCCGTTGAGTTTTGCTGCATCAAACGAGTTAGTTAGGTTTGCACCACCAACTGAATCGAAGACTACATCAAAACCAGCGCCAGAGGTGTGTTTCGCAACGTAATCGGCTACTGACTCAGTACGGTAATCAATTGCGGTTGCACCAAGCTCCGTAATCAGGTCGTTCTTCACACCTGTAGAACCAGTTGCGAATACTTCAGCCCCCATGTGACGAGCAAGCTGCAGTGCAATGTGGCCAACACCACCTGCGCCACCATGAACCAGTACTTTTTGACCTTGGCGAACGCCAGCACGAATTAAACCTTCGTAAGCCGTAATGCCAACCAATGGAATTGCCGCCGCTTCACGCATAGAAAGGTTGCTTGGCTTGTGAGCGATAAGGTCTGCGTCTGCCACCATGTATTCCGCTAGCGAGCCTTGAAGATCACCAAGGCCACCCGCACAACCATAAACCTCATCACCAACCGCGTACTCGGTAACACCTTCACCAACGGCTTCAACCGTACCTGCGAAGTCCATACCCAGAATGCCCGGAAGTTGTGGGTGGAAGGGTAAACCTTCGCCCATTTCACGCAGCATCATGTCAACAGTATTAACGCTTGATGCTGCGACTTTAACTAGGACGTGGCCCGCTTTAACTTCCGGCTTTTGCACGTCTGCTGTTTCGAATACTTCTGAACTACCAAACTGACGAATTACGGCTGCTTTCATTATGATTTCCTCGGTTGTGCGTTTGTATGGATTCAGTATAGGTGCGATTTCAAAATTGATAATTGGGCTGAAAAAGAAATCAGTTTTAAGTTTTTGTTGATAATAATGCGAGTAGTAAACCGCAGGGTTACTTACTCACCAATTGAGAGTAAAGATCAGATTTGCGTGATTTGTTGCTAGCCGTTATTGAGGAAATCACCTTTTAGTTTTCGTAGATACTGTTTCATTTTATGCGTCATTGTTTGATGTTTTTTAGAGGCGTAACGTTAATTGCGTTGCTTTGAAAAATAGCAACCTAATGATTTAATTGGAAAAAGGAAATGGATATGGCTTACGAAGGCTACAAAACGTTTACTGCAAAGCAAGAAGACGCAATTCTTTATGTCACGTTTGATTTTGGTACGGTAAACGTGCAAGGGCAGGAAATGTTGGCGGATTTGAATGGGTTAGCACTGCGATTAGAACGTGATCGTAGTGTAAAAGTGGTTGTATTCCAATCAGCCAACCCGGAGATTTGGGTTTGTCATTACGATACCGAATTGCTTAAAGAGATGTCGACAGAGGCCGTTTCTCGCGAAGAAGCGAAGTTACTCGATCTTCAAGCGGTTCTCGAAAGAATCAGCAAGCTACCGCAAGCCACAATTGCGAAGCTAGAAGGCTTTGCCCGTGGTGGCGGTCATGAATTTGCATTGGCCTGTGATATGCGTTTTGCCGCTCGCGGAAAATACAAGTTCATGCAGATGGAAGTGGGTATGGGCATCTTGCCTTGTGGCGGTGGTGCATCTCGTATGGCGCGTCAGGTGGGATTAGGTCGTGCCCTAGAGATCATCTTGAGCGCCCGTGACTTCGATGCGGATGAAGCAGAAGCGTACGGCACCATCAACAAAGCGTTAGAACCCGATGAAGTTGGCCCTTATGTTGATGCATTAGCACAGCGAATTTCTAAGTTCCCGGCTGAATCTATCAATGCATGTAAACAGATGGTGTACGAGTCAATCGATAAGCCAATTGATGAAGCATTGAAAGCCGAAGCATACTGGCTATACCAAGCAACGAGCAAAACGCCTGCAGTTAAGCGTTTCCAAATTGCCGATGATCAAGGCTTAGAGCATGACATCGAGAACCAACGCAATTGGGAAGACTTGGTGATGAAGGTACAAGACATCAACTAAGCTGCTGCGTTAGTTTCTTATTAAGTACTAGAAAGGCGAGCCAAGTGGTTCGCCTTTTTGTGTTCAGCTGCTGGTGCGTTTATCGTTCTTAAATTCGCAAGCCAATTGAGCTTGTTTATGGGCATGATCTTTCGAATTAAATCACAGACTCGATCAACGTTTTTGATAGACTGCAAAGCAATAGTTTTAGTGAGGAATACGTTTAATGCCGACCATACTTTGTTTTGGCGATTCAAATACCTGGGGCGCAGTACCGAATGAAGACCGCCGTTACGGTCCAAACGAGCGATGGCCATCCTTGCTACGAATGTCTCTACCGGATGGTTATGAGGTCATAGAGGAAGGGCAACCGGGGCGAACCACTGTGCATGATGATCCTTTTGAAGGTGAGAAAAACGGGCTTCGCTATTTACGCCCTTGCTTGGAATCTCATCTGCCTGACTTGGTCATCATTATGCTTGGCACGAATGACATGAAAAACTGCTTGGGTTTGTCAGCTTTCGATATCTCGCGTGGAGCAGCTCGCTTAGCACAAGAGGTTCTTAACTTTGATAACTGGGCAAAGCGAGAAGCGCCGCAAGTTCTATTAGTCGCGCCGCCACCCGTGCATGAGATTGGTTTCTTCGGCAGTATGTTTATCGGCGGGGCGGAAAAGTCCAAAGAGTTTGGCTTTCATTATCGAAACCGAGCGGAAGAGCTGGGATGTGCATTTTTTGATGCCGGAACCGTAGTGGAATCTTGTCCGAACGAAGGAATTCATTGGCAGCAAGACCAGCATGAGAAATTGGCGAAAGCACTGCAACCTATGGTGTTAGCGGCTTTTCAAAAATCATAGACGTTAAGAGATTACAGAACAAACAGGCTTTTCGTCTAAGGAAAAGCCTGTATTGAAAGGGTTGAGAAGCAGGGCGAGTATGCGCTGTGCCCTTGAGGCGATTACGTATCTGGTTGGAGCGTTCGCAATGCTTAAAGTGCTTACTCCGAGGCAAAACCGCTGTCTGGGCTCTCGTGTGCTGGGATTCTATGTATCCTTGCGGGACTGCCTTTTACGTGCGCCCACATCCGCAACATCGGACGCTTTGCAACAACCTCCGCCTTTGATCGGCCTACGTGAAAACATCACACCAATTGCGAGCATCGCAATACAACTTAGAAAAATAAGAACGGTAAGAACTAAAGTCATAACACCACCTCCTATAAATCGCTGTATTGTCATCTTTCTCCAATTTTATAAACAAAGCAATGGTCGTTTTGTAACCACTTATTATTTTTATCAATAGTCAGACCTTTGCTGTATCTTAGCAGTTTACTCTTTCAGTTCTGGAACAACGTTTTACAAAGCCTTTATCTGACGACCGACCACGATGGCCTTTATGAAAAATTTGGTTGGGATAGAATAGAAGACGCTTACGATCCGTCTGGTTATGTGACCAAGGTGTACCGTAAGTCTTTAGAAAACATCTAGAATCAACTGGAGTAGGTTTCTAGATTATCGATTAGTTAGTGTCCGAAGTAAGCAAGGAAGCGAAAATGCTATGGATTGTGACAAAGTACTTAACCACCGCCGCGATTGTGGTTCTCATTTCTGAAGTCGCGAAGCGAAGTGATAGGTTAGGTGCGCTCGTGGCTGCATTGCCAACCGTGACCATATTGGCGTTGGTATGGATGTATGTCGAAGGGCAAGGCACAGAGAAGTTGTCTAACCACGCGTTTTATACCTTTTGGTTTGTTGTACCAACACTGCCAATGTTTCTTCTTTTCCCTTATCTACTGAGCAAGTATTCCTTTTGGATTACCTTGCTGATTAGTTGTGTTGTATCCGTAATTTGTTTTGCGATAACGAATTTGATCGCGAAACAATTTGGTATCAACTTGCTTTAAGCTCGTCTTCCTTTTGGCTCTGTATCCATTGGCGAGGTGACATACCAGATACATTTTGGAAAGCACGAGAAAAGCCCGAGTAGCTGTTGTATCCCACTTCGTCAGACACCCAGTTGAGCGGTTTATTTTGCAGTAATAAAGACTGGGCGACGGATACACGCCATTTTTGTACATAATCTCCAGGAGTCTCCCCAACGATTTGTTTGAACGTCTCAATAAACTGAGTGCGAGACATGGCCGCCAATGATGCCAATTCATTTAGATGAAAATGACGGGCAGGGAGCTGATGAATAGCCGTCATAACGGGAGCTAAACGAGGGTGGGCGAGCGCAGCAAACAAGCCGTGTTCAATTTGCTTTTCCTCAATAAGATAACGAAAGATCAACGCCATTAAGGTATCGCTCAGCTTATCCAATAAAAACTCTTGTCCGATGCCATTTCCTCTTGCTTCCGAAGACAGCATATCCAAGACCGGTGTTAGGTTCGGCGCGGCGTTAAAAGGGATAACGATGACATCCGGCAAGACAGACAATAGAGGGTTGATCTGCCCACCTCGATAATCCACATTGGCGCAAACCAATTCTGTTTCTTCGTTTCCTTCAATTCTATGCGGCGTATTGTTTGGTAGATAAATGATGCAAGGCTCTGTAAGCTTTTGAGCCTTCTCATTTGCGCTTGTCAGTATCAATTCGCCAGCATTCAAAACATGCAAATGGCCTCGGTTATGGTGCTCTGCTTGGAACGAGGAGATGCCACACAAGTGTCCAGAATAGAAAACGCCTGTGCGTATTGAGAAGTGCTTCATCAGCTGTGACAACAAATCCATGTTACCTCCGAACGATTCGCGTACTTTTTTGGTCTTTTGTCCCTTTATAGACCGGAAGAGTTGGCTAATTTATTCACACAAGGCAAACAAACACAGACAAGGAGCTTACTATGTCACGCATTAAATCAACTGGTCGAAAACTCACTTTAATGACCGCTTTACTCGGAACCAGTTTTTCACTGATGGCTGCGGATGTAGGCATGAGCGTTGATGCAAATGATCTCGCTATCAAGGGTTACGACCCGGTGGCTTACTTCACGGATAATGGCCCGACTCAAGGAAAGGCCGAATATTCAGCGACGTACAACAATGCGATTTATCACTTTGTGAATACTGCAAACCGAGACCAGTTTAAAGCTGATCCTCAAGCGTATGCGCCGCAATACGGTGGTTACTGTGCATTTGGTGTTGCTATGGGCAAGAAGTTTGAAACTGACCCAGAGGCTTGGAAGATTGAAGGTGGCAAACTGTACTTAAACTTGGATAAATCGGTACAGAAGCGCTGGCTAGAAGATACGCAAGGCTTTATTCAAGATGCCAACACCAACTGGACAACGATTAAAGTTGTTGATGCAGATAAGCTGTAACGGACGTAGTTTTTTTCCTTTCCTCACATATTCAAGGCGAGCCAATTGGTTCGCCTTTGTGTATTGGCTCGAGGGAGCGGACGTTTATAAGTTGTTATTTACCCAAGGTAGAAGCGATACATTTGTCACGAAAATTGATTTATTCCCAATCGAATTAGTTAGATAGGTTGTTTTATAAATGCAGGTAGGATTATTGTTGTCGAATAATAATTTATGTCAATGACAATCAGTTGGAACCTATCAGACATGAAAAACAATCTTTTCAAAAAACTTCAAGTACTCACCGTTATTGCAATGGCTTCTTTGATGGTGGGATGTTCATCTATGGATGCACATGCGAGAGGGGGTTACGGTAAACCATTTTCCGGTACAGCGTTGTCCGTTGCGCGTCAGCCATGCTTCTTGGATGGTTCAGCTGTGTCTTACGCTTTATATCCTATTTCTTTTGTTGATATGCCTTTGTCATTGGTTACTGATGTTGTATTCCTGCCTGCTGATTTAATCATGTTATTTACTCCAACTACCAGTTACGGGAGTGTTTTGTCACAAGGTTGCCCAAGTGGAAGTATGATTTAGTTGCTTTGCTTCATTCCATTATTAACTTTTAGGAATAATCGTTATAACTTCCAGCACTAAAGGGGTGCGGATAATATTGGATTCAGTTGTTAAGAATATTCCTACAAACCTTTAATTCTGGAGGGAAAGCAAATGAAGAAAGCTCTAATTTGCGTAGCGCTAACTTTACCTGCATTTCACGTGTTCTCTGCGCCAACAGACATCAATTCGCTTGAACGTATCGACTATGGAAACTATCAGTTTTATCAACCATACATTGAAACGGTACACACGGTAGATTTGATTGCACCGCCACCAACAGAAGGCAGCAAACAAGATATCGAAGATAAGCGCGTGGGTGCTATCGACTTTTCAGTTGATGACCCAGCGAGAATGGCTCAAGCGACACAAGACGCGCGTATTACTCCAGAATACTTTGCCAAGATTTATGGTGATGTATTGGGCGTGAAGATTACTAAGGAAGACACTCCAGCAATGTATACCGTCTTAGGACGCAGCATTGCTTCTTTTGGTCTTGCGACATCTGACTCTAAAAAGCACTACAACAAAGCGCGTCCATTTGCGGTAAACGGCTTACCTTCTTGTACACCTTATGCCGAAGACTACCTATCTAAAGACGGATCGTACCCTTCTGGTCATACTGCATCAGGCTACGGGGTTTCACTCGTTGCCGCAGCAATTGCGCCGAACAATGCAAAAGCGCTGACAGAGCGGGGGGCGGATTATGGTTACAGCCGCGTCGTTTGTAACGCACACTGGATGAGTGATGTAGAAGCAGGGCAAAAAGTGGCGCACATCGTGTTTGATAAGCTCAAGGCAGATACACAATTTGCTGAGGACTTACAAGCTGCGCAACAAGAGTACATCGCGCTAACCCAATAACGACAAATCGATACAGATACAGGCGGCCACAGTGCCGCCTTTTTCATTTTTAGCTCTTGCTATATAGACTTCTAATCACGGCTGAAATCACTCCTTGACCTTAAGCTAGCTTGAGGTTTTATCCTCGTAACCTCAAACAACAACCCACCAAAATCGGTAAGAAACCAATCGGAAAAGGAACTTCTATGAATCTAAATCAAGTACTGTTAACCGTTAAAGACATCAAGTCATCTATCGAGTTTTATCAACAGCTAGGGTTCAATTTGATTGTTGAAACAGAAAATTATGCGCGCTTTGAGTGCCTTGACGGAGATGCCACTTTTTCACTTTATCTCGGTGATTCAGAATCAAAAAGCAACAGCGTGATCTATTTTGAACACGAAGATCTTGATGCGTTAGTCGATACTTTAAAGAGGAAAGGCATCGAGTTTGTTCAAGAACCTACAGACAAAGACTATCTGTGGAGGGAAGCAATGCTTAACGACCCATCAGGTAATGAGCTAAAGCTGTATTGGGCTGGAGAGAACCGAAAGAATCCGCCTTGGCGAGTTGCTAACAATTAAGCTCTCTAAGCAAAGTAGCAGAGGTGAGCGAGCAGAGCATGCTCACCTTAAATAGGGCTAATGTTGTTGATTGGCTCTTACCAATTCACATGTCTGCTCGACAACTACTTATCTACATCACCGATAACGCCTTCATGAGACAGGTCGCCAGATAACTCTGCTTGGATCTCTGTAAGGCTTTCTTCTTCAGCCGCGACGACTTTTCCTGTTAGAGCATCAATCTCAACTTCATAAGCTTTGTCACCTTTCTTAACGAAGACATCCCATTGCGTATCTGGTTCGTCATGGCGAATGCCAAGCACTTCAATATCTAAAGCGCCGAGTGCGGATTTAATGGCTTCTTCTTGGCTAATGATTTTCGCGTCGGACGCAGCATAACTTGGAAGGCTCAATACACCAAATACTGTCAAGGCCGAACATAAGATTAACTTTTTCATTGGTTTCTCCTTAAGCTCTCATTTCACCAGAGAGAATTCTTTCGTTGGCGTCTCCATAGTGTAGGCGGTGACGTAAAAGAAATGTGAATGTGCCCTTTGAAAGGCATTCGTTCTAAAAGCACACATTTTTGTCGCGTCGGGGACTGGCGTAAAAAAGGGGGATCGATTCAGGAAGTACGGGACGCTTGAGCTCTACAAGTTTTTCACATTTCTATTGGTAGTTTGGCGACAGTTAAAACCATGATGGACTGAAGTCGTCGTATGAACAGAAATTTGATGCTCAACTTTGGCATTGTATTCGTTGCTTTACTAATCCCTTACTCGGTGCTGCAAATAGGCACGCCAACACTAGAGTGGCCAATGTTTTGGCAGGTACGCACTTATTTGGTCAATTACAGTGGCATCGTATCAATGATCTTGATGTCGTTGTGCGTGATTCTGTCTGTGAAGCATTGGCCATTGGAACGCTGGTTAGGCGGATTAGATAAGCAATACCGTCTGCACAAATACTTAGGGATCTCGGCAGTCTTTTCAGCTCTGTTTCACTGGGGGGCATTTCTAAGCGATGATTTCGCGATGGATTTTGGCTACATCGAGCCAAAGAATGAAACCTTTCCGTTTTGGAAGTTGATTGATGCATTGGGTGATCAGGCGCAGTTGATTGGCGAATATGGTTTCTATCTGTCCGCGGCTTTTGTTTTGATTGCGTGGATTAAGAAGTTCAAACACAACGTCTTTCAGCTCACTCATAAAGTCTTTCCATATCTTTACCTGCTTTTAGTGCTGCACATGGTAATGTTCTTTGATGCAAGCTTATGGTTAATCGTTACCGGAGCTATCCTTCTCTTGGTCAGCGGGTTAGCAACGGTAGGGTGTTTGATTACCATTTTAGATTTGAATGGTAAGAAGAAACGTTATCCCGCCAAGGTTAGTAGTATTAAATCAATCAAAGACGGAATTGAAGTAGTCCTGAAAGTGGAAGCTCATCAATTTACGTATCAGCCGGGTCAGTTTGCATTTATCGGATTTGACGATAAAGAACGACCTCATCCATTCAGTTTGGCGTCAGCTCATAACGAAAACGGCCAAGTGCGATTACTAATCAAAGCTAATGGTGATTACACGCGTTCATTAATGGAAACGCTTAAAGTTGGACAATCGGCTCAGATAGAAGGCCCATACGGTTGTTTCAATTTCCAAGATGATACAGAGCAACAAATTTGGTTTGCAGCAGGTATCGGCATCGCACCATTTTTAACCGCAATTGAGGCGGTAGGGACTGCAAAGTCGGTAACGCTTTTCTACAGCTATCGAGAAGAGGACAAGGTGCTTCTGGATGAATTACAGCGCAGAGCACAGGGATCGGGCGTTAAGCTATACATGAGAAACACAAGTGAAGAAGGGCGTTTCACCAACACGGAGATCATTGGCCGCATAACAAATGTGGAGCACAGCAGTGTGTGGTTCTGTGGTCCTTCCGAACTGGGTAAGAAGCTTGAGAAAGCATTCACCAATATCGGTCTACCAGCCAAGTCATTCCATCGAGAGTTGTTTGAGTTTAGATAGATACAACGGAAATCCGCGCTAATAACCAATAAGGCGAACCAAATGGCTCGCCTTATTTCGTTTCTGACAGAAGGGTTTAGAAGATCGCCTGTTTTTTATCTTTGATATAGAAATAGACGCTGATAGCGATGAACAAGAACGTGAAATAGTAGAAGAACGAAGACAGCGATGCGATAAAGTCGATGTGTTGTTCTATCTGCGCTTCGGTATAGTTTTGTGAGAGCAGTTTGTAGTAGTAAGCATAGAGTATACCGATTAAGCCGTAGCCCAAGTTGAACATCAAACCTTTGAAGCTTAATACTGTCGCTCGGTTATGAGATTCTGTTTTCTTGTTCAAGTGGTAGCTGATGAAAATGTTCATCGTCATGATAATAAAGATCAGAATCAGCGCAGGAATCACCCCGTATATTGACCAGCCTAAGCTTATCCAATAGTAGGTCGCCATCGTTGCGATGCCCATGACTAAAATGAACGTCTTCGGTGCCATACTCTCTGCCAAACGGCGGCTTTGGCCAGCTAAGACAATCTGCAAAAGGCTAATGCCAGCGCCGATTAAACCAAAGTAGATAATTGGAATATCAATCGCACGGTAGTACTGACTGTTCATGGTCAAAAACATTCGTGAAGTGTGCTCGAACAAACTGTAGTAGAGCAGAATGAACAGCACATAAGGCGTAGACAATACCCACTTGGCGGTGTTGAGTGTGAGCTTCATGCTGGCCATGGTAGAAGCTAACTTGCTTTCACTACTTGGTATGACCTTTTTCTCTTCTCTCATGCTGAATGCGGCGTAGATGGCGATCAACGCAACAAACAAAGTCGCGTAAACAGGGATGCGCATGATGTCTTGTGTGGTTTCTGGCTTGTCGAATCCAAGGAACTGATACACGTTGGCCATAAAGTTCACGTCGTACATGGCAGCGCCTACGAGTGTGACCACAATACCCACGCTAGAGGCAATACGAAGTTGAATCTGCAACACTCTCGGCCACAGTTCTTCCTTCCCTTGTTCTTTCAATGTGTCGTAAGCCAATGCCTCATCAGCGCCACTTGCTAACGCCATCGCTAAGCCGCTCAGCACTCGGTTAATCAAAAATACAACGAAAACAAAAGTGGGATTTCCAGTAGGGACAAAGGCGATCATTGCGATTTCGATGAACATGACGATGGACGACAGCACCACCAGTCGTTTTCGCCCCAAGGTGTCGGCAAAAGCGCCGGAAGGGACTTCCGCAAGTACAATAGTCGCTGCCCAAACAACATTGAGCATGGCGAATTGAGACAGCGTTAATCCGTAATCCAAATAGAGCAGGGTAAATACGGGGTAATAGAAGCGCGCAAAGTAACTGCTTCGGAACATGAGGAAGCAGCGAACGTTACGGATTTTGAGGATTTCTTTCAGCGTCATGAAACATTCAGCAATATGAATAACATAACGTTATGTATAAACCTTTTTTAGATTGATGGGAAAGGTTTGTGCTTTGAAATCGCGAGATTTTTCTGAATAGTCGCTATTCCTTAGTTAACGACTCAACGCGTCACCCAGTGGACGAAAGTACGCTTGAAGCGCTTCATATATCGCGTTTCTGTGTGCGATATCTGGGTAGAGAGGAAGGGTATCCGCCTTTGTGGTGCCAGAAACTAGGTATGCGTTTTCTATACCAGAACAAGACTCCACAACGGCTTCAAATGCTCGTGCCATCATCTCGGTGGGTTGTGAAAAATAGCTTGAACCCATCGCTTGGTCTGCTTTTACACTTCGGGATACATAGTCATGTCGATCTTGGCCGTCTGGCGTGAGCAATGTGGCGTCAAAAATCTTCAGTAATCGCTCGTTAAGTGGGTGCGGGAAATGATCGGCATTTTTCAGCCAGCAATCACTCGCAAATAAGATTTGGCGCTGCGGCCCCGAACGATCCCCAATGTCGAAAGCTTTCTCGGCAATGTAATGATCGAACGCATGCCAAAACTCATGAGCAAGCGCACCTGCACCGGCATTCTTTGCCAAGGCTAATTCACGTTGATTTGGTGCGTAATGTGCTTGAACCCCTTTGCGGCCACCAGTACCAAAAGCAAGGCTCAAATTACCACGAAGTCCAATCGCCGAAGGCGGTAGCGCAAGGATGTACGCTAAGTCTGCGAGAGAATCGAATATTAAGTTTGCCGCGAGATCTTTTTCTTCTTTGTTCACCCACTTACCAATACGAATTCCGCCGATGCCAAATGTCTCTTTGATGTCGACAAACGACACTTGGTCGCCATGGCGATAATCAGGGCCTTTACGCGTTTTGTATTTAAAACTGGTTAACTGCAAGTCATGCCTCGAAGTGGTGCTGAAGGAGTGGAAACTTATACTTAAAACATAAGACGTCAGATTATACCGCAATAGAAGGCTGAGTCGGAGATTTCGTCATATCTCGTTTTACGCAGGCTCGCGAACTTGTCCAATCCATCTACACTAAAACTAACACTCGTTTTATTCGCTATGATTTTCAATAGCTTTGATGTGATTCCACCAAATGGATTCGAGTCATCGAAATACGGATATTTTATGTGGCAAACATTTCTGGTTTTTAAGCATGATTGGGAGATTTCGCCGTGGACCCGTTAACGCAAGGGTTGGTTGGGGCGTCATTGTCTCTATCAGTAAGCAAAAAACAACACTTGGTGGCGGCAGGTGTCCTTGGAATGCTTGCTGGTATGGCACCAGATTTGGACATATTGATTCGCTCTTCTAGTGATCCGCTGCTGTTTTTGGAATATCACCGACAGTTCACCCATTCATTGCTGTTTATTCCTATTGGCAGCTTACTCTGCGCTTTGGTTTTGTATTTACTTTTTGCTAAAAGGCTTGGTTTATCGTTCACACAAACCTGGTGGTATTGTGCGCTCGGCTACGCCACACACGGTTTATTGGATGCGTGTACCAGTTACGGCACTCAACTTTTGTGGCCGTTTACCAACGAGCGGTATGCGTGGAATACCGTTTCTGTTATTGATCCTGCCTTCACGCTTCCTGTTTTATTAGGCTTTGTGTTTGTTCTGTTGAAACGTAACCCTTGGTATGCACGAATCGCAATAGTTTGGGCTTTTGCTTATATTACGTTCGGCATGATTCAAAGAGACAGGGCAGAAGAAGTAGGATGGGAGCTTGCACAAGCAAGGCAACATGCTCCATTGCGCTTGGAGGCCAAACCTACGTTCGCGAATAGTTTGGTTTGGAAAGTCATCTACGAAACTGAAGGTCGGTACTATGTAGACGCCATAAGAGTAGGAGCTGCGACCAAAATCTACACTGGAGAATCAGTTGCCAAACTGGACATCGGTAAAGACTTCCCTTGGTTAAGCTCAACATCGCAGCAGGCCTTAGATATTGAGCGATTTCGTTGGTTCTCCGATGGCTTTGTCGCGCGTGATCCGGACGATGAAAGGCGCATTATAGACGTGCGTTACTCAATGGTTCCAAACCAGATAAAAGCCTTGTGGGGCATTGAGCTTTCTCTATCTGCTGATGAAAACACCCACGCGGTATACACAACACATCGAGGCACTTCGCAAGAATCAAGACAAGCATTTATCGATATGCTGAAAGGCAGCGACTGAGTGTGACTCAAGAGTAGTTAAGCGCACTGAAAGTCTTTAATCAATGTTGGCTTTTTGGAGAAGAAAAGTTTGCTAAACAAGGATTTGTATTCCCAGCCAAGAGACAGCAGGCTTTTCGCTAGGTTCTTGTTTTCAATGATGGCAACTTCAACACCTTGATAGTGATACGGGTTGTTTCTCACGTAGTTGATAAACGCGGTTAAAACCCCTTGGCCACGTACCGAAGGATCAAAGTTGATCGACACAATGGAAAAGCGCTGACTCCCCACAGGACAACGGACAAAGCAGTAACCCAACGGGTGAGTAATGGTTTCTGAAAACTCAGGGAAAGGGCGAGATTCGAAGTCCTTAGATAACTCATCGTATTGGTTACAGAGGTAATGAAAGAGTTGTTTTGCTTCGTTGTTCATAATGTTGTTGCTTTGTATTACTGGATTTCACAGTAATTTTAACCACAGCCCGCACCACAAAATGCGGTGAACTTTTCCCAGATTGATTTCCTCTTTTTGAAAGCAATTCTATTTCAAATGAAGATTCATGGTTTTTATATGGAATAGAGCAAACCGAATTTGCTACTCTGAAATTGAAATAGCTAGACAGTGAAATAGTAAGGAGAGACAGTAATAGATAGAGGCAAAGGCCACGGATTGATGGAACTAAATATGACGAAAGGTACGGCACCCATTCTTTATTCTTTGCACAATTGCCCCTACGCGATTCGTGCAAGATTTGCGTTGCTCAAAGCCCAGCAATGCGTGCTTATTCGTTCTATCAAGCTCGATAACAAGCCATCAGAAATGCTAGAGGTATCGCCGAAGGGCAGTGTGCCTGTATTAGTGATTCCCAACCGCTCTCCAATAGATACTACGCAGCAAAAACAGATACTTGAAGAAAGCTTGGACATTATGGTTTGGGCGCTTTCTGAGTGTGACCCGGATGATCTTTTGAATAGCAGTCATCCAGAAGCATTGCCTAAAATGCTCGAAGTGATTGGAGAGTTTGAATCGCACTTTGTACCCGCGATGAACGCTTTTGGCTGTGCGAAGCGTTACCATGAAGATAATGCAGATGAACTGCGTAAAGAGTGTGAAAGAGACCTCATCAAGCTGGAGTTTCTTTTAACGCAGCACTCCTTTTTGTTCTCAGAACGAGAAAGCCTGGTCGATATTGCTATTCTGCCTTTCATCCGTAAGTATGCCCGCATCGATAAACAGTGGTTTAGACAAAGCCCTTACCCAAACTTAAAAGCGTGGCTGAATGGTTATATTCAAAGTCCTCAGTTCTCCAAAGTGATGAAAAACTATGACTTGTGGTTAGACGCTCGGGAGGAGCAATACTTTGGCAATTAAGCGCTGCTCTTAAGGCTATTTGGGCGGAATCATCGAGCGCATCTTCACTTTTGCAATATTAGCTTACTGCCTCATCCATTGACGATCACACCTACGACGCGCATCCTTTTACGTTCACTCAGGGCCAAGGCTCTTATTTCGCAAACAACTCGAAAGCTGCGTTTAGTGCGCAGTGCTTGAACTTAAAAGGTAGCGCGTATGAACAAGATTGTTATGTTGGTGATGGGGCTGCTTTTTACCAGTCGGTTGTTTGCAAGTATTGTCCCTCACGCAAGCCAACTTGAACACGATGCGCCCATTCTTCTTCGTTCTGTGTTGCTTGTCGGTGTTGCAGGCTTCCTGATCTGGAAAGTGGTTCAGTACTTTCAGAAAAGCAAATCCTCAGAGTAACGCGCTGTTACTAGAACTTATCTGCACATCCAAACAAATAAAAAGTGGTAATTGAAATCACAGCCCTTAGAATGCGCAAACTAAAAGTTAATAACTGATGTAGAGTGATTTTATGCTTCGTGATTACACATTCGATTGTCTTGTGACTATGCCACGCCATGAACTGGAAGAGTTTAGTGCTCGCATGATCAGTAAAATGGTGCCAGAAGATGTGATGAACGAACTGTTTACCTTCGACCAAGAAGAAGTAGACAGTGAAGACCGCATGTTGTCAGCGCGCCTAGATGCGATGTTACGTATGACCGCAATCGCACTAAGTGAAATTCAGCAAGCGTTTGATGATTCGGACAACGCGAAGCAAAACAGCGAACGTATGACGCGTCTTGTGCTTTGGCACTTCTACGCAATTTCATTCCGTCTAGAAGAAGCCATCACACTTGAAACACACTGTGAACAAGTAGAGAAACTGCTTCAAAACACACCGACAGACGTATTTGCATGGGTGAAGACGCTAACAGAGCTTCTACACACGTACGCGGAAATCAACGCGAAGGAAAACCCAGAAGGCTAAGTCCTACGCGGGATCAAAAGTACAGCATGAAAGGCGAGCCAATTGGTTCGCCTTTTTCGTTTTTATCCGAGATGATTGTTACGTGTTTTTAGCTCAAAGTGACGGCAATAGACCCCCCCAAGTTGTGAACTAATGCAATGCATTAACGTTGTGCTCGATAAGGAAAGCCGTCACCATGAAAAACGAACCATAGGAGCGAGAACGAGAGGAATATGGCCAAAATCTATTTTGTATGTGGTTTTATCGGTTCGGGTAAGACGACGTATTCAAAAGCGCTTGCAGAAAAGCAAAGAGCGTTTCGTTTCTCCATCGATGAATGGATGCTCCCTTTGTATGGAGAGCACATGGAACGTGACGTTTTCGATAGCCGTTTAGCGACGCTTCAGGCGCTATTTAAAGACTCAGCACTGCAGCTGTTCTCTCTTGATGTTCCAGTCATATTTGATTTCGGTTTTTGGCGCAAAACAGATAGAGAAGCCTTTGTCGATTGGGCGTCGAGCCTTGAAGTGGACAGTGAAGTGCATTATCTCGATGTACCTTTCGAAACTTGCCAACAAAGAGCATTGTCACGTAACGCGAAATTAGATGGAAATTCGTATCACATGTCGCCAGAAATGTTGGATTTGTTTTGGTCTTGGTTTGAGGTACCTACTAGATGCGAAAACGTAGTTTGGATTCAGCAATAAAATGAACCTTTGCGCTTGCAAGAAAATTGCAAAGCCCGCTAGTTTCAGCGGGCTTTATTGAAGGTTACTCTAGGTGCTTAAATTGCAACGCGACAAGGCGCTGATAGAGTTCGCAGCTTTGCATTAGCGACTGGTGGTTGCCAAGGTCAATCAACTCGCCGCCGTCTAACACTGCAATTTTATCGGCGTACTGGATTGTTGAAAGTCGGTGAGCAATGATCAGAGTCGTGCGGTCTTTCATCAATGCTTCAAGTGCTTGTTGAACATGGTGCTCACTCTCACTGTCCAGCGCGCTGGTGGCCTCATCAAGCAAAAGGATTTTTGGATCTTTCAGAATTGCACGAGCAATCGCGATGCGCTGTTTTTGACCGCCAGACAATCTCACGCCACGCTCACCCAAAAAGCTATGGTAACCGTCTGGTAGTTTCTCAATAAACTCATGCGCGTGTGCTTTCTTCGCTGCTTCAATCACTTGCTCGTCAGTCGCGTCTGGGTTGCCGTAGCGAATGTTGTGGAATACATCGTGGCTAAACAGAGCGGGTTGCTGCGGAACCAATGCCATTTGACGACGAAGATCATTCGGATCGAACTGTCGAATGTCTTCTCCACCAAACAATACTTGGCCTTGTTGTGGATCGTAGAAGCGTTGCAGCAGCTCGAATAAGGTCGTTTTACCTGCGCCAGAAGGGCCAACTAAAGCCAACACCTTACCTTTCTCGGCGGTCAGGTTTAACCCTTTGATAGCGGGTTGATCGGGGCGAGAAGGGTAGTTGAAGTTCACTGAATCAAACGTCACTTCCGCTGGCATGTTCTCAGTGATCGGAAGGTGATTGCTTGGTGCGCTGATGTCGCTTTCCACTTGAAGGATCTCAATCAGCCTTTCTGTTGCACCGGCGGCTCTTTGTAGTTCCCCCATGACTTCGGAAATCGTTGCCATAGAAGACGCAACCATGATGGCGTAGAACACAAATGCCGCTAGATCGCCAGCAGACATCTTGCCGTGAATCACATCACTGCCGCCAACCCAAAGCATGCCAGCAATGGCGCTGAACACGATTACGATAACGCCAGAAATCAGAATCGCGCGCTGTTTTACTCGCTGTCTGCCAACTTCATAAGCTTTTTCTACCTCGACAGCAAACGCCGCGCGTTCATGCTGCTCTGAGCTAAAGCTTTGAACCGTTTTGATGTGCTCAATCGCTTCACCTGCGTAGCTGCCGACGTCGGCCATGGTGTCTTGGCTTTGGCGTGATAGGGCACGTACTCGTCTTCCATAAACCAAAATAGGAACGAGTACGAACGGCACAGAAGCCAGCACAATCAAAGTGAGCTTAAAGTTTGTTGCGAATAACATGATGATCGCACCAATACACATAAGCGCACTGCGCATCGCCATAGAAAACGACGAACCGATAATGCTTTGCAGCAACGTCGTGTCTGTGGTGAGGCGAGACATAATATCGCCGCTACTATTGGTCTCAAAATAACTAGGATGCAGCGTAATCACATGGTTAAACACTGCAAGACGAATGTCTGCGCTGACGCGTTCGCCCACAGAAGAAACCAGATAGAAACGGAAGAACGTCCCCACCGCGATACACAGCGTCACACCGACGATAAATTGAATCGCATTGGTGAGTTCTTGCAGCGATTGCTGAGCAAAGCCTTGGTCTATAAGAATGCGTACGCCGTAACCGACAGATAGCGTTAGGCTAGCCGTTGCGATAAGGGCAACTAAGGCAGCAGCAACGCGCCATTTATAAGGTGAAACGAAGGTGTTGAGTTTAAGAAGAATGCCGAGATTTTTATTATTTTTACTGCTCATGAGTGGCTCACAAAGCGTTATAGGTACTTGGCATAGTAAGCGACTTTGGTACGTGAAACCAGTGGTGAGTCAGTTTCGATAACAGAGTGATCCTTCTGGCAATGCATTCAGCTCGATGGAACCTAATTTCTCACTTTTTGTTATTGGCATATGCTAATTACAGGGCATAAAGTGAATGCCTCAAATAGATAAAGGAGTTCACCATGTCAGTCGCTCGCCAAGTCTAAAGCTTCTTTTCTTTGTTCTCTTTACGCATTCTGTTTCGTTCCACAGACAATCTCAAACTCAGAGGTATTTATGTCTATTCACGCACCAAAAAACCACCAACATTGCGCAGTCTGCTGCCAGCCATTTTTCAATGCGCACGATACGATTCAATTTACGGTAATGCCGAGTGGTGGCGTGCAAGGGCAAATCGTGCCGACAGAAAAGGTTCAAGGCTATCAAGGCGTGATGCAAGGCGGTGCCATCAGTGCGCTGCACGATACTGCTATGACACACTGTCTTTTCGCCCAAGATATCTGCGCAATGACGGCTAAGCTGGAGGTGCGCTTTATCAAACCTATCCCTCTCAATAGTTCAATCCGAGTGGAAGCGCATTGCATCAAGAGTAAGCGAGGCATGTATTTGCTAGAAAGCGAAATCTATGTTGGTGAGCAGTGCTACTCAAAGGCTGAAGCCAAGTTTATGCAGCAGGCTGTTGAGGTCTAATATTGCTTACTTTTTGAGTACAGCAGTGAGCAACGAGAAGAGTTTAAAAGGAAAGGTTGTTACGGAAGGGAAAGGGAAGTGAGTTAACCTATTTGGTCAACTCACATTCTTTGCTATTGGCGTAGTGAGTAAAGAACCTAAACAGCGATGCAGTTAATCCACATACGCCACGGAGCTTGGTTCTTTATAAATACAGTCTACTTTTGTCACACTGCCACTCGAGTCTTGATATTGAGCATAGACGACCCATAGGCCATTGGTTCGCGCGCCCATTACCGTAACCCGAGTATTTTCACCATAAGTTGAATTGTCCGTGCCAGGCCCTCTACCAAAAGAGACTTGGAACTCCTTCTGGACAGCACGTTGTACTTCCATGCCGTTAAAGTCCCCCTTTGGTTGAACATGCAAAAACTCAAGCCCGCCTCCTTTTGCTTTACGGATTGCAAAGGTACAACCGGTCAATTGAGTGGTTACCAAGTAGTCAGCAGCATCATAATGGGTGACTTTAGAAATGGAGTCGGGTTTAAGTTGTTCAAAAGGAGAAACGGGGATATGAATACATTGAAGTGCTTTCGCGTTTTTAACTAACGATTTTGGACCAAGGCGGAAACGCATCTCCTTCATCTTTACCCCCTGATTTATCCCGAAAGCGGTATCGCCATGGCTATACAAGTAAAACCTCATAGCACCTTTCGATTGGCCCGCGCTGGTAATGGATAGTGGGAAGCGAAGTAAAAACTCCTCTAAATCTCGGTCTAAAACCTGAACAGCCTGATCTAACGTTTGTGGCATAACACAGTCCTTTGTTGTTATTTATAGAATGTTTGGAATCTTATTGATTATAGTTCACAGGCATAAGCATATATGAACATATCGAATCCAATGAAATTTCTTCTTCTTTCATCACGAGAACATGATATTGCTCGGAAGTAAGCACTGGTTATGTTGATGAAGTCGCCCGTTAGCAAAAAGAGATTGTCGCTTCGCCATTCAATAACAGAAAGGTGAACCGAACCGTTCACCTTCATCGTTTCATTGCTTAGCGCTTTGACCTAAATCGAGCATCAAACTCAGTTAGTACCTCAACTTTGGGGTTTGTGGGCCGTTTTTATCTGTTCGAAAAGCTCTTCCGCCTCCGCAGTTAATAGAGAGTAGGTACGTATATCGCCTCGTCTTTGGGCTTGCATCGCTTGTTCAAGCAGCATTGAGTGGCGTTTTTTGAGTTTCTTGACTGAATTGTTTTTGAAGAAAGAAAACATAAATAAATCCTTTACTTAGAACCTCCCTTTATTACGCGTTTTGTCTGCTTTTGGTTCAAACCATCAGCACCGCATTATTGTTTTGTCACGTCTTTCTGTTGTTCAATCTGCCGTCAAAGATGACGGTTTTCGACTCATTGATGAGAGGGCGCTTGGGACAATTTTGACTCACTTTGCCATACAAAAACTTATCTGAATTCATGTGGCTAATTGCTTGTTATTTATATCGCCATTTCACATATGAACTACAGGGCATTATTGGCGAAATGAGGAGCGATCTTTTTTGAGTCAACAATAAATAACGGTCAGGTCATGAAAATAAAGGCTTCAAAGATGAAGGATGTGATGTTGTAAGAGTATTTCAAAATGTTTCCGTTGTTACACCTTGTAACATTGGTGCGTTGTCGGTATGGTTCGTCCCCTCAAAAAATAGACTTTTACGCTCAACTTAAAGGAAGAACTATAATGATTTCTAATGATGCGGTAATCATGGGCATGCTCGCTGTCATACTCGGCGCTATCTTTATCACGGAAAGCAGCCAAAACAGCGCACTAAAAAGATTCTATTCGATCATTCCGGGTCTTTTACTCTGTTACTTCGTTCCTTCATTGCTAAACAGTTTCGGTATCATTGATGCGTCGAACTCTAAACTGTACTTCGTAGCAAGCCGCTACCTACTGCCAGCAGCGTTGGTGCTTTTGATCATTTCTGCTGATCTGCGCAAAATCATTGGTCTTGGCCCGAAAGCGGTCATCATGTTCTTGACCGGTACGGCAGGGATTATCATCGGTGGTCCTCTGGCGATTCTGATTATCGACCAAGTTTCTCCGGATCTCGTTTCTGGTGATGTATGGCGCGGCCTAACCACGGTTGCTGGTTCTTGGATCGGTGGCGGTGCAAACCAAGCCGCAATGAAAGAAGTCTTCGAGGTGAACGACGAACTGTTCTCGGCAATGATTACGGTTGACGTTATTTGTGCCAACGTTTGGATGGCAATCTTATTGATTATGGTTGGCCGTCAGAAGAAGGTAGACGCATGGCTTAAAGCGGATACATCGTCTATCGAAGAGCTAAAAGAAACCGTTTCTAAGTACCAAGAAGAAAACGATCGTCCAACCACAACAACCGACCTCGTTAAAATCGCTTCAATTGCGTTTGGTCTAACCGGTCTTGCACATTACTTTGCCGATATGATTGCGCCGTGGATTTCGACTAACGCTCCAGAACTGGCGAAATACAGCCTGACTTCGGGATTCTTCTGGCTAATCGTATTGGTAACAACATTTGCGCTTGTTGCTTCTTGCTTTAAATCAACACGCAGTCTTGAGCACGGTGGGGCATCCAAAGTAGGTTCAACCTTCATCTACATCCTTGTTGCAACAATTGGTATGCAGATGGACGTCACGGCAATCTTCGATAACCCAGGTTACTTCTTTATCGGCATCGTTTGGTTAACCATCCATGCTGTATTAATGATTGCTGTTGCGAAATTGATTCGTGCGCCACTGTTCTTTATGGCGGTAGGTAGCCAAGCGAACGTTGGTGGTGCGGCATCTGCCCCTGTTGTTGCGGCAGCATTCCACCCAGCACTAGCACCAGTTGGTATTCTAATGGCCGTTCTTGGTTACGCTTTAGGTACATACGGCGCCTACATCAGTGGTCTACTAATGCAGTTGGCTGCGGGTCAATAATTTAACCTCGCGATTCAATCTAACGATACTTAAAGAAAAGTCCGGCATAGAAGCAACTATGCCGGACTTTTTGTATTGTTCCTTATGAGGCAGTAAAGCTATTCAAACACCGAAAGTGCCTCAAGTCTGTTTCCAGTTCAATGAAGTTGAAGGAGGCTGAGCGCAGAAAGAATCAACAGCGTTGGCTCGTTTTCTATATAACTGCATGATAAACCATTGATATTATAAATTGATATCGGCATCATTCTCAGCCTGAACTTTGAAGGTTTTCATTGTTGCAGTACAAAAATATAACGCTTCACAACAGGCTAGGAATTGATGGAAACAATAAGAAATCACTATTTAGATATACCTGAAGAAAGAAAATTGCGTATTTTTCGTGAAGATGACGAACGTTTCTACAGCTTTTGGGAAAAAATGTTGGATGATAAACAATCTTTTTATCAGCAACCTCTCAAAAGAATGAGTAGCGACGCTTGGTATTCGCTTGATGCATTCTTCACTGCTTCCGAATTCGGACAACATCAGGCTTCGCCAGCTTACATAAAAAGGGCGCTTGAGTTACTGAATAACGTGTACTTGCTGGCCAATCATTCAGACCAAGTGGTTGAATTCTCCGTTGGGCACCGACACTTCTCGGAAGTGGGTAACCGTGCTGTTGCAGAAGGAACCATGGATGCATGGTTGGATGAAATCTGTTTAGCAATGGCCGCGAGAGATTGGCGCTGTGTAGAGCTGATGACCATCATGGATGAGTCATTAGTGCGTTTAAAAGATCCTTTTGATGTTGCGCTGGTCGAGTTCGTTAAAGGTGTATTTAGTAATTCATCAGCGCTACCTGAGTTATTGCAAACTGTGATGGAGAAATCCTCCCCGCAATATTTAGAATCAACCAGGGTGCCATATGTACATTCTTTGTTTATTCCTTTTGTGAATGTGTTTGTTGCCATTATCGATGGCGATGAGTCACATTATCAAGAAGCACTGAGAGATGCGTTAGAGGCGCATTACCAGTTCTACATGAATGAAGATGTTCGCTATTCGCCAAAAGGAAATGTTTCTTTGAAACTGACTGGTCTTGCTGCATTAGCATACGATAAGTATGGCTGGACGATTCCAGAAGCCGCATATTTACCGAAATGGCTTGTTTACGGTGAGCATGATCTTTGTTCTGCGTAAATCACTCTTAAGTTAAATCTATGTCCAATCGGAGGTTCAGCACGGAGGCATACGCAGAAAATACACCGCGAAAATGCAGTTTACGCCTCCGTATTAACAAGTTACATTGTTGAAGCTTTGATCCAAAGGACAGAACAATGAGTGCCCACCTAAAACAGCTTTGTCATACCCATCTCCCTGGTAATAGAGAAGACTCTCCGGCCGAACACTTTGCGAAAATGGCAAAGTGGTGCGAAGAAAACAACGTGAATCATGATGTCTACGGCGAGGGAGAAACGATTCAGGCGTTCGAGCAAAAGGTTGCCGATATGCTGGGTTACGAGGCGGGGCTTTTTGTTGTAACAGGGACGATGACGCAGCCAACAGTGCTTGAAATTGTCACAAGACAAAAGCGTAATCCTATTGTCGCCATGCACGCATCTAGCCATATTCCGGTGCATGAAAAACAAGGCTATCAGCTTCAACATCGCTTTAGTATTTTGCCAGTAGGGAACCCTTACCAAACATGGAAGCTTGAGGATCTCACTGCGTGGCCGGATGAAATCGCAGCCGTTCTTTATGAACTCCCGATGCGTGAAATTGGTGGTCAGCTACCTTCATGGTCAGAACTGGAAGAAATCAAAGCGTACTGCGCCGAAAATGACATTCATCTCCACATGGATGGCGCAAGACTTTGGGAAACCGCAGCTTACTATCAGAAAGAATACCGCGAGATCGCCGCTGGTTTTGATACGACCTATGTTTCACTCTACAAAGGCATCAACGGTATGGGCGGCTCTATGCTGCTTGGCTCAAAGTCGTTCATTGAACTGGCTTCAATGTGGATGAAGCGCCAAGGTGGCAACCTGTATCACAGAACACCTTATGTGGTGTCTGCGGCGATGCAGTTTGATGAAAGGTTGGCACAAATGCCAGCTCTATTTGAACGAACAAAGCAGATCTACAAGATCATTGAAGAGTTCCCATCTTTGGCGGTAAGACCAACCCAGCCTCAAGCAAACATGTTGCACCTTATCCTGCCATTTAGCTGTGAAGAGTTGAAAGAACTCCAACACACGTTTGCCACGGAAAAGGGCATTTGGTTTGGTAACCCACAAGTCACGGCACATCCAAATCAATCTATTGTTGAATGGTATGTTGGCGACTACCTGCTCAATCTTGGTGATGACGAAATAAGGTCATTTTTCAATCAGTTACTCAATAATAACGCATAAACTTATCAATATGCGAGCTTACTAACACGCCATACGTGACACTTCATGTATTCTTAATTGAAGCGAAGAAGAGGATTTATCAATGTCAAAAAGCTCCAAGCTTCACAATGAAGACAAACTGGTTAAGAAGGCACTAGAGATTGGTGGGAAGATGGCGAAGCTACAAGGTTTTGACCTTCCACAGTCACCACAACCTCTAAGAGTAAAAGCGATTTACCTATTCTTGGTTGATGCAAAACAGATCACGCCACTACCGGAAAGCAAGCTAGACGGCGCAAGCATCAAACACCGACTGGCAGTATGGATACACAGTGCATTGCCAGACAACGACCCTCTAAAGTAGAAAACCTCAAGAAGTCACATAGGTCACTAATTAACAAGGCGAGCCAAATGGTTCGCCTTGTTTGATCTTGGCAAGTGCACCGAGGTCTTTTTGCGTGGCGGTATCATTGATTTACAAAACAGAATTAAAAGGACTAAAGATAAATCCTGAGAAGCGCTACAATGCATGCGTTGCGAGAGTGCAACCAAGATTACTCATTTACAGAAGCCTTGAAGTAACCATACATGTCTAAAGATTTCGAATTCACTACAGAATACATACTCGACAAACCTTTCTTTGCTGAGTGTTATGATCAAACTAGCCAGCCAACGAAGTTCCCAAAAGCGTATCTAAAAGGGATACTGTTTCTTGTCTTTGGTGTGGTTTTATTGGAGTTTGAACTGCTACCTAACGGTTATGTCGGTTGGTTCTTTATCGTATTGAGTGTGATTGAAGCGTGCAGCGTTTACTTCAAAAGAACTTGGTGGTTGTGGCGTCAAACCATCAGCTCAAGCCGTGGCAGCAAAGTGGTTTTTGATGTGAATGCAGAGGGCGTGCGCTACAAAAGCGGCAAAGTTGATCGCAGCCTCGCTTGGAATGAAATCGACCAACTCGAACAAACCGATTTGGGCTTTATCCTTCATCTTGGCAAACAACGCCAATACATCAGCAAATCTTGCTTAAACGAAGAAGTCATCGCGTTTATGGTAGCGCAGCACGCGGCATCAAAAGCGAGCTAACAAAAAACAACTAACAAAAGAGGCGAGCCAAATGGTTCGCCTTTTTTGATCATGATGAAAATGTTAGAGAGACAAGCTTGGCTTTACCCCTAGCTCAAAAATAAAAAATTACGTTCAATAATCTTGTTGCCGATATGGTCTCGATACGAGCTTTCTAACCCCAAGGTTATCTCAGTGTAAAAATCTATCAGGGCGTCACGTTGAACATCTCAAAGCATTGAAATAATTCCTTTTATATGTTTTAAAACACCTCGTAGTGATATTTTATAAATCATAAAGTGCAGTACAGACGGAATATGACGGACCTATATTTCCCCCCATTTGATTTCGGGCGAATTTTACGGTGGTTTTATCTGTTGTGTATAAAGCTGAGGCTTTTGGCAAAGTTAACGCGCTCATATTTTAAGTGCTACTGAGAGTTAGAGAATAGCGAGCTGTTTGCAAATCGAGTTGAATTTAAATTGGGGTTGCGAACTAAGCAATACAGCCGACCCGTTGCTTGCTATCACGACGACTGCAGCTTGTTATCCATTACTTGAAAATTGCGAACCACTCATAACTAATAATTACTAACGATATTAAGAGATAGAGATGCGGACTTTAATCTTATTAACAGCTTCTATTGCCTTGGCTGGATGTACTCAAGGGCTGAATGAACCGGACTTTGAATTAAAAAAAAGTGAATATTTTCAAAATGCGAAGCAAGGAGACGCTGAAGCTCAATATAACCTAGGGAACATTTACAGAGATGGCGATGGTGTAGTGCAAGATGACAAAAAAGCCGTCTATTGGTACGCAAAAGCAGCAGAGCAGGGATATGCTAGAGCGCAAACTAACCTTGGATGGATGCACAAAAGCGGCAGAGGTGGCCCTCAAGACGATACTAAAGCGGTTTATTGGTACAGAAAAGCAGCAGAACAGGGATACGCTAGAGCTCAAGTTAACCTAGGTTGGATGTACGAGGGGGGAAAAGGTGTTCCTCAAGACGATACTCAAGCGGTGTATTGGTATAGAAAAGCGGCGGAGCAGGAATATGCAAGAGGTCAGAACAACTTAGGTAGTATGTATGATGGGGGGAAAGGTATACCACTAGACGATACAAAAGCAGTCTATTGGTATGGAAAAGCCTCAGAGCAAGGAGATGCTCTAGCTCAAAGCAACCTAGGCGCCATGTACGAAAAGGGGGAAGGTGTGCCCCAAGATGATACGCGCGCGGTGTATTGGTATAAGAAATCTGCGGGTCAGGGACACTCGAGAGGGCAAAACAACCTCGGGTGGATGTACGAAGACGGTAAAGGTGTGTCGCAAGATGATACACAAGCCGTTTATTGGTACAGAAAAGCTGCAGAGCAGGGGTACGCTAAAGCACAAACCAACTTAGGTTGGATGTATAAGGTGGGCAGAGGTGTTCCTCAAGACGATAAGCAGGCGGTTTCTTGGTATAGAAAAGCGGCGGAGCAAGAGTTTGCAAGAGCTCAAACCAACTTAGGTTGGATGTATGAGATGGGCAGAGGTGCTCCTCAAGATGATACACAAGCGGTGTTTTGGTACAGAAAAGCGGCTGATCAGGGATATGCGAGAGCTGAAAACAATCTAGGCGTTATGTACGAAGAAGGTAAAGGTGTCCCTCAGGACGACGCACAAGCTTTGTCTTGGTATAGAAAAGCCGCTGAGCAAGGGTATGCAAATGGGCAAGTTAATCTAGGGTGGATGTATAGAAACGGTAAAGGTGTACCTCAGGATGATGCACAAGCAGTCTCTTGGTATAGAAAAGCTGCTTTGCAAGGGAGCGCTCGAGGTCAAACTAATCTAGGGTGGATGTATAGAAACGGTAAAGGTGTACCTCAGGATGATGCACAAGCAGTCTATTGGTATAGAAAAGCTGCCGATCAGGGCTACGCGAGAGCTGAAAGCAATCTAGGTTGGATGTACGAAGAAGGTAAGGGTGTCCCTCAGGATGATGAACAAGCAGTCTCTTGGTATAGAAAAGCCGCAGAGCAAGGGGATGAAAGAGGCCAAGCTAATCTAGGGTGGATGTACAAAGAAGGCAAAGGTGTCCCTCAGGATTATGAACAAGCAGTATCTTGGTATAGAAAAGCCGCCGGGCAAGGGTATGCGTTAGCTCAAAACAATCTAGGAATAATGTACGAAGAAGGCAAAGGTGTCCCTCAGGATGATATACAAGCAGTCTCTTGGTATAAAAAAGCTGCCGAGCAAGGGTATGCGTTAGCTCAAAACAATCTAGGATTAATGTACGAAGAGGGCAAAGGTGTACTTCAAGATGATAAACAAGCAGTCTCTTGGTACAGAAAAGCCGCAGAGCAAGGATATGCGAGAGGTCAAACTAATCTAGGGTGGATGTATGAAGAAGGTAGAGGCGTCCCGCAAGACAATAAACAAGCGGTCTCTTGGTACAGAAAAGCTGCTGAAAAAGACGATGCGACTGGACAGGTTTATCTAGGGTGGATGTACGAGGAAGGTAAAGGCGTCCCACGAGATAACAAACAAGCGGTGTCTTGGTATAGAAAATCCGCAGAGCAAGGAGATGCTGATGCCCAAAACAGCCTAGGGTTCATGTACGAAGAGGGTAAAGGTGTACTGCAAGACTATAAGCAAGCCGTATCTTGGTACAGAAAAGCCGCAGAACAGGGAAGCGCGCTAGGTCAAAGTAATCTTGGGAGGATGTACAAAGAAGGTAAAGGTGTACCAAGAGATGATACACAATCGATTTATTGGTATCAGAAAGCCTCTAAGCACGAAGATGGTTATACCCAAAGTAGCGCTATTTATGACAACTTCATAGATGAGGTATTCAATATTGATGACGTTGAAGAGGTAGCAAAAACTTACATAAAAGCGATAGCAAAGCGGGTGCCAGACAAACCTAGTGTTAGTACTGATCCAAATTACCAGTTGATTGTAAAAGAGAGTCTAATAAATACATATTTGGGCGATGAACATAAATCTCGTTTGCGTGAAGCCTATAAGGAAGTAATGTCCCCCGCACAGATGCAGGTGTACTTAACAGCCCTCAACTCAGAGGCATGTGCTGGCATTTTTAGGTGGGACACTTTCACTAAATATTCGCTTTCGGATATGCACGATAGTACCGTTAAGAATAAAAAACTTGTAGGCTGTAATTCTTTACTTGAACAAGCAACGACGGAGACTCAAAGAGAAGAACTTATTGCTTTCACATCCTCAATCAGCAAAGAGTTTGCTGAAAAAAACAGCACTGAGATGAGCAAAGCCCTAAAGCAATATGAGACAATAAAAATCGTCGTTGAACAGATGAAAAAAGAGATTGAGTTACCACTTCCTATAAGCGAATTTCAAGTTTATGAAGACATTGTAGCTGGTCATAATTACGTAGAGCAGATCTTCGTTTATCAAGACACATTTGCGGAAGATGAAACATTAGAGGTCGATAAAAACGCTTTACTTAGTGAAGCTTGTGAAACGCCAGATTTACTTCAAATGGGCATTAATATGCACATCACATGGCTTGATATAAACCACCAGCATCTTTTGACGCATGTTGTGAAGAAGGAAGATTGCAAAGATGTTATCTAAGCCAAACCGATACTAGGGTTTCTCTGAACGGCAGGATAGAGCAATGACATTATCAAATAGCTCGAATGATCAACTATCTTAGATAAGAGTCGGTGATATCAAAAGCGAGCTAACAAAATCCTATGATCAAAAAAGGCGAGCCAATTGGTTCGCCTTTTTTGATCTTGGCTTTGAATAGCTAGATTGTTAGCTTTTGCCTAATAATAATTTAGCTATTCATCATCTAGTTCTAACTCATCTTATCTATATCATTTATTCCATAGACGCAGAGTGCGTAACTTATTGGAAAAGCACCTTGAAAAGTTCAGGGTGTAGATAGGAAAGTTATTATGACAACAGCAACAAAAACAGTCCCAATGACAAACAGTGTCGGGCTGACTCTTCTTGCGGGTTTACCTCTTTTCACCCTACTGCCACTTGGCTTAGACATCTTCTTACCTGCGGTATATCAAATCGGAGAATTCTTCTCTGACCAAGGCGTGCCTTCAATGGCGATCAGCACCTACATGTTGTTCTGGGGGCTTGGCCAATTGTTCTGGGGTGGCATGGCTGACACCATAGGCAAAAAGAACATCGCGCTGATTGGTCTCGCTTTGTTTGCTTTCAGCTCTTTTATGATTTCGACCATTGATAGCGACCAAGCAATGCAGTTCTTGGCGTTTCGTGCGCTACAAAGCTTTGCTGGCAGCGCGTGCTTTACCGCGATCTTTGCTCTTATCCGCATGCGATTTGAAGGCGAGCACTTGAATAAAGCCTACAGCTATCTGAATGGTATTCTTGCGTTTGTTCCGGTTAGTGCTCCGCTTGCCGGTGCGTACATTGTCGAGACAAACTCTTGGTTTACGCTGTTCACAATCATGTCGGTACTTGGTGTCGTTAGCGTTGTTTGGATTTTCCTGACTCTGCCAAATGACAAAAAAGAGCAGCAATCTTCGGTAGCAGAAGCATCGAATGTAACGAACACTAGCTTTATTCGCCGTTATGCCGACGTAGTTGCGAATACGCGCTTTAAGACATTCCTATTCTTTGCGCTGGTGGCTCAGAGCTTGTTCATCTACCTACTTACCGTTGCGCCAATGTACCTGATGGGCAAACTTGAAGTATCACAGGTCGCATTTGGTCAAATGTTTATGGCTATCGCAATTGTCTTCATGCTTGGTAGCTTCTTATCGCCAGCCATTAACGCACGCTTAAGCATTAAATCTTTAATCGCACTGTCACTCGGATTGATTGTGACGGGCGGCGTACTCATGTTTGTTATGAGTGGCATTCAAGCTTGGTATTCTCTCATTGGTCCTATGGTGATTATTGCTATCGGTTGCACCATGCTTTTATGCAGCTGTCCGGCAAATGCACTGGCAGATTTTAAAGAAAACGCAGGTGTGGCAAGCGGTTTATACACAGCGACAACATTCGGTGCTGGTGCGCTAATCTCAGCCTTGTTTACTCATGTGATTGATAGCACCGATCTTAGCCAAGTATCTCTGGTTTACGCGTTGTTCGCACTGTTTGCATTGGCGGTATTCTCAATAAATAAAACAGTGAAAGCATGAGTCTCTGATCCAAACCCAGCAGAGTTCAGAGTCACTAGCAATAAAGTACAAAAATCGAAGCAGGATTCTTCAATCTATTGCGACTCACACTAAGTAATCTAGAACCTATCGAAGCGCAGATTACACAAAATAAGAGAGAGAATTATGATCATCGTTACTGTAACAGGCAAAGTAAAACCTCAATTCAAATCGCTTTTTATCGAGCACATGGCGGAGCTTGCAAAAGTGGTTCGTGCGGAAGATGGCTGCATTACCTATCAACAAAACATCAGTGCAGACGACGAAAATACGCTATTCCTTTATGAAGAATGGCAGTCAGAGCAACAACTACAGGCGCATCTGGCCACAGCGCACATGACAGAGCATTTTGAGATCGCTCGCCCTTGGTTTGATTCGGTTGAGATGAAAACCTTCGAAGCAACTGAAACTCGAGCTTAACCAGATAAAAAACTGACGAGGAACTCGACATGAAAAACACAACCCAGCGAGTCGCGATTGTTACTGGCGCAAACCGTGGCCTTGGTAAAGAAGTCAGTCGTCAATTGGCGGAGCAAGGCGACTTAGTCATTGTCACGGCTCGTCAGTTGAGTAGCGCACAGCAAACACTAGAAGAGTTGGGGTTGGACAACTTATTAGCGGCGCAACTTGATATTACTAACCAAGAGAGCATTGACCAATTGGTTAAGTTTGTTGAGCAACGTTTCTCTGCTGTCGATGTGTTAATCAACAATGCCGCCATTCACTATGACACTTGGCAAAACGTCGTGAACGCAGACCTCAATACCGTTCAAGAAGCAATGGATACCAATGTTTATGGAGCATGGCGGATGACACAAGCCTTCTTACCTTTGCTTCAAAACAGCCAACAAGCTCGAATCGTTAACGTCAGCAGTGGTGCGGGTGCGATTAAAAACCAGACTGGCAGCACTCCTGCATACAGCATGTCGAAGATCGCCCTTAACTCATTGACCTTAATGTTGGCCAATCAACTCAAAAGCAGTGGCATTTTGGTTAACGCTGTTTGTCCGGGTTGGGTCGCGACAGACATGGGCGGAAGCGGCGGTAGACCTGTAGAGCAGGGGGCAAGTGGCATAACTTGGGCTACAAACTTGCCAGCAAATGGACCAACAGGTGGCTTCTTCCGAGATGGTAAAGAAATCGAATTCTAGTCGTTAATCGGTATAAGCTTTAATCAAGGTTACGGCTTCTCTGATACATGGAAGCTGATAAAACAAGAAACCAAAAAATAGTGGGTAATATGAAAAAGTTAATTGTCATTTTCTCGTTGGCAGCCGTTGCCATCACTGCGGCATTTCAAGCATTTTGCGCAGATACCATTCACCTTGCTGCTTACAACGGCAATGAAGCTCAAGTGATTAAATTATTGAAAACCAATCCCGATCCGGATGAAAGAGATTCTTACGGCGGCACCGCGCTGCATGCCGCGATGTTCCAAGACAATACGCGAATCGTCGAACTACTAATTGAAGCTGACTATGACGTTAACGCTGTTGGCCCAAGAAATGGTTATACACCACTGCATGATGCGGTATGGGCTAACAACCTGCCCGCACTAAAAATCTTGGTTGCCAATGGTGGTGACATCACGATTAAAGGGAAAGACGGTAATACGCCACTTGAAAAGGCAATCGCTGAAGACAAACCCGAAATCGTCGCTTACCTGCAAAGCCTTAAATAAGGAATAGGTGTCCACAATGCATTATCAAAAAGCGGATTACGACAAATTGATTCAGCAGTATGCGGAACACAAGTTTACCAAGAACGACATCAAGAGCTTTGTATATCGCGTGTTCTCAATGTATGAGCGTGCAACCGTAGGAAAGGTGCGAGTGCCAGCAGAAGCATTTGCAGATCTCATTGATGAAAATATCCAAGTCGACTTTCCCGATTACGAAATCCATTCTCGCCAAGAGTTTATGGAATGGCACCAATGGATACATGGCTTGTTGCTGTCTGACGACCACGATATCGAGAGTATTGATGTTTCTTACCTAGGCGAAGGTAAATATGTCGCTGAATTTGATGTCCGTTGGCGCGGTGATTTTAAGGATGGTTCGTTTACTGACCTCACCGTAGCGCAACGTTGGGTGATGTACGAATCGGAACAGTTCGATCACCCAGTGATTGAGAGCTACGTTGCGGTGGTAAAGAGCAATAACCTGACTGGTGATTAGGGGAAGTCGGAACAAGTTACCCTTGATTGGTTTCGGTTTAACACCCTAAACGTCTCAGTCCTAACTCAGTTACCTCATCCAATAATGAAAAGGCGAACCACGTGGTTCGCCTTTTTTCGATCTTGAAGCTCGGCGTTTAGTGGGTTACTCAAATTCAGAAGAAAAAGCTGAACCACTACACTCGGCGCTTAAGATGGGTCATTCCAGCGAGCCTTGGCGAGACTAGGAATCTCAAGCTGCATGTCGTGAGCTATAAAAGTGGTAAATTCATTCACTGCTTACGCATTCCATCTTAAACGATAGACGCAACGTATAGTGAAAATACTATACTTTGCGGGTCCTTAAACTGTTTGTTTAGTGTATTTAACCTTTAGGTGGAAAAGGATCATTGCCATGACTATCCTTAGCAGCAATCCGCCCGTCCTTGTTATGAATGACTAATTCTGTTTGTTGATTCTGGCTAATCGTCCTAGCTCGTTCAATTGCCTCTTGCTTAGTATTAAAGTGACCTGAAGATCTTTGACCACCACTTTGCTTTATGTCCCAACCACCATTTGAATTTGGAACTACATGCGTACTCTTTGCCATATTGGTTAACCTTTACGATATTCAGTATGGGAGCATCTAGGGCAAGGAGGTAACGTATCTGTGTAGTCATCTAGAACAACTCGTTGACCACATTTCTTGCAAGTGTATGGACCTTTTCCCGGTTTCTCACCTGTTGTTGGCATAATTGTATCTCCGTTAGCAATTTATAAAAAAGACAAACATAACTAAATACAATCAATTAGTTACGAAGTTATTATGCAATCATGTTGATATTGAATGTGTGAGGTTACTCAGAGATTTCGCTAACTCTTAAAAAGTTGTTATAAGAAGAAAGGCAGGCTTGTGTGCTCACTTTTTCGTGCCTTGAGGTGCGGGGTTTATACAAGTTCTAACTTAGACTCTAGGTTTGAAGCACTACACTTGGAGTTTTTATTACAGTCATTCTACCCAACCTCGGAATCTACTTACCACGTAAATAGTCGTTGTGTAATTGCGGGCATTTTAAAAATTTCTATGTAGACAATAAAACATCTCTTTTGTGAGGATAAAGAGGTAAATGTATGCTGTTCGGAATATCGAATTCATAGAGTCTGAAGGGTTAACATGTTTGCTATTGAGTTTAGCTTTAACTTTTGTGTTGGGGTTCTTTAAAGATTGGTATGGAGAGACGCTAAATTCTTCTGTTACCAGTCTAACAGAGAAGTAGTTTTTCGTTCGCGCGCTTGGATTAGTAGTTAGTGCTATTGCAGGTATTGTGACGGTAAGTTGTCTTTTTAAATTTGTTCAATTGTGACAGCGGCTTAAATCATTATAAAATTTATGGATAATCATGAGGATGTCATTGTGATGGATAAAGCTTGGAACTGGGTCAGCGAAAACTTTGATGTTTTGTTCTCTGGCTTGGGTGTTTACGTTATCAGCCTATTTGTGGCGGTTATGGGTTACTTCTTTTTTCGGTCTAAAACATCTTCTAACAACGTAAAGATGAGCAATATTAGAGCTGGAGGTGACGTTGTTGGTAGGGACAAAAAAGGGTAATAAGTGTCGGTACTTGATTCAAATAAAACTTCTTTTGACAACGTTAGTGCTGGGCGTAATGTTGGAGGAAGAGATGTGTATGACAACTCAACACATATAACAACACACCATCATCAAGCGCCAGTAATGTATCGCCAAGATCATAGGTTGAGGGCACTTGTTGAAGAGCACGAAAGAGAAATTCAAACAGATCAACAGTACAAAGAGTTTTCCAATCAGCTCAACAATTTCCTTGAGCGAAAAGTTGAAGGTAAGTTGCGCAATTTAGGGGAAAAGCTGATTGACGGTAATAGAGACTTTTTATTGGATTACGCTATGGATGTTAAAGAGCGTGTATCGAAGAAGATAATGCAGTATTCGCATTATAGGTCCGCTCAAGAACTCTACACTTACATCCTAAGTAATATTAGAACCACATTTTTGCATGAGATCTCCCCTCGAATAAAGTCTAAGGATTTTAAAATTTATGAAATCAATGACTTAGTCGAAAACAAAATAATTCAGCCAGTATTAGAAAGTGTCCATGGTTGCAGCCTAAATATTGACAAAGATGAGTTATACGGACTACTGTATATACTTACAGGTAATTGCTATATAGAGTGGGACTAAAGTGATTATTTATCATCCTAGAAACGATCTTTACCACTGTATGTTCAGGTTTATCAGCATAGCGAGTATGCAAGATCTTGAAGACTTTGATTCAGTACGACTTCGTATTTACGATTTGTTCTACCTATTTCCCCACCTTGTTAAAGATATTGAGTTTCCAAGAAGGAAAGGAATTGCAGCGTTAAAGCGTAGTTTTAGCTCTATTGACCCACCTTACGAAGTTCTACCAGACAAGAGGAGACTATTTTCCGAGATGGGAGACTACCATATACAAGCGCTCCAAATCCTTAAGGCGAAAGGTATTTTTGAAGAAAATAACGGTAGATTA
Organism: Vibrio sp. HENC-03; assembly: GCF_000305755.2. Lineage (NCBI taxonomy): Bacteria > Pseudomonadati > Pseudomonadota > Gammaproteobacteria > Vibrionales > Vibrionaceae > Vibrio > Vibrio sp. HENC-03. Next base: position 106,191 of record NZ_JH976064.1, on the reverse strand, counting down.
CGAATTTCGAAGGAGTTTCATAACTCATCAATTCAAAAGCTGATTAAAGATAACTCAAATGAAACTACAGTGCTCTTTTGTAAGTTATTCCAAGCCCTCAATGCGATTGAAGTGTTTGGGGAGAGTGGACTTAAAAAAAGAACAGGCTTAATGGAATACAGATATGACGCAGTATAAACCTTTTTTAACTATCAAAAGGCTAGTCATTACCAAAGGTAATAGTATTGCCTACGATGAAAAATTTACGACAGGTGTAAACATTATCCGAGGTGTTAACAGTTCAGGTAAGTCGACGATCTCGGATTTTATATTCTACGGGCTTGGTGGGGATGTAACTAAACTAAAGAATGAAGCTAGGCAGTGTAGTTTTGTATTTGTTGAAGCCTCATTAAGTGGCAAAGTATTTACGCTAAAGCGAGAAGTTGCTGAAGGTGGAAGAAAAGGTATGGATATCTTCAGCGGAGGTTATGACGCTGCCGCAGTTGCCACTGTAACTGATTGGACTCGCCATCCATACAACGCAAACACAAAAGAGAGCTTTTACCAAGCGTTGTTTAAAGAGCTTGGCATGCCTTATTCAAAATCGGATGACAAGAATAGTATCACTATGCATCAATTGCTTCGCATGCTTTATGTTGATCAAATGACTTCACCAGATCGACTCTTTAAGTTTGATAAGTTCGATTCACCGAATAAGCGTCAAGCTATAGGTGAGTTATTGATCGGCTTATCTGATTTTGAACTGTATGAAAAAAGAGTCAGGTTACAGAGCTTGAAACTGGCATTGGAAAATCGAATCAAAGAAATTAAAACTATCCACTCATTTCTAGGTGGCACAATTAAATCTGTTAAAGAAATCGATAGTGAGATTGAAGACAAGCGGAAAGCGATTGACGTCTTAGAACTTGAAGTTGAAGCATTTTCTATTCCTTCGGAAGATGGAAGTTCGGAAGATGAAGTACTTAAGAAGTTGATTTTGGAAGTTCAGGAAGCTAGAGGAAACTACACATCATGCCAGCAGGAAATCGCTAAAACATCTTTTGAGATAAATGACTCTAAAATGTTTATTGAATCTTTGAGCCGAAGAGTAAAGGCACTTAAGGAGACTCAAGATACGATAAACGCGCTTTCTGATATTGCGTTTAATCATTGCCCAGCTTGTCAAGCTGAAGTCCAATCACAACCAACAGGTTGTTCTTTGTGTGGCACTACAAAATCTGAATTAGGAATTAATGTTGATCCCACTTTTAAGGTAAGGAAAGAAATAGAGTTCCAAATTGCAGAATCTGTTCTTCTTATTGAAAAGAAGCAAAAAAGGCTTGGTGAACAGAGAGTTGAGTTAAACCAAGTTGAAACTAAACTGGGTGAATTAGAGCGAGACCTCGAAATTATCCGTAAGCCTCAGAGAACTGTGAATATTCAATTGAGACAAAAACTAGCTGACATCGGTGGGTTGCGTAACGAGATTAAGGCTCTGAACAACAGTAAGAAAGAATTTGCCAAGCTTTATGGATTGTATGATGAGCGAGATACGTTACAGACAAATTTCAATTCACTGGATGATGAAATCAATAGATTAACTCTGCGTATGGAAAATGAACTTAAAGCGAAAAAGAAAAAGCTTTCAGAAGCGACGCTAAGTATTCTTAAAGCAGATGCTGGTCACGAAGAAATATTTGTGGATGGTCGTAATGTCGAATTCGATTTTGCTGAAGATCGAGTAACTATTGATGATAGAGCTCTATTCTCCGCAAGTTCTATGGTTTATCTAAAAAACGCATTTAGACTGGCAATGCTTAAATGCTCTTGTGAAGATCCTTCTTATTTGTACCCTCGTTTCTTGCTTATGGATAACATAGAAGATAAAGGGATGGCCGAAGAGCGAAGCCAACTATTTCAGCGTGAAATCGTAAAACTATCGAATTCTCTCAATGTCGAGCATCAAATAATATTCACTACATCTATGATTGATAGCAATCTAAACCAAAGTGGGTACTGCGTTGGTGATTTTTATAATATGCACAATAAGACCTTAAGGGTATGAACCTTTGATGTTTATATCTGTGACGGATTACAACTACTCTGCCGTTATTTATCTTTATGCTATGTTCTTACTCTAGTTTGGAATTGTGTGTATAGTTACGCAATTATACTTCAAGGTTTCAACAAAAAAGGCGAACCAATCGGTTCGCCTTTATCTATTTAGATTCTACAAAAATTAATCTTCGTAGCTATCGATGCTTGGGCACGAGCAGATTAGGTTACGGTCACCGTATACGTTATCTACGCGGTTTACTGTTGGCCAGTACTTCCAAGATTTGGTTGCTTTTGAAGGGAAGCAGCCAAGTTCGCGAGAGTAAGGGCGATCCCATTCATCTTTCGCAAGGTCAACTTGAGTGTGTGGCGCGTTAACAAGCGGGTTGTTATCTAGCGGCCACTCACCGTTCTTAACCTTCGTCATCTCTTCACGGATTGCGATCATTGCATCACAGAAGCGGTCTAGCTCTTCTAGGTCTTCCGATTCCGTTGGCTCAACCATTAGCGTACCTGCTACAGGGAACGACATAGTTGGAGCGTGGAAACCGTAGTCCATTAGACGCTTCGCGATGTCTTCTTCGCTGATGCCTGTTTCTTCTTTTAGTGGACGAATGTCGATAATACATTCGTGCGCTACACGGCCGTTTGAGCCACGGTAAAGAACAGGGTAGTGAGGACGCAATTGCTCCATCACGTAGTTCGCGTTCAGAATCGCTACTTTTGTTGCGTCTGTTAGGCCAGCTTCGCCCATCATTGCGATGTAAGCCCAAGAGATAGGCAGGATAGATGCACTACCCATATCTGCTGCGGATACTGCGAAGTTTTCGCCGTCTGCACCGTTTTCAATGTGACCCGGAAGGAAAGGTGCTAGGTGCGATTTCACACCAATAGGACCCATACCCGGACCGCCACCACCGTGTGGGATACAGAAGGTTTTGTGTAGGTTTAGGTGAGAAACGTCTGAGCCGATGAAACCCGGCGTTGTTAGGCCAACCTGTGCGTTCATGTTTGCGCCGTCTAGGTAAACCTGACCGCCTGCAGCATGGACCATTTCACACACTTCTTTCACTTGCTCTTCGTATACGCCGTGCGTAGAAGGGTAAGTGATCATGATGCTTGATAGGTTGTCTTTGTGTTTCTCGATTTTCGCTGCTAGGTCGTCGATGTCGATGTTGCCTTCTTCATCACACTTAACCACAACTACTTTCATTGACACCATAGACGCTGTCGCAGGGTTAGTACCGTGCGCAGAGCTTGGGATCAAACATACGTTGCGGTGACCTTCGCCACGGCTTTCGTGGTAGCGTTGAATCGCGATAAGACCTGCGTACTCACCCGATGCACCAGAGTTTGGTTGTAGTGAGAATGCGTCGTAGCCTGTGATTTCACATAGCTTCTCTTTAAGATCTTTTGCTAGTGCTGCGTAACCGGCTGCTTGTTCTGCTGGTGCGAACGGGTGGATCGAACCAAACTCAGGCCATGTTACTGGGATCATTTCTGCTGCTGCGTTCAGCTTCATCGTACAGCTGCCCAGTGGGATCATGCCGTGCGTTAGCGAGAAGTCTTTGTTCTCTAGCTGTTTTAGGTAACGCATCATCTGTGTTTCGCTGTGGTGCGTGTTAAACACAGGGTGCGTTAGATATTCTGTTGTGCGGCGCAGTGCTTCTGGAATCGCTGCAAACTCGTTGCCAGCAATTTCTGTTGATAGGGCTGCGACTTCTTCTTTCACACCGAATACTGCGAATAGCGCTTCTACGTCTACCACTGTTGTGGTTTCATCGAAGCTTACACCTAGCTGAGTACCCAACTTACGTAGGTTGATGTCTGCTGCTAGTGCTTTCGCGTATAGGTCTTCAGTTTGCGCACCAGTATTGATGGTAATGGTGTCGAAGAAGCTGTTGTGAGCAAGCTCGAAGCCGCCTTTAGTTAGGCCGGCAGCTAGGATAGCGGTCATGTGGTGCGTACGACGAGCAATCGTGCGTAGACCTTCTGCGCCGTGGTAAACCGCGTAGAAAGACGCCATGTTCGCTAGTAGAGCTTGAGCGGTACAGATGTTTGATGTCGCTTTTTCACGACGGATGTGCTGCTCACGGGTTTGCATTGCCATGCGCAGTGCTTGGTTGCCGGTAGTATCGATAGAAACACCGATAACACGACCTGGCATTGTACGCTTGTGTTTGTCACGTGTTGCCATGAAGGCTGCGTGTGGACCGCCGTAACCCATAGGAACGCCGAAACGTTGTGCAGAGCCGATTGCTACGTCTGCGCCCATTTCACCCGCAGGTTTCAGTAGGGCAGAAGCCAATAGGTCAGTCGCTACGGTTACTAGCGTTTTGTTTGCTTGCGCTTTTGCGATGATGTCCGTTAGGTCACGAACTTCACCTGTTGTGCCTGGGTATTGAACTAGCGCGCCGAATACGTCTTGCTCTGGTAGTGATTCTAGAGAACCAACTAGGACTTCAAAGCCGATGAATTTCGCACGAGTTTTTACCACTTCAATGGTTTGTGGGTGAACGTCGTCAGCAACGAAGAATACGTTACTCTTACTCTTACCCGCACGCTTACAAAGTGTCATCGCTTCTGCTGCTGCCGTTGCTTCATCAAGCAATGACGCGTTCGCGATTTCCATACCAGTAAGATCCATCACCATTTGTTGGTAGTTTAGAAGGGCTTCTAGACGACCTTGAGAGATCTCTGGTTGGTAAGGGGTGTAAGCGGTGTACCAGCCCGGGTTTTCCATCACGTTACGTAGGATTACGTTTGGCGTGAAGGTGTTGTAGTAACCCTGACCAATGAATGTACGTTTAACTTGGTTCTGATCGGCGAACTCACGCATTGCTGCCAGCATGTCTGCTTCGCTTTTCGCTTCTGCCAAGCTCATTGGCTGCTCTAGGCGAATTTGCGCTGGTACGGTTTCGTCGATAAGCGAATCTAGGCTAACTGCGTTGATCGCTTCCAACATTTTCTGTTGGTCAGATTTGTTTGGTCCATTGTGGCGAGCAACGAACTCGTTTTGTGTGCTGAGGCTTTGAAGTAATTCAGTCATTGTCCTTTACCTACTCCTTGGTTCGGGTAACGGATTTACGCTACTGATAATCTAAATTATACGTCCGAACCTAGAAAAAAAGCTGTCCACTAATCGTTATGCTAGGGGACAGCTTTCGTCTCATCCTAATTACTCTTCTTCGATAGAGCTTAGGTATTCTTCCGCATCTTTTAAGTCATCCAACTCAGATGGGTCTGAAAGCTTCACTTTCACAATCCAACCACCTTCGTATGGTTCTTCGTTGATTAGCTCTGGGCTGTCTTCTAGTTCTTCGTTGATTTCAACTACTTCGCCAGTGATTGGTGAGTAGATGTCTGAAGCCGCTTTTACAGACTCCACCAAAGAAAAGCTTTCGCCTGCTTCGACTTCATCTTCCACGTCTGGTAGGTCAACGAAAACTACGTCACCTAGCATCTCTTGAGCGTGCTCTGAAATACCGATAGTTACTGTGCCGTCACCGTTGTCACGTACCCACTCGTGGCTATCTGTAAACTTCAGTGTTTTGTCCATTGCTTAATCTCCAAATAACTTGTCAGGATAGTTTCTGATTTAATAAATCTTTTATTGGTAAAGAGGGTAACGACTGCAAAGCTCTTTCACTTGCTTGCGTACGCGTTTTTCTACTTCTGCGTCACCTTCAGGGTTGTTCACCAAACCGTCCAGTACGTCACCAATCCAATTACCGATGAGTTTGAATTCTTCAGCGCCAAAGCCGCGGCTTGTACCCGCAGGCGTTCCTAAACGGATGCCCGATGTAATCATAGGCTTCTCTGTGTCGAATGGGATGCCATTTTTGTTACACGTGATACCTGCACGCTCTAGTGCTTCCTCTGCTTTGTTACCTTTCAAGCCTTTAGGGCGAAGGTCAACAAGCATTAAGTGCGTGTCTGTACCACCGGTTACGATGTCGCAACCGCGAGTTTGCAATACTTCCGCCAGAACTTTTGCGTTGTTGATCACTGAATCAATATAAGTTTTGAATTCAGGACCAAGCGCCTCACCGAACGCCACTGCTTTAGAAGCAATCACGTGCATCAGTGGGCCGCCTTGTAGACCTGGGAACACCGCTGAGTTGATTTTCTTAATGATGTCTTCGTGATTGGTCAGAATCATACCGCCACGTGGGCCACGCAATGTTTTGTGCGTTGTGGTCGTAACAACGTGTGCGTGAGGAAGCGGGCTAGGGTGCGCGCCTGTTGCGATAAGACCGGCGATGTGTGCCATGTCGACCATAAGAATCGCATTTACTTCATCTGCGATTTCACGGAATTTTGCAAAGTCGATAGTACGTGGAATAGCACTACCACCTGCGATGATCATTTTAGGTTGGTGCTCAAGTGCCAGTTGGCGAACGTCCTCGTAGTTGATTTCTAGTGTTTCGCGGTCAACGCCGTATTGAACTGCGTTAAACCATTTACCAGAAAGTGCAGGGCGCGCACCGTGTGTTAGGTGGCCACCCGCGTCTAGAGACATACCAAGAATGGTGTCGCCAGGCTGAAGCAGTGCCAGTTTTACTGCGCCGTTTGCTTGTGCGCCTGAGTGTGGTTGAACGTTTGCGTATTCACAATTGAAAAGTTTTTTCGCACGTTCGATAGCAATGGCTTCCACTGTATCTACGTGCTCACAACCACCATAGTAACGGCGACCTGGGTAACCTTCAGCGTATTTGTTTGTTAGGCATGTGCCTTGAGCTTGCATTACCGCTTTAGAAACGATGTTCTCAGAAGCGATAAGTTCGATTTGTTCGTTTTGGCGAGCGAATTCTGCCTGAATTCCAGCAAAGACAGCGTCATCTGTCGCAGAGAGGTTGGTAGAGAAAAAGTTTTCCAAGCTGTGGTTAGGGTAACTCTTGTTCATGGTAGTTGACCTTCCAAATCTGAAAATGAACCCGCAGTAGAAATAGTTGTTTGATTGCGATGGTGGCTCATTTGTCCTCAAAACAGCTGAACTGCATAGCAGAACAGAGTGAACTTTCGGCCCGAATAAGTGGGCAAAACTCCGTCGGATTGTGGTTTCTCTTGTCCAATCTCTTACGGAAATGTGCATCTCTACATCTAACAAGTTGGTAACATAGCGCTTGCGGCACGAACAATCAACCAAAAATTTCCTATAGGAAACGAGATTTCTGGTTTTGTTAACAAGAGCACGCTTTAATTAACTCGGTGGACTTTTATCCACTATAGGGTTCATGCACAATGCTATTAGGAAGGAATAAAGGATATTTACAGAGGGATTTATGGCAGAAAGTATTTACGATGAATACCCGTCAATGACGTTGGCGAAAGAGCAGCAAGACCAAAATATTGAACCGCTTAAGCTCGGTCAGCGCATTAAAGATATCCGCTCTAAACTTGGTATTACGCTAGAAGAGGCGAGCCAACGAACTGGCCTTGCACGTTCTACGCTAAGTAAGATCGAGAATGAACAGATTTCTCCAACGTTCCAAGCGATGCAAAAATTAGCGCATGGCTTACAAATTGATATGCCGCAACTGTTTGAGCCACCTAGAAAAAAGGTCGCGACAGGGCGCAGAGATGTGACCAAGAAAAAAGAGGGTAAACCACACCCAACCCAAACCTACGAACACGAGCTGTTGGCGACTCAACTTTCCAATAAGAAAATGATGCCTTTTAAGAGCCAAATTCGTGCCCGTAGTTTTGACGAATACAAAGACTGGGTTCGCCATGATGGGGAAGAGTTTTTACTCATCTTATCAGGTGAGGTGATGTTTTATTCTGAGTTCTATGAGCCTGTTGTATTAAGCGAAGGCGACAGTGTGTATTACGATGCGAACATGGGTCATATGTTGACCAGTGTGAGTGAGGAAGACGCGCACATTTTGTGGGTGACTGCCAAATAGTGATAAATAGTTGTAAATTTCCTATAGTGAAAGCAAACGTTTGCTATCGGCTTTGAATGCGTTATGATGGCGCTCTGTTGATGATATCTCACTCAACAGAGCGCCTTTTTTGTGCGTTTTGTTGTGATTAAAATGTTAAAAGTCACACTTTTGAAAGTCGACCGATGTCTTGTTCGTGCAAAATTGAATCAAGCGTGTTTATTATTGGAAACATTATTCGATGCGAATGCCGACAGCATTCTCGGGTCTATCTAAATGGAGACGAAAATGACTCAAGAACTTCTGAAAACACCACTGCATGCACTTCACGTAGAAGTAGGCGCAAAGATGGTCCCGTTCGCGGGTTACGACATGCCAGTTCAATACCCACTAGGCGTAAAGAAAGAACACTTACACACTCGTGATGCAGCAGGTCTGTTCGATGTTTCTCACATGGGTCAACTTCGTTTGATTGGTGATGGCGCAGCAGCGTTCTTAGAGACACTGGTTCCGGTTGATATTGTTGACCTAGGTGCGGGCAAGCAACGTTATGCTTTCTTTACTAATGAGCAGGGCGGCATTATGGACGACTTGATGGTGGCTAACCTCGGCGATCATCTGTTTGTTGTTGTGAACGCAGCATGTAAAGAGCAAGATATTGCACACCTTCAGGCGCATCTTCCTTCTGGCATCGAGCTAGAGATCATTGATGATCGCGCACTGCTTGCGATTCAAGGTCCTAAAGCGGCAGAAGTACTAGCGCGTTTCGCACCAGAAGTAGCAGAGATGCTGTTTATGGATGTTCGCAAAGTTGAGCTACTAGGCGTTGAGTGCATTGTTTCTCGTAGTGGTTACACAGGTGAAGACGGTTACGAAATCTCTGTTCCTGCGGACAAAGCAGAAGAACTGGCTCGTAAACTCACAGGTCAAGAAGAAGTAGAGTGGATTGGCCTTGGTGCTCGTGACTCACTTCGTCTTGAATGTGGTCTGTGTCTGTACGGTCATGACCTAGACACAACAACAACGCCGGTTGAAGCAAGCCTACTATGGGGCATCCAAAAAGTACGTCGCGCAGATGGCGAGCGTGCAGGTGGCTTCCCTGGTGCAGATATCATTCTAAAGCAAATCGAAACGAAAGACGTTGCACGTAAGCGTATTGGCTTGGTTGGTCAAACAAAAGCACCGGTTCGTGAAGGCGCTGAGCTGTTCGATGCAGACGGTAACAAGATTGGCGTGGTAACCAGTGGTACAGCAGGCCCTAACGCAGGCAAGCCAGTATCAATGGGTTACGTACGCGCAGATCTAGCGGCTATCGGTACAGAGCTGTTTGCAGAAGTACGTGGCAAGATGCTACCAATGACGGTAGAAAAAATGCCGTTCGTACCACAACGCTACTACCGTGGTTAATTCGCTTATTTCATTGATTTAGAGAGTTAAATAAGGCTCGTCATTTCAGCGAGACTAGGAATCTAACCATCAGAACGTAGGTTCCATTTCGTTTCCTCTCTGAATCGATAAACACAAACAAAAATGCCGAGCAATATGCTCGGCATTTTTTATGTTCTTTTGAAAGCCCAACTTATGCAGTGAGTTCTTCGATAGGGCAACACATTTCAATCACAACTTCACTCAGTTTGCTTGGGTGAATCATGTCTTCTTTGTTCACGCTAAACTGACTTGCCATGATGGTGTTGAACAATTCCCAGTGGTTGATCAGCATTTTCTCGCGATTGTCTGCATCTTCTGGCCATGTCTCTTGCATCATAGGCGCTAGGCTAATCGCACCATGTGCAAACACCAGCATTTGCCACTTTGATTCCCATTGGTCAATGCGATGCTCTGGGTATTCCACGTTGTAGTCAGCAAAGAGGTCGGTAAAGATCGCCGCGAACTCATCTTTGGATCTTAAGAAGTATTGCAGCAATGCATCGTCGCCTTGGCGAATCGCATCGGCAATCATTTGAACTGGGTGCGGGTTAACGAGTGCAAACGCCAGCATTCTTACCATGAACAGGTAGATTTTTTGATTCGATGGCGTATTCGCTGGCATTTCGCTTACCAACTGCGCCATGTAGCTTTGCATGAATTCATCCATGCCATCGCTGACGGCTTGCCAGATCTTCTCTTTGCTACCGAAGTGGTGGCGAATCAAACTATGGGACACACCAGCCTTCTCACTGATGTTTCGAAGCGAGACACGTTCGTACCCTAACTCACAGAACATATCTGCCGCGACTCTTAGAATCAGGCACTTAGTTTGCTCAGCGGCTTCAGCACTTCTACGGCCTTGCTTTCTTTCTGTCATAGTTCGAATTTTCCCGAATATTAATCAACGCGCCTATTTTTACCAGAAACCGGACAGTTTGCCTAATTATTTTATTATCCACGTGGAAAATATGTTGATCATTTTTTCGTTATACATATACTGCACACCTGTGTAGTAAATATAAAGTCGATGGAGAAAGCCAGTGCGAAAACAATACTTAAAGCGCACATTTGTCGGAGCAGCGGTGGCATTGAGCCTCGCCACGATGCTGACAGGGTGTAACAAAGCCGTATCAGAACCGTCTGAGCCATTAATCAAACCTGTAAAATTACTTGCTATTAATGATCTGACTGTTGCCGATTCCGATGCATTCCTTGCACGAATAGATGCAACGTACAGAGCCCAACTTTCATTTCAGGTAGGTGGCGAAATTGAGAAGTTGATCGTGAGAATGGGCGAAGAGGTGAAGCAGGGCGATGTACTTGCAACGCTAGACCCAAAAGACTTGCAGTTAGCTCTTGATGCATCACAAGCGCAGTACGCATTAGCGAAAACCCAATGGGAACGCTCGAAAAGCTTGTACAACAAGAAGCTGATCAGTACAGACAGTTACGACCAACAAGAAACGCAATACAAAGCGGCACTGGCAAACTTAGAGCAAGCGAAAACCGATTTGAGCTACACAGAGATTCATGCGCCGTTTGATGGTGTGGTGTCTTATACCTACGTGAAGCCATACCAAGTGGTTGCTGCTAAGCAAGAAATCCTAAACCTAATCGACAACACCACTTTGGATGTGTCGTTTACTTTGCCTGTGACTTACGCCGAAGCGGTGTCGTTGAACTCACTTAAAGATGCAGAGATGTGGGTGACGATGGACAGCGAACCAAACAACCGCATCCAAGGCAAATTCAAAGAAATCTCTACTCAACCCAATGCCGACACCAACAGCTACGAAGCGATCGTGACGATTACTCGTCCTTCTGATCGTAACTTGCTAACGGGCATGACAGGCCAAGTACACATTGCGAAGCAAAACGTATCAGACGCGATGATGCTGCCAAATGCGGCTTGGGTGTCGAAAGACGCCGCTCATGGTGAAGTTTGGGTAATGGACAGCGATACACAGCAAGTGAATAAAGTGACCTTGTCACTAAATGCGAATGGCGCTGTGGAGTCGGGTCTAGACAAGAATGATTACGTTGTTATTGCAGGTGTTGAACGCCTAGTAGAAGGCCAAGTAGTGAAAGCTTGGGTTCGTGAGGAAGGTATCTAATGAAACGTTCATTATTCACAGTATCGGCTATCGCACTGGCGGTACTCACCGGTTGTAATAGCACAGACGAAGTGACCGCAGAGCAGCCTTTGTATGTCTCTACGGTTGATGTTGATGTTCCAGTAAAAAGCCAATACCGCACATTCAAAGGCCAAGTCGTGCCAGCGGAACAAACGCCAATTGCATTCCGTCGCGCAGGTGAAGTTCAGCATGTGCTAGTCAAAGCGGGTGACACGGTTAAAGAAGGCCAGATGATCGCCAAACTAGACGACAGCAAAGAGAAGCAAGCGGTAAACGATGCTGAAGCACAATACACGCTAGCGATTCGTCAGCTTAAACGTGGTGAAGAGCTGCATAACCGCCAAATGATTTCTAAAGCGGAGCTGGATGAACTAACAGCAAATAAAGAGCTGGCGGAAGCAAACTTCTACAACGCGACAAACCAATTGAACTACACACGTTTGTTTGCCCCGTTTGCGGGTAAGGTTTCGGATGTATTCAAAGAGCGTTTTGAGCGTGTTGCGATTGGCGAGCCGGTTTTAAACCTTTACCAAAGCGACAAAGTTTACGTTCGTATCGAGCTGTCAGACAACGTGCTTGCGATGGTAAACCCAAATACACAAAGCATGAGCTACCAGCCTCAAGCTACGTTCTCGGGTGACGCGAAATCTTATGCGTTGGATTATTTGGAGCACACCAGTGAGCCAAATGCTCAAACGCAAACTTACCAAATGTATTTAACCATGCCACAACCTGAGGAAGAGATTCTGCCGGGTACCAGCGTAAGCGTTGCAGTAGACATGGTGGCAGCAGGTATTACTTCTATTGATGGCTACAACATCCCAATGACTGCATTACAAGCGGGCAATCAAGATGGTGAGTTTTTTGTTTGGAAATTAAATGGTGACGCCGTCACTAAAGTGGAAGTAACCATCGACCAAGTTAATGGCGAAGGTGCGATTGTGTCATCAGGTGTTGCTCAAGGCGATGTATTAGTTAATTCCAGCTTACGCAAACTTCGCGAAGGTAAGCATGTGGATGTGGTGGAGAAACAACAATAATGAGCATTGCTGAATACTCAATTAAGAACAAAGTCATCAGCTGGCTGTTCATCGTTATTCTAGCGATCGGCGGTGTGACGTCGTTCCTAGAACTTGGTCGATTGGAAGACCCAGCATTTACCATCAAAGATGCGATGGTGATTGCGACTTATCCTGGTGCGACTTCTAAAGAAGTAGAAGAAGAGCTGACGTATCCACTTGAGAAAGAGATTCGCAAGCTGCCTTATATCGATAAGATTACGTCGACGTCCTCAAGTGGTATGTCACAGATTATGGTGAGCATGAAGATGGACTACGGTCCGGATGAATTGCCGCAAATCTGGGATGAAATGCGCCGTAAAATCAACGATCTGCAACCAACTTTGCCTCAAGGCGTTCAATCTCTGCAAATCATTGATGACTTTGGTGATGTGTACGGCGTAATGCTGATGCTAACGGGTGACGACTACGATTACGTAGAACTGAAACGTTACGCAGACCAACTCACGCGTGAACTTGAACTGATCGATGGCGTGGGTAAAGTTGATATCGCTGGCGACCAACAAGAGATGCTGTTTGTTGAGATTTCATTGGATCGCTTGGCGGCTCTGAACCTCGACATGAACGTGATTTCTGGCTTGCTGAACCAACAGAACAATGTGGTTTCTGCAGGTGAGGTAATGGTAAACGGTGAGAGCCTCATTATTCGCCCAAGCGGTACGTTAAACACCGTAGAAGCGCTAGAGAACCTGATTATTCATGGTCGTGACACCGGTAATCTGATCCGTTTGAAAGACGTTGCAACCATCAGCCGTGGCATTCAAGAAAAGCCGGGTAATGTGCTGCTATACAACGGTAAGAAAGCAATCAACATTGGTATTTCGTTTGCGTCTGGCGTAAACGTAGTAGAAGTCGGTCAACGTATAGAAGCAGAACTAGCAAGCCTTGAGACCATCAAGCCTGCTGGCATCGATATGAACTACTTCTACAACCAATCGCAAGAAGTAGACGATTCAGTAAAAGCGTTTGTTATTAGCTTGGCAGAAGCCGTGGCTATCGTAATCATCGTACTGCTGTTCACTATGGGTTTACGCAGTGGCGTGATCATCGGTTTGGTGCTGTTGTTGACCGTATTCGGTACCTTCATTTTGATGAACTACAACAACATTGAGCTACACCGTATCTCGCTTGGTGCGTTGATCATTGCACTCGGTATGCTGGTGGATAACGCCATCGTGGTGGTCGAGGGGATATTGGTTGGCCTTAAGAAAGGACGAACCAAAGTTCAAGCGGCAACAGATATCGTGAAACAAACTCAGTGGCCGCTGCTTGGTGCGACAGTCATTGCTATTACCGCGTTTGCGCCTATCGGTCTGTCACAAGATGCGACTGGTGAGTTCATGGGCTCTCTGTTCTGGGTTCTGTGTTTCTCGCTATTCTTGAGCTGGATTACGGCGATTACGCTAACGCCATTCCTAGCGGATCTTCTATTGAAAGAAGAAGACAAGAACGCAGATGCAGAAGACGAAGACCCATACAAAGGTTGGTTGTTCGTCGCGTTTGGTGCGTCTCTTAAACTTGCGCTTCGTTTCCGTTGGTTAACGGTAGCAGGCATGGTGGCGCTGCTAGTTGGTGCTGTGGTTGCGTTTGGTAGTGTGAAACAACAGTTCTTCCCGCCATCAAATACGCCGATGTTCTACGTTGATATGTGGATGCCAGAAGGCACAGATATTCGCGAGACCATCAAGAAAGCGGAAGAAGTTGAAAGCTACATCCGTACTCAAGACAACATTGATTTCGTGTCAGCGTCAATTGGTCAAGGTTTGCAGCGTTTCGCTCTGACTTACCAACCAGAGAAGAGTTACGAAGCCTACGCACAGTTCCAAGTTCGTACTACGGACCGTGAGAACATGTTTGAGCTTCTGCATAAGCTGGACGACAACCTTGCGAAGACGTTCGACAAGCCAACGTTCCAGTTCAAGTTGATGGAATTCGGCCCGTCTCCAGCGTCTAAGATTGAAGCGCGTATTACTGGCCCTGATCCACAAGTGCTTCGTGAGCTTGCGGTACAAGTAGAAGATATTCTTCATACTGACCCGGGTGCTCGTAACATCCGTCACGACTGGCGTGAGCGTACTAAAGAGCTAGTACCTGTATTTAACGAATCTAAAGCACGTCGCTTGGGCATCTCGAAAGAAGATCTTTCAAGCACACTGCAAATGGCGTTTGGTGGCAGCACACTTGGCTTCCTTCGCGATGGTACGCACATTTTGCCTATCATGACGCGTTTGCCAGAAGCGGAACGTGTGGATTTTGAATCACTGCAGAACGTGAACATCTGGAGTCCATCGCTACAAAGCTACATTCCAGTTGATCAAGTGATTGATGGTGTGAAGCTGGATTGGGATGAGCCATTGATTCAGCGTCGTGACCGTAAACGTACTCTGACGGTACTGGCTGACCACGATGTATTGAGTGATGACACCGCAGCAAGTTTGTTTGCTCGTGTTCAACCAAAAGTGATGGCACTGCATATTCCAGAAGGTTATGAAATCACGTGGGGTGGTGAGTACGAATCATCGAAAGATGCGCAAGAAGGTCTGTTTGGCTCGCTGCCAATGGGTTACTTGTTGATGTTCATCATTACGATGCTGCTGTTTAACTCACTGAAGAAGCCATTGGTTATTTGGTTCACTGTACCGCTGTCTATCATCGGTGTGGCGTTTGGTCTTCTAACGACAAACATGCCATTTAGCTTTACCGCGTTCCTTGGTCTACTGAGCTTGAGCGGTATGATCTTGAAGAACGGTATCGTACTTCTTGACCAGATTAACCTAGAGCTAGCATCAGGTAAGGATCCTTACTTAGCGATTGTCGACAGTGCGATTAGCCGTGTTCGACCAGTGAGTATGGCGGCGCTGACCACCATCCTAGGTATGATTCCATTGGTGTTTGATGCGTTCTTTGGCTCAATGGCTATTACGATTATGGCAGGCCTTGGTTTTGCTACAGTTTTGACTCTGATTGTTGTACCAGTCATGTTTGCAATTCTGTTTAAGATCAAACCAACCACTGCATAAGGGACTTCCTGGCTTTATTTATTGTCAGATTCCTGCCAAGCCCTGAGGGTATTCCTCAGGGCTTTTTTGATCTGAGAGAATTGAGATGCGAGATACGAGATACGAGATACGAGATGCGAGATGCGAGATGCGAGATGCGAGATGCGAGATGCGAGATGCGAGAAGGAGAAGATAATGGAGGCGAGAATCAAGAAACGAGAAGAAAGCAAAGGTGAAAAGAAGGACTGATGGTTTCGTGTACACCTAACTGATTTTTATGATTTTCTTACAAGCGATTGATAAATCATGCGTATACTAAGAATACATCATCATTAAAAGAGCGAACGCAAATGAACAATCGCGGATTACACGGACTCTTCCTGTTAGGTTCTCTAACGCTTATTGGCTGTTCTACAACGGACGGCGTTTCTTCAAATACCACGGCAACAGAAGCGCCTGTGGAAGTGAAAAGTGCCGATGCGGCAACAATCGCAACTTGGATTGACCAAAGCATTCTGAACCCAGAAGGGCTTTCTTTAGCAAACGACAAGATCAACTACCAAGTGGGTTCTGCTGACTTAAACAGTGACGGTATGGCAGAACACTTTGTGTTGTTCCAAGATCGTTACTTCTGCGGCAGTGGTGGCTGTACTGGGTACATATTCGATAACAGCGGTAAAGTGCTTAGCCGCATGTCAGTAACCAGAACGCCGATTGCACTTATAGACAGCTACAGCAACGGTTGGCAAGATTTTGTTGTGTGGAGCAATGGCGCATACCGTCAAATGAGCTTTAATGGTGACTCTTACCCAAGTAACCCATCTGTCGAGCCAAAATACGACCATAACACCCAAGTGCAAACAGCAATCGCGTATGTGATGGCAACCGAGCTTTACCAACAAGACGGTTACGACATTCTGCCTGTCGATGATAAAGAGATCTGGACGCCAGCGAACGTTTATCACTTTACCTTTAAGCATCATGGTGATCCGCACAGTGTGTACAATGCAACGGTGAACTTGAGCAGCGGTGATGTGGATATCGAGTCTGAACCAATGCAATAAATTGTCGGTTTAAACACTGCCAACTTGAACAAGAAAAGGGCGAACACTTATCATACGCGTTCGCCCTTTGTGGTTTCTATGTGTTTGCTTTTATTTCTATTGTTTTACGAGCTTAGGCTGCTTTAGAAACTAGCCAGTTTAGAACTTATAGGTAGCGCCCGCATAGAAAGAGCCAATCTGTACGTCTGTATCCAGACTTGAACCTTTCGGTTTTACTGTGAAATGGTCCATCTCATACGCCGCGCGAAAGGTGATGTTTCCAAATTGAATTGGCGTGTATTTCAGACCTGCACCGATACGTAGGGATAAATCATCTTCATTGTCTGTCGTCGGAATATCAACAGACATATAACCCAAACCAAAGGTTGCGAAAGGGCGCAGGCCATTATTGAACGAGTAACCAATATTCGCCGCCACCGAGACGTTGCTCGCACCTAAATCATAAGCGGTATCTACGATCTTAAAATCACCATAATTGGTATACTGCGCTTCAACCGCAACGATACGGGTGAACTGATAACCACCAATAATTTTGAACGCGGTGCCGTTGTCATCCACTTTTGTAAACGGGTTATCGTCACTAAACGTGTTGTTACCCACACCGCCTCCAAGATAAAAACCTGAGACATCTTGTGAACCATTTGCTTGAGCACAAACGCTAAAAAGAGCGGATAAAAGGATGATTGTGTTTTTCATAGTTACCTCTGTATGACTGTCTGTCTTTTTATATTTAAAACGGTGTTCATTATCTAAATGAGGCGCTGAAAAACTAAACAAAAAGCAAACAAAAACCAAATAATTCCCATTGATTTAGTCACTTAGGCAATTGTGTGTTTTTTGTGTGATCGGAAGGTATGCATAACAAGAAATCGATGTTTGAATCCGTGATTACGTCCAAACTGGACGCTTTATGCTGGTGTGATGAGGTTGATTTGGTTTTTCGAGTGGTTTGAGAAACCTAACCTATAATTCAAGGAGTTGAGAAAGTAGTGAGCCTGTATGCATAGAATCTATTTCGCCAATCTAATCCTCGATCCAACGACAAGGAAACTGTCCAATTCAGACGGCGATGGTGTTCCCCTAAGACCTCTGCCATACCAAGTATTGAACTTGCTGATAGAAAAGCAGGGCGTGCATGTGACTCGTGAGGCCTTGTTCGAAACGTGTTGGGACGGCTCAGTCGTTACCGATCAAGCTTTGACCAATGTGATTTCCGGTTTAAGAAAGAAACTGGCTCAGTTGAATGCACAAGGCGTACAGATTAAAACGGTGAGTAAAATTGGCTATTTACTGGAAGTTGATGCGGATGTGAAACCCATCAAACAGAAAGTTGAGATACCGGAACTTCAAACGCTCGAAATTGATGATGTTGAGTCTCAAGTTAAAGCAGCGTCCAAACAAGAAGCTGAATCGCGAGATAAGGCATTTAGTTTAATTCCGATAATGATGACGGCTTTCCTGCTTATCGCGATTGTCTCTGTGCTTTATTTTCGTCCGTTTGTGCCGCATCCTGATTTTCTTGATGATTCGGACTACCAACACTTTTCTGTGTCTGAAACCGAATTCTATTTTTACGACCAAAATCATGACGAGTTAGACCTTTCTGCTTTGGCAAAAAGCCTCAACGATGAAGTGTTTCCAGTGTGTCCGGCCATCGTGTATTTGCGCGTGTCTGAATCTGCTTATCAAGAAGGAGCGCATATTTTGCGTGCGTTTGCGTTCGCCAAAAACAGCAATAAGAACGTCAATTACATTAAGTTTTCTCTCGATATCGACACCTTGAAAGAAACGGTTTTAGAGAGCATGAGCAGGGCGGATGCAATATGCAGATAAACAAACTCCTCGTCCTCAATGTTGCATTCGCAATTGGCCTAGTGGGTGTGGTTGTTCACCAAAAGTATTTTCAATCCGATGAAATTACTGGTTCGCGCTGGGCGTGTGCAACGTTTGAAGAAGACTTTATTACCAGAGGTTACCGCCGTTATGAAAACATCAGTGACCGTTCTGTCGTGGTGTTTAGCTCGGATAGAGACATGTACATTTTTCAGAAAGGGTCGCTGCTGACAAAAAAGGGCGAAAGCAAAGAATATGAACTGGTTTACAACGGCAAGTATCAAGTGGATGGTCATGCGCTGACAGTGGATTATCAGAAAGTCAGCTGGAATGAACAGCCAACGGAGAGTGAGGTTTTCGTAAGAGACATGAACTCATACGTGGGCACAAAAACAGACTTCATCTACAAAGTGCAGGACGAGCAATTATTCTTTTTCAATCAGAGCGAAACAGAGGAGAGTAACTTTATCTGCTATAGGATTTAGCGCCCGTTAGACTCCGCTTCTTGCTCAATAAAAAACACCTCCCAATGCCGAGGCTAGAGGGAGGTGTCGAATGCCAAATCGAGGGAGGCATTGTTAATCGTTGCTTAGAACCGTCTAAGCGAGTTAGTCACGATTAAGCAGCTGCTTCTTGTTTCGCTTCTGCTTTGTTCTTTAGGAACGCGTAAGTGAAACCTGTTACCGCTGTACCTGCTGCGATTGCTACCAAGTACATTAGCACTGGTGAGATTGCGTTAGGGATAAGCAGTACGAACAAACCACCGTGTGGTGCCATCAGTTTTGCACCGAACAGCATTGATAGAGCACCTGTTAGTGCGCCACCCGCCATACATGATGGGATTACACGCATTGGATCTTTCGCTGCGAATGGGATTGCACCTTCAGAGATGAAGCACAGACCAAGAACGAATGATGCTTTACCTGCTTCACGCTCGCTTTGCTCGAACTTGTTCTTAGCAATGAACGTCGCAAGACCCATACCTAGTGCCGGTGTCATACCTGCTGCCATGATTGCAGCCATTGGTGCGTAAGTTTGTGAAGCCAATAGACCTACACCGAATGCGTAAGCGGCTTTGTTTACTGGACCACCCAGGTCGAAACACATCATCGCACCAAGGATAATACCCAGTAGAACTGCGCTGTCTGAACCCATGTTGTTTAGGAAATCAGTTAGGCCGCTCATGATGCCAGATACTGGACCACCCACGATGTAAATCATCACAAGGCCCGTGAACAATGTCGCCACGAACGGGATGATAAGGATAGGTTTAAGTGCTTCCATTGATTGTGGAAGTTTTACTTTGTCGGCAAGGAACTTAGCAGCGTAACCTGCGATGAAACCTGCTGCGATACCACCAAGGAAACCTGCACCAGTTGAGCTTGCTAGCATACCGCCAACTAGACCCGGAGCCAGACCAGGACGGTCAGCAATAGAGAACGCGATGTAACCAGCAAGAACTGGAATCATCAATGCGAATGCAGAGCCACCACCAATGTTCATTAGCGCTGCTGCTAGCGTGCCTTCTTCTTTAAACGCTTCGATACCAAATACGAAGGATAGGGCGATGATCAAACCACCGGCAACCACAACTGGAAGCATGTGAGATACACCTGTCATTAGGTGTTTGTACGCGCCTTTCTTCTCTTCTGTCGCTGATGATGCGCTAGAAGAGCCAGAGTGTTGGTATACGCTTGCTTGTTCAAACGCTTTGTCCATTTCTTCCGCTGTTTTCTTTAGAGCTGGACCTGTTTTGGTGCGGTACATCTTCTTGCCGTTGAAGCGGTCAAGAGGTACTTCGATGTCTGCTGCGATGATGACCAAATCTGCGTCTGCGATTTCTTGGTCAGTCAGTTGGTTTTTCGCACCTACTGAGCCACGTGTTTCCACTTTGATTTGGTGACCACGACGTTTGCCTTCTTCCTCTAGCGCTTCTGCTGCCATGAAGGTGTGTGCAACGCCGGTTGGACATGCTGTGATAGCAACAATCTTCTTCGTTGCAGAGGTGCTTTCTGCTGGTGCTGCTACTTGTGCTGTAACTGTGGTTGCTTGCTCTAGCGTTGCTGCACTTTCAACCGCAGTTTGTAAGAAAGCGGATGCGTCTTTCGCTACGGTGCTGATATCTGCTTGGTAGACTTTTTTACCTACGAAACGAGAAGTATCAACTGGAGTGTTAGCCGCAATTACGATCGCTTCTGCTTGTTCAATGTCAGCGTCTGTCAGCAGTGTTGGTTCTACCACGCTTGATTGGCATTCAATCTTTGCGTTCCAACCCAGCTTCGCCGCTGCTTGTTCTAGTAGACCTGCCGCAATGATGCTGTTCGCAACACCACTTGGACAAGCTGTAATAATGGCAATATTCATACTGATAACCTTCTGTTCCTTAGTTTTTGTCTAAGTTCGTATTAGGGTAAAGCTCGGTTACTTGCGTTTGGAGCTTGATGTTCTCCAGTTCTTCCTGACTGGTTAGGCCAACGCCAACTTGGCTTACTGCTAGGGCAGAAAGCGCGGTAGCGAAGCGCAGTAAATCGTTTTTCGGCATCACTTGCATGTGACCCCAGCACAAGCCAGCAACAAGCGTATCGCCAGCACCAACAGTGCTTACTACATTCATTCGTGGTGGTTGTGCGCGTAGCCATTCGCCTTGGTTAAGCCACATCACGCCGTCTGCACCCATAGAAACTACGATGTTCTCAATGCCTTTATCGCTTAGCGTTTGCGCCGCGTCTTGGCATTGTTCTGGCGTTGAAAGGTGCTCGCCGACAAAGTCACTTAGCTCTTCGTCGTTTGGTTTGATCAACCAAGGATGAGCGTCGATGCCTGCACGTAGTGCCGCTTTGCTGCTATCGAACAAGACTTTCTTGCCTTGCTGATGCAACTTCTCAATCCATGCCGCGCATTGCTCTGCAGTAACACCGCCCGGTAGGCTGCCTGCCAATACAAAGTAATCGTGTGTTTCTGCAAGGCGGAATAGGGTTTCTTCAAAGCGCGCGATTTCTTCTGCCGTAACTTGAACGCCAGGGAAGTTGATGTCGCTCACTTGGCCATCTGCTTCGACCAATTTCACGTTGATACGAGTTGCGCCTTCGACTTCAACGAACTCATTTTTAACCTTGATATCGCTAAATAGCTGGTGGAACAGCTCAGGGTTGTCTTTGCCAAGAAAGCCCGTCACTGTTACGTCTGCACCTAGGTCACTAAGCACTTTCGCTACGTTTACGCCTTTACCTGCCGCGTGTAGGTTGCTCTTTTCAACTAGGCTGACAGAACCCACTTTAATTGAGTCCAGCGAACCTGTTAGGTCAAGGGCAGGGTTAAGCGTGATGGTAACGACTTTGTTTGTTTTCAATGCTGTCATTCTCTCGCCCCTTAACCTTCGCCAAGACCAGATGCGATTGCTTTGCCGATTGATTCAAGTGCTTGTGCAGCATCTGGACCTTCAGCAGAGAATTGAAGCTGGTGGCCGTGTTTCACGCCTAGCGCGATAACTTTCATTAGGCTCTTCGCGTTTACTGCTTTGCCATCGCCATCTAGGTTTGCCACACGAATGGTAGATTCGAACTTCTTCGCTTCAGCAACTAGCATTGCGCCTGGACGAGCGTGTAGGCCGTGGGCGTTTTTGATTTTGAAGATTGCTGTGTTGCCATCTTCAACCGCTTCTGTTGCCATTTCTTCGCCTTTGAACAGTGCAAGGATCTGTTCAGCAGAAGCATCAAGTAATTTGCTGTGTTCGTTGTTAAACACAAGCTTTGAAATCGTGCTTAAGATAGATTGGTGAGCGTTGTTGCAAGCTGCAAATGCAACTAGAGCACGCACTTTCTCGCCTTCGAATTCACAATCATTGGCTGTTGATACAAAAGAAACACCAGTACGAGTTACTTGTTTATCACTACCAACAAGCCATAGACCTTGGCCTAGATGCGTTGGCGTTTTTGTTACTAGATCTGCAACGAACTCAGTACCTGCACAACCTGTGTTTTTAAGTAGGCCGCCGGCAACTGCGCTCATTTGAATCATGTCACTTGCTGGGAATAGCAGTTGAATGAGAGAAGCATCGAAATCCGCTTCTAACTGAACGTCGCCATGAAGTAGGGCAATGATGTCGTCTTCGTTTTTCGCATTGCGTAGACGCTCTTCAACGCCGTCCGCACCCAATACTTTTGTTAGCTGCTTAAGAATGCCCAAGTGCTCGTCTGATTTCGCTGCAATACCGATAGCAACGTAAACTGTGTTGCCGTCGCCCCATTCAACGCCTTCTGGGAAGTGGTGAACAGCAACACCCGTGGTTTTCACCATTGAGCGCGTGTCAGTTGTGCCGTGTGGAATTGCGATACCGTTACCTAGAAACGTTGAGTTCTGGTTTTCACGGTTTAGCATGCCCTCTACATAGCCTTGTTCAACCAGAGCTTTGTCTGTCAGGCTCTGAGCGATGCTTTTGATCGCTTCAAACTTATCTGTAGCGGATTGAGATAGGGTAATGTCGTTCTTACTTAGCTTAAGCATGGTGCTTCTCCAGCCTTAAGGTATCTATTTCTAATTCATCTTGGTTACGCAGTACTTTGTTTGCGTAACGCCGTTTATCTATGGTTGCTGAACGTGTCTTTGTTCGTCATTTCTCTATTAGAGTCGGTTTTGCTTAACCACAATTTGCTGAACAAAAGAAACTGAATCGATTCAGCATTTGGTCAAATTTTTTAAAACACTCAGCGAAACTGTTTTTAAAATCGAAACTTAACCACTCAGTGTCTCAGTGCTTTTAAAGCCTAGCAAAGGGAGACCCTATTGCTTGATTTTGGTGATTCTCGTCAATTTTTGAGTTTTGCTGAATCCTTTCAGCTTTTATACTGAATCGGTTCAGCATATAATTCAACTTATCGAAGGATCGTTGATGTATTAATATGATCCCGCGCACAGAATAGGGCTTAGAATATGACACTGGATGAAATAGCGAAATTAGCTGGGGTTTCAAAGACCACGGCAAGCTATGTGATTAACGGAAAAGCGCAGAAATACCGCATCAGCGAAAAGACTCAAAAGAAAGTCATGGCGGTGGTTGAGCAGTACAATTACAAACCGGATCACGCAGCATCTTCTTTAAGAGCGGGCAACTCACGTTCGTTCGGTTTGATCATTCCAGATTTAGAGAACACCAGTTACGCACGTTTAGCAAAACTGATTGAACAGAACTCGCGCAAAGCGGGCTATCAAATTTTGATTGGCTGTTCTGATGATGATCCGCAAACGGAGCAAAAGGTTGCAGAGGCGCTCGTGAGTCGTCGTATTGATGCGCTATTCGTTGCGAGCAGTATGCCAGCAGCGAGCGAGTATTATCTTAAGCTGCAAAACTCGGGTACGCCCGTTATCGCACTTGACCGTCCTATGGATGATGAACACTTTTGTTGTGTGATCAGCGAAGATTTCGATGCGGCGTTTGAGCTAACCGAGTCGGTATTGTCTTCAGAGATTGATTCGATTGGTTTGATTGGTGCGTTAGAAGAACTGCAAGTCTCTAAAGAGCGTGAACTCGGTTTCCGTTCGGCTTGTCAGCAAGGTAGCACTGGTGTTTTGGTTGGCTATGGTCAGCACTTCTCTCGTGAAGAAGGCAAGAAGGTGCTTGAAGGTTGGATCGAAAAGGGCAAACTCCCGGATGCTGTGGTGACCATGTCTTACACCTTATTAGAAGGCGTATTGGATGTGATGTTAGAAAAGCCAGAGTTGATGGGCAAAGTACGTTTGGCCACCTTTGGTGATAACCGCTTGCTCGATTTTCTTCCAATCAAAATCAACTCTCTTCCACAGCAGTTTGAGCTGATTGCCGACAGCGCAATGGAGTTGGCGCTTAATGCCTCAGCTAAACGCTATAAAGCAGGTGTAGAGTTGATTCCGCGTAAGATTGTAAAGCGCCACACCGACACTAAAGCTTAATTTCTACGGTCAGCGCCACAAATGCGTGGTCGCTGGCGTTTTTATCTCTCTCAAAAGACGGATTGATTAAGTGCCCATCTAGCACTTGGTAGTTCGTGACTTCTGCTATTGATACATCGGCGTGCGCATCAAACTCTTGCGACAACAAGATGTAATCCAACACGTTTCCTTTCGCAAAGTGGTAGTGCGTTGCTGGTCTTGACTCCAATGAGGGCGTTACTTGCAATTCCCATCCGTCATTGAGCTGTAAATCAGTGACGCTGTCACCGTATTGCTCAGTCAAAACATTGTTAACGCTGGTTGAAGTAATGCCTTGGTTCATATCACCCATTAATACTGTTGGCATTGGGTTCAAAGCGTATTGCCTTTGCATTGCGTCACGAAGCATTGCCGCTTCCCAACCACGTTGTTGCGTAGATAGCCAACGGGCAATCGGTCTGCTTACTTCTTCTGGAGTGGTTGAATCCGCAGGGCGCTGTGACTTCAAATGTGTGACGTACACAGAGAGATGACCAATAATTGGGTGAACAATGCAGGCACGAACGGGTTTGCGGCTAAAAGGTGGCGCGTCGATATCACCAAAGGCAATGAGTGTATTTTTATCGAACGTGACCGCTTCAAAGCTCTCAATTGGAAAGCGCGAGGCCACTGCAACCACTGGGCGGGAATAAATGTAATCGCCTTCAATGTTCGGCGTATCGACACAGGCAAAGTGTTCATAACCTATTTCAGCAAAGAAGGTTTTGGTTTCTTCGATGCTGAACACTTCTTGCAAGCCGATAATGTCAGGATTTAATTGTTCTAACTGCGATTTGGTCCAAGCGAGTTTGTCCTGCCAATCGTCGCGAGAATATATGTTCTCGAAGTCGTAATACGCGCCAGGCGGTGCAACAAAGTTAAACAGGTTGGCGGTGGCAAAGGTAATGTGGTTCTTATTAGACAAAATATTGCTCGTTCAAGGAGTTATTGGGTGAGTATATACCCAATTGGTCAAGATGAGTGAAGATCACGTTTCTATTTGTACGCATTCCGTTTAAACTCCGTTCATCAAGAAAAATGAGTAACGAACATGACCCAAGATTACGAACACGAAGAGTATTTAGAAGGCGAAGAGATTGAGATCGAAGCGATCGGTATCGACGTTGACGCGCACCCAATTGAGCTGTATAAGCTTTTCAAAATCGCGAACTTGGTGAGTGGTGGTGGTGAAGCAAAACACATCATCGAAGAAGGTTACGTTGCCGTAAACGGCGAGCTAGAAACTCGTAAACGTCGCAAAATGTACGACGGCGATTTCTTCGAATTCAACCAAGAATACTACGTTGTTGTATGTGACGCGCCAGTAACCGAACCTGAAACTGCTGAAGAAAAAGCAGAGAAGAAGGCGAAGAAAGAAGCGCAAGCGGCACGTAAAGAAAAGTCTCGCTCGAAAAAGAACGACAAGCCAAGTGCTAAAGGCCCTAAATCTACCGGCCGTAAAGCAGCGCACAAAGAGCGTAAAGCACAAAAAGAAGCATTGTCTCAATCTGCTAAGAAAGGCAAGAAAGAAGAAAAGCCGCAGGTTGCACGCGATCCTAAGAGTGGTCGTAACTCTATCGACTTCTTCTAAGCGATTTGTTTCGATATTAAAATCGACGTAAACAGAAAAGCGCCGCCTTGGTGAGTAACCTTGGCGGCGCTTTTGTATCTAAAGCAATTTAATCTGTATCTGCGGTAACGCGTTTAATGTAGCACTTTGGCTATTTCTTTTTGCTCAGTCCAATGGTGAATCGAGTTTGGTTTCGCCAGATAAAAACCTTGGTAGTAATCCAAGTTTAGTGCTTGCATGGCTGAAAGTTGTGTATTCTCTTCGACACCTTCTATGACCACTTTTGCGTTCATCTCTTCAGCAAGCTCTACTGCATTGGCGATCGCTAATGTGTCCCCAGAGCAATAATCGAGCAGGTAAGAGCGATCTATTTTGATGATGTCTGGGCAAAGTTGTTTGACACGAGACATATCTGAATGGTGAGAGCCAAAATCATCAATCGCAAACAAGAAGCCGTTTGCTCTCATGAGTTGCACTGCTTGAATCAAAAGCTCTGTATCGCCGCAAGATTCCTCAACGACTTCAAAGACCACGTCAGAAGGTTCCATACCTAACTCAAACAATCGTTTGTAGAGCAGGCCATTGTCTTTAAAGCCCATGTCTTTGGTCAGCGTCAGCAAGGTTTGTGGCATGACGTTAAGAAAGAGCTTGATTGGTGAACCTGCAAAGTGACGAGCAAAGTTACGGATATGAATCGCACGGGAGAGAAATTCAATACAAAGTCGGAAGTAAGTATCGATGCTGGCATCAGCAAAGAAGAGATCTGGTCGAATATTCGAGCCATCTGCACCACGAATACGGAGCAGGGCTTCCATCCCGATCATTTGTTGGTGTTTATCAAAAATTGGCTGATAAACACTGTGGAAAGTGTATTGATTGAGCACAACGTAGTATTCGCCAAGGCTGTCCTGCCTTATGTACTGCTCGTAATCGGACTGCTTCTTTAACTCCATGAAAAACGCCAAAAAATTAGCATGAAAACGACTGTAACAGGATGGAATTCCGATTTGAAGCGCTACGCTGTCTTATTTTTGAAGCCTATTGAGTTAATTTGAAATAGATTCCGATTTTTTCTCGATGTATCTAAAAAACATTGATAGACCGAAACAAATCAGGAAGTAAACGAAGCCGACAATTAGCCAGATTTCGAAAATGTAGCCTGATGAGTTCGCCATCTCTGTGCCGACAAAGGTCATTTCTTGAATAGAGATCAGCGAAACGATGGAGGTGTCTTTAACCAGAGAAATCGTTTGTCCTGCAAGTGCGGGTGTAATCGCTTTTAGCACCTGGGGCGCGATGATGAAACGGTATTTCACCCAACGAGATAGGCCAAGCGAGTCAGCCGCTTCCCACTGGCCTTTATCGACGCTTTGCAAGCCCGCACGAACCACTTCAGCAATGTAGGCAGAAGAGAGTAAACCCACACAAAGCACGCCGGACGCAAGGTTTTCCCATAGGTTAGCAGGGCCAAAGAAGAAGTGCTGAACCGCGTTAGGTTCGCCGCGATAGTTACGGAGAAGATCTTCCAAACCAAGTAATGGGATTAACTGGTTAGAGATGAAAAAGTAGAAGATGAATACGAACACCAAAGGTGGAATGTTTCGTACCAATTGAATAAATGCGTTGGCAGGCGTGCGCAACCAAACAGAATCTGAAAAACGTGCTAACCCAAGCAATGTTCCTAATACCAGAGCAAAGATGATGCCCCAAAGGCTTAAACGCAGCGTTGAGATTAGACCTTGGAAGAAATACGGCAAACCGCCATCTGTTCTTGGGGTGAACAAGAGGTCGATTGCTTCTTTCCAATGCCAGATGTAGTTTACGCCGACGGTAGAACGATGATAGAGCCAAACCCCAGCCAACGCGCAGATGGCAAGCAGTACCCAATCGAGTAGGTTAAAACGACTTAAGAAAAAGCCTGATTTTGCTTTGGTTGGTGCAACGCGAGTGGTGGTTTGTCCGCTCAAGGTTTAACTCCGATAGTAGAGAAGAAAACCGACCCGCAGTACGAGTCGGTGTTGTTGATTATTGCAACGATTAAGGGTTATTGACCTTGGGCAACTTGGTCTTGCCAATCTAGCGTTGAGAACCAGTATTCGTAACGCTCATCTAGCCAACCGTCTTGGGTACGAGCTTCAATCCACTCGTTGAAGAAGGCTTTTTTATCTTCTTCGCCTAGGCGAACAGCAAATGCCTCATTACCTTTGGATAGTCGCTCAGTAAATGGAATGAACAGTTTGTCAGCATGCTTGATCGCTTCATGTTCCGGTTTCGGGCTTGATGCAATAACAGCGTGTGCGTTGCCGTTCAATACTTCTTGGAATGCTTGTGCATCGTCATCAAACTGAAGGATCTTCGCTTTAGGGAAAGTCTCACGCGCCACTTGCACAGTGAACGCACCACGACGAGCAGCAATTTTCACGCGGCGAGAATCAAAGTCTGAAAACTCACTAAAGCCAGCCGCTAGCTCTTTGTTTGCTGCTACTTGAACGCCTGAGTGCGAGTAAGGTTCAGTAAACAATACACTCTTTGAACGTTCTGGCGTAATTGACATGCCGCCAATGATTACGTCGAATTTCTTAGCAAGAAGAGCAGGGATGATGCCATCCCACGCTGTCGGTACAAACTCAACTTTTAAGCCTGTGTCTGTTGCGAGACGTTTTGCCACATCGATTTCAAAACCAATCAACTCACCTTGTTTATTACGCATTGCCCAAGGTACAAATGTCGACATACCAACGCGCAGCGTGCCACGCTCTTTGATTTGATCAACGTTTGGTGTCGCTGCTTCTTCATTGGCTAATGAAGGTAAAGCAATTGCAAGCCCTAATAATGCAGTAATGGTCGCTTTGAATAACTTCATGTTATCTCCTTATAATTTGCGCCAACTGGCTCCTAGTTTGTGTTCTAGCCAAGCGGATAAGCCAGAAAGTGATAATGTGAGAGCAAGATAGATTGCTGCCACAGTAAACCAAATCTCAAACGGCATCGCCGTCTCAGATACGATGTTTCTCGCCTCGGTTGTCAGGTCGAATATCGCCATCACACTGACGATTGAAGAGTTCTTAATCAGTGACACCACTTCGTTAGTTAACGGTGGTAAAGTGCGTTGAAGTACCTGCGGAAGAATCACGTCTTTGTAAGCAAACAAAGGTGATAAACCTAAGGTTTTGGCAGCTTCAAACTGACCTTTTGGAATGCTGTTTAAGCCTGCACGGAAGATCTCTGCGGTATAAGCACCTTGGAATAGTGACAGTGCTAAAACAGCGGTACTGAATCTATCTAACCCAATGACAGGGCCAAACACGAAATAGAGTAGGTAGATTTGCACCAGCAATGGGGTATTGCGAATCAACTCGACATAAGCGGTACCGATCGCGTTACCAACTTTTGAGTTGCTGAGTCGCAATAATGCGGTGACGAAACCAATCACTAATGTGAAGAAAAGACTGATCGCCGAAATCTTTAAGGTAACGATAAGTCCATCGACCAATTCTGCTGGCCACCACTCACCATCTTCGTAAAAGGCGATGTAATCGGGTACACGTTCCCATTGCCATTGGTACCCCATCGCTTGTGCGCCGGAATCGAGTACCCACACGATCGCTATCAAAAGAATGGCGATTTGTAATATGGCTTGTAAAACAGGTTTTAGGATTCGAATTACCATAGGCTAGTAGCTCAGAATCTGATTCAAAAACGCTTGGGTTCGTGGATGCTGCGGTGTTTCGAAAAGGGCTACTGGGGAGTTCATCTCGATGATTTCACCTTCGTCCATAAACACCACTCGATTCGCCACTTTCTTAGCAAAGCCCATTTCGTGCGTCACACAAATCATGGTCATGCCGCTTTGTGCCAGTTCCACCATCACGTCTAGCACTTCGTTGATCATCTCAGGGTCGAGCGCAGAAGTCGGCTCATCAAACAGCAGTAGGTCGGGTTCCATGCAAAGGGAACGCGCGATAGCAACACGTTGCTGCTGACCACCAGAAAGTTGAATTGGATACTTATTGGCTTGTTCTTCGATGTTCACACGCTTGAGATAATGCATTGCACGTTCTTCGGCTTCTTGTTTGGATAGCTTTAACGTGCGGATCGGAGCAAGAGTGAGGTTTTCTAACACAGTAAGATGTGGAAACAGATGAAAGTGCTGGAACACCATGCCGACTTTGCCAGGTTTTTGAGCTTTGGAATCGGCTGGTTGTTCGAAGACGCTGAGTTCACCTTCTTGGATGGATTCTAAGTGGTTGATACAACGAATGAGTGTTGATTTACCTGAACCGGAAGGGCCACAAACAACAACGATTTCACCGGTATGTACTGAAAAATTAATGTCTTTGAGGGCGTGATATTCACCATACCACTTGTTTACGCCGCTGAACTCAACAACGATATTTTTCTCTTTCAAGGCTGCCAACTTTTAGAATAAATTTCTTTCTACAATAACAAGTTATTAACCGTATTGCACCTGTTAATCAAGCATAAACTGTCCAACTGGTGAGCAAATAACTCGTGATAAAACTAACCGATAATATAGTCAGTTTTAGAGGAAACGGATCACTATGGCGAACACGGACATCGTGATTAAATATTGGGCGGAATAGTAGGTGGTCATGACAACTTGTCGAGAGAAAATCGACGTGCCACCGAAGCGTTCAAACGCCAAAACCGCACCGGATAAAGTAAAGACAAAGCTGCCTAAAACTGCAAATGCGGAAGATTGGGTTTTACCACTGGCATAGTATTCCATCGACATCCACAACATGGCCATGAGGACGAAGATGTAACTGGCAACTGACCATTTCTCTTTCCCCAAATCGGGTTTAAAGAAGAAATAGGCGCAGAGGCCGACGCCGAACACGGCAAAAGGCAACCAAGGTGTAAAGTGCCAAGCTGCCATATTAATGAAGCCTAAGGCGTAACAAATTAATGCTAGGCAAAATAGCTTAATACCGAGAATGAACTTGTCTTTCGGGTGCATCATGACTAAGTCACCGATAAGCGAAATTGACAGACCGGCAATGATCCACTGAGTGTAGGGGAGGTGATTTGAAGGTGATAGGAGTAGCATTCCAATCATGGCGACGATTGGAAGCGGTTTGGTCAAAAAGAACAGCCACTTTGGGCCAGTCTTAATACTGATGATATGTATGAACGCACAAGCTATGACAATCAGCCACATACGAATAACTCTTGAATAGACGACTAAACGCTCATCTTTTTATGAGCAAGCTAAAAAATGACACTTCGAATAGTAAGCACTTGGTTTGTTTTTGGTCATCGGCTTACATAACAACATCGAACCATCGCTTATTTGTTAGTTTTCTAGCAGAAAAGTTCAATATTTATCGAGTTGTCAATGTTGCGCTAAATTAACATAAAAAACGGCATTGTGTCCGCGTAGACACAATGCCGTCAAAAAAGGCAGTAATTTAATAGATCGAGTCGTTATGCAACGGCAAGTTCTAGAATTTTACGGCTGTTTTCTAGGTCGATTGCTTGGTTTTCGCCAAGAACCGTCATGCCGTGTTTGTTCAGTTGATCAATCACAGCATCGATAGCTGCTTGACGGTCATCACCGTAACCTTCAAGTTGAGTCGCGACTTCTAGCTGATGGTAGAAAGCTTCAATCGATTGGATTGTGCGTTCTGCCAAATCTTCACCTTCTGCCAAGCCAAATACGTTACGACCCATTTGCTCAAGCTTAGGACGTTTGAATTCCATTTGGTTGCGAAGTAGAGATGGTTGAATGATCGCTAGTGAACGAGCGTGGTCTACGTGCCATAGTGCAGTCAGCTCGTGGCCAATCATATGCGTTGCCCAATCTTGAGGAACGCCGCTACCGATTAGACCGTTCAATGCTTGGTTTGCTGTCCACATTAGGTTCGCACGCCATTGGTCGTTATCGCGTTCTGCGAATTGATCACCCAATACTTTTAGGTTTTTAAGTAGCGCTTCTGCGTAACCGTCTTGAACCATTGCACCAGTTGGCAGTGTTAGGTACTGCTCACATACGTGTACCCATGCATCAACTAGGCCGTTGATAAGCTGACGCTCTGGTAGAGTTTTCATTACGTCTGGATCAAGCACAGCAAATTTTGGTTGAACAGCAGGCGCTAGAAATGCCAATTTGTCTTGGGTTTCTTTCTTAGTGATTACTGCACCCATGTTTGACTCAGAACCGGTTGCAGGCAAAGTAAGAATCGCAGCAAGCGGCGTTGCTTCTGTTACTTGATGTTTGCCTACCATGATGTCCCAACCGTCACCGTCGTATTTTGCAGATGCTGCAACGTACTTAGAACCATCGATAACTGAACCACCACCAACAGCTAGGATAAAGTCAACGTTTTGCTCTTTTACGATAGCAACCGCTTTATCTAGCGTCTCTTTTGTTGGGTTTGGCTCTACACCTGAAAACTCAAGCCATTCACGGCCTTCTAATGCTTGTGCTACTTGGTCGTAAACACCGTTCTTTTTAATAGAACCACCACCGTAGATAACGAGCACTTTTTGATCGGCAGGGATCGCTTCTTTGATTGCTGCGATTTGGCCTTGGCCGAAGAAGATTTGAGTTGGGTTGACGTATGAAAAGTTCATTATTAGACCTCTTGCTTCCAATGTGAGGAGAGTGAATACATGCATATTAGTACGCGTTTGTGAGAAGGAGTAGGCCGATTTCTGCAAATTTATTGCCTATTTCTACAAATATGCGTTTCTTATGCTGGAACTGAAATCAGAACTCCAAGTATAGTGCGTGCATAACTATTGGAGTGACAAGATGAAGACACTTGCTGAGATCATGCAGCAATACGCCACTAAATTTGGTTTAGACGATTTAGAGGGCATCAAAGAAACCGCCATTGATGGGGTATGGTTCTACCGCAGTAGCAAAGGGAACAATCGCCAACCGTTTGTGTATCAGTCTGGCATCATCGTTTTAGGACAAGGCTACAAAAACATTCACATTGGCCAAACACCTGTACGTTATGGCCCAGATGACTATTTGGTTGTCGGTGTACCCATGCCACTTGAGTGTGAAGCGATTGCTGTTGACGATGAGCCTTTATTGGGAATCTCCATCGACATTTCTCCCGCCATGCTGCAAAAGCTGGTCAAGAAGTTGGAATCACAACGATTCAGTAATGTTTGTGAGGATGATACTCGCTGTGGGTTGAAATCGGTACGCATGAACGACCAAATGTTGGATGCGTGCAAACGCCTTATAACGGCATTATGCAGCGATCTTGAAGTCGCAATGCTTGGTGACATGCTGTTAGAAGAAATTGTGTATCGCACGCTGGTGAGCGAATCCGGTCATGTACTTTTTGAGCTCGCACACAAAGAAGGTTCTTACGCTAGGGTAGCAAAAGCGCTAAACCGCGTTCATCAGGAATACCACGAACAACTAAATGTACAAACCTTGGCGGAAGAAGCGAACATGAGTGTCTCTGCATTCCACCAAGCGTTTAGGAGTGTGACTCTCGAGTCGCCTTTGCAATACATCAAAAAGGTGCGTTTAAACAAGGCACGTGAATTGATTCAGTTAGAGGGTCGCCGAGTGAACGATGCTGCGCGCCTTGTGGGTTACAGCAGCCCATCACAGTTCAGCCGAGAGTACAAGCGACACTTCAACGAAACACCCAGATCAACAAAGGCTTAGTGATCTTTATTTCAAAAGTAGGACTTTTTTTGTCTTTTTTAATAATTTGCGATCGACATATTTATTTGGGTAATGAAATTAGTTGTTGGTGCAAAATAAGGTGTTAATTGTTGCAATCATTTAGTGGATTCTTGAGAGGTGCTGCTGAAAATTTATAAATACATAGTGTGAAATGCTGCACTTGTACTTAAGTTATTTTACGTCGAAACAAAAGTAACTATACGTGTTAGTTAAGCGTATTTTGTATTGTATTAACAATAACTTAAGGAAGAGCAATATGCACCTTAGAAGTGGGAAAGCAGTGAAGAGTGCCTTTACACTCAGTACATTAACTGCGTCTTGTCTAATGGCCTTCAACAGCTATGCAGCGGTTGATTGTGCACCTCTAGAAGTTTGGGATTCGTCGAAGGTTTATAACGGCGGTGACCAAGTTCAGCACGAAGGTAACGCTTATAAAGCGCGCTACTGGACTCAAAACAATAATCCAGCGCAAGCAGGTGAATGGGGTGAGTGGGAAAATCTAGGTGCTTGTAGTGGCACTGGCCCTGTAGATCCTCCAGTTAATGAAGTACCTACTGTGACATTAACATCGCCTAGTGCATCGGCTTCTATCACTGCTGGAGATGTTGTAAATCTTGCTGCAGACGCTGCTGACACGGATGGTTCAATTAGTAAGGTTGAATTCTTTGTTGATGGCGCATTAGTCGGTACCTCTACCGCAGCACCTTTCACTGCTTCATGGACGGCGACTGAAGGTGCGCACGAATTCTCGACTAAAGCGTACGATGATAAAAACGCTGTGAGTGTTGCGAGTGCCGTAACGCTAACAGTAAACGCGGGTCAACCGGGTAATGAAGCGCCGACTGTCGATGTTGCTCTTTCAGCGACTTCTGTTGAACTAGGCGCGACGGTTACCGTTACAGCAAATGCCGCTGATGCGGATGGCACAGTGGCGAAAGTTGAATTCTTCGCTGCCGGTTCCCTTGTTGGTACAGCAACAACAGCGCCATACGCGGTAGATTTCACGCCAGCACAAGCGGGCAGTGTTTCTATTTACGCGCAAGCCACAGACGATGCAGGCGCAACAACAGATTCTTCTCTTGTATCTCTAACAGTAAATGGCGGTGCAACTACATCGAACTGTCGTCCTGACGGTCTATACCAAACGGCTGGTGTCGATGTTCCTTACTGTACGATTTACGATGAAGAAGGTCGTGAATTAATGGGGGCTGATCATCCTCGTCGTGTGATCGGTTACTTCACTAGCTGGCGTAGTGGTGATGACCCACAAGCCGCTTACTTAGTAAAAGACATTCCATGGGATCAACTTACACACATTAACTACGCGTTCGTCAGTATTGGTTCAGACGGCAAAGTAAACGTAGGTGATGTGACAGACCCAACGAACCCTGCAACAGGTAAAACTTGGCCGGGCGTAGAAGTAGATCCAGCACTTGGCTTTAAAGGTCACTTCGGTGCGCTAGCAACTTACAAGCAAAAACATGACGTTAAAACACTGATTTCAATTGGTGGTTGGGCTGAAACAGGCGGTCACTTCGGTGCTGATGGTAACCGCGTTGCTGACGGTGGTTTCTACACCATGACGACCAATGCAGATGGCTCAATCAACCATGCGGGCATCGAGAAGTTTGCTACGTCTGCCGTTGAAATGATGCGTACCTACAAATTCGACGGCCTAGATATCGACTATGAGTACCCAACATCAATGGCGGGCGCTGGTAACCCTTACGATAAAGACTTTATGGAACCGCGTCGTCCATATCTATGGGCTTCTTACCAAGAGCTAATGAAAGTTCTGCGTGAGAAATTGGATGCGGCGTCTGCACAAGATGGCATCCACTACATGCTAACTATCGCGGCGCCTTCTTCAGGTTACCTATTGCGTGGTATGGAAACGTTCGACGTCACTAAGTACCTCGATTACGTGAACATCATGACTTACGATTTGCATGGTGCTTGGAACGATCACGTTGGCCACAACGCGGCACTGTTCGATACGGGTAAAGACTCTGAGCTTGCTCAATGGAACGTGTACGGCACGGCGGCTTACGGCGGTATTGGTTACTTGAACACTGACTGGGCTTACCATTACTTCCGTGGCTCTATGCCAGCAGGTCGTATTAACATTGGTGTTCCTTACTATACTCGTGGCTGGCAAGGTGTAACTGGTGGTGACAACGGTCTATGGGGCCGAGCGGCACTCCCTAATCAATCAGAGTGTGCACCGGGTACTGGCGAAGGTGAGAAGAACAACTGTGGTCACGGCGCTATCGGTATCGATAACATGTGGCATGATACTGACCCTAAAGGCAACGAAATGGGCGCTGGTTCAAACCCAATGTGGCACGCGAAGAACCTAGAGAAGGGCATTTGGGGTTCTTACGCTCAAGCTTATGGTCTTGACCCTGTAAATGATCCTTCCGATAAGTTTGTCGGTTCTTACACGCGTCATTACGATGATGTTGCTGTAGCTCCTTGGTTATGGAATGCAGAGAAGAGCGTATTCCTATCGACAGAAGATAAGGCATCTGTTGAAGTGAAAGCGGACTACGTTATCGACAAAGAAATCGGCGGTATCATGTTCTGGGAGCTAGCAGGTGACTATAACTGTTACGTACTAGACGCGAACGGCAACCGTACGACGATTGATGCAACAGAACAAGCTTGTGCTGCGGGTAATGGTGAATACCACATGGGTAACACTATGACTAAAGCGATTTACGACAAGTTTAAGTCTGCAACGCCTTACGGTAACAAGATCGCAACTGGTGCTATTCCAACAGAAGCAGTAGATATTGCTGTTAGTGTTGGAGGTTTCAAAGTTGGTGACCAAAACTACCCAATCAACCCTAAGATCACGTTTACAAACAACACGGGTCAAGCGATTCCTGGTGGTACAGAATTCCAGTTCGATATTCCTGTATCTGCTCCGGATAACGCGAAAGATCAGTCTGGCGGCGGTCTAAGTGTGATTGCTTCTGGTCATACTCGCGCGAACAACATTGGTGGTTTGGATGGTGTAATGCACCGCGTATCTTTCTCTCTACCAGCATGGAAAGACCTACCAGCGGGCGGCACTTACGAACTTGATATGGTTTACTACCTACCAATCTCTGGTCCAGCTAACTACACGGTGATTTCTGGCGGTAAAGAGTTTGCGTTCAAGTTTGAACAACCAGACCTACCAATTGGTGACCTAAACTCTGGCACTGGCGGCGGCGGTGGTACTGAGCCGGGTACATGTGATACTACGGGTCTAGTTACTTACCCAGATCTTCCGCAAACAGATTGGCAAGGTAACCCAAGCCACGCTAACCAAGGTGATAAAGTGATTCACAATGGTGTGGTATACCAAGCAAACTGGTGGACTGCATCAGAGCCGGGTAGCGATGGTAGCTGGTCTACAGTATGTAATGTCTAATTCAGATTAGTTGAACAGTAAAAGCGCGCGATTCACATCGCGCGCTTTATATTTGGTGCATTTGTGGATTTTGCAATGGCAAATAGCTGAGCGAACAGGTTAGAACTCATAGCCTTCTGGAATCACGACAATGCCTTTTTCTGACACATGGAATCGTTTTGCATCTTCAATTTTGTTCATGCCGATTTGAGTGTGCGCCGGGATGCGAACATGCTTATCGATGATACAACTTACCAGCTGACAACCTTCACCAACTTCGACATCGTCAAAGATAATACTGTCGACTACTGTCGCGCTGTCGTGAATGCGTACATTAGAAGCAATAACCGAGTGCTGAACAGAACCGCCCGAGTTGATTACGCCGTTTGCAATGATGGAATTAATGAAAATACCTTCATTACCAGTCGCAGAAGATACCGTTCTTGCTGGTGGAAACTGAGCTTCGTAAGTGCGAATCGCCCAGTTTGGTTGGTATAAGTTCATTGGTGGAACGGGTTCTAACAAGTCCATATTGGCTTCATAGAAAGAATCAATGGTACCGACATCGCGCCAATAACAGTCTTTGTCTACACGTCCTTTACTACCACAGAATTTGTAAGCATAAACTGATTGAGAATCGATGAGTTTTGGAATGATGTCTTTGCCAAAGTCGTGACTTGAATCTTCGAGTTTTGCGTCTTCTTCGAGCGCATCTTGTAAAACGTCCATATCGAAGATGTAAATCCCCATAGACGCTAGACTCTGCGTTGGGTCGTTAGGAAGAGTAGGTGGGTTCTTAGGCTTCTCGACAAAGGACTCGACTAAACCGTTCTCTTTAATGCCCATTACGCCAAATGCAGTCGCTTCTTCGACAGGCACATCCATACATGCGACCGTTAACTTCGCGCCGTTTTCTTTGTGCTCTTCCAGCATTGCTGCGTAGTCCATGCGATAAATGTGGTCACCGGATAGAACTACGACATACTTGGCGTCATTTCGAGATAACAGCCACATGTTGTGGTAAATGGCATCTGCTGTGCCTTCATACCATGCACCACCTTTGCGCATTTGAGGTGGAACAGCGGTGATGTATTCACCAAGTTCGGGATTGAAGATCGACCAACCATCTCGTAAGTGCTTTTGCAGCGAGTGCGATTTGTATTGAGTTAACACTAATATCTTTCTTAAACCTGAATGAAGACAATTAGTTAGCGTGAAATCAATGATGCGATATTTACCGCCAAATGGAACGGCTGGTTTGGCTCGATCATCGGTAAGAGGGCTCAACCTTGATCCCATACCGCCAGCTAAGATTACTGCGAGTGCGTCTTGCATAATGTTCCCTTTCCCTTATGTTACGTACATCGAAAGCAACTTAAAGCCTGAGGAGTTAGCCAACTGCTGGTGGCTTTCGAGTGACGTTGTTGAGTGTCCTTTGAACTTATAAATGGTAGTGCTATATAACGTAGTACAAGATTCGAGCCATTGGATTTTGTTAATAAAATCAATGCTCTTTAGAGGTGGGGTATTATTTATTGCACTATATTAGGGAGTGAGGAAATTGTTGCTGCACCGAATTGGTGAAATAAAGTAAATACTTTAATTTGGTGGTTTCAGTTTACAGTGTAAAGGGTTTTAAAAACAATAAATTAGCGGTCATTTAAAATGGAAACAGGAGCACCATGGCTCCTGTTTGTTTGAGATAAACGTTTCACGCTATGAAAGGCCGATAATATTGCCTTGATCGTCAAGATCGAGATTCATGAACGCGGGTTTATCCGGTAAACCAGGCATGGTCATAACATTACCTGAAAGCGCGTAAACAAAACCCGCACCTGCACATAAGCGTAGCTCACGAATAGGAACGCTAAAGCCACTTGGCGCTCCTTTTATAGCTGAATCAGTGGTAATGGAGAGCGGCGTTTTCGCAATGCATACCGCTAGTTCATCAAAGCCCAATTGTTCAAAGTGCTTTAGCTGTTGTGTCGCGAGTTCACTCATTTCAATGTTTGCAGCGCCGTAACCTGCTTCGCAAACGGCCATGAGTTTCTCTTTTAGAGTTTGCTCTTTGCGGTAAAGAGGGCGGAAATCCGAAGCTTGTTCACACGTTTCAACAACGTGTTGCGCTAGTTCTACGGCTCCTTCACCACCTTGACCAAATGCTGTGCTGACGGCCACCTTAACTTCAGGGTTAAATTCGTGAATCAACGCCTTAAGCGCAGCCAATTCTTTCTGAGAATCTTGTGGGAATTGGTTGATGGCAACCACCGCTGGGATACCGTATTTGTGGACATTGTTAATGTGCCACTTTAAGTTTTCAAACCCTGCTTCAAGTGCCGCTTGGTCCGGATTGAAAATTGAATCTGGAATGGCCATACCTGGGCGCAGATCATAGTGACCTGAGTTTGCTTTTAAACCACGTAGCGTAGCGACAATCACCACACAATCTGGTGCACGACCCGCTGCAGACGCTTTAATGTTACACGCTTTCTCGAATCCCATGTCTGAGCCAAAACCTGCCTCGGTGACAACGTAACTAGAAAGCTTTAGTGCAATTTGGTCTGCGATGATAGAAGAGTTACCGTGAGCGATATTCGCAAATGGACCCGCGTGGATCAGGGTTGGCACACCTTCTAGTGTTTGCATCAAAGTAGGGGCAATGGTTTCTTTTAACGTGACAGCCATTGCTCCGGCAACTTGTAAGTCTTCAGTTGTCACTGGAAGGCCGTCTAAGTTGTAAGCCACGACGATACGGCCAATGCGTTGACGCAGATCTTTTAAGTCTTTAGCTAAAGCGAGGATCGCCATTAGCTCAGAAGCGGCAGAGATATCAAAACCTTCTTCACGTTCAAAGCCGTTGATAGTTTTGCCTTCTTCATTGAGACCAATCTTAACCATGCGTAGTGCACGGTCGTTATGGTCCATCACGCGTTTCCAAGTGATTCGTTCGACGTCGATCTTTAGTGCTTTTAAGCCAGTACGGGCTTCGAACGCCTCGTAGCCTTCACGTTGTTCATGATAAAGGCGAGCATCTAATGCGGCTGAAGCTAAGTTATGTGCCGCTGTTACCGCATGAATATCACCAGTGAGATGTAGGTTTAACTCATCCATTGGTGCAACTTGGGAGTAACCACCACCTGCAGCGCCACCTTTGACACCAAAGACTGGCCCCATTGATGGTTGACGGATACACGCCATTACAGATTGGTTGATCTTAGATAAACCTTGAGAAAGGCCGATTGTGGTTACGGTTTTACCTTCACCCAGAGGGGTAGGTGTGATTGCAGTGACCAACACCAACTTGCCGTCTTGATTTGCGTTTAAGCGATCAAGACATTGGGGATGAACTTTAGCTTTGTGTTTTCCGTGTGTATCGAACTCTTGTGGTAAAAGACCGGCATTGGCAGCGACGGTAGCGATAGAAGACAACGGTGTGTTTCGGCAAATTTCAATATCAGACTGCATGGATACTCCAAAAAAATGGCTAACACGTGGCGTTCAACATCAAGCAAGCAAAAGACTTAGCAGGCGTTGCGCAAACGTTTGCGCGAGAATAATACTGGTAAAAAACGAGGTGTAAAGCAGTTCGTGCGCCTTAGCGTGCTACATCATAACAAAAACCACTAATTACTGCGCTAGATCAAAACAAAAAGGCCACCAAATGGTGACCTTCGCATATTTATTGCTCTAAGTACTTGGTTCTTAGCGATCCCAGTAGGTTTCTTCTAGGCTATCTTCACGCTCTGGTAGTGCACGTGATAGGCGAGGAGAGTGCTGAGTTAACACCTCGTAGCTTACACGGTTTGCGTACTTACAGATCTGAGATAGAGAAGAGTAAGTTAGGCAGCGTACTTCGTGTTTTTCAGAGTTTGGCACTTCTTTATGGTGGAACGAGTTCGCTGCCATGTCGTGTAGAAGCGCTGACAATGCTGCATCACCTGCACCGTTGGTGTTCTTGATCTCAAGTGGACCACCAAGGTAAGGGCCAATGTGTGAGTACACTTTCATTGGGTTCTGGCAATCGTCTTTACGCATTGCACGGCTGAACTCAAACTTGTTGAACTCTTCAATCGAGCCTTCAAGAATATCGTGCGTCGTTTCGCGTTTCACTTTCTCATCAGTGTAACCCGCCATGTAAAGACCGTCAGGACCAGCAGTACAAAGAACTAGGTCTACCCATTCCAGTGCTTTATTCGCTGCTGCGAGTGGATCGCCTTCGCCAGTCAGTGCTGCGCCTTCTTCTTCGTTCATGGCAACAACAGATACGTTCTCGCGAATGTACTCTTGCCACCATTCAGCGTTGCCTTCGATCACATATTTAGTACCAAGAGTCAGTACTACAGGGACTTCGTGCTTCTTAGCAAACTCAATCGCACGTTGAACGGCTTGAGGCATTTGATCTTCTTCTTTACCACGCATTAGGTAAGAAGAAACAACCAGAGCAGATGCTTTGGTAAATACTTCTTCTGGAATGCTCTCAGGAGAGAGTTTGTTCATGTGACCTTCATTGATCGCGAAAGTGCGTTCGCCATCGTGAGTGATCAGCGTGTAACAACGACCAATTGGACCATCTACGGTTTGTAGGTGGTTTAGGTTCATACGAGAAGAGGTACGGCATAGGTAACGGTAAGCGAAAGAACCAACTTGAATGTTCTTTGACATAACACCAAGTAGCACTGATTTACTGTCCGCAAGCACGGAGTAGTTGTGAAGTGTGTTACCGATAGTATCACCTGGGTATTGGTGAGTAATCAGACCTTGTTCTACTAGCTCTTCGTACAGTGCGTCCGCTTTGCTCTCTTCAAGAACGAGAGAATGTCCTTTACTTAGGTTGTATTTTTCTAAAAACGCATCATCTACGCGCGCTTCGATATCTACGATGGTTTGACCCACACCAACGACCGTAGGGCGGTACAATTTCGGTGCTTGTCGAATTTGGTTTACTAATGGATCTCGAGCGTGAGTTGGAAAGTAGTGTTTAGATTTTCGCTGACCAGGAAACTTCATGCTTGTTCTTGAGTGAGAAAAAAAGAGGCGGGATTGTATCACAAAATTTTGAAAATCGTTCCGTTTTCTTGCAAAGAAATTTGCCCGCTGAAAAATTCAACGGGCTGCTGTTTTTACACACAAATTGGGGTTAATTTGTAGGTGTTACAGTCGGTTCCACATAAGCTTTTGTGCCATATAGAGGAACAGTTGATAAGCTATGTTTGAAACTGCCTTCTGTCTCTTTGGTTGTGTAAGACAAGTAAAGTAGCGTTTGGTTTTCTGGATCGTAGATGCGACGTACTTTCATGGTCTTGAAGAAGATGCTTTTTGACTTCTTGAAGACGACTTCACCAGATTTGCTTTTATCAATCTTAGCAATCATCTCTGGCGTGATGTCACCTGTTTGACGACATGAGATAGAACTGTCACTTGGATCAGACAAACTTAAATTCGCCTCGATAGAAGCAATATGACAAGTTACACCCGTCACGACTTCGTCTTGTAGGTGGCCGATTTTGATGTCTTTCATTGTGAACATACCCAGTGATACGTCACCCACTTCATTATCACTACACCCAGCCAGAACGGTTACCAAACCCAAAGCAAGCAAGCTTTTCTTCATTTTTCATCCCTTAATTAGGCTAATTTATTAGTTCAATTTATCAGACGCACACACTTAAAACAAAATTTGGCGTTACCTCAGGAGTTTAGCTAGGTTTGTAAGAGGCTTCATGCTAATGTACCGCTCCAGAACAGATGACGCCTACATTTCTAATCAAAGTCCTGTTTTTCATTCGCTGTAAAACACTAGGCTTGCAGCGCTTAAGGTAAGAAAATGAACCAACAACAATTAGAAAGCATCAACAGAAAAAATGCGTGGTTGCATGATTTAGTAGAAGTCGAATTTCCTACTAAAGAAAGCATCGAAGGGCGAGCCATCTATACTCGTATGCTCGACGCTTTAACCTACGATGCTGTCGATAAAACTACGCTTTTAGAAAACGGGCAAGAGTTAACAGGGGACGACATCTTCCTTGTTGATTTTCATAGGCTTACCGTGATGTTTTCGATTCTACAGTCACAACGTTGGTCGGATAAGCACGAGCAAGAAATGATCGTGGAATACTTAACTCAGATCATTTTGACACCTGAGTTTGAGCTTTATGTCGGTTTTAAACAAGGCGAGGCTGTAGCAGCTGCAATTGTCAGCCAATATGAAGGCAACACACTTGTTTCTGACATTACCGTTTCTCAAAACTTGGATAAATCGCAGTTTGTGTGTGATTTGGCGAAAAAATTGAACGACGATCAAAAGTTGTGTGAAACAATAGTCGTAGAAAATTGATCAATGTCGGTCCCAGATGGGGATTTGGCATTTAATATGTGCAACAACATTCTTTCTCGGCTGGGCGACACATGGTTATGCGTTTGACGCGTTTATTGGCTCTATTTCTATGCCTAGGGACGGCCGCAGTCAATGCTGACCAAACGGATTGGGAAATCAAAAAAGTACTGGTTTTACATTCGTATGAGCCCTCATACCAATGGACCAATGACATTCAACGTGGTGTCGAAGAG
This sequence comes from Vibrio sp. HENC-03, assembly GCF_000305755.2. Lineage (NCBI taxonomy): Bacteria > Pseudomonadati > Pseudomonadota > Gammaproteobacteria > Vibrionales > Vibrionaceae > Vibrio > Vibrio sp. HENC-03. The sequence continues at coordinate 62,570 of NZ_JH976064.1, read as the reverse complement.
GGCTTTGAGCAAACCAACAGCGAAGTCAAACTATCGATCGAATACCTAGACGCTAAGCGCGTGCACTCTGATGGCTATTTTCAAAACATGGCCAACTATCTGCAGCTCAAATATCAAAACTACAAGTTTGACGGCATCATCATCTCGGACGATGCTGCATTAGAATTTTCTAAACGTTACTTACCAAACGACGAGCGCGCTGTGCCTTTGGTGGCCGTTGGCATAAATAACACACAAGCGACGTTAGACTCTTTAAGCACTTCCGGTAGTATCTTGTATGAACAAGATAAAGTTACCGAAAACATCAAGCTCATCATTAAGCTACGTCCTCAAATCAAGAACTTGTATTATCTCGCCGACAGAAGCATGACATCGGAACTGGTTCATGCTCGTGTTGTAGAAGAGATGAAGAAGTTTCCTCAAATCAATTTGATCGAGCTTCGGGATGAACCCTTGGCTGAAGCTGCAGACAGACTCTCGAAAATCAACCCAAATGATGCCGTGCTGCTGACCCATTTCAACACAGAAGCGGAACAAGGGCACTACCATTCTTACCAAGAAGTGGCACACGTTATTGGCGCTAAAAGTGTTGCGCCTGTATTTGTCTTGTGGGAAATGTACTTAGAAGAACCAGGTATCTTAGGTGGATTCTTAAATCGTTCGAAGCAATATGGTCACGAAGCCGCAGAGCTAATGGCTGCCAAGTTGGGTCTATCGATGACCAAAACCGAGAACGAACTGATTTCAGAAGCCGTTTTAGATTTCGCGGCCATTCAAAAATATGGTATCAGTCGCTACGACATCCCTAAATCAGCTCACATCATCAATGCACCACCTCCTGCAGTTAAAGTTAATATCAAACTGTTGCTTTTTGCTTGTGCACTGATTGTGCTGCTTTCTTTGGTGATTGTTAGCCAGTTTATGACCATTCGCCAGCGTAAGGTGATCGATCAGAAGAACCGCAAGATCGTGACCTTACAAAAGCGTACCTTGAGCGTTCAAAAGGAGATGATTCACGTTCTTGGCGAGGCGATTGAATCGCGCTCTGGTGAGACAGGACAGCACGTTAAACGTGTTGCTAGATTGTCTGCGACCTTGGCTGAGTTTTGCGGGTTAAGCCATCGTGAAGTTGAGATGATTGAAGTCATCAGCCCAATGCATGACGTTGGTAAGATTTCGGTTCCTGAATCTATCTTGGACAAAAGTGGCAAGTTAGATGAGGCTGAATGGGAAATCATGAAGCGCCATACGGTGAAAGGTTATGAATTGCTGAACAATCGTGAAGGCGAAATCACTAAGTTGGCCGCCATTGTTGCTCATGAACACCATGAGCGTTGGGACGGTACGGGTTATCCGAATGGCCTAAAAGGTGAGGAGATTCATCTCTTTGCACGTATTGTGGCGATTGCCGACGTCTTTGACGCCTTACTGAGTGAACGCTGTTATAAGCGAGCTTGGACGGTTGAAGAAGTTGTGGATCTGTTTACGCGTGAAAAAGGCAAACACTTTGATCCTACGTTGAGCCAACTTCTATTGGATAATTTGGATGACTTTATAGAAGTGCGTTATTTATATCCAGATTCCGAAGTTTAATCCTTTCCTTTGTACCGAGTGAAGTTTCATATTTCTTAATTTAGGGGCTTCATTCGGTGATCTCGCTTAGAAAATCATTAATTCCTCTTTCTCATTTCTACGAAATGCCAAGTCTGTCGTTTAAACATTTCTAAACTTACCTATCATGTTGATACATATTTAGTACAAATAAATAAGTCAATAAGGCCAAATAAATTGGTCAGCTAAAGTCTTTAAGATATTCAGCGTCGGGGGGAAGGGCGTATGGCTATTAACAATATTAAATGTGTCATCTTTGATTGCGATGGCACGCTAGTAGACAGTGAACGCTTGTGTTGTCAGGCCTTAGTGAACGTCTTTGGCCAATACGGTGCAGAGATGAGTTTTAGTGAATGCGTAGAGCACTTCAGAGGCGGTAAGCTTGCGGATATCCTTCGTGACGCTAAAGAGTTGATGAACTTAAATGTTCCGATTGATGTACTAGAGCCGCAGTACCGTGACGAGTTACAGAAACTGTTTGTCCGTCATTTAAAACCAATGGACGGCGCGAAACGACTTATCCACTTTTTAGATTCGCACAATATTGAGTATTGCGTGGCGTCTAATGGACCAAAAGATAAAATCGAATACTCGCTTGAGTTGACGGGGCTACTTGATGCGTTTAAAGGCAAAGTGTTCTCTGCGTTCGATGCAAACAGCTGGAAGCCTGAACCAGACTTGATCATGTACAGCGCGATGAATATGGGCTTTTTACCAAGTGATTGCTTATACATTGATGACACACCTAAAGGCGTTGAAGCAGGGCTTAACGCTGGCATAAAAACCGTACAACTATACAACGGCGCACCGATCAACTTGGTTGATGACGAACGTGTTATTCAAATTTCCCATCTAGATGAACTAAAAGAGCAGCTCTTAGGCTGCTCAGTTTAGTGACAAATATTACTCAAACTATGGATGTGTTTAAATTTAGTTTGTAGGTAAGGAGTTTGATGTAAGCACTGGATGGAAGAAAAGTTTTTTGTATGAAACCCGCAAGAGGCACATGTGAATTTTTCACCATCGGATGAAATCAGATATTCATCGCATTGGCAGAGTGGACACTGGAGATCTTCAGTGTCTTTTGTTTTGTTGTAATTATTCATATTGTTCACCAGCAGCAAAATTAAATTGGCAAGATCTAGAATAGCCGAACACCTAACCTTTGAACATTCTTTAGTCGAATTCAGAGAATTATTTCGATTCACTTCAAAGTAAATTAAACAAGCATTCATCGAACGCTTGATTTAATTATTTTTTCGCTCGCTTTCCTTCCTCAATCTAATGGTCGCTTTTTGTCCATTGCCGTTGATCGAGCATAAAAAAGCTCCACATTAGGAGCTTTTTCGGGGTGTTCGTGTTTTAGGCTGTTCGGTATCGCTTCAATACTTCGCCAAGGGATTGAGAAGCTTTGGTTAAGTTTGCCACGCCAGTTGTCGATTGTTCGGCAACTTCACGAATAGTATTGGATTGCGAACGAATGTCAGACAGCTCAGAAGCGATGTCATTCGCGACGGCACTTTGTTCTTCGGCAGACGTTGAAATCTGAATACTCATGTCCATTAATGAACGTGCAGAGTCGGCAATTGCGGTGACGTCACCACCAATCTCATCAATCAACTGGCTGCTTGTTTGTGCTTGTTGAACCGTACGGTCAGTGATAGACGCAATGTTCTGGCTTTCCGTTTGCAGTTTCTCGATCATCGCTTGGATTTCGACGGTTGCCTGTTGCGTGCGGCTAGCAAGGGTACGAACTTCATCTGCGACAACTGCAAAACCACGACCTTGTTCACCAGCGCGAGCAGCTTCAATAGCGGCATTTAGCGCGAGAAGGTTGGTTTGTTCTGATATTGCGTTAATCGTAGTAATCACATCGTTAATCTGTGTCGTGTTTTCGTTCAAACTGCTAACAGATGCGGATGCTTGTTCGATGTAACTCGATAGCGTTTCGATTTCCGAAATGACGCTTTGAACTCGATTGCGGCTATTTTCGATTTGCTGAGCATCTTGATCTGATTGCAAAGTAGCTTGCTGAGAGATACTTGAGACTTCTTTTGCTGAAGCCGTCATCTCTTCCATCGCTGTCGCAACAGAATCTAGCGTCTGGTATTGATGTGCGATTTGCGTTTCACTGAGCTTCATGTCTTGCTCAAACGCTGCGGATGTCTCACTTAACGTGTTGGCATTGTCTTTTACATTGTTGACAAGCTCTGTCAGCGTATCCATTGATTTATCTAGAGCGCAGCCAATCGTGCCAAACTCGTCACGGCCCGGATGAAAACCTAGGCGAGAAGTTAAGTCACCTTCTCCAATTTTCTGTGTAGTGGTGTACAACACCCAAAGCGCACCACCAAGGAAAGTCGCTACCCAGTAAGTGAAAAGGGCGAATGGTGCCATCCAAAGCAAGCTGAGAAGGAAAGAGGTTAAAGCGTCAGATTTTGCTTGCTCAAATTGGCGCGAAAGGTTTTCTGTCAGTTGGATTGCCTGACCTGAATTCAGCTTCGCATAAACCGTCACGGTGCCGTTGTTGAACTTGGCATCATTAACGTTGCTTACGTTTACCACGCCATTCACGCTCGCTACGTTTTGTACTTGAGCTTGAACTATGCCTGAGAGCTTCGCTTCTGCCGCAAGAATAGATTGTTGCTCAAACTGTTGAATATCATTGAAATAACGGCTTCCCGCCACTGAAGTTAAAGTCACTAGGAATAGAAGGAAAATGACCCACATTTTGTCGTTGATAGACATCTTGATAAATAACCTGTCTATCGTTCTAAACTCAACTTCTCTCATTTATAGCTCCATTTGAGATGAAAAGGGGATGAACAAACTTAGAGATATATCGAAACAAAATATGCGATGGTTATCAGCAAAATATGTAACGAGAGGTTGATAGATTTCAAAATATGAGATCTATGATCGCTTATAACGGTACGTCGTCTCCATAAATGACAAAAAACTAAATAAAAACTGACAGTTTGTTAAAGAAAGGGTGGGGGCAATTTAATGCAATTGATGAACGAGAGGGTGTTATTAGAGCAAACGTTTACTTATGATTTCTGTCATAGCTTTCTAAAACTTTACTTCTCGCTGTCATGAATGTGTCATATAAAGGCTATAAAAAGGAGTTGCTGTCATCGATGAAGAAAAGAAATGGCAGTAGAGATTGAAGCAAGCAGCTTCAGGAGATGTAAAACAAAGGAGGTCACAATGAGCGACCAATATCAAAACGACGAATGCCTAGAGATGCTAGATGCTCTTGAAATCGGTATTATCCTGTCGGACTACATTGGCTCAGAAGACGAAGCCGAATAAGTACAATTAGTACTCTCATCGCGTCACAACAGACGTTATACTAAGTTCATGTAAGACGAGCCAAAAGGCCACTCACAGCGTCTAATGAACTTTCTAGCCCACCTGCATATTGCAGATCACTGTAATAGCCATTTAATGGGAAACTTGCTTGGAGATTTCGTAAAGGGAGATCCAAGCAAGCAATATCAGACTGATATTTCCAATGGCATCAAACTCCACCGTTTCGTTGATCGCATTACCGACCATCATGCTCTTGTTGAAGAATGCAAACCGCACTTCACAGGTGTTGCTCGACGTTTCGCACCCATCGCACTTGATATGTTTTGGGACCATTGTTTAGCGAAACACTGGCGAACATTCAGCCCGCAATCTTTAGATTCCTTCGTTCGTTATGCGTATAGCGAAGTGAACAAACAAATCTCTGACGACCTTCCACCGCGATTTTTAATGCTTCACAGCCGAATGTGGAGTGGCGGTTGGCTACAGTCATATCAAGACTTAGAAAACATCGAGTTTGCCCTTCATCGAATGTCACAAAGAAGCCCAAGAATGGCTGACTTAACGACAACGTTCGAAGTTTTGGACAATGAATATGAGCAATTGGAAGCGAAATTTGCTGCTCTATATCGAGATGTGTTAAGTCAATCCGCTGAGTATCATCAACAGTTAATTAATTCATAACGTCTTGACTGCTAAAGGTAGTATGACCAAAGGGGCTCTGGTAAACTCTGCGCTCCAAAAATTAAGAGGTTTATCATGTCCGTTAATTTCGCTGATCTTGGCATTGAACAACAGTTGGTTGATACCCTAAGCGGTATGAATATCGTTACCCCGACACCTGTTCAGGAAAAGTCGATTCCGCATGTGTTGGAAGGTAAAGATCTACTGGCTGCCGCTCAAACCGGTACAGGTAAAACGGCTGCATTTGGTTTGCCGATCATTCAGACGGTTCAGCAAAAGAAACGAAACGGAACACCGCAATCACTGATTCTCGTGCCAACGCGTGAACTCGCACAACAAGTGATGGATAACCTGACGCAGTACTCAGCAAACACTGACCTTAAAATTGTTTGTGTTTATGGTGGTACCAGCATTGGCGTACAGAAGAGAAAGCTGGAAGAGGGCGCAGACATTCTGATCGCGACGCCTGGCCGCTTACTTGACCACTTGTTTAACGGCAATGTAAACATCTCTAAAACTGGTGTTCTTGTGCTTGATGAAGCAGACCGCATGTTAGACATGGGCTTCTGGCCAGATCTGCAACGCATTCTTCGTCGTCTACCTCAAGATAAACAGATCATGTTGTTCTCAGCAACGTTTGAGAAGCGCATCAAAACCATCGCGTACAAACTGATGGATTCTCCAGTTGAAGTGGAAGTGTCGCCAGCAAACACGACCGCAGAAACCGTTAAGCAGATGGTTTATCCAGTTGATAAAAAGCGTAAGCGTGAGCTACTTGCTTACTTAATTGGTTCTCGTAACTGGCAGCAAGTGTTGGTGTTTACTAAAACCAAACAAGGCAGCGATGAGTTGGCCAAAGAGCTTAAGCTGGATGGCATTAAAGCGGTTTCTATTAACGGCGATAAATCACAAGGTGCTCGTCAACGTGCGCTTGATGAATTCAAAGAAGGCAAAGTACGTGCGCTGATCGCGACAGATGTAGCGGCTCGTGGTTTGGACATTCAAGAGTTAGAACAAGTAGTGAACTTCGACATGCCATTCAAAGCCGAAGATTATGTTCACCGCATCGGTCGTACTGGCCGTGCAGGTAAGTCTGGTTTGGCCGTTTCTTTGATGAGCCGCGATGAAGAGTATCTATTGCATGCTATCGAAAACCTGCTTGACCAACGTTTGCCGCAAGAATGGTTAGAAGGCTTTGAACCGAGTTTGATCGAAGAGGTTGAACCGGAGCGTAATGGCGGTGGTCGTCGTAAGAGTCGTTCATCAGAAAAACGAAAGATGAAGGCGAAACTGGCGATTCATAAAAACCGTGGTAAGAACCGAAAATAAAAAGATGATGGCATTCATCAGTAACTCTGATTATGCCGTCTTTGCTTCCCGGTAGGCTTCAAGCGTTTGTGGCATTGCCAATAAGTATCCTTGATACATATCGAAACCGAGCTTTTTCATTAAGTTAAGTTGATGCTCGGTTTCAATTCCTTCTATAACGGTTTTTGAGCGAATATCTTTTGCCAAAGACAACGCTTCCATCAAACAAGAAAAATCACCATTCTCATATCTCAATAACAGCGAACGATCGATTTTAATGATGTTGGGTTTTACACACCTAACGCGTTCTATTGTTGAAGCATCAATGCCGTAATCGTCTATTGCCAATAAATAGCCGTTATCGCTTAGCTCTTTTGTTGCTTTGTATAAGAAGTTTTCGTCGCTCGCATCGAGCTCTACCAATTCCATCACAATCTGTTCACGGCACAAATCCGCTTCAATAATGGATTGCTTTAATAAGTTGCTATACGAAATGTCTTTTGCGAGCATTTCTGCCGCTTTTGGCAGAACGTTGAGAAAGAGCTTTTTATTGCGGAATTTGGATTGACCAAAGTTACTGATGTGAATAAGGCGGCTTAGTCTCTCAACGTTGATTTGATCTTCTGTAGGAATCGTAGTGGATTGAAAGAACTGGTCAGGTCGAATCATTAAGCCGTCTTGGTTACTGATACGAACCAAGGCTTCTAGACCGATAATGGAAAGATCTTTTTGATAAATAGGTTGAAACACGCTTCGCAATGTCAGCTGCTTATATTGCGCGATGTACTGACCATCTACTTGTTTTAAAATGCAGCTAAGCAGCTGCGAGATACTCATCATTATTGTTGTAACCTAGACCAAGACACTGTATTGATGCTTAACTGATTGTTGTGCATCTAGTTTTACTTTAGTTTCTTGAATCTAAGCGGGGAGCGTAGGCAAGGCAAGCGAGATAGCTTAACACACTCAGAAATATCGACCCGCCTCAAACAAATCGCTGAATGAACTGATAATCTACCCGTTGCTATTTGATGCTACCACTGTAAAACCGCATACAGTTGAATGTACTTTCTCACCTGCTGTTGTTTATTGGAACGTCGTAAAGGGTGGCCGAATTTGATGTAACAAGGGCTGATCCCAAAACGTGTATCTAATGAATGAGTCAGCTGCGATTCGCTGGTAAAGAGGGTAATGCCTTGCTCTGTATACTCGTTAATCGGTTCTGGTAATTCTCCCATCCACCAGTGCAACAGCTCACGGCTGGTTTTGCTGCGACTGATCCAATGATCGCTGACTAAAAACAATAGGTCGTTAGGCTGCAGGGCATAACCATATTCACTTTGCCATTCCGTTATCGAAGAGAGCAGGTTCTCTCGGCATGAGTTACCAGCGCTGACTAAATGGTGGCTCAATACCCAAACCGTTCCAATTTCAGATGAGATGCGGTAGTGGTGTGGCAGGTCGGGGGCATCAAGTACTTCAATAGGTTTGATGGTACTGCTATGACCAAAGTGACGAAAAGTGTGCTCCATGCGTCGAGCAAATGCGAGGCCGAGATGGTGTTCACTCATACCTTGGTTATGTACCGCAGGATAATGCTTCTCACACAGTTTGAGACAATCGTCCTGAAAATCATTGACACTTTGGATGACTAAGTCGAGTAGCAAAGAATATCCCTTAACGGTTAACAAATTGAACGGCGAAAGGTTAGCATAGTCCTTTTAGGATAGACTAATTTAGATAGGCAACTTCTTGATCTAAACATCAAAATTGAGAATAGAGTTCCGCAGGTAAAATATGATCAAACTAGAAAGAGCACAAAAAGAAGCATTGGCGACAGCTATACAAGATTACATGCAAGACGAGTTGGAAGTGGAAATAGGCCAGTTCGACAGTGAGTTTTTGATTGATTTCATCACTGAAAAATTAGCGCCTATCTACTACAACAAGGGCATCGAAGACGCCAAAACCGTGATCGAACGACGCATGTTAGAAATGACGGATGAACTGTATGAGATAGAGCAAGAAGTTCAACTCTAAGTGTCCGATTTTTAAATGGTTTGAAGTTCCTTCTAATTTTTCGAACAAGTTGTTTAAAAAGGTATTATTGGTTTGATGTAAAGGATGGTAAATAATCTGTTGCATACAAGGCAAATAAGTTAATGTTGTGTTTCTTGCTCAACATCAACTTAGGAAGATATCTAGGAACGTGAGATGGAAACACTGGTAAAGAACTACAACGTGCCGGCGAGAGCGATGCATTGGATTTCAGCGCTTTGCATTATCGGCTTGTTTGCTGTGGGTCTGTGGATGGTCGATTTAAGCTACTACAGTGAATGGTACCAAACCGCGCCACATTATCACCGCTCTGTGGGCATTTTACTGGCAATACTCACTTTAGGTCGCATCGTATGGAAACATGTGACGGCGTCACCAAAAGTAGAAGGTAAACCTTACGAGGTAGTTGCAGCAAAAGCCGCACATGGGGTTATGTACCTGTTGCTTATTACTATCTTTGTTTCAGGTTACCTCATCTCAACATCTGATGGTCGCGGTATCGAAGTATTTAACTGGTTTACCGTACCAAGCGCAGGAGAGTTATTCCCTGGTCAATCAGACATTGCAGGTGAAATCCACTTTTATGCAGCTTGGGCTGTGATCCTAATGGCAGGATTGCATGCTGCTGCTGCACTCAAACATCACTTTATCGATAAAGACAACACATTAAGAAAAATGTTAGGAGCTTCAAAATGAAAAAGTCACTTTTCGCTACAGGATTAGCAATCGCTATGGCACTACCGTTTGGTGCTAACGCTGCAGATTATGTTATCGATACTAAAGGTGCTCACGCATCAATCAACTTCAAAGTTAGCCACCTAGGTTACAGTTTCATCAAAGGTCGTTTTAATACATTTTCTGGTGACTTTTCTTTTGATGAAAATAACATCGCTGACTCTAAAGTAAACGTAGTGGTTGATACGACAAGCCTGGATTCAAACCATGCTGAGCGTGACAAGCACATCCGTAGCGGCGACTTCATCGACGCGGGCAAATACAGCGAAGCGACGTTCAAGAGTACAAAAGTTGTAGACAAAGGTGACGGTAAACTAGACGTAACGGGTGACCTTACTCTTCACGGTGTAACGAAACCAATCACAATCGAAGCGGAATTTGTTGGTGCAGGTAACGACCCATGGGGTGGTGAGCGTGCAGGCTTCATCGGTCAAACTCGTCTTGAGCTTGCTGATTTTGAAATCCCAGTAATGGGTTCTTCAAGCTATGTTGATATGGAACTGCACATCGAAGGTGTTAAGAAGTAACTTCTAGCTCCTCTCGCTATACCTCGTTCTTAACGACATAAATGAAGAAAGCGCTCTTAAATTAGAGCGCTTTTTTATTGGTGCCAACTTGTCTTGCTAGTTTTTATTGTCTTATGCAGTTTCTAGTACTTTGTCTTCAACTAGGTTTAGACGTTCGCCGTAAACTGGACGTAGTGCTTTTAGTACTTCGTTACGTGTTACTACACCAACCATCAAACCGTTTTCTAATACAGGAAGCACTTGTGGCTTGCTTACTTTGATGCTCTTAGCACGCTCTTCAAGAGAAAGAGAAGTAAAGCGCGTCGCCATGCCCATACTTGTTGTTGGGTAAAGTTGTTCTTTGTCGATACATAGGAACTCAACTACATCCACCAAACGGTCACCAGCATCAATCGCTACAACGTCACGGCTCATCAAATCTACCACTTTTTGTTCTTGAGCAGGGATGTAATCTTGGCACCACAACTCAACCATTACGTCGTGCGCTGAGAAGAAACCAACCAAACGATTGTCGATGTCAACAACAGGAGCACTGATTAGATTGTTGTCCAATAGGGTATCTAGTGCAGTTGAAACTGGCATTTCTACGCTCAGAGTAACTGGGCTCGGGTTCATGATTTCTTTTACAATTGATGCGTTTTTCATAGTGGTTTCCTTAACTGACGTTAGTGTTGTAGTGTTTGTAATGGATGAAATTTTTGCTGCTTTTAGTTCTGGTCGGCGGTAGATACACCAGTTAGCTAAGCCAACTAACACAGCGCCGCCAACAATGTTGCCCAGAGTCACTGGAATTAAGTTTGCAGTGATAAAGTGGCCAACATTTAGGTCTGCGTATTGAGAAGCCGATACGCCAACCGAAGTCCAGAAAGTTTCTGGTGCGAAATTCGCGATTACGATGCCTAGCGGTACCATGAACATGTTTGCTACACAGTGCTCAAAGCCACTGCTGACGAACATTGCCACTGGCATGATAGTCATCGCTGCTTTTGTCATTGCATTTGCAGAACTGAACGTTAGCCAAATAGCAAGACAAACCAATAAGTTACATAGAATGCCCAGTGCAAATGCTTGTACCAATGTGTGGTGTAGCTTGTGCTGCGCAATGTTTAGTGCGTTTAAACCCCATTGACCCGCATCCATCTGGTACAAACCAGCAGCGCTTACCAATGCAAGTAGGAACATCGCACCGATGAAGTTACCTACATAAACCTTGCCCCAAATCGACAACATTTTGCCGAATGAGATTTGTTTGTTTGCCCATGAGATGCTCGAAAGCACTGAGCTGGTAAACAACTCACCACCACAAATGACGATGAGTATCAAACCCATACTGAATGCTAAACCACCTGCAAGACGGCTAAGCCCCCAACCTGCATCCGCACTACCTGTTGTCACTGTGATGTAAAACAAGAATGCTAAACCGATGAATGCGCCTGCCATAATTGCCAAACCCAGTGTCATGCCGCTGGTTTTGTTTGCTTTGCTAAGGGCAAACTTCTCAGCTTCAGCCATCATTTCTTTTGGTGAGAAATACTGATGATTTTGAGAGCTGGTCACCGCCATATTGACTCCTTAGTTTGTGGTTCCATAGAAACTCCTTGGTTAATGAAATCGAGGCATTTAATGCACTCGAAAGAGAAGGTGTTATTGTTTTTTGTTGCGGTGTTCCCGAACCGCATATCCAGATTAAGCGGACGAGTGGTACAGGTAAAATTGATAATATTTAGAATCCTCATCAAATTATTTGATAAGTTTTTCAAGGCGGGTAAAATGAACTTCATTGCGTATTAACGCAGTATTTTTGGGGTTGCGAGAGTATGGTGAATACTCGCCAATTAGGGAGGAAACTTTGCGCTACTCACTTAAGCAATTAGCGGTTTTTGACGCAGTTGCAGATACCGGCAGTGTAAGCCAGGCAGCAGATAAACTGGCTCTGACACAATCAGCGACAAGTATGTCGCTTGCTCAGTTAGAAAAAATGCTTGGCAGACCTTTATTTGAAAGGCAAGGCAAGCAAATGGCGTTAACGCATTGGGGGATGTGGTTAAGGCCGAAAGCAAAGCGTTTGTTACAAGACGCACTGCAAATCGAAATGGGATTTTATGAGCAACATTTGCTGAGTGGACACATTCGATTAGGTGCGAGTCAAACGCCGGCAGAACACTTGGTTCCTGACCTTATCAGTATCATTGATAACGACTTTCCAGAGATGCGAATTTCGTTAGGCGTGCAAAGTACGCAAGCGGTTATTGATGGTGTTCTAGATTACAAATACGACCTAGGCGTTATTGAAGGTCGCTGCGATGACAACCGTTTACACCAAGAGATTTGGTGTCGTGACCATCTTACCGTAGTTGCAGCGTCTCACCATCCATTTGCACGTAACTCGTCTGTGAGCCTAGCGCAACTAGAGCAAGCAAAATGGGTATTGCGTGAACACGGCTCTGGAACTCGCAAGATTTTTGATAGCTCAATTCACCATCTTATTGAAGATTTGGATGTATGGCGCGAATATGAACACGTGCCAGTACTCAGAAGTTTAGTATCGAATGGCCAATACTTAACGTGTTTACCATACCTTGATGTAGAGCGTTACATTGAAGCAGGTGATTTGGTTGCATTGAACGTACCTGATCTAAAAATGGATCGAACGTTGTCATTTATCTGGCGTGCCGATATGGCGGAAAACCCGCTGGTTGATTGCATTAAGCGTGAAGGCTTACGCATGATGAAGGGTAAACCTTCAGTGCTTTAAGCGATATTCGAAACAAAATGATCGTATCTTAGAAAAGGCTCTGCATTTCGCAGGGCCTTTTTTGTCATTTATTGCTCGTTTCGCCCAATTTATTGTGACTTTGTTATTTTCGAAATCTGTTGATTTATCGGTTGCGTCAAATTTAACGTGTAAAAAATGAAACGATATAAACTTTAATGTGATCGTAATCACCGAAGTGTTCGGCCTATATGCCTAGTATTGATTGCCTGATTTCAATGTATGAAGGCAGTTTTCGAACCATAACGGTACGAAACTAGCAAGCGGGTAAGAATACCATGACAACACTTTTAGCAATCTCTATTACCACTGGCATTCTCTCTGGCGTGTGGGGCTGGATCGCGATCTCCCTAGGCCTGCTATCTTGGGCTGGCTTTCTTGGTTGTACAAGTTACTTTGCATCCCCGACAAGTGGCTTGAAAGGCTTAGGAATTAGCTTAATCACCAACATGAGTGGTGTATTCTGGGCGATGGTGATCATCTACGGTTCGACTTATGCAGGGCTTGAGATTCTTGGCTATGTAATTACTGCTGTGGTTGCGTTTTTCATGTGTATTCAAGCTAAGCAAGCTTGGTTGGCGTACATCCCTGGTACTTTCATTGGCTCATGCGCGACCTTTGCTGCAGACGGCAATTGGCAACTTGTAGTGCCATCGCTGATTTTAGGTGGTGTGTTTGGTTACCTAATGAAAGCAACAGGACTTTGGTTGCATGCGAAATCAGCCGCTACTTCTTCGCTTGCTGAGCAAGTACAGTAGTGAACCCCCGATCTTATTTGTATCCGCTGTGTGTTGAGACTTATCCCGCTCAATACCGTTAATCAAAATTACTGATTCTTGATACAAGCACACCCAATTGGTGTGCTTTTTTTTTGTCTTCGAGTTGTCACGTATTGCCATTTGCCATGGTTACCACGCGTTTGAGCGTCCAGCGAAGGAGAACAGGAATGCATTCCATGCCTCTCTCTTCACAGTTTGCGACTATCGCTAAGGCTAAATCTGGCTTGGCCTGTTTTTTCAAAACACGACTTACGACTTTCTTGGCGGGCATAGGGTGATCATGAGGAACTTTGATAATGTCCTTAAAGAATAATTCAAAGCCATTGTTGTAAAGGAAGTGCTCAATATCTCTGTCTGGAAGTTCTGTTAATCGATGACGTTCTTGGTCATTTTCCAAATGTGCGCGAACAGTATGGGCGTATTTCTTACCTGCAGGGTCTCCATCTGTCACCACGTGCCAGTCAATGCCGAATTCCTTCGCAACTTTGACCAGTGATTTCAATCCCGATTGAGCAAACTCAACAATCTGCACGCCCTCTGCGGCCAAATCATATCCGCATTGACGCGCTAATTCGTTGAACAACCAGACTTCGGTTTCGCCCTCGACTAAAAGCCAGCAGCGTGCAAATAAAGCGCCAGCACGGTGAAAGCGAATATGGAAGCCAATGCGGCGCAATTGATCGACACTGAATCGATTCGTGTTGAGTGATTTTGCAATGGTACGGTCTGATAGACGCATTAAACGACGTATTGAGGCGAGAGGAACTGAGCCAAGCAATCTTGCACTGTTTGTCGTTAGAATCTTCTGCATCGGAAGAAGTTGCAACAAGCTCCAAGCACGAGAGAGATGGGTAGGGTGCAAACGTCCTTCTGGATCTTCGATGATCAAAATCGGTCGAGCACAACGTCTTAAATCGGTCGGCCCTTTTGCTTGAAGGTAAGCATTAAGCAAGCCCATTAACAATAGACGTGATTGTTTGTTGTTTGTCTCTTTCAAAAACTGCGGTAAGCCTTTGTCTGAAGAAGGGCTGGCGTAAAAAAGTCCATCGCGTGGTTTTCGAGGGTTGCCTTTTTTTACGCTTCTGAAAGCGAAGTAATGCTCCACTAAGGTTTGCATTGAATCTAAGCTGCTTCGTACTTCACCTTTATTTACATGGCCAGGCATGGCAAACAAGCGACGGCATGTATTGTTAATGCGCTTCTCAATGCGGGCGTTTTTATTTTCACCGTTAATGTGGTTGGGCTGAGGGAATCGACGCGAATCGCGTAATCGGATCACTGGGTGTAACGTCATCAACTCAATTGCGAGCTTTTCTGAATGATGAAGCTGCTTAGGTTCACCATCACAGTCTAAAAATGCATATTTGGTGGTAATATGGTGCCCATCGCGCGTCGCGCTTAAGCGATAGTAGATGACGTTCTCGTTATCAGCATTTACACACCAAGTTGGTTTGATCCGGCGATAGCGCCCCGCGTTCACTTCTTGCTTATCTTGAGCTTTGAAACACAAGACGATTTGAAGGTGTTGCGTCTGTGGATGAGAAATGGCGTAGTCGACGTGAAAATCAGTCATTTCAAATTGATAAAGCGAGCCATCAGCGGGCAGTGCGAGGGATAGGGCATCAAGAAGGGAAGACTTACCCCAAGTGTTTTCGCCGATCAGAGTTGTCAGCTCGTCAAAAGAGAGTGAAAGGCGTTTGATGCCTCTAAACCCAGAGATTTCGATGCGTTCTAGTCTCATCTCACTCCTCCTTGCAATTATTTGAATTATCGAGGGTTCTTTTGCTTCTCCTAAGCATATATGAAATTGATCTAGGCAAGTTAAGCTCAGTTCACAAATTTAAGAGCAATCAACCTATGAATACAGACCGTTTAGGCGTACAGTCACTTTCAAATTCGTACGTAAGATGAATCTTGATCACGTTAAAATGAAATGACAATTTCTCTGTTTCATAAAATTCATGATTCTGTCATGATTCAGTTCTAATAATTAAAAGGAATGAAAAGAGAGAAGATGACAATGAATAAAAATCATAAGCCAGTCAGAATCAAACTGGCACACATCAATGACACTCATTCCTACTTTGAGCCAACGTCATTACAGCTAAAACTCAATATTGATAACGAACGTACACTAGAGCCTTACGTGAGTGCTGGTGGATTTTCACGTATTGCAACGCGCGTAGAGCAGCTTCGCGATGATGCACAGCGCCAAGGTCAGGGCATGTTGTTTCTTCATGCAGGCGACTGTTTCCAAGGTACGTTGTATTTTTCGTTATTCAAAGGCAAAGCAAACGCCGACTTATTAAACGCGCTAAATATCGATGCGATGGCTCTGGGCAATCATGAGCTGGATATGGGTAATGAACCCGTTGCTTTGTTTTGTCAGCGCACCAACTTCCCGTTGCTTGCGGGTAACTGGGACCTATCAAATGAATTGCCAACAAAAGATCACCGCATGGGTGATTGCAATAACGTATTGAGCTTCGATACGACGACTCAAAGCGCGCAATATCTGGTGAAAGAGTTTCACGGAGAGAAAGTTGCCATCTTTGGTCTGTCTATCGACAAGATGAGTGACATTGCCAACCCAGATGCCGATACGCCATTCATCTCTGCTATTGAAACGGCAAGACATACTGTTGAACAAATTCATCAGGCGGGCATCAAAAACATCATCCTTTTGAGTCACTTAGGTTATGAAGGGGATTTAGAACTCGCAGCGCAAGTGGATGGCATTGGTATTATTGTGGGAGGCCATAGTCATAGGTTACAAGGTAACTTTACAGCAATCGGTTTGGGCGAAGACGACCCTTATGGTGTCAAAGTGAATGATACTTATGTTGTCCAAGCCGGTTATCACGCATTAACCATGGGGCATTGTGTCCTTGAATTTGATGAAAACGGCAAAGCGAACATGTTAAGTGGTCAAAATGAGTTGTTACTCGGAAGACGCATTTTCTGGGATTCGACACTAAATGAGCAGCTCGACCAAGGTGTGTTCGAAGAAGCGTGTGACTTTATTCATGGTCAACCAAACGTGGTCGTTTGTAAAAAGCACCCAGAGACACAAGCTATCTTAAGCGACAAATACATCCCGAGAGTACGTAAGCTTCAGTCACAAGTGATTGCCAATGTGGCAGAGAAGAAACGTCATGTGCGTGTTCCTGATGAATTTGGTGGAAGCGAACTTGCTCCGGCAGTCGCACACTCTTTCTTGTATGCGCTTAACAAGCGTGGCCACAACGTTCAATTTGCAATTCATAATGCGGGAGGCGTGCGTACTTCTCTCAATCCGGGAAATATTACTGTGGCAGATGTTGCCGGACGATTGTTGCCATTTGCCGTTCCGATCGGTTGTTATGACGTGCAGGGTAAAGTGGTTCGCCTAGCATTGGAAGGCGCGATCAATAATGCACTGAATAACGGCGTTGAAGGTACCGGTTCTGGTAGCTACCCATATACACATAACTTGAATTTTGAATACCAAGCAGACGCTCCAAAAGGCCAACGTATTAAAAACTTAGAAATTTTTGATGGTAAGCGTTGGTGTCAGATTGACGATGAGGCATGGTATCGTGGTGCTTCGTCCGCTTATACCATGAAAGGCAAAGAGGGCTATGAGGCGTTGTTGGATATGAAAGGCGAAGGCTTCGTTAGCAACCTCTCCATGGCGGATTGCTTTATTGAATTACTTACGGATGAACCAAACTGTTTGAACCAAGGTCACAAACTTTACTCACAGAAGAATCAATAACCGTTATTGGTATCTTTTTTGCTCCTTTCCTGATGCACATGCGATTAAGAGGGAAGAGAGTATGTGGAAAAAAGATTGGGTTGACGCAGCGGTTGTCGTTGCTTGGGTCGCAGTTTGGTCAACACTGGTTTACTTTGTACCGCTAACTGGATTTTAAAGACCAACTATTCAACAAATGAGGGGCGCATAAGTGCTCCTTTTTTGTATCTGAACTGCTTCAAATTCATGACATTGATAAACATTCTTCACAAAATACTTTGTTGTTATCGATAACGATTTTTTGTTGGATATCGACGCAAGCAGGGGTATGATGGCGGCGTTTGGGGAGTAGTTAGCGCAAGTTTATTTATCGTCATCTCGTTAAGCATCAGCTTATCCGGTAAATAAAGGTGTCACTTGATTCGTCATGTGATCACTTCAACGAGACCAACGCATTCATTGACTAGCAGACACATGGGTAATGTGACTGTTGGTTTGTATTGTTTGCGGAAGGTCAGCCCGAATAATGTCCTTCCGCATGGGAGGAAGCATGTCTCTTATCGAAAATACCACCCAATTATCCCAGTCTGTTCCACTGCAAGAATCACTGACAATGTACGGTGTATTCGGCCTATTTACTTTGGTTTTAGTCGCTCTCGATATCTATCAGACTCGTGGCGGCGCGATTACCATGAAAAAAGCAATTGGTTGGAGCGTATTCTGGCTCTTATTAGCGTTTGTCTTTGCAGGCTCTATCTATTTCTTTTGGGATTATTACGCGCCTCATAGCGTTTATACTCACG
The DNA here is from genome assembly GCF_000305755.2 of Vibrio sp. HENC-03. Taxonomy (NCBI): domain Bacteria; kingdom Pseudomonadati; phylum Pseudomonadota; class Gammaproteobacteria; order Vibrionales; family Vibrionaceae; genus Vibrio; species Vibrio sp. HENC-03. The sequence goes on along the minus strand of NZ_JH976064.1, from coordinate 44,244 downwards.
AAAAAGCGACCATATCATTCTTAACTGGTTACTTGCTTGAGAAATCGTTAAGTGTCGATAACTTGTTTGTGTTCGCAATCATCTTTGCGCAATACAAGGTGCCAGAGCATTTGCGTCCACGCGCTCTATTGTGGGGTGTGATTGGTGCGTTAGTTCTACGTGCAATCATGATCGCAGTAGGTGCTCAATTACTTGCTCAATACCATTGGGTGCTTTACCTATTCGCAGCATTCCTAATTTGGACTGGTATTAAACTGGCGCGAGATAAAGGCGAAGAAGAAGAGGTGAACCCATACCCTGAGCAGTTCATTCGTAAATTCTTACCAGTGACAGAAGAGTATCAAGGTAATCACTTGATCTTGAAACAAGCAGGTAAGTGGGTTGCAACGCCAATGCTGATCGTTGTTGGTGTGATTGCGGTGATGGACGTGATGTTCGCACTGGATTCGATCCCTGCAATCTTTGCAGTAACGCGTGAACCGTTCTTGGTGTTAGCAGCTAACGTGTTTGCTCTGCTTGGCTTACGTTCTCTGTACTTTGTACTGCAAGCAATGTTGGACAAGTTTGTGTACCTAAAACCAGCGCTGTCAGTGATCATGATGTTCATTGGTGTGAAGATGCTACTGGTTGGCACGCAATACGAAATCCCAACGGTTTGGTCATTAACTTTCCTAGTGACAGTGATGACGACAGCGGTTATTGCTTCTATCTATAAGAACAAAGAAACCAATAGCTCTAGCGTTAAAATTACTAATCAAAACTCTTAAGTATTTTGTAAATTCAAAATCCTTTAAAAGATTATCTGGTTAATTAAATGTTGCAAATAAACTTGGGTTTACCTGTGTAAATCCAAGTTATTCAACTAAAGATTCGCTTTATTGAATAACTATGCGGTTAGTTGGATTTTGTATTCTTATGGTTTGTAACGGATTTGTTTTATAAGAAAAACTAATCTGAATAACCAAATTTTGTCATTTTTTGCTCAGAGAAAAAATGACTAATATACAACCAACAAAACAATTTACTGCTTTTAAAGAGAGGCAATCATGGCACAAGCAATGCAAATGACAAATGTAGCTTTACCAACCTCTATGGATAAGAAGACCTACGCGGTTAACTTCAAAGGATTGATTGCTCACTTACTAGATATTCTTTTCGTAGACAACTCTGCACCCCGCAGCTACTACGCAGAAGACCTATCTGCACACATCCAGAAAGACATCGGTATGTACCGTTAATCTGAATGGAAAGCGAATTCGAAATGCCGGCTTAATCGCCGGCATTTTTGTATCTGAAATCGCCACATCTAAAACCGCATTGAAAGCTATCTGTCGCTAGCACGGTCATAGTCAGTATCAAAGAAAAGGAGCTGTCTATGATTAACGCGATTGCACTTGCTGCTATTACCAGTCTTTCAGCATCACAAAGTTGGGTTCATGAAGGACAGCCCGCACAAGTGATAGAACTGTTTACCTCCGAAGGTTGCTCAAGTTGTCCACCAGCAGACAAATATCTTTCCACGTTCGAATCCAATCCTGATTTGTGGGGAAAGTACATTCCCGTTGCCTACCACGTTGACTATTGGGACTATCTTGGCTGGAAAGACAAATTCGCAAAGCCTGAATTCTCTCAGCTGCAACGTTTGTATCGTGCTTATGGCGCGGTAGGGAGTGTTTATACTCCGGCATTTGTCGTTGATAGTGAAGAATGGCGCGGATTCTTCAATTGGCGCAAGCGTGTATTACCCAACAACGACAATGAGAAAGCTCAATCACTAGCACTAGAACGTTCTGGCAACCAATTCACTCTACGATTTGAAGAGAATGGCACGTATGACGCAACGATTGTGTTTCTCTCAAGTAATGAAACGACACCGGTTAAGCGCGGTGAAAACCGAGGTAAAGTACTAGAACATGATTTTGTCGCATTAGAGAAGCAACAAGGTCGCTCAAAGAACGGAGAGTGGATGTTTAAGCTCAATCAGCCCATCAAGAACATTGATGCTGTTGCTGCGTGGGTGACTGAGCCAGGGACCTTTAATCGTGTGCAGACTGTCGCGGGTGAGATTCGTTAAATCAACTAGAGGGATGCCTTCCAATCCGAAAGCGCTTTGATGTGTTCTGGTCCAATACCGCAGCATCCACCTATAATGGTAGCCCCGCGCAGATGCCATTCTTGCGCAAAAGCTAGGTACTCTTCTGGTGATAGCTCTCGCATCGATTGTAATGCGCTATTGGCTTTGTGGTTAGATTTGATCGCGGTGAAGTTGTTCGCGTAAACCCCAATTTCAATGTCGAGCTTATGTTGGTTTAAAACTGCTTTGGTATCACTGACAGCTTTTGCCATTACTTCAGGTACTGAACAGTTAAAATAAACACTGATGGTATTGGTATTGTCTGCACTTTGGGCAATATGCTCAATGGCTTGGATAACGGTTTCCCCAGAGCGCAATAATGCGGTTTCCAATGAGTCATCATTTAAAGAAAAGGCATACGCAGTAGGTTTGGTGCTGCTTGTGAAGACTCTTTGTAAACACGTTAGCTCTTCTAGGCTGCATATGGTCTCTGCTAACCAAAGATCAACGTAATCCTCTTGAGCTTCAAACAAAGTCCTGAAAATGATTTCACCTAATTTGGGTTCGAACAGATCTGGTCGATAACTACCAAACGCTGGTGGAATACAACCAGCTACTTGAACGAGTGACGATGACTTATCTGCACATTCACGAGCAATTTGGGCTGCAAAGCGTGCTAGTTCACTGCCTTTCTGGTCGTAAAGTGCTTGTCCAAGGTGGAATGGCACACAGGCATAACTGTTGGCGATGATGATCTCTGCGCCGGCGTGGATAAAGTTGTTATGCGCTTGGTAAACGAATTCTGGCGATTCAATCAGAGCTTGTGCGCTCCAAAGTGGTTGAGAGAATGGGGCACCCATTCGTTTCAGTTCTCTTCCCATACCGCCATCAAGGATGGTTAACTTCTTCATACTACAATCCATCAAAATTCTTCCTGGTTGAACCTTAAATGAAAATAGCAATGAGCGAAAGTGATGAACGGAAAAGGATAGGCGAGTAAGTAGGCAGATAAGTAGTGAGTTAAATAACCGAAAGGTGCGGAACGTCAGAAACGAAAACGGGGCCCCGATTGGAACCCCGTTTAATTCGAAAGTAATGTTGAGATTACTTCTTACGGCAGTATTCAGCGATCACGTACATTGACTGACCACCGTTTGCCTTACCTGAAACAAGTTTAGGGTCATCACCAAGGCTGATACCGCGAATAACAGTACCTTGTTTGATTACTTGGTTTGTACCTTTAACTGGTAGGTCTTTGATTACTGTTACATCGTCACCTTTCTTAAGTTCAGTGCCGTTGCAGTCAACAGTTTTATCGTCAGCAGACATACCTTTCATAGCCCAGTTCATTTGCTCTTCTTCCATGTACATCATGTCAAGAGCGTCTTGAGCCCAGCTTTCTGTGTTTAGGCGAGTAAGTTGGCGCCATGCAGTTACTTGTACCGCAGGAACCTGACTCCACATGCTGTCGTTCAAGCAGCGCCAGTGGTTAATGTCTTTAGGATCTTCGATCTCACCAAGACACTTATCACAAACCATGATAGCAGTATCAACCGTCACGTTACCGTGTGGTGGAACAGCAAATGCTGTTAGTTGAGATTCAGAAGAACACAGTTCACATTTTGACTCGCAGCGAGCAAGCAGAGTAGCTTCGATAGACATAAGGACTCACCTTAGTAATGTTTTTTGGTGGCGGTATTATCCACTTTATCCTGAGAAATAAAAGGGTGTTAGAGAATTAAAGGCGAGATTTTACAATATTCCAACCTGAAAGAGGTGAAGATGTAAAATATTGGCTAAACAAATAATATCTAGAATATAAATAAGGGTGTTGATTGTTTTGAATGATGAATCAGTTGCATTGATGAATGTTATTGCTGAAGGGTAAAGTTATTCAAAATGAATGGAAAGTGCCCCCTGATTTTCAGAGGGCATGTCGTTTTATCGTTCAATAATCTGCACAACTTGGTCTTTAGAAATGCTCATTTCTTTGCCATCCACGTCCTCGTATTCGTACATGCCAGTATCTTCATTTAAGTCCGGCTTGCCGTAAGAGGTAATGATTTTCCCTTCATTCGTTGACATTAGGTATTGGCTGCTGCCGCAAGCGGCAAGAAGCAGTGCAGTAGCAATAACGGTCAATACGCGCATAGAGTTTTCCTTTTTAAACAAGTAAGTTAGACAAAGACAACGTTTTAACTATAGCAGAGGAAATATGAGTGGGTTTGAATAGAACAGAAACGAAAAAGCCCAGTCGAAACTGGGCTTTGGTTTGGTAACGATGCTTATTTAAGTACAGCGGTGTTAGTTACACCTGTTAGCGTATCGTCCATTAGGAAGTCAGCATTTTCCATCTGCATCTCTACATGATGGTCTAGGTCCGCTAACGTACCGCCAGGAGAAGCGAATGTACTGTGTGTCGCAGTTGCATTGAACTGTACAAAGCTTGCAGAAGGAGACACGGTTGTGTTCGAACTATTCACCGTTGTTAGTCCTAGTTTCGCTGCTAGAGGTTCAGTACCCGCAAACGGTGCATTGGCTACGTTGTTTGGCACAGTATCGTCACCATCGACTTCTGTCATAAGGAATGGTGTTGATAGCGAACCTGAAGCCATTAGGTCACTTGCGTTAGTAAATGGATCAACCGTATCTAGCGTGGTTTGCGCGGCGTAGATAAAGCTAGAGAAGCCAGACTCAAGTGCCGCTAATTGTGCTTCTGTTGCGACTTGCTCAAATGCTTCGTAACACGCTTTATCTGATAGATCCGCACAGGATGCATCAGCATAGCTCGCGTAGTCAGTTGATGCTGCATAAGCCAAGTTGTGTTTGATCTGTGGACCAAAGTTAGACGAACCAAGCAGTAGGTTACCAATTTGGCCACCTGCGTTTTGAATTGATGCGCCGCTGAATGTGTACAGTGCGTCTGCCGTTGGGCTACCTAATGTGTTGTTCGCCGCCGCTACAGCAGAAGTACCAACGATGCCACCCAATGAGTGACCAAGCATCTTCACTTTTGAACCCATCATTGGGTTAAAGCCTTGAAGTGGGCTGCTTGCTAGAAGGCCAGCTTGCGCTGAAACCACTAAGCTTGCACGTAGACCAAGAACATCAAGTACGCTTTGGCGAAGGTTATCACGCGCTACCGCTAGGTTAGACAGGTTTAGGTAAGCCAGTACATCCGCATTTGCTGAGCGTTGGTCATCTAGGCTACGAGTACCGTGGATAGGCAGGTCAATCGCGATAACAGCAACACCGGCTTTCACCATGTTGAACGCAAAAGAATAAGCATTTTCTTTGGCTGACGTAATACCGTGTTGGTAAATCACAACATCTGTAGGAGTACCAGTTTCTGGCGTAAACAGTAGGAACTCCACGTCTTCTAATGACTTAACCACAGGAACTGGAGAGTAGCGAGTAATAATGCGGTCGCTATCGAGTTGAGTGCCATCTGATAGGAACAGCGTAGAGCCAACCAGTTTCAACTGCTCAGTTGGATCAGTTGCTAGCTTGGTCACATCAACAGGATCATCAGCAAAGACACCAGTAGAGAGCTGTTGAACCATGTTCGCTTGCTCAGCAGGATCTGCCAAGGCAGCACTTAGCTTCGCTAGGCTAGGCATTGCAGAAACCATAGGCTGCATGTTCCAATCTGCGCCTTTCTCTAGGTAATGTGGTAGTCGCACCACACCCTGAGTGACATTCACATCGACAGCAGCGCCAGCGTACAAGCCTTTGATCGCCGTCTTAGCTGCATCCAGATCGCTGATGTACTTGTTGAAGTCTTCATCGGCATCTAGTGCAGTAATAAAGTCTTGCGTTGTACCTAACGTCATTGTGTATGCTGTTGCTAGATCTACAGAACCTTCATTCGCATCGTTCTTGTAAACCGTGTTTAGCGTATTTGCACCTGTAGCAAAGCCTGTTGCTGTCACGCCTTTTACTGCAGCAAGCGTATCGCCGACAGACTGGGTGCTAAACCATGAAGAGTAGACGATGTCAGCTGGGTTCACGCTTGCTAGACCGAAAATGCCTTCTACAGCGGTTGTTGCCGCTTGTACTGAAGCTAGGTCACCAGTCTCGTAGACAATCTCTTTTGATTTACCAGTCGCGTAGCTGCCTGAAGTGCCGATAGGGTTGCCGTTAACATCCTGAATCGCTTGAGTCACTGCGAAGATATATTCACCAGATTCATCGAGAGAATTCATGAATTGGATGTAAAGCGAGTTACCACTTGCTTGCACAACGAAATCTGTACCAAGCGTTAGTACTTTTTCAATTGGGTTCGAAGCACCATCCCAATCAGTCAAGCGTTGGTTGATCTTAATAATGCTAACGCCTGAAGTAACAAGTCCATCAGCGAAACCATCGCCGTTGAAGTTTAGGACGATAGGCATTGATGTTGACCAACCATCCATCGTGTTCATTGCCGCTAACGGGTTAGTTAGAGCATCATCACCACCGGTAGGAAGACCGAGTGTTCCGTCTGTTGTATCCATCAATAGGTAAGATGGCGCAGGAACATCCGCATTGGCACCTTGAAGTGTAAAACTAATAGACGTGTTACGGTCAAGAAGCGCTTGAACTGCTGGCTCAAACGTGACGGTATCAGATGTGCCTGAGCTAGAGGTATCGTCACCACAACCTGCAAGTAGGATTGCAGAACAAAGCAGTGATAGTTTAAACGTGTGTTTCATTGGTTTACTCCGTTAATCCTGATTATTTGAAGGTGTAGTTCACTTGAACAGCACTGATGTAAGCAGTACCTTCTGAGTCGAATGTGATCTCTTGATCTGCTGCGTTGGTTTCAGTGAACGAGCCGGACTTACTCTTAACAAAAGCAAAACCTGCATCGAAGGTTAGGTTCTCTTTCATTGCATAAGTCACGCCTGCGCTGTACCAGAAACGGTCGCTATCAGGGATACTCAATGTTGCTTCACCTGCTTGCTCGTCGTATGCGATACCAGCGCGAAGTGTCCATTGATTGTTTAGTGTGTATGTACCACCGAAGGAGTAACGGTTGTTGTCTTCATATTTCTCAGGTTTAAAGAAGCACACGCCATCAACACAGTCTTTGCTGGTTGCTTTTAGCTCTTTAAATGTGCTCCAGTCTGTCTGTTGCCATCCGTAGTGGATCGCCCATTTATCATTTAATTGATGGAATGCAGACAATTCGATAATGGATGGGAGAGAGATTTGTAAACGGCCATCGACTTTTGACGCATTAGCGATGCCAGAGTCATAGCTGCTGAATTCACCTTCATCGAAGTCTAAATCCACTTTGGAGCGGTAACCGAATCCAAAACGGTTGTTTTCATTCAATTCGTAAAGGGCACCAATGTTCCAACCGAAAGCGAAAGTATCGCCTTCCATGCCGATTAGGTTGTCAGATTTTTTGCTTCCTGGGCCAAATAACGGCGCCAATGCGCCTTTGTGGCGAGTAAGCTCTGCATGCGCGTAAACAATGTTAATACCACCACCAACGCTAAACTGTTCGTTGATGCGGTAAGCAATATTCGGGTTAATGTTAACCGAAAGTAGGGAAGTATCACCCGCCATGTCACCCGCAGAAATGTCATCTGGGTAATCGGTCGCGACACCGTAAGTGGTGAACATGCCAATACCCCAAGCCCATTTGTCGTTGATTGGGCTGATGTAGTAGCCAGCCGGAACGATTTGTAGTGGGGCAACGTCATTCGCGTGTTCTTTATGGAAAGTGTCATAGACGTTAACTTCAGGATCGACGACAGATAGCGCGCCTGAAAATTGAGCTTCTTTAAAAAGTGTCATTGCAGCTGGGTTGCGTGCTAATACGCTCGCATTGTCGGCTACTGCGCCTTCACCTGAAAATGCTCTACCAAGACCAGAAGCCGAGTGTTCGGCCACCTGAAAGCCCGCAGACTGGGCATTACACGCAAACAATATTGAAATTGTAAGCAGAGAGCAGTGCTTCTTGTTCATCCTTGACCCTCCTAGGGTGTCATTATATTAGACCGAAGTCTTTGTATTTGTTGTGTGCCTTTTACACCAGTTGCTGTCGGTTCGATTTACAACTGCAATGTAAATATAATGTTAATTGTATGTTTATTAACTTGTCAAAGATCAGACGTATATTGCGTTTTAAATTTGATGCATAGGTCAAACCGCAATTAATAAGGCCATGTATTATGGTGATATTTTTGTAAAGAATGGTATGACCAGAGTTGTTTTGTAAATCTTATGATTAAAAGCTAATCAAATACGTGTTGTTAACATGCTTTTCGTTCGATGCCATTGCAGGCATAATTCGAACTTTGTGTTTATCGCATTGGAAATCGCGTTGGAATTATTACACATTGAATTTTTAGGAAAGTCGCTCAGGCTTGAAGGCTCTATGGCAGGTTGGCAACAACTGTTTTGGGATAACACCTTGGTGTCGCAGATTGCTGCGAGCGATGATGACTCAGGCAAGACACAGCATGAGTTCAAGCTCACTGCTGGAGAGGATGTTTTACATTGCCAATTGAGCTGTGAACTAAACTGGCAACCATTTGATTTTAAGTATCAAGCGACAGTAAATGACTCACTGGTTGTCGAAGGGACTCGTGACGAAAAAGACATCGAACGCCAAGTACCGGTAGAACCGCCACCGGCAGAAAAGCGTTTTAGTCTCATTGGTATTGTGTCGCTCGGCATGAAGGCGTTGAAAAGCGCGAAGGTCATTAAAGTGGCGTTAGCCTCTGCAAGTCTTGCGGCATACTCATGGCTGTTTTCGATTGAGTTCGCCCTCGCATTGGTGGCGTGTTTAGTTTTTCACGAATATGGCCATATCCGAGCAATGAAGTACTTTGGTATGAAGACCAAAGGCATCTACCTCATCCCATTTTTAGGTGGCTTAGCGCTAAGCGATGAAAAGATAAACACACGTTGGCAAGATGTGGTTATCTCCATCATGGGACCGTTCTTTGGGTTAGTCCTCAGCATTCTATTCACCGTCTTATATTGGATGACAGGGGAGATGATCTTTGCGGGCCTTGCTGTGTTTAACGCCTTGCTAAACCTCTTCAACTTGCTGCCGATCTTGCCATTAGATGGCGGACATGTTCTTAAAAGTATCACCTTTTCAATGAATACATGGATTGGTTTGGCAGGGAGTATTGTCACGGCTTTGCTCGGCATCTACATCAGTTACACCTTCGGCTTAACGTTGCTAGGTTTCTTGCTATTGATGGGGATGCTAGAAGTGGTGATGGAATGGCGAACTCGACACCACAGCCATTTACTGCCATTAACCCGATATGGGCAACTGTTCTCGTTTGCTTGGTACGTAGTTTCCATTGGTGGCTTTATTGCCATCATTTGGTACTTCGCTGGGTTAGGAGACAGCTTGTTAGGCTTGCCTTTGCAGATCTTAGGTACGTAGACGCAATAAGTAATAACAGATACGAATAAAAAGAGCTCCGAAATGGAGCTCTTCTTGTTTGCAATTTAAGGACAGTTCTTAGCTAGAATGCCTTAGGTTTTGAATCAACCACACTTAGGGGCTTTAACGTTAGATGCTGGCAGCGTTTTAATGGTTGCCTGTAGATCTCTAATACGAGTGCTGTGCGATGGGTGAGTTGAGAAAAACTCTGGTGGTTGAGCCCCGCCTGCAACGCTCATGTTTTTCCAAAGATCGACACTTTGGTTAGGATCGAAGCCGGCCTTTGCCATAAACCCAAGGCCAACAATATCGGCTTCAGATTCTTGCGTTCGTCCATAAGGAAGAATCACACCGTATTGAACACCCACACCAAGCGCCGCCATCGTCATCTGCTGGTATTGCTTGTATTCAGACGCACCGATTGCAACATTAGCAAGTGATAGCCCTGCATTGGCTAACTGGCTTTGAGACAAACGCTCATTACTGTGATCAGCTAAAACGTGTGCAACTTCATGGCCGATGACTGTTGCAAGTTGATCTTGGTTTTTCGCCACTTTCAATAAGCCGGTATAAACACCAATTTTACCACCCGGTAAAGCAAAGGCGTTTACCTGAGGGCTATCAAACACAACCACTTCCCATTCTTTGAAGCCTGCTTGAGGCGGAATCGTGTCGGTGATTTGTTTCGCAACACATTGAACGTAGGCATTGGTCTTTTTGTCTTTACTGATTGGTATCTCTTTCTTCATTTGGTCGAATGACTTTGCGCCGAGCGATGACATCTCTTGGTCGGAAAACATCAAAATTTGGTTACGGCCAGTGGGCGAAGAGCTACACGCTGTTAGACCTGCAACGGTCAAAAGTACTGAGGCTTTAATCCATGTTCTCATAGCGGGGTCCATATAAATATTTTTTGTTTTGTACCAATAGTATAACGCTTAGTAAAGAAACGTTAAGTCATTATGTTGTTCACGTTGAGACTTGCGTTTGACCTTGAAGTCGCGATGCGATCAGGACTATGCTAGGCGCACTTTTCATAGATAAACCGTCCAGTGCGATACGGGACGAGATAAGAGCGAAAAATGAGTATTTGGAAAAAGCCAATTAACTTAGACATTCTTAACGCCACGTCAAAAAATACCATGATGGAGCATCTGCAAATCGTCTATACCGATTTCACTGATGATTCACTGAGCGCGACCATGCCTGTGTGCAGCTTTACCCACCAACCATTGGGTATGCTGCATGGTGGTGCGTCTGTTGTACTTGCGGAAACGCTTGGTTCACTTGCTGCGAATTTCTGTGTTGAGGAAGGCAGTTACTGTGTTGGTTTGGACATCAATGCAAACCATGTTCGTGCGATGCGCAGTGGTCATGTTATTGGTACCGCAAAACCTGTCCATTTGGGCGTGTCCACTCAAGTGTGGCAAATCGAAATCACGGATGAACGCGGACGTTTGGTTTGTACGAGCCGTTTGACGATCGCAGTAAAACATCCGAAAGAAAAACAAGTTTAGTAAGAGAATACTCATATGGTCATTGAATTCTCTTTAGGAAAAATCATCGCAACGCAGCGTGAAATTGTTATCAAACTAGCGGGTAGTGCGATGGTTACTTTGCAAGCACAAACTGATGCAATTCAGCTACTTGGACGTGGAGCAAATGTTGTTTTGGCTCATGGTGCGGAAACGAAATGGTCGATCAAACTCGACGATGAAGATCAATTACGCCAACTAGCGCAAGAAATTGGTATCGACATTCAATAATTTGCACGTCTGAGTTTGCACTTTTCACGAAAAATGAGGAAACTTAGTTTATCGTTATGAAAACTAAAATTTCCTCTTTATGAGTAGCCCTCGTTTACGCGTTCAGTTCGAAACGCTGTTTGAAAAATTTTCTGGTAATGACACGGATGTTCAACTCGAAGACATTACCGAAGCACTCTTTTGTACTCGTCGAAACGCTCGAATCGTCCTCAATAAACTAGAGGAAGAAGGGTGGATCGAATGGCATCCTGCTGCAGGCCGAGGCAAGCTCTCTAAACTGATCTTCAAGCGCAATCGTAGCGATGTAAGTGAGAATCTTGCACGTCGTTACTTAGACGAAGGGAAAATAGGTCAAGCCCTAGAAGCGCTCGACAACGATGCAGCTAAGCTCACTCAGGTTATTCAGGGCTATTTAGGTCTGCAACATCGACAAGGTGAGCAGGTCGTTCGTTTGCCTTATTACAGACCGCTTTCTATGTTGAACCCGCAAAAGCCAATGCGCCGTTCAGAGCAGCATATCGCGCGTCAGGTGTTCAGTGGTCTTACAAAACTCGACGACAACGAGCAGCTTCAACCCGATTTAGCGCATTACTGGGAAGCACTTTCAGATACACATTGGCGCTTCTATCTACGTCGTGGGGTTCGTTTTCATAATGGTGAACTCCTGACAACAGACTGTGTTATCGAAAGTATTGGGGCGTTAAGCGAACTCAACTTGTTCTCTCACATAGAAAAGGTCATCTCTCCAGAGCCTTGGACGGTAGACATCCACCTAGTACGCCCTGATAAGTACCTGCCACTTGCATTGAGTGAGTCACAAGCCAAAGTTTTACTACCAAGCAATCTACGTTCAGAAGAATTTGATAGAAAGCCAATTGGCACAGGGCCATTCCAAGTTAAAGTCAATGATGACAAACGCTTAATTCTGACGGCGTTTGATGGCTACTTTGCTCTGCGCCCGCTCTTGGATCAAGTTGAAGTGTGGGTGATCGACGAGGCTTACTCGTCGATGGTGTACCCAAGTTTGACTAAGCCACAAATGGATAAACAAGCCTCGACGGACGAAGTCGAGCTCGATCCCGGCTGCACTTTCCTACTACTGAATAAAAATACAGGTATAGCAAAAGACCCAAGATGGGCGGAATTTTTGAGTCAAACCTTGAACAGCTACCAAGTGTATTCCCATGTTCCTCAAGACAAGGTCATTGAGTTGGGAGTGCTGCAAGCATTTGGATTAAAGCCTGGTTGGATTGATCTTAAACCGACAATGTCCGGTGACGCGCCCCAGGAAGACAAAACCATTTGTGTCGCTTACCAAAAGAAGCACCCTATGTTTCCTGTTATCGCTAAAGCGATCAAAACCTTGCTCAAGCCACATGGCATTGATGTGGAGTTCATTCGTTACGATACTCAGCCGCCTTCACCAGAAGAAGTGGATATCTGGATCAAAGCAATGGGCATTGCGACCAACCGTAACGACGCACTTGCCGGTTGGCTGTTGGATTACAGCGATATTGATAAATTTAGTGCGGGTTATGATTTCTCTGGTTGGTCAACGCTGGTGGATCAATGGAGAGCAGGGCAACATACGGACTTTCCTGCACGAGAGTTAGGTAGACAACTGGTAAAGAGCTGCCAAGTGATCCCGATGTTCCATTGTTGGTTAGGCGTGAACAAAGACCACAGTGGTGCGCTGCAAAACGCCAAATGTAACGCCTTAGGTTGGTTTGATTTCAGTACCGTGTGGGTAAAACCGAAGATAGAAAAAGATGGCGAAACCGAATAAGAAGCAACCGACCAAAACGGTCGAGATATTTTGTGCAAAATGTAAAACGCAGCTGTTTAAATATCGCAAAGGCGGTAAAGGGGCATTAGTGAAGTGCTTTAAAGAACGCATTGTTGAAGACTTCACCAACACACCTTGCATTTGCCCGGGTTGTGAACAAGAGTTTGCAAGAGACACGTTAGTAAGAGGAACACCTGCCTACAAGATGATTGGCGGCAAGGTGACGATGAAATAAGAGTCAGTTATGAGCGAACAACATGAATACTGCATGGTATTGAGTACCGCAGGCACGCAGAAGAACCGAGACGAGATCATCAAAGGTTTGTTGGAAGGCCAACTTGCTGCTTGTATACAGACCATGGCAATAGAGAGCCACTATGTATGGAAAGGGGAAGTGTGTAGCGATAATGAGTGGTTGTTGATCATTAAGACACGTAAAGACTTATACGCATTGGTCGAAGACAAAATAAAAGACCTGCACGAATATGAGGTGGCTCAGATCGTACAGGTCCCAATTGTAGAAGGTTTTAACCCTTATCTAGAGTGGCTTCGCCAATCGACGTTGAGTTGTCAGTAGAAGCAACGACAGTATCGCACCCATGGTGTCACATAACATGTCTTTCTGGGCATCCCAAATATCGCCTTGCGATCCCAGAAAGGCAATTCCCTCATCACCGCCTGCAATTTCCGCATACCACCACTCGATGATCTCGTAGCCGGCCGCCAAAGACATAATGGCAAACAAAGCAAACCAACAAGCAAATCCAACACTGATCTTTTTCTTATTAATTAGATATTCAGCAATCGGGTAAGCGTATAAGCCAATCGAGAAGTGAGCAACACGGTCAAAGTTATTGCGCTCTGAGCCAATTAAGTTGTTGAACCAATCAAATGGAACCTCTGCAAACGTGTATTTGGCACCAATGGTGTGAAGACAAAGCCAGACAAACATCAGTACATAAGCAGTATTGCTGAATTGGTAACGAATGGAAAGCGCCCAAATGGCAATGAGAATACCGATGGCAGGAACGATCTCTGCAAACCACACCGCACGAGAGCTTGGCTCTAAGGCAGAAAACAAAAATACAACGGCGTAGAAAATCGTTAAACCCAATAAGGTAGAAGTACTTTTCATAGAGAAATTGATCCTTCAATTGAAAACTGTGGTTATGATTACACTTAATTGTACAGTGTGCAATTGTTTATTTTGTCGGGGGGATGCTTACTTTTTATGTTGATATATTGCCAAACTGCTCAACAATAAAACGTTTGCGCGTAAACATTTCATTAAAGTTTGATTTACAACATAGCCATCCATAGAATTCACCGCTCAGTCTAATAAAAAAGAAGTAAAGTCATGAAACTGGAAACTGTCGATTATCTTGCTGACGATGCTGCTCAACAGTTCGTCACCTCACTGCGCGAAACGGGCTTTGGTGTTCTTAAGAACCATCCAATTCCACAAGAGCTCGTCGAGTCAATTTACAAAAATTGGTACGAGTTCTTCTGCTCTGAACAAAAGAATGATTTCCAATTTAATGTTGAAACACAAGACGGTTATTTTCCACCATCAGTTTCTGAAGTCGCGAAGGGGCACTCAGTTAAAGACATTAAAGAGTACTTCCATGTTTACCCTTGGGGTCAAATGCCAGAGCAACTTAGAGAAGAAATTCTTGAGTACTACGAGCGCGCAAATGCCTTTGCTCAAGAGCTTCTTGGATGGGTTGAAGAGTACGCACCAAAAGAGGTACAAGAGAAATTCTCTATTGCGTTGTCTGAAATGATCAACAACAGCGACAAAACACTACTGCGCGTTCTGCATTACCCACCAATGACGGGTGAAGAAGAACCAGGCGCGATTCGTGCTGCAGCACATGAAGACATTAACCTGCTGACTGTTTTGCCAGCAGCGAATGAACCTGGCCTTCAGGTAAAGAGTAAAGAAGGTGATTGGTTAGATGTGCCATGTGACTTTGGTAACTTGATCATTAACATCGGTGACATGCTACAAGAAGCATCAGGTGGTTACTTCCCATCTACGACTCACCGTGTAATTAACCCAACAGGTGGTCGTCAAGAGAAGTCTCGTATCTCGCTTCCATTGTTCCTACACCCGAAGCCAGATACGGTTCTGTCTGAGCGTTACACAGCGCATAGCTACCTAATGGAGCGCCTAAGAGAGCTTGGCGTAATTTAAGCTAACGAGATCCTCCTTCAAAAGGCTGACGGTTTATGACTGTCAGCCTTTTTGTCTTTATGGTACAAATTGACTAGCTTTAATAACAGGTACTTAAAACGGTTAGGGGATACATGGACGAACAATTCGACGTTTGCCAAAACGGACAGCAATACATGGAAAACCCATTGTTGTGGCCGATTCTAGAAATTCTCCGCAAACAACCAACGAGCTGGAAGGTGCACACACTTGCGCAAGAGCTCAGTGAGCACGATTATATTCCTCAGTTAGATCCATCTCCGGATAAAGACCTCTTTAAGCGCAATTTCTTGTTGATGAACGCGCTCTATCAACTGCAAGAAACACTTTACCCTGACGGCTGGCTACAAGTTGAAGCGATGAACATTGTGCTAATGTCTGCAATTGAAGCTTCCCGTCACAGCATCGACATCAATGATCCACTCAGAGAATACTACCTTGATTGGAAAAATTACGAAGCCGATGAAGGCGAAGTACGTAGACTACTCAATGACTTTTGGAGTCGATATCAACGCTACATTGGTGGAAACACTTCTAGCGACTTGGACCGAGCGAAGGCGTTGAGTTTATTTGAGTTGGGGGCGGAGGCGACTCGGACAGATATTCGTAAGCAGTGGAGAAAGCTTGCATTACGGTGGCACCCAGATCGAGAGAACGGTGATGCAGATAGGTTTCGAATTCTCTGCGATGCTTGGAATGTACTGCGTAGCGGATAAAACAAACATTAGTCACAGTGTAACGTTATTTATCCTTCGACCTATCAGCTAGATAAAAAAAGGCAGCGTTCATCGCTGCCTTTTTCTGTTTGTCTTGTCCAGTACTAACGAGAAGGCTTGAACTGAGACTTACGCATGCGGTTTAGCGCTGCCATTACATCTAATGTGCGTGGTTTTGCTAAGTCACCTTGTTTAGGTAGTGTCGCGTGCCATTCGCCAGAAAGCATGTCTTCGATTTCTTTTGCTGGGTGGTTACACCAACCCGGAAGTTGGGCAATTTGGAACCACAACCAACCAATCGTGTTTACTTCATCCGCGGACTCTAGTTGTTCAAGTGCACTTAGGTCTGCGAACTCTTTACCGAAGCGAAGAGAATCTTTGCCTTTCGCGTTAACGCGGAACTTACCGTCTGTCAGAATGTTCATCAGTGCTACTCGGTTCAACGCACGAGGGCGAAACGTTTGCAGACTTTCTTCAGATTCGTTATGACGCTGAGTAGGGTGCTGAGCAATCACTTGTTTTGCTTTTTCAGTTACATCAACCGCTTGGTAGTCGTGCATTTGGATTACGGTATCTGCAACGTCTAGGTAGTCGCCAGAACCACCCATAACGATGATGGTCGAGATCTCTAGCTCATCACGTAACTGGCCGATACGGTCAACTAATGGTGTAATTGGCTCATCACCTTTTGCTACCAACGCCTGCATGCGCTCATCACGGATCATAAAGTTGGTTGCTGAAGTATCTTCATCGATAAGCAAAGAACTTGCACCAGCTTCAATAGACTCTTGTAGCCAAGCCGCTTGAGAGGTAGAACCTGATGCGTCTTGTGTAGAGAAATCAGCCGTGTCTTTGTCCATTGGCAAGTGATTGATGTAGTTCGATAGGTTCAAGTGATGAACACAACGACCATCTTCCGCACGAATCTTCATCGCATTTCCATCTGTCACGATGTATTCGCGGCCATCGCCAGGAATGTGATCGTAGATAGAGCGTTCAACGGCATTCAACAACGTCGATTTACCATGGAAACCACCACCAACAATCAAAGTAATGCCTTTAGGGATACCCAAACCCGTTACGTAGCCTTTGTTAGGCGCGTGTAGCGTAACTTGAAGGGATTCTGGCGCTTTGAACTCAACCGCGTCTTTCATCGGCAAGTCACAGTTACCTGCGATACGTGGAAGGATGCTGCCATTCGCCACAAAAGCAACCAAGTTGTTTGCTTCTAGCTGTTCACGCAGAGATGCTTGGTCTTCAATCACTTTACAGTGCTCAATCAACGCATCTTTGTTCAGCTCACGCTCTAGCGTCGCGCGACGGATAAACTTCGGCAAGTAGAAAGTAAGGATGTTGTTGGCTTTCTTACCAAGAACAGAACGACCTTCTGCAGGCAAGTTAACGCGGAAGCGAAGTTCAATGCCTTCTTCAGTGAATAGCACTGCTGTGTTGTCTAGAACGGTTTGGCCGCTTAAAGAGACTGATACTGCGTTCTCTTGTTTTGCAAACTCATCAAAGCTTCGAGCAATAAAGTCACGAGCCGCACGCTGAAATGCAGGTGATTCGTCTTTTAGCCACTCAAGACCGGTTAAAGACCACGCGCGAGTTGCACGTAGACGAGAAGCAGATGCGTATGGGTCGCCTTGAACGTAATCAATGTACAAGTCGAAATCACCGAAGTCGTATTGACCCTTGATTTGTTGGTATGCGCGGTAGTTCTGCTTTTCGATTTTCTTAAGCGTGGCAGTCAACTGATCCATGAAGATAATGGCCTTTTTATTGGAAGCGGGCGGCGATTATAGAAACCACCGCCTGCAGAGTAAAGGAAATGCTTAGGAAGAATAGGTGTATTGACCACCTAAAAGGTTTTGATTAAACAAACTTTGTTCAAATTCATTGCACGGCATAGGTTTACCATACAAAAAGCCTTGTCCAATATCGCAGCCTTCATTGATCAAAAACTGCTCTTGTTGGGCTGATTCAATGCCTTCTATGACCACTTGTAGATCGAGCTTTTTCGCAATGTGTATGATTGAACAAATGATGGCTCTGTCGTCATCAGATTTCTCCATTTGCTGAACAAAGCTTTTATCGATCTTAATCGCGTCAAAAGGGTATTTCTTCAAATAACTGAATGATGCGTATCCTGTGCCAAAGTCGTCAAGTGACAGTGTCACGCCAAGGTTGTGCAATTTATTCAATGTGTTACGAGCCACGACTTCATCTGCAATCAACGCACTTTCAGTCACCTCTAACTCTAGGAAGTGTGCCGGCAGGTGGAAGGTTTCAAGTAGGTGTTCTATTTGCTCAGCGAAATTAACGTTTTGTAATTGGATAGGAGACACGTTCACTGCAATCTTGAAATTGTCCACCAGCTCAGACCACTGTTTGGCTTTATCAATCGCGGTTCTCAAGACAAAAGAGCCGACTTCGAAAATCAATCCGTTTTGTTCAGCCATGTGAATTAATGCTTCGTTGGATACATCACCCAAGACAGGATGACGCCATCGCAGTAGTGCTTCGGCACCTATCCATTTGTGCGTATGTGGAAGTACCTTAGGCTGGAAGTAAAGCATTAAGTCGTCGTTGCGAACGGCTTGTAATAGGTAGCTTTCAAGCTGATTGTGATTGTTCAGTTCTTGAGTGTGGCTCTCACAGAAGTAGTTGTACGATTCACCAGACTCTTTACATAGCAACATGGCATAACAGGCGTTTTGCAGCAGTTGTTTGGCGTGACTGCTTCTGTGCGCTTGAACGACGCCAATATAAGAGTGAAGGTGGACTTCGTTTTCATCAATGTTGAAGTTGCCGACGCTAACATGGGTGATGTCTTCAAGTAAGTGTTGGACTTTCGATTCGATGTCTTCACCAGAGACAACAATCACCAAGTCGTTTGAACTTGGACGACCAGTCACAAAATAACTGGATTCGTTGTGGCCTAGGCGGAAGCGAAACTCTTTCAATACCTCGTCGAAGGCTTCAAATCCGTATTTTGTTTCGATACTGCGCGCGTTACTAAAACCGACGTTAATCACCACCAGAGATTGTTGGTCATGGTTCATGGTTTCTAAGATGTGGTCTAACACTTCTTCAAGTGCTACGCGGTTTAAAAAGCCCGTCCCATGATCGTGGGTTTGCTGGTAGCTTACTTGCTTTTCTGCGGCCTTACGTCGGTCGATTTCTTTTGTTAGCGAGTAGCTAAGTTGGGCGAGGTCAGTCGTTCTATTCTCGACTCTATTTTTCAGTTCGTTATTTAAGCGCAGTAGCTTATGTTGTTGGAAAACGACGGCTAGTTGAGCCTCTATAGATTCTTTAAATGTGCTCAACAGTTCTCGGTAGGTGTCATTGTACTGATTCTCTTTGGTATCCAGCATACAGATGGTGCCGAACGTTTCCCCGTTTGGCCAATAGAGTGGTAAGCCGCAATACGAAATCATGCCGAGCTTAATATCAGGGTTGTCTTTCCACTCGTCATCAATGAGCGCGTTAGGAACGATGAGTTCGCGTTTGTTATTAATGACATGCTCACAGTAAAGGCCATGACCAAGTTCTTCTTTGTCACCGACTTTATAAGGGTTGTTATCCGTCTCGCTGGAGGTATTTACTTCAATGTGGTTTGGGTGGATACGCATGATCAGCGTAGTTGGGACATCCGCGATGCGCGCGAGCAGGTTGGCGATATTTTGCCAGCTTTTCCGCATGGATTCGGGTATTTCATAATCTAATGTTTGCAATGTACCCATATAGGTCATCCTTTCCCGTAATTTCACGTCCTGTGAATGAATATCGCTTTTGTTTTTACGCGAGCTTGTTATTTAACCACTCGTTTATTTAAAGTATAGGGGGGGCGGATTCGGAAACAAAAAAAAGTCCCGAAAACCTTTCAGGACTTTGAATTACTTGGCACTATCTCAATAGTGAGACGCTTTAAATTAAGGCTTTAATGCTTTCAGAGTCTTCATTGAGATGTCTTGAGCATAATCGACACCCTCAAAGTTAAAGCCGTTCAATTTCATAAACTCGTCTTTAAAGCCGTCGTAATCACCGATATCAGCAAAGTTGTCTGCGTTCATTTGCTCTAAAAGTGCAGAAACTTCTTCTTGCACTTGAGGCTCTAACTCAAGATCATCGATACGAATCAAGCGTTCGCCATCAACGGGTACTTTGCTTTGGTCGTAAAGCTTTGTCGTAAACAGACGTTGCATTTGCTCGATACAACGCTCGTGAGTACCTTTCTCTTTCATTACACGGTATAGCGCAAGTAGATAAGGACTCAGAGCAGGGATGAACACGCTTGCCTTGGTGACGAGCGCTTTACACACTGTTGCGTAGGCAGCGCCGCCAAAGTTCGCCATCTTCATGTTCAATGCATGGCTGGTTTGGTGAAGGTCAACTTTTGCTCGGCCTAACGTACCATCTAGGTAAATTGGGTGGGTAACTTCAGGGCCCATGTAAGAAAAGGCAATCGTCTTACAACCCTTGGCAACAGATTCTGAGTTGATCAGTGTGTCTATCCAGCTTTCCCAGTCTTCACCACCCATTACTTTAATCGTGGCTTCTGCTTCTTCTTCTGTTGCTGGCGCCAATGTGGACTCTACCCATTGATCGTTTTCCAGCATGATTGAAGCACCCGTTACCGATTCTCCAATTGGCTTAATGACACTACGCCAAAATTCTTCAGATTCAGGCTTAGGGCGAACGCCTGTTGCTAAGCTGTAAATCACCAAATCTACTTCACCCTCAAAGTAGGTTTCAATGGCTTCAATAACTTGGCTACGAACTGAGTCTGAGAAAGCATCACCAACGATGTTTACTGCAGTGCGGCCATGATGAATGGCTTCTTCTTTAAAAAAGATGTTGTTGTACCAACCAGCACTACCGACACCTTTATCTGACGGACCGCGTTCAAATGACACGCCAATGGTGTCTGCTTCAGCACCACCAAATGTAAGGGCGATACGGGCGGCCAAGCCAAAACCTGAAGAAGCACCGATGATCAAAACACGCTTGGGGCCATTTTTGATCTGCGGTGCTTGTTTAACGTATTCAATTTGCTCTTTGATGGAAGCGCGGCACCCATACGGATGTGCCGAACGAGCTACAACACCTTGAATTAACGGTTCTATTTGCATTTTTATTATCTAACCTTGGTGAATAATACTTTCGACAGGGTAACGTAAAGTTAGGTAAAACTTATTGAGCTAGACCAGTAAAATTAGAGATGTTTAACCAATTCTTCGGCGACAAAGTCGGCAATGAAAGGTTGAGCTTCCGGTTTAGGGTGCAGGCCATCGTCCATCATCCATTCTGGTTTGACGATGACGTGCTCTAAAAAGAATGGCATTAACGCGACTTGTTGATGCTCGGCGAGTTTCGGGTAGATGTCGTAGAACATATCACTGTATCGCTTACCATAGTTTGGCGGGACGCGGATTTGCATCATGACAACATCCGCACCAGAATCTTTGATCATGGTAATCATTTTCGATAAGTTCGACGTAATAACATTAGGTGGAAAACCACGAAGGCCATCGTTAGCGCCGAGTTCGATAAGAACAAGATCCGGTGTGTGTTGCTCAAGAAGAGAGGGTAAACGAGCCAAGCCATTGCCAGTGGTGTCTCCGGAGATGCTGCCGTTTACAACTTTTACATCTTGGCCGTGTTCTAATAAGGCATCAGGAAGTAAGCTAGGCCAGCTCTTCTCAATCGGCATCTGATAGCCAGCGCTCAAGCTGTCGCCCAAAACAAGTAACTTTTCGCTCGCATGTGCGGTGGCGGAAAGGCAGAAAAAGAGAACTAAGGAAAGTATACGAATCATGCAAACACCTGTACTTAAAGCACCTATTGTTCAAGCTAATTTAGTTTCTAAACAAGTCTCTACTAATCAAGAACAATTAACAATCCTTAAAAATGTAAATGTTGACATTAGAAAGGGTGAGAAGATTGCTATCGTTGGCACCTCTGGTGCCGGTAAATCGACGCTCATGACGTTGCTTGCTGGGCTAGACACGCCGACGTCTGGTGAAATCACGTTACTAGGACAAGAGCTATCTAAACTGGACGATGAAGCTCGCGCTAAAATCCGTGCAGATTCACTGGGATTTGTGTTTCAAAGCTTCTTGTTAATCCCGAGTTTGAGCGCACTGCGTAACGTTACTCTTCCTTGTCTTTTACGTGGTGAGTCTGAAGATGATGCACGAGCGACAGAACTACTGACTGCGGTAGGGCTTGAGAAGCGTCTTGACCATTTGCCAAGTCAACTATCCGGTGGTGAGCAACAACGAGTTGCTCTAGCTCGTGCATTCATGACTCAGCCAGAACTGTTATTCGCCGATGAACCAACGGGCAACCTTGATCATCAAACGGCAGAGAAAGTCATTGAGCTTCTGTTCGACCTCAATGAGCAGCATGGCACGACGCTGATCTTAGTTACGCATGACAGCCATTTAGCGAGTCGCTGTGACCGTGTCTACCGTATGGAAGCTGGTGAGCTAAAAGAGGAGGTGCTATGTCCGTGATCTCCTCAAGTGAACAAAGCTCTGCATCAAACAAAAAAGCTCATCAGTCGCCGAATAAAAGCTTGGTTCGTTGGAGCTTTGGGGAAATACGTCAAGGTAACTTGTGGCCGATAAGTGTCGCACTCATTCTTGTTATAGCCAGTATTTTTGCTTTGTCTGCGTTGGCAGAGAGAATGGAGCAGGTCATCGTTAAGCAAGGCAAAGATGCATTAACAGCCGATGCCGTGTTTGTTTCAGCAAACCCTATTCCGGATACACTTCTCACTTCAACTAAAGAGCTTGAGCGCTCGACCATGACCCGTTTTGCAACCATGGCGTTCAGCGATAATGGTATGCAGCTTATCTCGGTACGCGGAGTCGATGAGCAATACCCATTGATGGGTGACTTAGTCTTGGACAATGACTCATCAGGGCACATCAAGCCGAATCAGTTATGGTTGGATGAGCGAATCATGGCACAATTGGATGTTGACAAGGGTGACGTTGTCACTATAGGCGATGCCGATTTCACGGTTTCTGGTGCCGTTTTGATGGAGCCAGGATTGAGTTTCAACCCTTTCCAACAAATGCCTTCGGCTTACATCCACAACAGCGACGTTGATAAAACAGGCGCGATTCAAGTAGGTAGCCGAGTACAGTATCGTTTATTCCTTAAAGGGGATGATGCAACACTGACGCAACTGCAAGACAGCACTGAGCTTTCGCCAAGCGACCGTTGGCGTACTCAAGATACGGCAAGTCGAAGCAATGAGGTGTTTGAACGTACAACGCAATACCTTTCTTTGACCGTAGCGATTGTCATCATCATGGCGGCAACCACGTTGGTTTTGACGTGTCAAAGCTACGTAAACAGCCGGACGCAAACTATCGCGATGTTGAAAAGCTTAGGTGCGAGTCGTCGTTGGATTGAAAAGTGGTTATTGATTCAAGTTACCATTTTGCTGGTTAGCGCAAGTATTGTAGGCTTGTTGCTGGGTAGCGGTTTGGAGTATTTGTTACGGATCCCACTCAAGGACTTACTGCCAAATCCACTACCTAGTTACGGCGTCACTCCATTTTTAGTTTCTGTTGTTTCAGCGGTTCTGATTACCGTTCCTGCGCTGGGGATTCCGTTACTTGGTTTGATCAAAACGCCGGCTTTAGAAGTTATGCAGCAAGGTTCAGGTAAACGTTCATGGAAGCGTATGTGGCTAGTGTTGGTTCCTGTGGTGCCATTGCTTATCCTTTACGCGAACAACACACTCGTTTGGATTGTACTTGCGGGAATCGCCGCATTGTTTGTTGTACTCGCAATGATGAGTGTGATGTTGACCAAGTTGTTCGCTCGCGTTTCAACTCGACCTGCGATGAAATTAGCCTTAAGCCGCATCAACCGTACGCCCGTGACAAGCGGATTGCAGTTTGGTGCATTATCACTGTCATTGATGTTGCTTTCTATTATCTGGCTTGTACGTAGTGACATACTTGCCGATTGGGCGAGAACACTCCCAGCGGATGCGCCTAACGTCTTTGCATTGAACATTGCTGATTACGAACTTGATATCTACTTGGAAACGTTAGATAAAAATGGCGTGACGCGGTCACAAGCTTTCCCGATTATTCGTGGACGGTTGGCTGAGATTAATGACGTGAGCGTCAAAGAGATCAAATCTGAAGGTCAGGGCTCTGATGCAGTAAGCCGTGAACTCAACCTTACTTGGGGAGGTTCTTTACCAGAGTACAATGACATTCTTTCCGGAGAGTGGACAAACAAAGGTAGCGTATCGGTAGAAGCAGAAGTGGCCAGTGAGCTTGGCATTGAGTTAGGCGACAAATTACGATTTGTGATCAACAGCCAGAACTTCGATGCGACGGTAGACAGCATTCGTCATGTTGAATGGCGAGATATGAAGCCAAACTTCTACTTTATTTTTTCTTCGGATGTTATGGCGAGCTTGCCAGGTTCTTACCTGATTAGTTACCGCATTGGCGAAGAGAATGAAGCGCTCTTGGCGTCTATGTCACGTGAGCACCCAACCGTTTCAGTGTTAGATATACGAACGATGGGCGATAAAATCCAAGCGCTTATTCAGCAGATTGTGTCAGCCATTACCATCTTGGCGTTGTTAGGTGTTGTCGCTGGCTTATTGTTGATATTCACATTGCTTCGATTGAGCTTGTCTCAACGTCAGCAAGAGATTCGACTTTATCGAACTCTCGGGTCTAGCAAAAAACGGATTAACACGACATTGTGGGCGGAATACGGAATTATGGCTCTCGTCGCGAGTGGTGTGGCGGTATTTGCAGCTGAGCTTTGTGTCGCTGCGGTGATGAAGTATGGCTTCGAGTTGAATGCGCAAATCCACCCAGAACTGTGGATAGCTTTACCATTTGCTACGTTTGCCGTTCTCGCTTTGGTCGTTATGAGTCTTTTGAAAAGATTGTTAACGCCAGTAAACACTTAATTAGCTTGTAATAAGCCAAAACGGAAGCACTCCATGACAGTTTTATTTTAGTTATCCACAAAAACAGTGGATAACTTTTGGGATAACTGAAGTGTTAATAAAGTGGGGTGTTTCCGCAGGCTTTACGCCATGGGTGTTAGCGTTAAATTATTATTCACAAAGGGTCAAAATCGGGCTTTCCCAACAACCTCGTCAAGCACTTTTTTCGGAAATTTTTTGCTCTCGAAAGTAACTTTTCGCGTATACCTTTAACAAATGCAAACCCATGAACTTTTTGTGATTTTAATCATAGTCAAACCCGAGTAGAATCCACATTAAGTAAAGATTTCTCCTTATAAAATTTCAGTGAAGCAATGAAGTCTGAGTTTCCAAATCGTAAAGATAAACACATCGCTATTGTTGGTGGCGGTGTCGCTGGCTCTACCGCGGCAATCCACTTTGCCGAGTTAGGTTTTAAAGTCTCCATTCTCGAGAAAGGGGTCTCATTAGTAAATGGACCTCCGATCTGCCACCTACACGCGGGCGGAAACCTTTATCGTGAGATTTCCGAACAGCAATGTTTGGATCTTCTGACTCAATCGATCGACACAATCCGATTGTATCCACATTCACTGAACATTCGTCCTACCATCATTGCTGTGCCTCATTCAGATGGAGGAGACCCAGAAGCATTATTACCTCGATTAGAAGTAATTAAACGTGCTTATCAATCTCTGGTTGAACAAGACACAAGTAATCAGGTGTTGGGAGAACCAGACGAGTATTACAAGTTGTACTCCAAAGAGGCGCTCATAGCGCTTTCTAAGCTTGTACAGCCACAACACCCGCAAAGCATTGACGAGTGGACTATCCCTTTTGCTCAGCACGCAGACCTTGAGGCGCTTAAGTATCCAGTGGTCGCTGTTCAGGAATACGGATGGAGTGTATTTAGGCTTGCTGCTGTCGCGAACATGACGCTAGTACAACTTCCTAATGTTGATGTGTTGACGCAAGCAGAACTAAAACAAACCCATTGGAGTGGCTCTGATTGGGAACTGGCTTACCTCCAAGCTGGCGCACAAAAGACACTACGTTGTGATTACTTAGTCAATGCTTGTGGCTTTGAGACCGGCGCAGTTGATGATGCGATTGGCGTAAAGCGCGATCGACTTGTCGAATTCAAAGCGGCGTACGTTACCCGTTGGAACGAATGTTCTCAGCAATGGCCAGAGGTGATCTTCCATGGTCCTCGCGGTACAGACAAAGGGATGGCTCAGTTAACGCCATATGGTGATGGCTACTTCCAATTGCATGGAATGACCAAAGGCATCACATTGTTTGATGATGGCTTGGTGGAAAGCTCAAAAATCTCTGCACAACCTGAGTTACCAACCAGTTTACTGTCAAAAATACGCAACGGGTGGCGACAAGAGATCCTCGATGAGCGTACTGATAATGCGATTAAGCATATGTCTCAATTCATTCCGGATTATCAAAGTGCAGTGAAAGGCGGGAAAGCACTGTTCGGTGCGCAGCAAATCCCAGGTACTGACCCTGTATTGCGTGCAGCAGACGTGACATTTGAAGACAACAACTATGCTCGAATTGAAGTAGTTAAAGCTTCTTCAACGCTACTAGCAGCTCAGAAAATGGCGCAATATTGGTTTGATATAGCTCCGAATGCCAATGTGGAACTTGAACATCCTGTAACGGTACATTGGAGTGAAGAAGACGTAGAGCAGTTTGCGGTAAAACTCACTCAAGAGCGCGGTTATCCAAAAGCATTGGCAGAGCGCTACGGGATGTAGCGCTCACAATTTAATGACGACTTTAGATGGGCTTAGTAACCAAAAAACTGAGCCCATTGACACCACACATCCTGTAGACCTTGTCTGTCTCCTTTGACGAAACTGACTTCTTGCCCGGGTTTAGCTTGTGCTAAACGTGGCAGATCAATTCTTGCGACACAACCAAACTTCGGATAGCCACCAATGGTCTGGTGATCGTTCAATAAGACGATCGGGTTGCCATCGTTTGGAATCTGAATAGAACCCAGTGCAATACCTTCTGAAAGCACGCCGTCATAGGGCGGCTGTATCGTTTTACCCTCAAGACGATAACCCATACGATTTGAATTGGGTGATATCTTAAAGCTAGCAGAATAGAAATCATCAATAGACTGCTGGGAAAAATCTTCGAACTGGTAGCCTTCGATCACTCTCAGTTTTAATGGCAAGTTGTAATCTGGTTTGAATCGGAACGTCATCTGTTTGGGTTTTGACGTTGGGAGCGAATGTGGCTCAAAGCCAATAATATCTCCGGCTTTCAAAGGATCGCCATCTTTTGTCATACCGCCGAGAGATTCTCTCACAACCGTAGACGTGCTCCCTAGGTGTTTCTCAACACTAAATCCACCTTTAACAGCAAGATACGCGCGTAAACCATTCTTTGGCATTCCGAACTTAAGTGTCTGGCCTTTTCTGAGGCAAAAGTCAGACCAATTAGAGATAGGCTCACCGTTTACTGATGCATTAAGATCACCGCCACAAAGGGCCAAATGACAATCGGCTAGGGCTTTAAAGCTCGCATTACCCAATGTGATTTCGATAACAGAGCAGTTAACGGGGTTGCCTAGAAGATGATTCGACCAACTGTAAGCATAATCATCGACAGGGCCGCTTTGAGTTATCCCAATATGAGCAAGGCCAAAACGGCCGAAATCTTGAACCAAAGAGAGTGGGCCCGGCTTTTCTACTAACAATCCTACGAAGCTCATAAAACGCCTCCTAAATTAACAAACTCTTGTTTGGATATTGAACCAAACGTGACCTTGTCACCAACTTCAAAAGGGATGAAGGGTGGAGTATCAGTGAATAACGAGATTGGCGTACGGCCTATGATGTTCCATCCACCAGGGCTGTCGGATGGATAGACTGCGGTTTTACTGTCGGCAATCGCCACACTTCCGGCAGGTACATTGGTACGAGGTGTATGGTGTCTTGGCATGTGAAGTTCTGGACTTACATCCGACAGAAAAGCAAAGCCCGGAGCGAACCCAATGGCTGAAACGGTGTAAACAGGCTTGGTATGCAGTTCAATAAGCTTATCCATTGATAGCCCATTTTGTTGAAATCGATCCAAATCGAGAGCCGTTTCATTCGAATAGTAAACGGGAATAGAAATGTAGTTCGGCTGTTTGTTGTCCATAGACTGAACATCAAAGCGACTTACGATCTCATTGAGCGTTTGGAGTATCACAGACTCTTGAATTCTAAAGGGCAGGTAGTCAATCAAAATGGTTCGGTAAGAAGGAACCACATTCATTACGATGAGATTGAGTTTATCCACAATTTGATGCGCTAACTCGCCTATGTGTTCAACAGTAATGGTGTCATCAAAGCGAATTAGAATGCTGCATTCAGATATAGGAGAGATCGAAAACTGCCCTTGATTCATTAATTTCCTCCGGTGTAGAGACTCTGACGAATTTTTTGAATCAACGCGATAGATTCATCATTATCGCCATGCACACAAATCGTATCGGCCTCTAACAAAATATATTGCCCTGATGTCGTTTTTACTCGACCTGATTCTGCCAGCATTCTGACTTGTTCTAGTATTGCATGTTCGCTGTTTAGTACCGCATTAGCTTGTGTTCTTGGCGTTAGTAACCCGTCATCTTGATAAAGGCGGTCTGCGAACGCTTCGAAGAGTAGAGGTACATCAAAATCATCGGCAATTTCTAGGTATTTTTCGTTTTCTTGGGACGCCAATATCATAAGAGGCACTTTAAACAGGGCTGCGGCTTTAACGACCGCTAAGAAAATACCATCACTCAGCATCATATCGTTGTAGAGCGCTCCGTGAGGCTTGATGTAACCAATATCAGTATATTGTGCCTTACACAGAGCTTGGAGTGCGCCAACTTGGTAAATCACCATATTAGTGATTTCTTCGTAGGTCATCTTTAGGCTGCGGCGTCCAAACCCTTGTAAGTCAGGATAACCAGGATGCGCACCAATTTCCACGTCATGTTGATTAGCGAGGGTAATAGTATCGTGCATGACATTAGGATCAGACGCGTGGAAGCCACAAGCAATGTTCGCCATGTCTATAAAAGGCATTACGCTTTCATCTGCACCCATGGTCCATGCGCCATAGCTTTCGCCCATATCGCAGTTTAGTGTTAGTTGCTGGTTGTTCAATGTCATACGTTTATTGTGTCCAAAGTATGCTTAAAAATGCAGGAAATTACGTTTTGGTTCAGTGACTAACGTCATTTTTCATGCAGGTGTTCGAAAAAATACGCCATAAATGATCGACTGGTTATTTGAAATGATCCGAATTTTCAAGAAAATCATGATTAATCAGTCTAATATCTGAGAATTTCAGGTTCATTTCAGTGCCTGTCGTGTTAGTCTTGGCTCTTCTTTTTGTGTGATAGTTTGCATAGCAACCTTTTTGTTCTTTTGGTTGCTTTCTGCGACAGGAATATATATGTCATTAAGAGCAAAGCTAATATGGCCGATTCTCGTTTTCATCACGGTCATCTTTGTTACATCTCAAAGTTACACATCGTACATCACCTACCAGTCAGCAAAACATGAGCTTGTTGAACAAACAAAAGTGCTTATCAATGATGTATCTCACTCAATTAAAGATGCGCTGGCCACAAAGAACAAGCAAAAAGCTCAATCTATTTTGGCTGACTTTCTGAAGGAGCCAAACGTATCACGCGTTAAGCTTTACGACAAAGAAAATCAACCATTTGCGATTTTTGCTCTCGACGGTTTTTCAGCGCCTTCGCCAACAAAACATGAGCGAAGTCATCTGCATGCAATGGGGTATGCGTTATCTGCTCATTTTCTTTATGTGCTTGAACCGATAATCCATGACGGACAAGTGATTGGAACGATCAGAGTCACATTGTCTCAACGTCCTTTGATGCAGGTAAGAGATGCGCTATTGCAAGATGGGCTTCTGTTCCTAATCATTCTTCTTGCTGGTGGCGTGACCTTCTATATCGGTGTCGAGCGTCGTGTTCTTCGCCCTCTAGTGGAAGTCAATCAAGCACTCCAAGACTTCGCTAATGGCCATCATTTGAGTGGCCGCATTAGTCACCGTTCAAAAGATGAAGTAGGGCAACTCGTTGCTTCGCTTAATCTGATGGTAGACAAGCAAAAAAGACTAGAGAAACAACGTAAACACAGTTTGGAAGTGCTGGAACGTCGTAAAGCGTTTGCAGAAGAAGTGGTAGATTCGATTCAAGATGCGCTTATCGTAACGGATAACTTAGGTCGCGTAATTCACTGTAATAAGGCGACGCAGAGGATTTTTGAAAAGACTTACCATGGATTAGAAACGGCAAATATCTGCGACTTGATCCAAACTAAAGCACCGAATGAATTAGGACAAATTTTAAGTCGAGGCTTAGAGTGTGACGGCATCCATCTACAAAATGCAGAAGATGAACAGCAATTAAGTTTAACCAGTCGCCGATTAGCAAAACACGGCTATCTTCTTTTTGTGATTCAGGATATCACCGAGATCGAAGAAGCGATGAACCGACAACGAGTTGCCGGGCGTGTATTTGAAAGCAGTCAAGATGGCTTAGTGGTTCTCAACCATCTAGGTGTTATTACGATGGTAAACCCAGCGGTGACAAAGTTGATTGGTTTAACCGCCGAACAACTGGTTGGACAGCCGTTTATAAAATCAATTCGATGGCGGAAACTGCAAGCAATGATGCCAAGTATCATCGAATCGATTGAAAACTATGGAATGTGGCAAGGTGAAGTAATAGAAAAAAACCACCTAGGCCAGCTTATACCAATGTTTGCGAGAGTGAATCGTATCATTAAAAGTGAAGATCAGAACTCGTTCGATATGGTGATAATCCTAACGGATCTTTCAAGTGCAAAAGAGATGGAGCGTTTAGAATACTTAGCGCATCACGATCCGTTAACGGGACTTGCTAACCGTTCAAAGTTCCATTTTGAATTGGAAGAATTAGTACAAAGATCAGGCTATCTGCGTGATGAGTTTGCGGTACTTTATCTCGACTTGGACGGTTTTAAGGGGATCAACGATACTTATGGCCATGATGCTGGTGATGAAGTGCTTAAGATTGTCGCTAAACGTATGACCGGAGCCACAAGACACAGTGATTTGATTGCTCGTTTGTCTGGTGATGAATTTGTCATGTTAGTGAATCCTGCCAATCAAAAAGTGGTGACTAGGATTGCAGAGCAGTTATTAGAAACGATTTGTGCTTCAATAGAGTATCGTGGTTCTTTGTTAAAAGTTGGCGTTAGTATCGGTGTGAAATTGGTGGGTGTTAACGAACGTGACGCTACCCGAATTCTTAAAAGCGCAGATACTGCCATGTATCAAGCGAAGAAAGCCGGCAAAGGCCAAGCAATTTTAATGGGTTGCGAATCCCCAGATACAGTTTAAAAACGGGCTAGAAGCCTTTAGACTAGCCCGATTCGCGTCAGAAGGAATGATAAAATGAAAGTACTTGTTACGGGTGGTATGGGCTACATTGGCAGCCACACTTGTATTCAAATGATCGAAGCTGGTATGACACCAGTTATCCTCGATAACCTTTACAACAGTAAACCAACTGTGCTTGAGCGCATTGAAAAGGTTTGTGGCGTAAAACCAGTATTCATTGAAGCAGACATTCGCGACAAAGCAGCGCTTGTTGATGCAATGACGACACACAACATTGAAGCCGTTATCCATTTTGCTGGTCTTAAAGCGGTTGGTGAGTCGGTAGAAAAGCCACTTGAATATTACGATAACAACGTGAACGGTACGCTTGTTCTTGTTGATGCTATGCGCGAAGCCGGCGTTAAATCGATCGTATTTAGCTCTTCAGCAACGGTTTACGGTGATCCTGCTTCTGTGCCAATTATGGAAGACTTCCCAACAAGTGCGACCAACCCATACGGTCGCAGTAAGTTGATGGTAGAAGAGTGTCTAACGGATTTCCAAAAAGCGAACCCAGATTGGAGTATCACACTTCTGCGTTACTTCAACCCTGTTGGTTCACACCCAACCGGTGAGCTTGGCGAAGATCCGCAAGGCATTCCTAATAACTTGATGCCGTTCGTTTCTCAAGTTGCGGTTGGTCGTCGTGAATTCCTGTCGGTATTTGGTAGTGATTACCCAACTAAAGATGGTACAGGTGTTCGTGATTACATCCACGTAATGGATCTTTCTGATGGTCACGTTGCTGCTCTTGATAAAGTAGGCAACAAAGCAGGCCTACATATCTATAACCTGGGTACAGGTAATGGCTACAGCGTATTGGAAATGGTGAAAGCATTTGAAGCCGCTTCTGGCAAAGAAGTTCCGTTTAAGCTGGTGGATCGCCGTCCTGGCGATATCGCAGAGTGTTGGGCGGATCCTTCAAAAGCAGCAAACGAACTCGGTTGGAAGGCCACCCGTACACTTGAAGAGATGACGAGTGATACTTGGCGCTGGCAGTCAAATAACCCTCAAGGTTATCCAGACGCTTAAAACTTCAAGTTTTACACTTTTGTAACAAAAAGGCGCGCTTCTGCGCCTTTTTTGATCTAAATCGGAAAAATTCGTAAATTACTGGTTAAAAGGTAGCTTCGATAAATAGAAATGCTAAACTATGTGCGAATCTTAATTTAGGTCGTAAATTTTCATTAAACTATTCGGGGTAGTTCATGGAACTTGGTTTAATCATCGCATTCATCGTTGCAGCAGCAGTAATGGTGAAAAAAGAGATGGCAAAACAATAGTCTTTCATTTTTCATTCTTTTCTTAACATTTTTGAAATGAAAGCACATAAAAAAAGCCAGCATAATGCTGGCTTTTTTGTGTTTGTAACACTTAGAACTCGTATTTGACACTAATGTTGTAGTTACGCTCTGCTTGCGTGATATCACGGCTTAGCTCAGTTTCACCACGTACATCGTTCCACAAGTAGTACTCTTCATTCGTCAAGTTCATCACACCTGCGCGAACGGTTAGGTCTTTCATTGGCTTGTAGTAGGCCGTTAGATCAACAACTGTCGCTGATGGTAGTGCAACTTGGTCTTGAGTTCCGCCATTGTCACCATCTGAGTTGATATCACTGTTAGACTTCTTCGCTGTGTAGTTAACTTTTAAGCTTGTACCCCAAAGTGCGTTTGGTGAATCGTAGTTTACTGCAGCAACAGCATTCCAAGGGTTCACACTATTAAGCGGATTACCATCACCATCTTCACCTTCAGTGTACGCTGCAGCTAGGCGAGTCGTTACACCTTTAGGAAGGCTTGCAATAGCGTGCCAGTCAAGGCTATTAGACAGCTCGACACCTTTTACTGTTGCTTCATTGATGTTGATGAAGGTGTATTCAGTTAAACCATTATTACTCGTTGATGTTTGATCAATGAAGTCGGTGAAATCACTGTAGTAAAGTGCGAACTCTGTTGCCGACGCTGCTGTGTTGTGACGGTAACCTAATTCGTAAGACAAGCTCTTTTCAGATTCTAGGTCTGGGTTAGGGCGGTTAGTGTAACCGTGTCCTGGGTTGTCGTACGTGTAGTAAAGTTCATCAAATGATGGTGCACGGAAACCTTGGCTTACTTGAGCGAATACCGTACCTGGCTGAGACAGCTTATATGTTGCACCTAGACGACCAGTAAACGCAGAGTCGCTGAACTTCTTGAATGACTCTTCAGAGGTATCTGATGGATCAGTAGAGAAGTAATCGTAACGTACACCAGGAGTTAAGATTAACTTGTCGTTAAGTAGTGCGATTTCATCTTGCAAGAACAAACCAAAGCTTTGTTCTTTAGCATCTGGCGTGTAAATGTAAACCGTGTCAGGCGTGCCTGGATCAGAGTTAAACTCGCGGTTTGTGTTGCTGATGTCGCTGTGTTTGTAAGACAGGCCGTAAACCAAGTAGTGGTTTTGAATCTCTTTGTCTAACTGAGTTTCAAATTCGATCTTGTCTTCAGTGTATTCGTAGTCTTTTTTCTGCTGGTTATCACCATTAGGCGGAACCCACGGTGGGAAGCCAGGACTTGCTTCTTTAAAGCGGTTTGTTACACCATTTTCTTTTTTACTTGTCCACGTTAGCTGAGAAGTGATGGTGTCTGAGATAGCTAGATCAGCAAACCAGATGTGTTTCAAACCAAGACGGTTTTGCTTAGTTTGGTCTTCAGCATTGAAGTTTTTGTATGAGGAGCTCGCGATGTCTGAATCCGTTTGGTTGTAAATTACTTCACCCAAAAACTCCAAACGGTGGTCTTCATTCAATTGTGACTGCAATTTAACCAATAAGTCGTTCTTGTAGTAATCTTGGTCCGTCACTGAGTAGTCGTCGTAAGGCGCTTTAGAAAAGTTTTGTAGCTCAGAACCGTCACGGCGTGTGTATGCCACCAATGCTTCAAGATTATCAAATCGTTTCGCAACCGCAATGTGCTCTGCAAACGAGTTATCTTCAGAAGAGTAAGAAAGCTTAGCTTGGCCACCAAAGTCTTTGCCGTCCTTCAAGAAGTCACTTGGATCTTTTGTTTCAAATGCAACAACGCCACCGATAGCATCACTACCGTGCAAACTAGAAGCCGCACCTTTTACAATCTCAACGCTTTTTAGCATGTCAGGGTCGACAGTCACGGCGCTAGAGTTAATGAAAGAGTATGGACCGCCGTCGAATACACCTGGCTGAGACGCTCCGTCTACCAAGATTTTCACTCGCTTGCCTTCCATGCCGCGAATGTTAATGCTTTGAACACCTTGGCGTTGAGTACCGTTAACAGTAACGCCTGGTGTGTATTCGAATACATCATTGAGATCTTTTGCCATGTTTTCTTCGAGATCTTTCTCAGAAACAACGGCAACAGAAGCTGCTACAGTATCCATAGTTTGGTTAGTACGAGTGGCAGAAACAACGACTTCATTGAACGTTGATGTTTCTTCAGCGTAAGCGCCTTGGGAGAGGGCGATGACAATAGAGGCTGATAAAATTGATTTTTTATACATTGGCTTCAATACCTTAAATCCATAATAGGCAATAACAACGTGCGGTATCTTAGTAGATCTAAATGGTAATTACTATCATTACCATTGTTGTTTAATGTTGTTTTTATCAACGGAAATTTGTACTACGCACCGCCTAGTCTTTGATAATCAATGTGTTATATTGTCTAAAGTCGTTTTTTTGAGTGATTTTTCAAATACCACTACTGTGATAGCTATCACATAAATAGGGAGTTATTGTGCAGAGTCCAATCACGTTAGAAGCTCTTCATATCTTGGATGCT
Organism: Vibrio sp. HENC-03; assembly: GCF_000305755.2. Lineage (NCBI taxonomy): Bacteria > Pseudomonadati > Pseudomonadota > Gammaproteobacteria > Vibrionales > Vibrionaceae > Vibrio > Vibrio sp. HENC-03. The sequence goes on along the minus strand of NZ_JH976064.1, from coordinate 9,058 downwards.
ATTGATAGAAGAGGAAGTTTTGCTGCTGCAGCCAACGAGTTAGACCGCGCACCGTCTTCGTTGAGTTATCAGATTCAAAAGCTAGAGCAAGACCTTGATATCATCATTTTCGACCGTTCTGGTCATAAAGCACATTTCACCGAAGCCGGTAAGTTAATACTTGAGCGTGGCAGGGCAATCCTTCAAGCAAGCGAAAAACTCGTCAATGATGCTACTTTGTTAGCGAATGGTTGGGAGTTGGATATTACCGTTGCGTTCGATGGCATTATTCCTATCGCCAATTTCTTCCCTATGGTTGATGCCTTGTCCAATGTGAGTAGTACACGGATCCGACTTCAAGAAGAGATTCTTGCTGGCTGCTGGGAATCATTGAATACAGGGCGTTCAGATTTATTGGTTTGTCCGGCTTTAGATACGCTCCCACAAGATGTAAAAGCAGAAAAAATTGGCAAACTAAGTATGGTTTGGGTCGCAGCGGCTGATCATTATGTTCATAAGCGCAGTGGGGAGTTTGATGACGCGGCAAGGGAAAAGTATCGAGTCATCGCGATTGCAGATACTGCGCGAGAACAACCAGCGCTGTCGATCAATGTAATGCAAAAACAACCCCGTCTGACGGTTACTAACTTTTCAGCAAAGGTTGAAGCTTTATTATCGGGACTAGGGATCGGTACCTTGCCAACGCAAGTTGCACAGCCTTTGGTAGAAAGCGGTCAGCTCAAGTACATTGACGGCGCAGAAAGTAAGCCGATAGATATCATTCTAGCGTGGCGTAGAAATACGATGGGTGAAGCGAAGTCTTGGTGCGTACAATATCTAAAGAAAAATTGGAAAATGAAGTGACCTTGTCACTAATTTATACAAAAATAAAGAAAAGGACGCGTCGATGCGTCCTTCTTTTGTTGTTTGATTCGTAGATGAACACAATTAATTCAAAGGTAAAACCATATCGGCAGTGCCATCTGCAAACTGAACATCTAGTTCAAAACCTAAACTTTGCGCAAGTGACAACATTCCGCGGTTAGTTGGCATAGTCATACCAGACATCTGTTTGGTCCCTTTGATTTGGCAATAACTGATGATCTTTTGCATCAACAGTTTACCCAATCCTTTTCCCTTCAAATCTGAACGAACTAAAATGGCAAATTCTGCGTCGCTATTATCCGGTGTTATTAAAGCTCTCGCCACCCCGATGATTGATGGGCCATTTTCATCGAATGCGACAGCGACAAAAGCCATTTCACGGTCATAATCAATTTGTGTCAGGTTTGCGAGTGCCTCATGGTTGAACTCGCCGACGTCAGAGAAGAATCGGTTATATAGATCTTCCTTAGATACACTATTGATGAACTGCGCATGGATTGGTTCGTCTTCTGGCAAGATTGGACGAAGCAAAATAGGTTGGCCATCTCGCAAGGTCACCGTCTCCACGAACTCGGCAGGGAAAGGGCGGATAGCTAATCGTTCTTGCGCGTCGCCTTCGTATTTTTTCAGCGTAACGTCCGCATCGATGATGGTTAAATCGCTACCAGATACCAGTACTGGATGAATATCCAGTCTTTCTATTTCTGGTAACTCAACCGCCATCTGAGAGATTCGCACCAAGAATTTTGACAGCTCTGTGATGTCTAGAGCGTCTTTGTGTTTTTGCAGTCGCACCTTACCTGATTTGAGCGCTATGACGATCAGATAGCGCGCCAGATTCATGTTGAGTGGTGGCAGGGCTGCTACAGCATCTTGAGTAATGTTCCAGTCTGAACCACCTTGTCCAAGTAAGATTACAGGGCCAAAAACCTTATCCACTGCAATACTGACACGCAACTCTTCTGCGCTACCAAGCTTTGCCATCCCTTGTACTAAAAGGCCTTGAAGGTTGGCAGAAGGATAACTGAGCTTAGCGGTATCTAAAATAGCTTGTGCGGCGCTAGATACTTCTTGGCTATTACGCAGGTTAAGCGCGACACCATGTACATCTGATTTATGAGCAATATCTGGAGACCGAAGCTTTACCGCAACCGGATAGCCAATATTCTCTGCCATATGGACGGCTTCTGTGACTTCTGAAGCAATCCAAGTCGGGAGAATATCAAAACCAAACTGCTCAAATAGGGGGCTTGTTTGGTGTGTATCCAAGGTGACTGTGTTTTTATCCAGTAGTTGTTCATTCACCCATTCGCGAGCAGAACTCACACTGCCGGAATGGAGCGGTTCTGCCGTGGTCGGTGTTTCCATCAGTTGTTTCTGGTTTCGTCTGTACTCGACCAAGTGCATGTACGCAACGACCGCACTCTCTGGTGTTCGGTAGGTAGGAATGCCTGCTTGAGTGAATGCTAAGCGTGCATCGCGAGAAGTTTGTTCGCCAGACCAATTAGTAAGAATATTAAAATGCTTGTGCCTCGGATGTGCTTGAATGGCTTCGATTACTGCGCTTGCTGTCTCTAACGAATCTGAGACGGCTGAAGGGCTGTGCATAATCAAAATCGCGTCTGCACAGTCATTGTTCATTAATGCGTTGATGGTATCGACGTATCGCTTTTTCGTCGCGTCGCCAGCTAAGTCGATTGGATTCACACCTCGCCAACTATCCGGTAATAGACCTCGTAGATTAGCAATTGAATCTTCATCTAGTGTTGCGAGTTTGCCACCTCTATCCAATAAGGTGTCAACGGCCATGACTGCTGGGCCACCGCCATTGGTTACTATCGCGAGACGTTCACCTCTTAGAGGGACTGAATGCGTGAGCGTTTCCACTGCGGCGAATAATTCGTGTGTATTACCAACTCGCAGCATACCGGTTCTTCTGATTGCTGAATCATAGATAACGTCGAGAGAATCTATATCTTTTTCTCCAAGCGTACGAGCTTGAGTCGAACGTCCTGCTTTAAGCACTAAGATGCGTCGATTACGAGAAGCTGCTCGTGCTGCAGACATAAATCGTCGTGCATCTTTAATCGAGTCGACATAAAGCAAAATCGCTTCTGTTTTGCCGTCCATACTCAAATAGTCAAGCAGCTCAGCAAAGTCGATATCTTGGCCTTGTCCAATAGAGATGAATGAAGAGAAACCGATGTTTTTATCGTTCGCCCAATCCAGTACGGTGGTACACACCGCTGCGGACTGCGAAATAAAGGCGATCTTTCCTGGTTTTGCCGCAACAGGAGAAAAGGAACAATTGAAGTGATGCCAAGGTAGAATAATACCGAGACTGTTAGGGCCTAGCACGCGAATGTTCAAGCGTGAGAGATCTAAGCTTTCTGCATCGTCAGAGATAACAATCGCAAACTCAGTTCCGCGTTCATCAAGCTCTTTCAACAATTGTTTATTGCGAGAAACATTAGTGCAGAGTATGGCGATATCTGGCGTATAGGGCAGGGAAGCCACGTTTGGATAAGCAATAACGCCGGAGACGGATTTGTATTTTGGAGTGACGGGCATAATAGCGCCACCAAAGCCACTCTGTAATAAATTTCGCATCACGATTTGGCCGGCGCGTAGTTCTTTTTGAGAGGCGCCAATCACTGCAACAGAATTCGGTTTAAAGAGTTTTTGTAGTTTGTTCATTGTGACTCCTTGGCCATTGACACCGAGAACGGTTGGTCATTCCTCATACAATCATAAACGAATAAGTCACTGTTGAAATATGAACAGGCCAGACATTGGCTTAAAACTGAGCCAAGCGTACAGAGTTTGTGTCACTCATCACACCAAAATCACAGTTTATTGTGTTTGGTGCTTGATAAAATAGCCTGCTATCGGCATGATTTATCGTAATATTTATCCAGAGCGTTTGTTACTTCATGAAAAAAATCGCAATCATCGGCTTGTCTGTACTGCTTTCTGCTTGTGCATCGGAAACTTACATCACTGACGTAACGTCAGAAAGCTACCGAGAAGACTACCAATCTCAGTCAATTTCAAAACCAATTATGTCGTCTGAGAACGCAGTGGTTGAGAAAGACGTAGAACCAACAGTTGTAAAAATGACTGCGAAGCCTGAAGAGAAAAAGGTGGTGAAACTAACCCCTAAAGATCAGGCGAAACCAGTTAAGATCATTCCGCCTAGCAAGAAACAAGCGGGTATCCAGCGCTTTGGTTACACCATTCAAGTTGTTGCTGTAGGTAGCCAAGCGAAAGTTGACCAGTTTGCACGCCAACTTCCTCAAAACGGCCAGCCAATCTGGGAAAACTACAAAGTGGTAAACGGCACGAAATGGTTCTCAGTGCTTTACGGTGATTACGCAACAAGCGCAGAAGCGAAGAATGCGATTTCAACATTGCCGGGTCATTTCCAGCAACTTAAGCCTTTCGTTAAGAGCATTGATGCCATTAAAAACTCGGCATATCCAACGCTTAACAAGCTAAACTAATTGAACAAGAGAAGGGAGCAAAATGCTCCCTTCTTTCTTTGGTTAATTCCTATTCGAACAGTATTCCTCACAGTAAAATTACTGTACGTTACTACTCAAAGGTTTATCATACTGAATAGTATCTTTTGGAAATCACGGAAAGATTGATTCATGATCAAAAATATCCTTTTACTATGCGGTGGCGGCTCATCTGAGCACGAGATTTCACTGCTTTCTGCAAACTTTGTAGAGCAACAGTTAAATCTGATCGAAAACGTAAGCGTGACGCGCGTAGAAATCAAAAATGAAGGTTGGGTGACAAACCAAGGTGAACTGGTTTATTTGGACCTTAATACCAAAAAGCTTTGCTCAGACAACCTTAGCCTAGATATCGATTTCATTGTCCCTTGTATCCACGGTTTCCCGGGTGAAACTGGTGATATCCAATCTATGTTTGAAATCGCGGGTATTCCTTACCTAGGTTGTGGGCCTGAAGCGAGCAGCAACAGCTTTAATAAGATCACATCAAAGCTTTGGTACGATGCGATTGGTATCCCAAACACACCATACCTTTTCTTAACGCGTAATGATGAACAAGCCCATGAACAAGCGTCACAAGCGTTTGATAAATGGGGTAAAGTGTTTGTCAAAGCCGCTCGCCAAGGTTCTTCAGTTGGCTGTTACAGCGTCACCGAAAAGGAAGCTTTATCGCAAGCCGTTAACGATGCATTTGGATTCTCAGAGCAAGTATTGGTAGAAAAATCAGTCAAACCTCGTGAACTGGAAGTTGCAGCTTATGAGATGAATGGCCAGTTATTCATTACCAAACCTGGTGAAGTGATTGCGCCTGATGGTGCTTTTTACTCGTACGATGAAAAGTACAGCAGCTCGAGCCATTCATTGACTGAAGTAGAAGCGAAAAACCTAACGGAAGAACAGGTAGAAGCGATTCGCGTAGCTTCAGAAACCGTCTTTAAGCAAATGAATTTACGTCATTTATCGCGCATCGACTTCTTTTTAACAGAAGATGATGAAATCTACCTAAACGAAGTAAACACGTTCCCGGGTATGACGCCGATTTCGATGTTCCCTAAAATGCTGCAAAACAACGGTCACAAATTCCACGAATTCCTAGCAGATTGTATTCATACTGCAATCTAACTAACGTTACCGTCATTCATTTTGTGGTAAACCTAAGCATAACTGAGTAATGTGACAGCGTTAAAGTTTGAATATTACTCAGTTGCATTTATGATTGTATCAAAGCATTAAATAGATGGCTCAGTGGTATGGCAATTTCAAATTATAGAGGTTTTAACCTGCAATCAGGCGGACCTGACGGTAGCGTTTGGAAGGTAAAGATCAAAAACCACGTTTTACAAGGCAGTTTGACGGCGGTAAAAAAGAGCATAGATTGGTGGTGTGACACAGCATCTATCATTGACCCAAAAGAGTTCGCAACTCTTGGGCAAAGAGCGCAAAGCACTAACAGTCCTCAATCTGAAGTATTTAACGGCTACACGATAAAGAATGATACAGGCGAGCCCAACGCTTGGTACTGTATGTTCAATGGCAAATTGATCAAGGGCGCGAAGCCTGCGATTCAACGCCATATCGAAGCGTATTTGGTTGCGAAACAAAAAGCGCTACAAGCACAACAACAAAAGAAATAAGAGTATGACTCTCGTATATTCAACAGAAACTGGTCGAATCAAACCAGAAGAAGAAAAAGTCGAACGTCCTAAAGGCGACGGTATTATTCGTATTCAAAAGCAAACTAAAGGCCGCAAAGGCAAAGGTGTTTGTATCGTAACTGGTTTGGATATGGATGACGCGCCACTTAAATTGCTAGCCGCTGAACTTAAGAAAGTCTGCGGTTGCGGTGGCTCTGTAAAAGATGGCAACATCGAAATTCAAGGTGATGCTCGTGACAAGATCAAAGCACATCTTGAGAAGAAAGGCATGAAAGTAAAATTAGCCGGTGGTTAATTCAAACTGTTCAGTAGATTTTAAAGAGCGTCTCAATTGACGCTCTTTTTGTATCTGTAGTTTGTGTGGTGACTTGAAGAACGAAACAGCAGATAACAATCAGCTCTGAACAACAAACACAGAAAGTCTATTGAAGAAACTCAGCTAATAGCAGAGCGAGCAATCGTAGATTGATAGATCCATATTAGCTATTTTATGGTAAATAACGGTTATGTTTAATGACACCAACAAAAAGCGCTGTATTTTAAAATCTGAGAGGGATAGGAGACCAAACTAGAGAAGAATTGGCGTACGTGGATACTTCATTTAACATAATATACATAATGCGCACTGAATTGAGGATTCCACTGGGCTTGAAAATGCTACGGCAAATCCTGCACAAGCCATTGAAATACTTGTTAATCCAAGCCCATTAAACTTTTTTGCTATGCTCGTCCACAAAGTCTGTGCTTCGTAAGTTTTCGCTTTATCTAATGCTAATCCAACAAGTGCCTTTTCTTTATCTTCACCTATAGCTTCTGCAAGCATAAGTATCTGATTTTCCTTTAAGTATGTTCTTCCTTTTCGCACGTCAGTAAGCATTTGAGGACTGATGCCTAAATCTGGGGCGATTTGCTTGTATTGCACATACTTCATTTGCTCTTTGTAAGCGTCAATGAGTTTGTTTGTATACATTTTTGAATCCTGCCTTTAGATCGTTATTAACGATTCTAGCTCATTTGTACGGAATTTATCGTATTTACACTATGAAGAATCTCGTATTAACTGTACGAAATATTTCGTATTGACCACCTTGATTTAGGCGTTTGCCCTTGACGCTCGCGTCTGGTCTTGGTGGTCACTCTCAACGGTCAAGGTGTTGCTATGAAAAAACTGTCTACTGAAAATGCGATCATCATCGATACAGAAACTACTGGCTTAGGCTCTGACGCAGAAATTGTTGAGTTCACTGCTATCTGTGCTGATTCTGGCAAAGTTATCGTGAACGAACTTGTTAAACCAACTTGTTCTATTCCTGCTGACGCGACAGCTATTCATGGCATCACCAATGAAGACGTTAAAGACGCGCCCGACTTTCATTTGGTCTTTTCAAATCACTTTCTTCCGCTTCTTAACGGTCGTCCAATCATCATCTACAACTCAGATTTTGATACGCGCTTAATCATCCAATCTTTGGATAAGCACTGTAACGCTGCTTACGTCCAATCCGTTCACGATTTGTTTTTCAAATTCTGTGTTCCCCAATGTGCAATGCTTTGGTACGCCGAGTTCTTCGGTGTTTGGAATGAACACCATGAAGATTACAAGTGGCAATCACTTTCCAATGCCTGTGCTCAACAAAGTGTTGATGTGTCTGACTTAACGGCGCACCGAGCACTGGCTGATTGTGAAATGACTCGTCGATTGATTCACGCCGTTAACTCACAGATTGAAAACCAAAACAATCAAAACTGTGACAGCGTCACCAAGCCTAATTTAGAGGCTTAATCCATGAACGAAGCTCAAATCATCTATTACGACTTGCTGCCTGATTACACGGTTTCCGTGTTGGTCAAAGGCTGTGATGAATGGGATTTGCTTAAGTCGATGTCTCATCTTGAGTCTTGGGCTTCGTCTCAATTTGTGTCTTATGAGTTGGTGTCCATCACCAATACGACTTACCAAGAACGCGTTGATTTGGGGGTGTTCGATGACTACTGCAACTAACATCCTTAAGAAGTTTGATGAGCAATCCGTTCATATCGACTACCTCTGTTTTACATTTGCAGTCAAGGACTTACGCCATTGTCATAACGCTGTTCAACGTCTGCATAAGCATGAGGAATACAAAGGTTTAGCGCCTAAATCTTTGTTACAGCGTAACTGTAAAGCGCCCAAGTTCCCTGCTCCACCTAAGTTTAATGCGACCATTGCGGGCACAGCTGAAGAGATTGAAGCTTACAACAACGCCTTTGATATCTGTTACCGCAATTACCTAGAAGATTGCCTTCGCATCTTTACTAATCAGGTGCTTGGATTGTCGCTTTCTGCTCCACGTGGCCTTGGCTTTCAGTTCTATTCTGAGTCAATGAAACTGACTTCGCCAGATGGTGAAGATTTCTGCGGCTTCGTTGGTATTGGCGGCAACAATGACACCGTGCATTTTCAGATCAATGGTACGGGTTGCAAACATGTCTTTGCTCGTCGCCAACCTTGGTCACTGCATGATTGGCTCACTAACGTGCTTGGCGTTCAAACTCTGGCGCGTGTTGACCTCGCTTATGATGATTATGACGGTATTTTTGATTGTGAATATGCGCGTACCGCTTGGAATGACAATGCATTTCGAACGGCTGAACGTGGTCGCAATCCGGTTCTGCATGTTGACCACACGATAGCGGGCTTTCGCGATGGCCGTCCTGATTACACCAAAGAGCAATACTCCATTGGTTCTCGTACTTCTCGTATTTACTGGCGAATCTACAACAAGGCTCTTGAGCAGAAACTCGCGAACACGGGTTTGGTTTGGTATCGCTCAGAAGTCGAACTGAAAAAATGGAACATCGATGTTCTGCTTAACCCAGTTGGCGCGTTCGCGGCCATCAACGATTTCGCAGCCTCGATTTCTACTGCAAAGAAATTCAATACAAAACCTGTCCCGACTAAACGTGCTGCATTAGACCTGTTGGCCTCGGCTCACTGGATGCGTCGCCAGTACGGGAAAATCCTCAACTCTTTAATCG